>CAMZAX010000013.1 GCA_947304355.1 uncultured Selenomonadales bacterium
TCAAAATCTGCCGTAGGCAACTACGTGCCGGTTCGAGTCCGGCCTTCGGCACCAATGCAGAAAAACTTTTTTCCTAAAATAAAATCCCCTCGCACAACGCGGGGGGATTTTGCTTTACAAGTTTACGTTTCGTGTGAATCGTTGACCGACGGCAAGCTTGAGACGTTTCGCCGAGCCGCAGGGCAGTTCCAGTGCGCCCCAAGCTCCGAAGCAAACGCTCATGCCCAGCCACGGCGTCAGGTCGCGCACGATTTTTTTTATGCGAAAGTTTTCGTCCAGATAAATCACGTCGATGGCGAAGCGCATGAACAACATATGCACGCTGTTGCACGGCGCAAGCAACAACCCGCGTCCTTCGGGCAGACGACGACGAAACATCAGCCCACGCAGGCGTCCGAAAAAATTATCGGCAAGTTCAACTTCAAGCGTCGCCCCGTTGATAAAAAATTTTTCCATGCGTGTCACCGTGAAATCTTCGCCAAGGCAAGCAACGCAAGCCCGACCGCCAACATGACGAACATAATCGGCAACGCGACGAAAAACATCAGCGCGGCGAACGCAAGCCCGATTAACACGGCGGCGATTTGCGCAAGACGGTTGCCGTTTAGCAGGGCGCGCACGAACGAGCCGACAGCCCGTCCGAAAAGACTCGTGCCAGTGAAGTTGACGTAAGTGCCGCGCGTGCCGTAATCGTAACTGCGCCGTTGACTGCGGAAAGTTTCTTCGTCAGCGCGCCTGCCCGTCGAGTCGGTCGAGTCCGCGTCAATCGTCACGCCGTCAAAAAAAGTTTTCTCCGTGCGCGTCATTTCGCGGACGTTGCCTTCCGTGTTTTCGTAGCCGCAAAAATTGCACCGCATCGAGTTGCCGAGCTCCTTGCCGCACCGCCGACATTGCATTTAAATCACACTCCCAAGAATTTTTTTGTTGTTGCTTAGTTTGTCGATATAAAGCGCGCGGAAACTTTCAAACGAACCGAGCCCGTCGCGAATCACGCGAACGCTGAAACCCTGCGCGGCAAGACGCGTGAGCCACGAATCGCCGTCGCCCGCAATGTCTTCCGCCACGTGCACGCCGCCGTTGAACAGCAACGGAGCCAAGACGATTTTATCTGCGCGGCGGTCTTGCAGTCGCTTGAGTACGTCGGCAAAGTTGGGCGTGTCGCTTGATTCGATAACGCCGATGTGCACGTCGTCGCCCGCGAGCCTTTGCAGGCTTTCGTAAACGGGATTGTGTCTGTGCGGCGAGCCGTGCCCGATTAAAATCAAATCTTCGTCGTCGTCGCGCTTAAAGCAGTCAAGAATCGTCGCCAAGATTTTTTCGTCAAGCGGTTCGGTCATCAGCGGCGGGATAACTTCAACGTCGTCACTTGCGCAGATTTTTATTTTGTTGTCGAATTCTTCGCCGGGCGTCAAATGCGTCGGCAGGAGGAAAATTTTTTCGTAACCGTCGCCGCGCAACTTGTCAATCGCTTGCGGCAGCGTGTCGATTGCAATGCCGCGCCGTGCCAGCTTGCGAATCATGAAATTGGACGTGAAGGCTTGCCGCACCTCGAACGCGGGGAACGTCGCCGAAATTTCCGCCGCAAGCCTGTCGAAAGTTTTGGCGCGAATCGCGTCGTCCGCCGAGCCGAAACTCACAAGCAGTATCGCGTTACGCATCGCACTTTTCGACCTCCGCCGCGATTTTGTTGCAAATGCGGTTGAGCTGATTTTTGTCAGGACCTTCCGCCATAACGCGAATCAAAGGCTCCGTGCCCGAAGGTCTGACCAAAATTCTGCCCGTCGTGCCGAGTTCAGCCTCACCCTCCGCTATCGCCAACTTGACTGCCTCCGAACGTTTGCAAGCCTCTTTGTCGCGCACGCGCACGTTAAGCAAGACTTGCGGGTAAGTCGTCATGAGCCCGTTGAGTTCGCTTGCCGAAGCCTTGAATTTTTTCATGGCAGTCAAGACTTGCAACGCGGTTATCAAGCCGTCGCCCGTCGTCGAATAGTCACTGAAGATGATGTGCCCGCTCTGTTCGCCGCCGAGTCTGTGATTGTTCGCGCGCATGTTTTCAAGTACGTAGCGGTCGCCCACAGCCGTGACTTCGCAACGCAAGCCCAATTCCTCCAACGCCTGACGGAAGCCGATATTGCTCATGACGGTCGTCACAATGGTTTTGTCGGGCAAGGCGTCGACTTTAAGCATCAACTTCGCGCAGATAATCATGATGTGATCGCCGTCGATAACGTCGCCGCGTTCGTCAATGCAAAGGCAGCGGTCGGCGTCGCCGTCGTGCGCAATGCCAATCGCCGCGTGATTCCGCAGAACCGCAAGCCGCAAGCTTTCCATGTGCGTGGAGCCGCAATAGTCGTTGATGTTGAGACCGTCGGGCTTGTCGCCGATTAAAATCAAATCCGCGCCGAGCCGTTCCAATACACGCGGCATAGCCTTATAAGCCGCGCCGTTCGCGCAGTCCAGGACGATTTTCATGCCGTCGAAGCGTTCAGTCGTCGTGCTCATGACGAAGCCGATATAATCTTCCAAAAGGTTTTGGCGGCGTTCGATATGACCGACGCCTTCGCCCGTGGGACGCTCGAAGTGTTTGCCCGCCTCGATGTCGCGGACGATTTGTTCGATTTCGTCTTCGACCTTATCGGGGAGCTTGTAGCCGTCGCCGCCGAAAAATTTTATGCCGTTGTCGTGAAAGGGATTGTGCGACGCGCTGATGACGATGCCTGCCGCCGCGTGAAGTTTTTTCGCCAAGTAAGCGACGGCCGGTGTGGGCACGACGCCTGCGGGGATTGCCTTGCCGCCCGCCGAGCAAATGCCCGCAATCAAAGCCGATTCCAACATCTCGCCGCTGATTCGCGTGTCGCGTCCGATTAAAATTTGCGGCACGCCCTTTGCATGTTGACCGAAATAAATCGTCGCCGCCCGTCCCAATCGATATGCCAATTCCGGCGGCAATGCGGTATTTGCCTCTCCGCGCACGCCGTCCGTCCCGAACAATCTTGCCATGTAAATTCCCTCCGCTAAAAATTTTTTCGGCAATTTTATCGCGTATCGCCCGTCAAAGCAACCGAAACGCCACCAAAGTTTCATGTTGCAGGAAAATCACAATCTGCTAAAATAATTCGCAAGGAGGTCTTAACATGGGATTCTTTGACAGACTCAAAGCAGGCTTGAGCAAAACCCGCGAAAAATTTATTGACAAGATTGACGATATTCTTCACGGCTCCGCGAAAATTGACGACGACCTTATCGACGAGCTGGAGGAAACTTTGATAACTTCTGATGTCGGCATGGCGACGACCGAAAAACTTATCACGGGCTTACGCAAAGGCGTACGCAAAGCCGAAATAACTTCGCCCGCCGACGTGAAAAATTTTTTGTCGAATCAAATCCGCGACATACTCACCGAAGAGGAAGGCGAAGACGATTACGTTATCCCGCCGCGCGTGATTTTGATGATTGGCGTCAACGGCGCGGGCAAGACCACGACTATCGGCAAGCTCGGCGCGTATTACGCCGCGCAGGGCAAACGCGTCATGATGGCGGCGGCGGACACCTTCCGTGCCGGCGCGATTGATCAGCTTGAGATTTGGGCGCAACGGACGGGTGCGGCGTTTATCAAGCACTCCGAAGGCTCCAACCCGTCAAGCGTTGCACTCGACGCCGCACGCTCGGCACTTGCGCAAAATATTGACGTGCTGCTTGTCGACACGGCGGGACGTTTGCAAAACAAGTACAACCTCATGGAAGAGCTGAAAAAAATTAATCGCATCCTCGGCAAGGGCATATACGGCGCGCCGCATGAAGTCCTGCTTGTCCTCGACGCCACGACGGGGCAGAATGCTTTGCGGCAAGCGGAATTGTTTTCGCAGACGGCGGGCATTACGGGCATTGTTCTTACGAAACTCGACGGCACGGCAAAGGGTGGCATGATTATCGGCATAAAAGAACAGCTCAACATTCCCGTCAAGTGGGTGGGCGTTGGCGAACGGCTTGACGATTTGCGCCCGTTCAACGCAAAAGAATTTGCCGACGCGCTTTTCGGGCTGTGACGAACTTTCTTCCCGCGCAAGAAAGTCTTCAAAGAATTATTTTGATCTACTTTCTTTGACCGAGCAAAGAAAGTAGCAAAGAAACTCGCCTCGCAGGGGCGGCTGCCGATGATGGTTCCAACGTTCGCGCCTAAGTCAGCCGGGTATTGCCCGCGGACTTCGCATCACGCTCAGTACGCGGGCGGGCGCGCGTCCATGCGCGCCTCAAATTACCAGCTGTGCGCGTAGCCGATTGAAAGCCCCATTGTGTTGTAGCCCGGATTGTGACGACGCAAGCCGTTGGAAAAGTGACTGAACGAGTAGCTGAGGCTGACCGAATCCGTGTCGCAAAATTGCCACGTCAACCTGGGGCCGAGTCGCCACAGGAAACCGTAAGCGCGTCCGTCGTAGGGGTGCGCGCGATTGTACAGCATAAGCGAGCCCGTCAAGTCCAACGAGCCGTGCAGCTTGCCCGAAAGCCGTTTATCCCAACGAAACATGAACGCCGCGCCCAAGCCGACGCCGTTGCTGTCGTGGCGGACGTCGTCGTATTTTTTCGATTTGATGTAGCCGACAGCCCGCGTAAACGTCAGCCCGCGCCAATAGCTCATGACGCCGTTATCGGTGACTTTCTCAAAGTAGTGGATGTTGTAGTTGTTGACGTTGCGCCAATGCGACGGTTCGCCCGAAAGATATTCAAGCTGAATTTCGTTGGCGTCGTCAAGCGGCTTATCTTCGGCATTCGCGACACCGCTTAACATCAAACAGATCGCCAGCGTTGACAAAAATTTTTTCATGCGTTGTCGCCTCCCAAAAATTTTCCGCCAATCTATCACAGCGAAAATTTTTTGGCAAGGAACGGCGACCGCTCAAGACGAGGACAAATTTCGTGAAATGGATTAATCATCAAATAGTGACGGGCTTTATCGTGTGCACGGCGACGGACAACGCGCTGTTCACGGCGTCCGCGATAGTCGGCGCGGTCTTGCCCGACAGAGTCGAAGGTTCGCCGCCCAAAGAAAGTTCAGCCTATTGGAAGTGGCGCAAGAAACACCGCACGTGGTCGCACTACCCGCCGATTTACATCGCGCTGATAATCGCCGCGCAGGTCGCCAAGGGTTATTATCCCGAACCGACGCTTGCCTTCGCGCTGAACTTGCTGACTTACGCAATGGTCGGGGCGTTGTTGCATGTCGTCGAAGACGGACTGTGCGGCAAGGTGCCGATTTTCCTGCCGCACAAAAAATACGGGCTCAAGCTGTTCAAGGTCGGCTCGTGGCGCGAATATTTCTTCGCCGCGCTGATTATCGCCGCGTGTCTGTTCGCAAGATTCGGAGACGCGGACACGTTGACGGCTTACATTGATTTGCTGAGAGGACACCTTAACTTATGAAAAATTTTTTGACGTTCGCAATAATCGCCGCGCTGATGAGTTTCTTCGCGATATTCAGCCTGTACATGGCGGAGAAGACCGACGTGTTGCAACTCAACGGGCGACTGTTGGAAGTGAACTTCGTGCAAGACGGCGACGATACCTTAATGACGTGGCGACCGTTGCCGTACCCTTGCGTCTACGAAATCGCGACGGTCAGCCGCAGCACCGGGCTCGTCGAAGGCTCGCCGCCCTTCCACATACTCAAGGAGGACGAATCGCGCCTTGCAAGCTACACCGTGCCGCGTGCGCCCATTCCGACGTTTTATTTCGTGACGGCGCGCGGACTGTTCGGCGAAATTTATCGCAGCCCGAAAATTTACGCCAACCCGAATTTCCCGACGCCGCCGCGTCCGGTAAGCATTTATCACTACGACGCCGACAATCCAGCAAGTTTGATGCCGTTCCTGATTTGGCACACCGTACCCGGTGCCGTTTGTTACGAGCTGGAAATTTTGGACGCGCCGCCCGAAGTCGAAGGCGGCATTGCACTTTCGACGCGACATCATCTCGACAGCACGCGCAAAATTTACACCAACGGTTATCAAGCCGACCTGCGTCCGTTCGCGAATTCTCCCGCGATTTATTGGCGGGCAAGGGCTTTGGGCTTGCACCACGAGCCGATTGGCGAATTCAGCAAGGCTGAACGAATCGTCGTCGACGCGTCGAAGCCCGTGCCGAACTGTCCGCTGATTAACAACTTTGACTTCATTGATTACCTGCCGCAACCGATTTATCACGTGTTCGATTGGATACCGATTCACGACGCGGCGAAGTACGAAGTGGAAATGCTGATTCACCCGCCCGCCGTGGAGAACGACACCGAGCCGAGCCCCGACAGCGTTTGGCGCATGATTTCAAACGACGTGTCCAGTTGTTACGACGAATACGGGCGACCCTATGCCGGCGCGTATTATTGGCGCGTGCGTGCTTTGGACGAAAACAATCAGCCAATCGGCACGTGGTCGAACAGCGAAAAATTTATCGTCGAAGACTACACGGGCGGCGTGGACGTGGCGGTTTTTGGCGACAGCATTTCGCACGGCGGCGGCGCAGTCAGCTACTCTCCGCGCGCGTTGCAATACAGCTACGAGACTTACATTGACTTTCCCGTTGTCAACATCAGCCGCAGCGGCGACACGGCTCACACGACGCTTGAACGATTCAATCAAGACGTCCTGCCGCTCAAGCCGCGCAACTTGATTATCTCGACGGGCGCGAACTGTCTGCGCGACGCCGGCATTTCAGCCGAAGACGTTATCGCCGACCTTGAAGGCATAAACAAGCTTTGCGTGCAAAACGACATCCGCCCGATTTTCTTGACGCTCATGCCGATTAATCCCGCCAATTTGTTGAACGCCTTCCACACGGCGACCGACCCCGGCTGGTACGAAAAGCTTCAGCAAATCAACGCGTACATCAAGCGTCAAGAATTCGTCATCGACTTGGAGCCGTATTTCTACGACGCGCAAGGCACAATGGACGCGGGCTTTGCGATTGACGGCATTCATCCCGACATTCGCGGCAAAATGCTGATGGGCGAACTTATCAGCAAGAACAAAAATCTTTTCAAGTGACGATGCTTGCAAACAAAAACTCCCTGCAGAAATTTCCGCAGAGAGTTTTTTTTATGTGAGCGTCGTTTATTTTAATACGAAAACGGTAACGTTGCGTCTGCCGAAGTCCATTGCCTGGTAATAATCTTCCATGCAAAGGTCGATTCGATAGCCGTAAATCGCGCCGCCGGTGTCCGCTGCCAAAGCCTCGCCGTAGCCGGGGATGTAAACCCTGGAGCCCAGCGGGATAATGGCGGGGTCAACGGCAACAACGCCGTAAGTCGCGGGAATGCCCATTGCGGTTATGCACGCCCCGTCGCCGTCCGTGGGCAAGTAGGCGGTCGCCTCCATGTCCATAACTTGGCTGTAGTTCAGATAGCCTTCCGAAGTTTCAATGACGTTCGCGGGTTCGGGCTCTGCGATTTCGGGCAAGTCCTCAATCGTGTTGATGTTGTCAAAGGGCGCGTCGGCTTGCGTCAAGTCTTGACCCAATGAACGTTCCACGACTTCGGCAAAGGCGCGCGTCAATTCGTCGTCCGCGTCGACCGTGAGTCTGCCGTTTTCGCCAACTGCAATCGCTGTCGGTTCTGTTGCGCTCGTCTCTTCGATTTGAACTTCGACGGGCTCGGCGGGCAGTTCGTTATCCTGTTCGGTAAAGCCCGTATTCATCGCCGTGAAACCCATAACCATGAGACAGAGCACGCATTTTTTCTCGATAGATTTAAGTGCCTTGAATATTTTTCGCTTCATCATTCCGCCGCCTGACGCAACGTCCTGTCGCGTCCCCAAGCAGGACGACTGACTTAGTCGCCTCTTTGCTTCGGAGCAGCTGACCCCCTTTCAGAAAACACAAAACGTTGAACACTTATCGCCCGAACGAGCGGGCAAGGTTGAAACTGATTTTAATTTGCACGCGCCGTATTATGTCATACGCCGCTGAAGAAATCTTGAAATATGTCAAATGCCGCAACGCCACGGTTGACGGCTCCAATCAAAAACCGCCGCGAAGTATACTGCGCGACGGCGTATTTGTCAAATGATATAACTTTCAGAACATTTAAGGCGTCAATTTTTCAGCGCGGTGACGGGGAACGTGAAATACGTGTCGGGATAAGGCTCGTCCTTCAGCGTGAAATGCCACCACTCCGAATCCAGCGGCTTGAAGCCGTGCTTTAACATGGCGTCGCGCAGGAATTGACGATTCTTGAGTTGCGCCCGCGTGAGGTTGCCTTTGTAATCGGGGTGCGACTCAATGCCGAAGTGGTCGAACGTGCCGCCCATGTCGACTTCTTTGCCGGTCTTCATGTCGAACAGCGTCAAATCAATCGTGGAGCCGCGCGTGTGCCCGGATTTTTCCATGATGTATTCTTCGGCGAACAGCCGCGATTTGTCGACTTTCGGGTAGAAATATTTTTTCATGCGCTTATCGTCAATGTCTTTCGCCCAGCGCACGAAGTGATCAACCGCGCATTGCGGACGATAGGCGTCGTAAACCTTCAAGCGATAGCCGAACTTTTTCACGTAGTCGGAAACGTTCTTCAAAGCCTGCGCCGCCTCAATCGTCATGAGCGCGCAAGGCTGTTGGTAGCCGTCAATCCTGTCGCCGACGAAATTGTACGTCGAATAGTAGCGAATCTCCTGGATTATATCGGGAATGAATTCGCCCAACACGACGAAGCCCGACGGGTCATCCGGTGCGGTTGAACGTTGCGCCTGCGCGGGCGTCGTGAACAAACTCAACGCAAGTAGCGCGCCGATTAAAATTTTGGTAAACTTCATTGCAAACACTCCTTTCGGTCGTCATGACCGCGTTAATTTTAGCGTCGTGCGGTTCGGTCGGCAAGGCGTCGACAAGCTGAAAATCGTAGGCAAGCGCGACTTTGACGGAGTTGACGGCAAGCGGCAAAAATCTGTCGTAGTAGCCGCCGCCCAAGCCCAATCGTCCGCCGCTCAAATCGAACGCCGCGCCGGGCACAATCACGCAATCAATCTGCGCGGGGTCGACAAATTTTCGTAACTCCCGCTTGACGGTTTGAATCCCGAAGGCTCCGACTTCCAACGCGTCAAAGTTCGGCACTTCAACCGCTCGCATGACGCCCTTGCCGACGATAAGCGGTATCGCCAAAATTTTCCCGTCGTCGAAACACGCCGCGAACAACTCGGCAAGCTGAAGTTCTTCGGGCGTCGACGCGTATGCCATGACGATTTTCGCCGTGCGATAAATTTCCGTCGCCGTGAATTTTTTTATAAGCGCGTTACTGATTCGGTCGCGTTCGTCGTGAGGAACAGCCGCCCGTCTTGCAAGAACCTCGCGCCGCAAAGATTTTTTCCGTTCGTCAATCGCCGGCATTCTTGACATCCACGACGCCGTTAATCGCGTTGCGCGAAACTTCAACGTCGACGTTGGCGGCAATGTTCACCGTGACGACCTCATCTTTGATTGCGACAATCGTGCCGAAAATGCCGCCCATCGTTATAACGCGGTTGCCGACCTTCAAGCTGTCGAGCATTTGAGTACGCGCCTCCTGCGCCCGTTTCTGCGGACGATACAGCAGGAAATAAAAAATCAACACCATGACCAGTATCGGCATGAAATTGGCGAACACCGCCGCCGCTTCGTTATCCATGTAAATCGTTGCCTCCTTCGTATGCTTTAAAGAAATTCTCGCGGAATTCGGCGAACCTGTCGGCAAGGATAGCCTCGCGCATTGCCGCCGTGAATCGTTGCAGGTAGCGCAGGTTGTGCAACGCCAAAAGCCGCAAGCCGAAAATTTCATCGGTGCGGACAAGGTGACGGATATAGGCGCGGCTGAATTTGTTGCGGCAGGTGTAGCAATCGCAATTCGGCTCAAGCGGCGCAAAGTCTTCCGTGAACTCCGAATTCTTCATGACGAGCCGCCCGCGAGCCGCCGTCCACGGCGAAACCATTGCCATGCCGTTGCGCGCCACGCGGGTCGGGAACACGCAATCGAACATGTCGACGCCGCGCAGGACGCCTTCAAGCAGATGATCGGGCGTGCCGACGCCCATGAGGTAGCGCGCCTTGTTTTCGGGCAAGTGTCGCGTCGAAATCTCCAACATGCGATACATAACGTCACGCGGTTCGCCGACGCTGAGTCCGCCGACAGCACAGCCCGCGAAGTCCATTGCGCCGATAACCTTGGAGCTCTCTTCGCGAAGGTCTTCGTACATGCCGCCTTGTACGATGCCGAAAATGCCCTGCTTGGGATTCGACGCCGCCTTGAGACTGCGTTCCGCCCAACGGTGCGTGCGTTCCGTCGAAGCCTTGGCGTAATCGTAATCGGCGGGGTAAGGTATGCACTCGTCGAACGCCATTGCAATATCGGAGCCCAACGCGGCCTGCGTCGCGATTGAAACTTCAGGCGACAAAAATTTTTCCGAGCCGTCGATATGCGAACGGAAGGTTACGCCGTCTTCGGTTATCTTGCGCAAGTCGCTGAGGCTGAACACTTGAAAGCCGCCACTGTCCGTCAAAATGCCGTGCGTCCAGTTCATGAACTTGTGCAAGCCGCCCGCCTTCCGGACGAGCTCCGCGCCCGGTCGCAGGAATAAATGATACGTGTTTGCCAAGATGACGCCCGCGCCGAGATTTTGCACCTCGTGCGGCGAAAGCGTCTTTACCGTCGCCTGCGTCCCGACCGGCATGAAAAGCGGCGTCAAGAATTTCCCGTGCGGCGTGCGCAAGATACCTGCCCGCGCACCCGTCGCCGCGTCCTTGTGTATGAGTTCAAACGTTACTGCCGCCATTAATTAAGCCCGCTCTCAACCTATCTCCGTTATCTTAAATTTTCCGTCCTTGTCTTGCAGCAAAAATTTTTTCCACATGCACAATCATTATCGCCGCAACTTCATTTTCGGTCAAGCAGTCCAAGACAATCGTGCCGCCGACTTTGTTCAGTTCAATCATCGCCGGGCGAATGTGGTCGTCCCTGTCGAGTTGCGTGCCGCGTTCATTGAAGTGCCGCAAAAATTTTATGAAGCCGCCGCGCAGAGTTTCGCTGCCCATGAACGAGCGCGACGCGATTGAAAAAAGTTTGCTGTAAAAATCTTTCAAGCCCAAGGCTTCCAAGCCGTCGAGCCCGAAGACGTGTCCTGCCCACCAGTATTTTGACAGCGTATTGGTCAAAATTTTTTCGCGCGCGTTGCCGTTGAAAAAGAATCTGTTCGTGATTCGTTCAATGGTATCGTCCGCTTTGATGCCGCGCAGATTGTCGAGCTTGTCGTATTCCCACCGCCGCCGAACGTAATCGTAAAATGCGTCGTGACACAGCCCCGCCCAAAGTTTTTCGTCGGCAGCTTGGCGCGGCGTCAGGAAGTGCAGATTTCTGTAAAGGATTTTGCTGTTGCGGAAGTCAACCTCGCCGACATCAAATTCTGTGTCGAGCGGCGTAAGTTCAAAGTCGGGCACGTCGCGAAACTTCACGAAAGGATTTTCGCCGCAAACGTCGACGAGCCACGAGTTGTCGCGCTCCGTCAGATATTTTTCGTAAGTCGTCTGCAAGCCCGTCTTGAGCGTGGCGAGCGCGTCGCCCTTGAGATAGCAAAGTTCCATCACGAATCCTCCGTCGCGTCGTCTAAAGCGACCGCGATACTCTTCAAAGCCTGCGTTATCGGCGAGCCCATAACCGCTTGCGCCAATGTCAGCGCGTCCGTCGATTTGAGCACGTCGACGAAGTTCAAACTCCGCCGCTTGTACACCGCCGTAAGCGACAGAAACCACGCGTCCGATTCGTGCTCCTGCGCGGCGCGCTTGAGTTCGTCGAACACGGCAACCAGCACGGGCAAGATTATCATCGCGTTCAAAATCGGTTGCATTGACGGATTGGCGCAATATCGGCGGTACAAGTTGTAATCCTTTGAGTTCAAGCCGATTCGTATCTTTTGCTCCGTCAAGTCGAAGTCAGGCAGCGCGTTGCCAAGCTTTTTGTAGACGCTGAAAATCGAATCGACGTTCTTGAAAATGTTCGGGTCTTCGACAAGCGTCAGCGGCTTGAAGTTGTCGTAGGCGAGGATGTTGCCCGCCTCCAAGTCGAAGGTCAGCCCGTCAAATTCGTCGTTCCAATCGGCGCAGGAAAAAGCTTTCACTTCGCGGCGCAAGACGATAAAAGCTGCGCAATAAAGCTTGTGTCCTTCACATCTCTCAAAGGGATTTTGCAAACGAATTCGCTTACAGCATGAGTAAAAATTTTGCGATAAATTGTCGCAGGGCATTCGACGTGGAAAAGAAATTCGGCGTCGCCGCGTGCGATTAATCGATTGAGTTCCGCGCAGTCCGTCGACAGCTTGACGGCGAAGACAAGATTGCCCGCCGCGTTAATTGACGGTTGCGCCTCCGCGAAGAATCGACAAGTCTTGTAGTCGTCGCGCCCTTCGGCAAGCACGGGATAAGTAAACAGGCGGCGCAGTTCAATTCTCATAGACGGCGACCTCCAGCGCGTAATGTCTGTCTTGCGGCAGTTCAAAGATTATATTCGCGTCGACTTTGCCGCGCAGGTTTGTGAAGTTTATTTCGCCGCTCGCCGAAGGAACCGCGCTTTTCAAGTCGACGGATTTGGCTTGCGTGACGGAAAGTCTTTCGCCCGTGTTGCTTTCGCCGAGAGCCGAAATTTCAATGCGCCCGCTTTCAATCGTTTGCGGCACATTGACAATCAGCCGATAGGTGCGCCTGCCGATTTTTATCACGCGCAATTTGTCGCAATAAACTTTGTCGGACTGACCGGGCGGCGGCTCGTATATTTTCGTCGTCGAGTCGTCGGGCGTCGTCGTCAACTTTTCGAGTGTCGGAATCGTGTTGCGCACCCAGCGTTTCAATTCGGCGAGATATTTCGTTGTGTCTTTGCGGCGTGTCGGGTGACGCGACGGCTCCCAATTTGTATGGTCGGGTGTCTCTGTTTCGCGGAAAAAGGCGTTGAGGTCGTACCCTTCGAGTTCAAGAATCGCCGTGAAGTTCAGCGCGCGCGGAAAGCGATCGAGTTCAAAAAGTTTCATGCCGTTCTTGCGCACGATTAATGTGTTGCCGCTGAACCGTGACTTGCAAGTTGTTGCGGTGAATGGCGACGAGAAAATTTTCAACCAGCGCGCCAATAAGTTCGTCTGCCCAGTTGTCTTTGCCGTTGAAACCGTAAATGAAAACGTCGGTGCCTCTGCCCGTGCGCTTATGAATTTTTTCAAGCGCGGGAATGCGCGGGACGGGCATACTGCCGTTCGTATCGCCGTAGTAGCCGTGCCCGCCGCGATTGTTTGGTCGTCAAGATTGAACGACACAAGCTTTGTAACGGCCTGCGCGGCGCGTTCCCATCTTTGATTGAGCGTGCGATAGAAGACCATGCGGAAAAACGAATTCGCAAAGGGCGCGTTCTTGCCGATGCCGAAATTGCCCGCCTTGACGTCGGATTTGGTCGTGCCGCCGTTGATTTTGGTAAGCGTGTTCCAACCGCGCATGGAGCGTGCGTCAAACGGCTCGGCAAGCCCCGTCGTGTGAAAGTCGCTGATTCGCAGGACGGACGTCGCGGCATATTTCAGCTTAAGCAGTGCGTCAGTGATGAAAGCTTCCGCCTTCACGTTGCCCTTCCAAAAAGTTCGACAAGCCCGCAAAAATTTTTCGTACTCGCGGACGCCGGGAATGTCTTTCGGGCTGATTTCATAGCGTTCAAATTCGACATTAACGGCGGTGTTTTCGTGAGCCGCCGCGTCGAGAGAGTTTTGGCAAGTCTCGCGCGCCAACGACGGAATTTCTTTGCCCGCGAAAATTTGAACGCCCGCATCGGCAATGCCGTTAATCGCTCCGCCGCCGTTCGACGGGAAGTTCCAGCCTGTCATAAGTCGTCAACTCCTGCGCGTGATAAACATTGCGTCGCCGAAGGAAAAAAATCTGTAGCGTTGCGCGACAGCCTCGCGATACGCCTGCAAAATGAAATCCCGTCCCGCGAACGCGCTGACCAACATCAGCAGCGTCGACTTGGGCAGATGGAAGTTGGTTATCAGCGCGTCGACGATTTTGAATTCGTAACCGGGGTAGATGAAAATTTTCGTCGCGTTTGAGCCGACAGCCACGGACGTTTTGTCGACGGCCGCCGCCTCCAGCGTTCGGATTGACGTGGTGCCGACCGCAATAACGCGTCCGCCGCGCCTTTTCGTTTCGCGAATCAAATCGGCAGTCGCTTGCGGTATCGAATAAAATTCTTCGTGCATTTCGTGTTGTTCAATCGTCTCGACCTGCACGGGGCGGAAAGTTCCAAGTCCCACGTGCAACGTGACGAAACCGAGCTTGACGCCGAAATTTTCAAGGGCGCGCATTTGTTCCGTCGTGAAGTGCAAGCCGGCAGTGGGCGCGGCGGCGGAGCCTCGTTCGCGATTGTAAACGGTTTGATAGCGTTCGCTGTCGTCAAGTTTCTCGTGAATGTAGGGCGGCAACGGCGTTTCACCCAAGCGGTCAAGAATTTCCTCGAACACGCCGCTGAATCGGAACTGCACGACGCGTCCGCCGAAGTCCGTGCGCCCGACGACTTGACAACTCAGCTCGTCGCCGAAAAAAATTTCTGCGCCCTCGGTGATTTTCCTGCCCGGCTTAACCAAAGTCTGCCACGTCGTCGCGTCCAAACGTCGCAACAGAAAAACTTCCACGCGTGCGCCCGTCGACTTGCGTCCGATAAGTCGCGCGGGGATTACTCGCGTGTCGTTGAAAATCAGCGCGTCGCCCGCCGTCAAAAATTTCTGCAGGTCGTAAAAATGTTCGTGTTCAATCGCCCGCCGCGCAGGGTCAAGCACCATGAGCCGCGACGCGTTGCGCGGTTCAATCGGTCGTTGCGCGATTAGTTCTTCGGGCAAGTCGTAATCAAAGTCGCTTAGCAGCATTAAGTCTCCGTCCCAAATATTTAATGTTTTAGGATCTACTTTCTCTTTGTTCGCCCAAAGAGAAAGTAGCAAAGAGAAAAGGCACCTCGCAGGGGCGAAGGAGGCAAAGCCAACCCTCGCCGCTCAATAATTTAGGGCTGGTGCGCCGCTCGCTACATCACGTAGCGAACGCGGCGACGGCCGCCCGTCCATGGGCGGCCTCTGGAGGGGTTTTCGATTATTTATGCGGCCTCCGTCCCAAATATTTAATCTCCAACTGCTCCAATCTGCCGTCCATGCGCAATTCAGCCAAGACGAAGTTGATGTAGTTCAAAAGCTCCTGGTCGCCCTTCGCCATTAAAACGCCGCAAGAATGACGCGTGCCCGCAAACGGTTTGTCGACAAGCGGCGCGGCAAGTCGCGGCTCGCGCTTAACCCAACTGATTGCCTCGACGGTCTCGGTTATCATGATGTCGGCTTTGCCCTCGGCGATTTGAATCGGAATGTCGGCGTTGGCCTCGTGCACAATCAGCGTCGCGTTCGGCAGGTTGGCGCGTGCAAATTTCTCGTTGGTGCCGCCGGGATTAATCATGATTCGGACTTCGGGCTTGTTGAGGTCGGCAACGCTCTTGAATTTTTTGGCGTCGGTCTTGCGGCAGAGAATCGTTTTGCCGAAGAGCCCTTCGCCGTAAGCGTCGCTCATTGCCATCGTCCGCGCCCGCGCGAAGTTCCGCGAAATACCGCAAAGCGCAATGTCAAATTTATCCGCCTGCGTGTCGGCGGCAAGGGTCGGCCACGTCGTCGGGACGTATTCAATCGTCACGCCCAACGACTCGGCGATAATCCGCGAAAGCTCAGCGTCAATGCCTTCGTATTCGCCCGTCGCGGGGTTCAGGTACGACATCGGTATATAGTCGCCCGTCGTGCCGATTCGTATCGTGCCGCGCGCCGCAATGTCGTCCAAGTGACCCGCCTCAAGCCGTCCCGTCGACAGCAACAGAATCACCGCGACGATTGTTAAGCACAGTCGTTTCACGTTAAGCCCTCCGTCAGTAAAGTTTTTTCAGCTTGGTGCCGCTGTAGTAGTGCGCAAGAATTTTTTCGTAAGACCAACCGCCCTTGGCGTAGTCGCGCGCGCCGACTTGGCTCATGCCGACGCCGTGCCCGTGCCCGTAGCCCGTGAAAACAACCGCGTCGCCGTCAATCGTCATGTCGAAAAGCGTGCTCGGCAAAGAAAATTTCCGCCGCAACTCGGTGCCTTCAAGCGTCAAAATTTTTTTCGTACCGACAACCTGCGCGGACTTGACGCGACCCGAAGGCGTGCGGTCTTTTGCCTCCTTGCCGATTGTCATCTTGCTGAGATTGACGGATTTCAAATCGCCGAAGCCTTCGCCGAAGCGCGACGAAAAATCTTTGACGGGCACTTTAACCGTCCAGGGCTCGCCGGGCTGAAGGACTTCCTTGACGGCAATAAGATACGATACGGCGGTGCCCCAAACGTCGCCGACGCTCTCGGTCATGCCGCCGCTGTCCGTGTGAAAATTCGTATCGGCAAGCTTGTCCTTGAACGTCAAAACCATTGCGTGCGTCTCGTCAATCGCTCTGTCGACGGAATCGTATTTCGCTACGCCGATATAAACTTGGCAGTGCGTCGAGTCGCAAAGGTCGTAGCCGTCTTTGACGTGCCGCCCGCGATTTTTCATGGCGAACGTCCGCGCAGCCACCGCTTGAGCTTTGAGAGCCTCGGCGGGGAACGAAGGCGACATTTCCTTTGACACGACGCCGCGCAGATATTCTTCGAGCGGTGCAAGATTTATGACGGTGAGCGCGTCTTTGCCCTTGTTGACGGTGACGCCGCCGTAATATTCCTTGCCGTCAATCGTCGTGCGCAAATCTTTCATGGGAATTTTTTCGGGGCGAATTTCAATCGCGTTGAGTTCCATCTTGTCAAAGGCGACGACAAAATCTTTGGCGGCGGGGATTTTTTGGACGATGTTGCCCTTGGCGGCGTTAATCATGACGCAGGGCGCGGACACTTGCAAAGTCACTTGCTTGACGCCGCTTTTGAGCCCGACGCGAATTTCGGGTTGCCAAACTTTTTCGGGCGCGGCTTGCGCGACACCGGTCACGACGAAAAGAATCATCGCCGCGATTAAAAAATTTTTCATTGGCGAAACTCCTTTGGAACAAAAACTTTGCAACGAACGGCTTTGTAATCTTCGACGCGTTCGCTTTCATACACGGCGCGAAAATCCTTGTCGGCAGACAGTTCGTCGAAAATAAACGGATTCTCATTCGTAACGAAAATATGCGTGAACTTGTAACGATTGAAAAAATCTTTGTAATAAATTTTACCGCTCCCGAAATCGAAGTACTCCGCGAGAATATTTTTTTGACCGTTATTGGCGGGCAGGAAGACTTCCGAGCGCGAATCAATGTAATATTTGACGCCGAACAAGCCCGCCTTGCCGCCGTAGCCCTGCCCCGCGTACAGTGAAATATTTTCGGGGCGTTCGGTTCGCAGGATGAAGTTCATGGCGGCGGTAAAGTCTCCGTTGACTTCGTTAGCGTTGCGATTGAGCGTCGTAAAGTAAATTCCTCCGACGACGAGCGCGACGACGGACAGCGACAAAATTTTTCGCGGCAATATCGCCTTGTGGAGTAATTGTCCTTCAAACTTCAAGACGAGCAAATTGTACAGCACGACGAGCGTCGCCGCCAACAACAAAATTTCAAGCGGTGCGGAAAGTTTTTCAAAGCCGGCTTTGAAGAGCGTCGTAATTACCGCCGTGTCGAAGAAGACCGCCGCCAAAAACATCGGCAACAACACGCCGCTCTTCGCCAAAAATTTCGGCGGTGTAAAGTCGCGCCACACGTAAGCAATCGGGAACGTCGCCACGAAGTAAAACAGAATTTCGTTGCGTTTGTGCATAATCGTCAAATACATCAGCCCGCCGCTCAGGAAAATGTATCGCCACGGGATTTTGAACTTCGCCAACGACGCGATAAGCACCGCCGCCGAAAAGTAAAAGCACTTTCCGAAAAGCCCGTGCGCCGACGGCGTGAACATTTCGCGGATATGCGTGTCAATCAAATCGATGCCGTAGGAGCGGAAAACGTAAGTCATTGCGTCGACGCCGTAAGGATTAATCAGCCCGACGGCAACAATCGCCGCCATTGCCGCGAGCAAAAATTTCACGTGACGCCCGTCCTTGACGAAAAGGAACGGCAAGCACAAGACCAACGCCATAAGCCAAACCGCCGCGTGCAGATTGATAAGCGCGACCGATATGACGGGCATCGGCAACAGAAACTTGAAATCGTGCGTGCGCGTGAATTTTTCCAGCATGAAGACTTCGATTAAAAGCAACGGCGTCGAAAAGATTTGCGGGCGCGGGACAATCGTCGGCGTCGCGAACAAACCGACAAACAAACTCAACACGAACGACAACGCTTTGTTGCCGCCGCTGACGAAAAGGCACAGCCGCCAATGAATCAGCACCAACGCCGTCGCGCATATGCAATCGACAACCGGCAAACCGTTCGAGCCGAAATTTTTATAAGCCTCCCAAAACAGGACGCCGCTTAGCCACTGTTGCGCCACGAGCTGTAAATTTTCGTGAATCGTGAACGGGTCGACGTGCGGAATGCCGTGTTCCAAAACATAACGTCCCAAGTTGATGATAAAATAGATGTCCGTCGTTTCGTCGATTGTCAAGAACATTTGTCCGCCCGCCGCGATTGTCGCCAACAAAATCGCCTGAATCGCCGGCAGAAATTTATTGCTCATTGACCTTATCCCTTATCCCTTGTCCCTTGTTCCTTTGCCTCGTGATAAGTTTGCTCCGCGTTGATCTTCCAAATGTCGGACTTGGGGAATTGCCCGCCGATGGCGCAGACCGCCGCAATCGCCGTCAACATGCTGTGATCCATGTTGTTGTAGCGGTGCTGACCGTTGCGCCCGATGCAGTAAAGATTTTGAATCTCGTCGAGCGCGGCGCGCAGTTCGCCGATATTTTCGTAGGTGTCGAAATAAGCGGGATAAGCCTTCGGGACTTTGACGCGCACGCCGAATTTAACGGACGCCGCGTCGATAATCCCGATTGACGCCAATTCTTCCGCCGCGAATTTTATAAAGTCGTCGTTGCTCATTTGCCAGAGTTCGTCGCCTTCGTTGCAAAAATATTCGAGACCGAGCCAAACGGAATTTTCCGGGTCGGCAACCATGTACGGCGACCAGTTGTTAAAAATTTGCAGGCGACCGAGCTTGACGGACGGTTCTTGAATGTAAATCCAGCAATCAGGCACGATGTTGCCGAGCGTCTTGATTTTGGTTTTGTTGGGCGGCAAAAGCTTGTCGACGAGGAGCCCTACGGTTATGAAGTCGCGATAGGGCAAGCCGCGCGCGATTTGCAGTTGTCGAAAGTTCAAGCCGTCGTCGAGAGCTTCGGCGAGTTCTGCAAGCGGCATACTTGACAGGAAATAGTTGGCGGGGAAAGTCAACATGCCGGCGGGCGATTGGGCGCGCACAGAGCGGACGATTTTTTTTGCGTCGACGTGAATGCTTTTGACGGTTGAGCCGGTGAGGACTTCGCCGCCGAGCCGCTTAATTTCGTCGGCGAATTTTTCCCACAGCTGCCCCGGACCGAACTTGGGATAGTAAAAGCGTTCAATCAGCGACGTTTCGCCCGCGCCCTCCTTCGAGCCAAAAGTTTTCTTCACGAAGTCGACAATTGTTTTGCCGAGCGAAAGCCCTTTGATTCGTTGCGCGCCCCAATCCGCGCCGATTTCTTGAGGCGTGCGTCCCCAGACTTTGGTCGTGTAGTCGCGGAAAAAAGTTTCGTACAGCCTTTGCCCGAAACGATTAATCATGAAGTCTTCGAGCGTGTGCTCTTCGCGTTGAGTGAATTTCGTCTTGAGGAAACTTGTGCCGATTGAAAACATTTCGAGCAAGCCGAGGTTGCGAATCGTATCGAAGTTGAGCGACACTGGATAGGAGAAAAATTTTCGCCGATAAAAAATTCTTGATACGCGGTTGCGGTTCAGAAAAACTTCGTCGACAGATTCGGGATCCGCGCCGCCGTCAACCAAAACCGATTCACGTCCGAGTATTTTGTCGTCGAAAGCGGGCGCACCCTGCGCCGGCAAAAGTGATTGCCACAGCTTGACGATTTCGTCGTCTTTGGAAAAAAATCTGTGACCGCCGATGTCCATGCGGTTGCCGTTGAAATTCATTGTGCGCGCGAGTCCGCCAACAAATTTTTCTTTTTCGAGGACGACGGGCTTAATGTCGGTGTGTTTCAGCAAATAATAAGCGGCAGTCAAACCCGCGCAACCCGCGCCGATAATTATGGCGTGTTTCTTATGCATCGGCTGTGACCTCCGTCGTCGGCAGGTACAGCAAAATATTTTGCGCGCCGATTTGCGCGACGCCGAACTTAACGTTGTCGCCCGCGTGACACCCGAAATCTTTCGTCGGCTCGTTGAGCAATTCGCCCGTCAAAATATTTTCGTCGACGCTCATGCAACGCACCCAAAGCAATTCGGGTTGTTGATTTGCGCCGAGGAAGTAAACAACCACGTCGTCGGGATAATGTGGGTGGCGGAAGGCGTCGAGGTTTTTAATCAGGCGCGTCTCTTCGCGGGCGGCGTCGACTTCGTTGCGGTCGTTAATCATGGCAATGCGGTCGCGGAAGGGCAACGAGTATTCGGCAGTCAAAATCCTTATCTCCGCGTCGTCGACTTGATTGCGCTTGAACTTGACGGATTTTTTGTAGCTTGCGATAAAATTTTTAATACGTTCGCCCGAAAGCCGCACGCCCGCCAAAATTTCAAACACAAACGTTTCGCCGTCAATGTACGCGTAAGTCAAAAAGCCGTCGAGTTTTTCTTCGGGCGGATAATCGAACGCGTCGCGCCACTTCACCGCGTCGACGAGGCTTTTGTCGGTCAGCAGGCAGATTTGCCGATACATGTCGCGAAAAAATATTTCTTCAACCTTCAAAGCGTTCATCTCCAAAAAAATTTTTAGAGCGTGTTGGTTTAAAGTTGTCATGTGACGAGGAATTTTTTCGTATGACGAGGCGCAAGCGCGAAGGCGTAGTAAGCTACGTCGAGCGCGCGGCAACAACGTCAGGCGGAAAAATAACCGTCACTGCAAAATTTGACCAACAACCCCTAACTTGCGCATTATAGCACACGCGCCAACAAAAAACGGTGCCGTGTTGAAAAAATTTTTGGCGTTTGATAAACTTCGCTTATCGACAAAAAAATTTCTGCCCCTTCCCGCGCGGACGGGGCTAAAATAAAATTTCGTACGGAACAAATTTTTTGAGGAGTGACGAAAATTTTGTTTACCCACATAACCCAGTCCCCATACGGGACGGTAAAATTGGCGGCTAAAGTGGCGCAACGCGTGCGCGAAGGTACGGTTATCTGCTTGGAGGGCAGCTTGGGCGCGGGCAAAACGCTTTTCGTTCAGTCAATGGCGCGCACACTCGGCGTCCAGGGCGAAGTCACAAGCCCGACGTTCAACTTGATGAGCATCTACGAAGGCTTCTGCCCGATTGTTCACTTTGACCTTTACCGCTTGCGCACCGAGGACGAGCTGGAAGACATCGGCTTTTACGAGTACACCGATTTTCCGGAGGGGATTGTCTTTATCGAGTGGGCTGAAAAATTCCCGCAGGCTTTGCCCGAAAATTACGTCGTGATAAAAATCGAACGGCTCAAAGACGCGCGGAACATGCGACGCATTACCTTCGATTGCGTGGGCGACGAACATAAAGATTTTATCGCAGAACTTGAGGAATTCGTTACAAAGGATGAACTGCCTTGAATATTTTGGGAATCGAAACCGCGACGCGTGCAGCAAGTGTCGCGGTAATTTTTGACGGCAAAATCGTCGCCGAGACCGTTCGCGAATCGCCGCAGAGTTTTTCCGAAACACTCCTGCCGCAAGTCGAGGACGTCATAAAATTTTCGGGCGCGTTTGAAAATCTTGACGCCGTTGCCGTGTCAATCGGTCCGGGGTCGTTCACGGGCTTGCGTATCGCTTTGGCGACGGCAAAGGCTCTTGCTTACGCGTGGGGCATAAAAATCATCGGCGTGCCGACGCTTTTGGCAATGTCTTACAATTTTCCGAACGCAAAGGTCTTGCCGCTAATCGACGCGCAAAAAAATCGTGCTTACTGTCAACTGTTCGCGAATTGCGCCGCGCTGTCGTCGTTGGCAGTCAAACCGATTGACGAGGCGATAACCGAGGCGGGTCGGCTTGACGGCGACGTTTTCGTTTGCGGCGACGTGCTTCACAAAATCAAAACGTCCTTGCCGCCGAACGTTCGACTTGCGCCGCCGAATTTGAAAATGCCGCGTGCGTCGTCTGTCGCGCTGTGCGGAGCAGATTTACTTGCGGCGGGCAAAGTTGATAACGTCATGAACTTGGAGCCGCTTTACGTTCGACGTTCGGAGGCTGAGGAGCTTTGGGAACAGCGTCACTGCCGTTGATTCAAACGCGGTGGAGAATTTTTTACGGAGCAACCATGGAACTTTTATTCAGAGCAATGACGCAGGACGACGCCGAGGCGGTTGCCGCGATTGAGGCTAAAAGTTTCGCCGTGCCGTGGAAACGCGACGACTTTTGGCGCGAGGCGAAAAACGAATTGGCGTCGTATATCGTCGGCGTGCTTGACGGCAAGATCGTCGCCTACGCGGGCGCGTGGGTTTCGTTCAATCAGGCGGACGTAATGAGTGTGGCGGTTGACCCCGAATATCGCGGGCAAGGCTTGGGCACGTTGCTTTTCGGCGAATTGATTCGCGTCGTCAAAGCACGCGGCGCGACGGCGATTACGCTTGAAGTTCGTCCGAGCAACACGGCGGCGATTAAACTTTACGAGAGCTTCGGTCTTCGGAGCGTCGGGCGGCGGCGCGGCTACTACATTGACAACGGCGAAGACGCTTTAATCATGTGGAACACGCGACTTTAGGAGGTCTTTGACGTTGCAAATTAAAGGCACGCTTATGCTTTTGGGCGCGGCGTTTTTCTGGGGCACGACGTTCGTTGCGCAACTGACGGGCATGGACGAATTGGAGCCCTTCAGCTACGCGGCGGGCAGATATTTAATCGGATTCCTGTCGCTTGTTATTGTGGCGGTCGTCACGAGCAAACGGCGGGCAGTCGAACGGCGGCGTCAAAAATATCTGCACGGCTACGGCGTCGGCTTGCTAATCGGCGTGGTGTTGTTTATCGCAAGTTCAATGCAACAAATCGCCCTGCAGTATTCGACGGCGGGCAAAGCGGCGTTCATCACGTGCCTTTATATCGTGTTCGTGCCGCTTGGTGCAAAACTTTTGGGCGCGACGATTCGGCGTGAAAATTGGCTGGGCGCAGGCTTGGCAATCGTCGGGCTGTACCTTTTGGCAATCGGCGAAGGCTTTTCGATTCAGCTCGGCGACGCGATTTTATTCGTCAGCGCATTTTTCTGGACAGCGCAAATTTTGCTGATAGATCGTTTCGCGTCACGCGTCGACTTAATCGAGTTGTCCGCCGCGCAGATTTTTATCGTGATGGTTTTGAGTTTCGCGGCAATGTTCGCGCTGGAGACGCCGCACTTGACGGCAATGCTGAATTCATGGTTCCCGATAGTCTATGCGGGCGTGATGAGTTCGGGCGTCGCGTTTACGTTGCAACTTTACGGACAGCGTTACGCGGAGCCGGCGGCGGCGGCAATCTTGATGAGTTTCGAGGCAATCTTCGGCGCGTTGGCGGGTTGGTTCTTCCTCAACGAAGTGATGACGGCGCGTGAATTGTTCGGTTGTCTGCTGATGTTAATCGGTATGCTTGCGACGCAGTGGACGTTGATAAAGTCGTAATAATTATTTGACTGTCCGCGTGCAAAAAAAAAGCCGCCTCGCAGGCGGATACTAACTGCTGTTTATGGCGACAAGCAACCCGTGTCGCGGACGCCTTCAAGTGTCAAACTTGCGTCAAGCCGCCGGTCTGCACGTTGGCAACGTAGGTCGCGCCCTCAATTTTGTAAGTCAAGCCGCTGCCTTGGACGTTCAACATGCCGCCGTCCGTGAAAGTGAATGTCGTGTCCGTCGCCGTGACAACCACGTTTGCAATTTGATTGAACGTCACGCCGTAAAGATTAACCGAATCGAAGGCGTTGGCGTTTTGCGCGAAGACGACGCCGCTGCCGGGCGTGTAAACGAATTCGTCAGAGCCTGCGCCGCCGACCAAAGTGTTGACGCCGCCGAAGCCGCCCCACATTGACGCGCCGCCGCTGCCCGCGATTATCAAGTTGGAGCCGAACGAGCCGCCGACCAAAACTTCCCTGCCGACAAGACTGCGCCCGTCAAGGACAGCCTCGCCGCTTGCGTAACACGCTTGACCCGCAATGTTGCCCGCGCCGTCCGTGACAGTGATGATTTTGTCCATGTAGTCCACGAGCGTCAACGTGCCGTCAGAAAAATTCAGCGCGAAGTTCCCGAACAAATTCACGCCGTTGACTGTGCCGCCGACGCGAATCACGTCCGTGTTGCCGTAATTTACGATAACGTCGTTGCCGCCGCCGTCAATGTAAACGAATTCGTCGCGCCCCAAGCCGCCCGCCATTGTGTCGTCGTAAGCACCGAAGCCGCCCCATAACGTGGAGCCGCCGTCGCCCGCGAAGATGTAATCGGAGCCCAGAGCCGAGCCTACGATGACTTCAAGATGAGGCAAAAGGTTGCCGTAGGTGACGCCGCCCCACGTCGGGGAGTAAACGTAAGCGGTGGTGGTGCCTTCGATGTCTGCTATCGAAATGATTTTGTCCTTGCAGTCCTGGACAATCAGCGTGCCCGTCGAACAGTTGACCGCCAAATTTTCGCCGTCGTAGTTGAAGCCCAAGCAGTCGGGCGCGTAACGAATCTTCGCGCCGTTCTCGCCCGTCTCGCTGAAGGTGACGCCCGCGTAATCGGAAATGACGCCTATGCCGCCGATATAAATGTAATCGTCGCTGCCGTCCACTTTGCCGACGTTGGTGACGCCCGTAACGTCTTGACCGTAAACAACTTCAGTGACGCCGGCAGTCGCAGTTGTATCAGTCGTTGAAATGCCTGCGGTGGCAGTCGTCGCGTTGGTGTTTATGCCGTCGACGTAGACGAGCTGAACGCCCGAAACCGTCGCGCCGTTAATCGTTGTTTCGCGTGAGCCGTCGCTGTTGTCGATAACGACCATGCTGCGGGCGGGGGTGGCTGTGTCGCCCGAAATGGTTATCGCGCCGACAGTGTTGGTTGAATCAGCGTCGACGTTGCCCGCGCCGATTCCGACGCCGTTGCTTATGCTTGACGCCGTAACGGTTGCGTCGCCGCCGATTGAAACGGTGCCCGCGCTGTTGGTGCCGCCGTATTGAGCGTAACCCGAACCGATGCCCGCGCCGCCCGTCGACGAAGACGCTGTGACGGTAGCCGCGCCGTCGATTGTGATGTTACCCGCCGAAGACGTGTTGCCGAACGCCGCGCCCGAACCGATACCTGCGCCGTTGCCCGTGGAGACTGCATTGACGCCCGCCGTGCCGCCGATTGAGATGTTGCCGACAGAGCCGCCGAAGCCCGAACCGATTGCCGCACCGTCTTGACTTGTCGCGCTGATGTTGCCGCCCGTGATGTTAATCGTGCCGGGGTTTGTCAATTCGCCCGTGCCTGCGCCCGTGCCTATGCCCGCGCCCGACGAACTTCTTGCATTGACGGAGCCGCCCGCTATCGCGATTGTGCCGACAGTCGATTGGAAACCGGAGCCGACGCCCGCGCCGTAATTGCTCGTTGCAGTGACGACGCCGCTGTTTATGGTTAAGTTGGAAGTGGACGCCTCGCCGTAGTCTGTGCCGACGCCCGCGCCGTAGCCGGGAGCCGTTGCCGTGAGGTAGCCCGTGCCGTTAATCGTGACGCCGCCGCCGATATTGAGAGCCGCCGCGTTGGTGCCGCTCGTCGTCAGGGTGTTGTTGCCGACCAAAGTCAACGTGCCGCCGCCCGTGCCGAATTTGATTGCGTTGCCCGTGCTTGACAGGTTGAGGCTGTCTATCGTCAAGTTGGCGGCGTTCGTGCCCGTGACGATCTGCGCGACAAGCGGGGTGCCTTCCGTGCCGACGATTGTGACGGGCTCGCTCGTGTCGATTGTTATCGTGCCGGTGTAGCCGCTTTCCAAGCTTTGCGTGCCGCCCGCCGTGATTAACATGTCGCTTGTCGTCGTAGTGTCTTCGTCAGTTGTCGTGTCGTCAGTCGTATCGTCGGTGGTGGTGTCGTCGGTTGTCGTATCGTCTTCGGGGAAACGCTGAAGGTCGAAGATAAATTTTTCCATGGGTTCGCCTCCTTAAAAATCAAAGTTCAAAAGTTTTAACGCCGCCTGCTCCAAGCGGTATGCCTCGAATCGTTTTTCGTTTGCCGCCAATGCCAAGGCGTTTATCCGAATCTGCGCGGCTGTGTCCTTCAGCAAAGGCACGGGCACCGAACGGACGTGGTTATCGTCAATCTCGTCGACGACTGCGCCGTAGGTGTTGCGCTTGATGAGTTCGCGTCCGTAGTCTGTCGACAGGAAGACGCTCAGATAGCCCGCCACGTCGACGCTCGCGGGGATAACGCGAATGATATGCTCGGACGCTACCCATCCGTCCCAATGCTTAGGGACAAGCGCAACGTTGCCGATTGTCCCGCTTCGGGTTATCAGCGTCGTGTTCTCGGTAAGTTCAAGCTCTGTTGAAATTCTGTCGGCGTGAAATGCAAGCGACAAATATTTTTTATTCGACGGGTCAAGCTCTCCGATTTGTTTGCCGCCGATAAAAATTCTGCCGTGCCCTTCGTCGACGTAGACGCGCTTGAACCTTCCGGGCAAGACGACTGCGCGGCTGATTCGTTCGTCGGCAACGGTCGTGACTTCGGCGGCGTGGGCTTGCAGGTGCGAGATTATCCTTTCGACAAGCGGCGTGTGAAATGATGCGTCGAGCCGCCCGCGCAGGTTGCTCAGCTTGACGGAGAAAATTTTTTCGTTTCGGAAGTCCTCAAGCGGCGGCAAGTTCAGCGCGTCGATTAAAATTTTTTCCGCCTCGTCGAGCAGTGCGTTCGATTCGTCGCGCAGTTCGTATGAACGGACAATCAGCCCGTGAATCTTGCGCTTGAGGTCTTCGGGCGCGTC
Organism: uncultured Selenomonadales bacterium; assembly: GCA_947304355.1. Lineage (GTDB taxonomy): Bacteria > Bacillota > Negativicutes > Selenomonadales > Selenomonadaceae > Quinella. The sequence goes on from CAMZAX010000013.1 coordinate 27,037, forward strand.
GGGAACGGGAATGTCCGCGAGGTGTTCAGGATCTACATGAACAATTACTGCGCCGTAAGTTTGAGCTGAAATCATTTTCTGTCCGACGGAACTTTTCAAGTAAGCGTAAATGTATCCCGCGTCTAAAGGATTGTCAAAGTCGATTCTCATCAAATCCGGCGTAAAAATTTTTTTGTCGAGAGTCTTTGACACATAAGCGACTTTGCCGACCGTACCCGAACGCGTCATTAAAACCTGTCCTTCATGAACGCGCAAATAATCAAGAAGTCCCGCCACATTATTTTTCGCCGCATATCCGCTCGGCTTTGGAGCAATATCAGTGATTGCGTTGGCTTGATATATCGGGAAATCAGATTTATCAACCAAAATCACTTTTGAACGTCCGCACATGTAAGACGACGCCAACTCTTTGAACAGCACGGATTTTTTCATGACGGCTTGTCGTGCGTTGAGGGCGTCGGCGTCGAAGACACTTGCCTCAAGCCGGAGCCCGCGAGATTGAACGTCGGAGAGTTTCACGGCGCACCACTTAACGGGCGAATCGAAATGAAGTTTTTTTTTCCACGCGTTATAGGCGCGGGCAACATCGGCGGTCTCGTCGTCGATAATTTTTTCGTCGCCGTTAAGAATTTCTCTGCCGTCGTCGTCGCGCTTGAAGATGACATTGCCGCGCTTGTCGTGCCCGACTTTTTCAACTTGCGCCATGAAAATTTCGTAGTCGATAATGCCGCAGCGTTCTTCGGCGAAAATTTCTTCGGGCGTCTTTTTCTGCAGGAACAATACGGAAGTTTGCGTGCCGTTGTGCGGCTGAAAGGTGTCGGCGTGCAGGTCGACGCTTGCAAGGATTTTGTGATTGCGAATGAGCCAAGTGCGAATGTAGCCGAGTCCCGGCGAACCGAGAATCGAATCGGGCAGGACAATGCCCATGCGCCCGCCGGGCTTGAGCAGTTGGGTACAGCGTTCGACGAAAAGAATTTCGGGCGGCACCGAGGCGCGCAGGTCGTTCGTCATGAGCCAAAGGTTATTTTCCGCGTCGAAAGTCCAGACGTGTGCGAGTTCAAATTGGCGCAGGATGTGTTTGTCGTCGATTGGGATTTTGCTGCCGAAGGGCGGATTTGTGACAATCACGTCGAACAGCGCGATTGAATTGGCGTTGCGAAAATCGGCGGGCGTCTTGTTGAAAGCTTGAGCGAGCCCGCGCTTGAAGTCCGCGCTCCACTCGTGCGGCGGCAAAAGCGAATTGGCTTGCCAAATATTTCCGCTGCCGTCGTTGTTCATGACCATGTTCATTTTCGCCGCCTTGACCAGGTCGGGATTGAGGTCGAAGCCGAAAAAATTTTTGCTTGCGGTTTCGGCGATTGCATTTTGAAATTGGCGTTGAATGTCCGCGTTCCAATCGGCGCGTGGCGTTTTGAACTCTTCGACAAAAGATTTTTCCAGCTTGCCGATAACGTGCGTCATTGCGATGACGGGGAAGCCGCCGGTGCCGCAGGAGCTGTCCAAAATTTTTTCGTCGATTTGCGGGTCAATCATGTCGACGACCATTTTCATGACGTTGCGGGGCGTGAAGAATTCGCCTCTGTCCCCGCGCAGGTTCGCGCCGACAATTTCTTCGTAAGCCTTGCCCTTGATGTCGATGTTGGTGTTGAGCAGGCTGTACTTTTGCAATTCGCTGACGAGGCGTGCAAGACTGCGCGGCGTAAGTTCAAGCGAATCGGCGTCGCTGAAGATTTGCGGGTAACGACCTTTGACGCGGTTGAAAATTTTTTCGATGCGATTCTTGACGACCAACAGCCCGTCGGGGTTTTGGCGTTCGCTGCTCGTGGCATAGAAGTTGAGCTTATGCGGCAAGTTCTTTTCGTCTTCGATCTTGCAGAAAATAATCTTGAGGAACTCGAAAAAAGCTTTGTCCTTGTGGAGCCCGTCGTTGCCGTAAATGTAATCGTGACACGTCCTGAAGACGAACAACAGATTATCGGCGGCGGCGTTCTTTAGATTTTGGCGGGTCGGGCGGTCAATTTCGGCGATGTCGCCTTCGGCGGAGGGTATGTCATTATATTCCTCGAAGCGAAAAGTTTTTGTCGTGTCGTCGAAAATTTTTCGGAAGACGAAGCGTTGAATGCTGTTCGTCCACATACCCCAATCGCAGTTGGCGCAAATGCTCATGTAGGATTTGAGCTGTTCTATACCGTCCTTTGCGGCGGAGGGGCTGATTTTCGCCTGCTTGCACTCGACGATGATTTTGACGGCGGCTTGAACTTTTTCGGCATTCTTATCGAAGACGACAATATCAGCGCGGGGACGCTTGGAGCCGTTTTGCAAAACGAATTCAATTTTGATTTGATCCGGCAGGTAGCGATGTTCGTCGACGAGCCGCCGCTCAATGGTCTGGCGAACGTATTCCTCGGCAGTGTCGTTGCGAAATGTGCCGTCAACGTAATCGCGAATCTTGCCGTCGGGGATTGTGACAACGTTATCCATTTTTAAAAGCTTTGGTCACGCGTGGAAATTTTGTTTTGGACGTAAGCAATGAAGTCGTCGACGTTCATATCAACGCTGTCTTTCGCGCTGTACTTGCGAATCGGCAGGACGCCCGTTTCGACTTCCTTGTCGCCGATAACGACGGTGTAAGGAATTTTTTTGACTTGGCTGTCGCGTATTTTTTTGCCGACTTTCTCGTTGCGGTCGTCAACTTCGGCGCGGATATTGAGCTCGAAAAGTTTTTGCGCAAGATTTTTTGCGTAGGCGAAGTGCGCGTCGGTTATCGGCAACAGCTTGATTTGCACGGGCGCAAGCCACACGGGGAACGCTCCGGCGTAGTGTTCAATCAAAATTCCGATAAAGCGTTCGATTGAGCCGTAAACGACGCGGTGCACCATAATCGGGCGGTGCTTTTCGCCGTCCTCGCCGACGTAGTTAATATCGAACTTTTCGGGCAACATCATGTCAAGCTGAATGGTGCCGCATTGCCACGTTCTGCCGATTGAGTCTTTTAAGTGGAAGTCAATCTTCGGACCGTAGAACGCGCCGTCGCCCTCGTTTATGACGTATTCAAGCCCGCGATGGTCAAGGGCTTTTCTCAGCGCGTCGGTGGCAAGTTCCCACGTCGCGTCGTCGCCCATGGAGTTTTCGGGGCGTGTGGACAGCTCGGCTTTGTATTGCAGACCGAACGTCTTGTAAACTTCGTCGAACAAGTCAATCGTCTTTTGGATTTCGTCTTCGACCTGCGTGGGCGTCATGTAGATATGTGCGTCGTCTTGATTGAAGTTGCGGACGCGGAACAAGCCGTGCAGGACGCCGCTCTTTTCGTGGCGGTGAACCAAACCGACTTCAGCCAAACGAAGCGGCAAGTCGCGATAGCTGTGACTGTGCGTGTTGTAGACGAGAATACTGCCGGGACAATTCATGGGCTTTACGGCGTAGTCTTCGTCGTCAATCTTGGTGAAGTACATGTTTTCCTTGTAATGGTCCCAATGCCCCGAAGTTTCCCACAGCTTGCGATTGAGGATGACGGGCGTCGTGATTTCTTGATAACCGTAGCGGCGGTGGACTTCGCGCCAATAATTCAGCAGTTCATTGCGAATAACCATGCCGTTGGGGTGGAAGAAGGGGAAGCCGGGTCCTTCGTCGTGCAGGCTGAACAAATCCAATTCCTTGCCGAGTTTGCGGTGGTCGCGACGCGCCGCCTCCTCCAGCATGTGCAGATATTCGGCAAGCGCATCCTTCGTTTCAAACGCCGTGCCGTAAATGCGTTGGAGCATTTTGTTATGTTCGTCGCCGCGCCAATACGCGCCCGCAATCGACATGAGCTTGAACGCCTTGACTTTGCCCGTCGATTGAACGTGAGGACCCGCGCACAGGTCGGTGAAGTCGCCCTGCGTGAAAAGCGAAATTTCGGCGTCTTCGGGCAGAGCCTCAATCAATTCGACTTTGTAGGTTTCGCCCTCGTCGGAGAATTTTTTCAGCGCGTCCGTGCGGCTGAGCGTCGAGCGTTCGAGCTTGAGATTTTGCTTGACGATGGCTTTCATTTCGCGTTCGATGTCGGCAAGGTCTTCGTCGGTTATCTTGTGTTCGGTGTCGATGTCGTAATAAAAGCCCGTGTCGATTGCCGGACCGATGGCGAGTTGAACGCCTTTGCCGTCCGCGCCGCCGTAAAGATGTTTAATCGCTTGCGCCATGATATGGGAAGCGGTGTGCCTGAGTGCGTGCAGAGCCTCCGCGCCTTCGACTTCCGCCAAACTTCCGTCTTTCGTGATTATCGTCATAAAAATTTGCCTCCTTAGATTTTGCCTTGCAGCGAAGGTATTGTAAAAAAGTTTTCGCGAAATGGCAAGCGCGAATACCGTCAGCGGGCGATTGACGACAGAAAACTTTTGCCACGCGTCTCAAGCGTGACGCTGAAAATTTCGGCGACGGTCGCCGCGATGTCCGCGAATGTGTTCAGCGTGCCGAGGTTGACGCCCGCGCGGACGCGTGAGCCGTAAACAATCAGCGGGACGTTTTCGCGCGTGTGGTCTGTTCCCTTGGCGGCGGGGTCGCAACCGTGGTCGGCAGTTATCATCAACAAATCGTCGTCGCGCATTTTGTTTAGGAAGTCGCCGAGCTGAGCGTCGAAGGTCGTCATTGCCTGCGCGTAGCCGTCAACGTCGCGGCGGTGCCCGAACTTCATATCGAAGTCAACCAAGTTCACGAAACACAGCCCGCGAAAATTTTCGTCCATAACGCGCAAGGTTTTGTTCATGCCGTCCGTGTTGTCGACGTTGATGCCGAGCGAACGGCTTATCCCTTGCCCCGCGAAGATGTCCGCGATTTTGCCCACGCCGATTGTCGCGAAGTCGTTTTCGGTCAGCGCGTCGAGAATCGTTTTGGCGGGCGGCTTCAGCGAGAAGTCGTGACGGCGCGGCGTGCGTTCGTAGTTCGGAAAGTCGCCGACGAACGGGCGGGCGATAATCCTTCCGACGCCGCAGTCGCCCTGCATGATTTCACGCGCGGCGCGGCAGTAGCGATACAGCTCGTCGACGGGAACAAGCTTTTCATTTGCGGCGATTTGCAAGACGCTGTCGGCGGACGTGTAGACAATCAGCGCGCCGGTCTCCTCGTGCGCCCGTCCGTAGTCGCGAATGACTTGCGTGCCCGAATACGGTCGATTGCAAAGAATTTTCCTGCCGAAACTTTTTTCCAGCGCGGCGACGACTTCGGGCGGGAAGCCTTCGGGATAAGTCGGCAACGGGCGTTCGGAAACAAGCCCGGCAATCTCCCAATGCCCGATTGTCGTGTCTTTGCCGTTCGACGCCTCAACGACTCGCGCGAATGAACCGTCGGGATTTTCAGCGCGCTGACCAAAATCAACGCCGTCGATATTGAACAAGCCGAGCCGCGCAAGATTGGGCGTGCAGAAATTTTTCGACTCGACGATTGAACGCAGGGTATTGGGGTTATCGTCGCCGAAGGCTTGAGCGTCCGTCGCGCCGCCTATCCCGCAACTGTCCAACACAATCAGGAACACGCGTCTGATTTTTTTCATGATTGCAGCCTCCAAAAGTTTTTTGATTATTATACACCCGCGAGGAAGCGGAATGAAAAATTTTATCTGTTGCTTGCGGGCGGCAGATTTTTTTTTTACGCTGTGATATAATCGTCAAAAATTTTCGTAAGGGAGCGAGTCAAGTGTCTGCCGGAAGGATAACTCTGATTTGCATTGCAGGATTAGCTGTAAACTTGGTTGGTTCTTTGATTACAAAAATATTTGGTTTGCCGCTTTACCTCGACACAATCGGCACGATTTTCATTGCGGCACTCGGCGGCTACGTCCCCGGCATAGCGGTCGGCTTCTTCACGCACCTTACCAAATCGTTCGTCGACCCGTCGCAAATGTACTACTGCGCGATTAACGTTGCCATTGCGATTTTCGTTACGTTCCTGTCACGAAGAGGTTACTTCCACAGCTTCGGCAAGACGTTCCTTATGATTCCGGCGATGATTCTGTTGTCGGGGCTGGGCGATTTCTTCCTCGAAAATTTTTTAAAGGCATCGGACATCCTCAAACCGATACTCGAATACAACAAGAACTTGGCAGCAAACTTCCCGCAAGAATTCGCAGACAAAGGCATTTCGGTTTTCACGACGTACTTCATGCTCAAATACGTCGTCCCGTCGCACGTCAAAAAAGCTTTCCGCACAATCGGGCAAAAGCAGGCTCCGCTGACCGACGAAATGAAACGCGTCGTCAATCAGAACAGCTACCTTAAGTCGTCGCTTCGCACGAAGATGATGGCGATTTTGGTATTGAGTTCGCTCTTGCTGTCGCTGTCCATTTCACTGATAAGTTACCTGCTCTTCAAGGAAACAATAATCGAAGACCGCATAAAGACCGTCGACAGCATGGTTACGATTATGCTCAACGAACTCGATCCGAATCGAATTGATGATTACCTTCGGCTCGGCACCAAAGCTCCCGACTATGCCGATATGAACAAACGTTTCTACGCCATAAAAAACAGCAACCCCGATATACGATACATGTACGTTTATCGAATTGAGGAGGACGGCTGTCACGTTGTCTTCGACCTGGACACGGACACCATGAAAGGCAACAAGCCCGGCGACGTTATGGAGTTTGAGGAAGAATTCATGCCGTATCGCGACGCTTTGCTTGCCGGCAAACCGATTCCGCCGATAATTTCCGACAACAGTTACGGTTTTATACTCACGCTCTACAAGCCGCTGTACGACGCCAACGGCAAATGCAAATGTTACGCGGGCGTCGATTTTTCACTGGACTTGCTGACAATGTACGGCAGGACGTTCCTTATCAAGCTGTTCACGCTGTTCGCGGGCTGTTTCGTCTTTATCATTGCGATAGGACACGGCTTTATCGAAAACAACGTCATCATTCCCGTCAACACGATGGCTTATTGCGCGCGAAATTTTTCTTACGACAGCGAATCGGCTCGCGAAGCAAACTTCACGCGAATCAGAAAGCTCGACATACGAACGGGCGACGAGATTGAAAATTTGTATCAAGCCCTGCTCATGACTATGAACAATGTTTTGGGCTACTTCAATAACCTCAAGCGCGCCAAAGTTCAAGTCACCAACATGCAGGTCAAAGTTATGGCAATGGACGAAATCGCTTACAAAGATTCGCTGACGGGCGTGAAGAACAAAGCCGCTTACGACAAAAAAATTTCCGAACTCGACGCCAAGATTGAAAACGCTCAAGCGGTCTTCTGTATCGTTATGGTCGACGTGAATTACCTCAAAAAAGTCAACGACACTTACGGGCACGAGCGCGGCAACGAGTATCTGATTAACGCTTGCAGGTTGGTCTGTTCGGTCTTCGGCGCGGAACACGTCTATCGAATCGGCGGCGACGAATTCGTTGTGATTATCGACGACGACAGAGTTGCCATCGCTCAATATTTCGTCAAGCAATTCAAAACCGAAATGGAACGCAAGAATGTCAACGAGGCACTTCAGCCGTGGGAACGCATTTCGGCGGCGGTCGGCGTCGCGTATTACGAATCCGTTTACGACCAAACGGCAGATGAAGTCTTCAAGCGCGCCGATAAGGAAATGTACGCCAACAAACTTGCAATGAAGGCGCAACGCACGGATTAAGCAGTTAGGAGTTTGATTAATGATTCAAAAAAGCAATGCACCGTCGCCGATTCTGATTTGCGTCGCGGCGGTTATCTTCAACTTGGTCGCCTCGTTCGCAGCGAGGCATTTTGATTTGCCGTTGTATCTGGACACGGGCGGCACGATTTTTATCGCAATGCTAAGCGGCTACGTCCCCGGCATCGTCGTCGGCTTCGCGACAAATTTTTTGAACTCGTTCGCCGAAGAATCCGAAATGTATTATTGCTCCGTCAGCATTGTCGTCGCGATTTATACGACGTTCCTTGCGCGGCGCGGCTACTTCCAACGGCTCCCGAAGACACTGTTGGCAATTCCCGCGCTTGCGTTCATTACGACGCTGTGCAACGATTTTATCAAGAATTTTTTATTCTGCACGGGCGTCGTTCAAGCTTTAAGCGAAATTGGCACGAACTTCGCGACGATTTTCCTGCGCGAAATCGCCGACAAGGGCTTGATGATTCTGCTGATGTTCGCCGTCGTGAAAGTCTTGCCCGCGTCGATAAAGGACGCGTTCAAGGGCTTGGGTCGCAAGCAGGCTCCGCTGTCCGCCGAAATGCACCGCGCCGTTTTCAAGCGCAAATGCCCGCTGACTTCGTTGCGCACGAAAGTTTTGCTGATTTTGATGTTGAGTTCGTTGTTTATCGCGGCGTCGATTGCGTCAATCAGCTACAGGATTTTCGAGCAGGCGGCGACTGCCGTGCAAGTCAAAATTGCCGACGGGCTTGCGACGATTGCTGCCGGCTCCGTCAAGGGCGCGACGGACTTTGCCGATGTCGAAAAAGATTTGCTTGACATAAAGAACAGCAATTCCGACGTGAAAAGCCTGCGCGTCGAGAAATTCTCGGCGGACAAGCCGACTGTGCCGATTATCGCCGACAACACGTTGACGATTTACAAGCCCGTTCGCGACGCGGCGGGCAACGCTCAATACTGCGTCGCGATTGACATGTCGCTGAGTTTGCTCTCCGAATACGGCAGGACGTTTACCGCGAAAGTTTTGGCGTTGTTTTCGGGCTGCTTCCTGTTCGTGTTCGTTATCGGCTTGCGCTTCGTCGAGAACAGCGTCATCTTGCCGATAAACACGATGTCCTATTGCGCCGAAAATTTTGCTTACGACAGCAACGAGATTTGCGCGCAGAACGTCGAGCAGATAAAGCAGTTGGACATACACACGGGCGACGAGATTGAAAATCTTTACGTCGCGCTGATTAAGACTACGCAAGACGCGCTGACGTATTTTGAAAAGTTGCGGCGGGCGAAAAAGCAGGTCGCCGAGATGGACGCGTTGGCGCACCGCGATTCGCTCACGGGCATAAAAAATAAAGCCGCCTACGACGAGACGACTTCACGGCTTGACGGCGAAATTTCTTCGGGCGGCGCGGACTTTTGTATCGTTATGGTCGACGTGAACTTCCTAAAGAAAGTCAACGACACCTACGGGCACGAGCGCGGCAACGAATATCTTTTGAACGCCAGCCGATTAATCTGCGCGGTCTTCGGCGAGGAACACGTTTACCGAATCGGCGGCGACGAATTTGTTGTGATAATCGAGGGCGAGAAAGTTTCTCTGTGCAAATACTTCGCCGAACAATTCAAAGCCGAAATGGCGCGCAAGAACGCCAACACCTTGCTTGAGCCGTGGGAAAAAGTTTCGGCGGCAATCGGCGTGTCCTACTATCGTGCGGGCGTCGACAAGACTGCCGACGAAGTGTTTAAGCGCGCCGACAAAGAAATGTACGAAAACAAAATCGCCATGAAGGCGCAACGCACGGATTGATTATTCGAGCGCGGAATTTTTCAGATAGCAAACGTCCTTCCCGTCAATCTTTTGGACGGCGATTGTCCCGACGACGGTTATTTCGTTCGCGCCCGCCGGATATTTGCCGTTGCTCAAGACGAATTCCAAGCCTTGAGAGCAACAGCCCGCCGCGTCGCGAACAAGGCAAGCGTGAATCGTTTGCGACGCCGAGACGGGATAAGTCGTGTATTCGCCGCGCATACGCATCGTCTTGCCGACGAAGGTCGCGGGACTGTTCACCATGTTGAAGACGGTCGAGTAAACCATCGTCGAGCTCATGCGCGTCAAATCAATGTCGACGGCGGCGGCGCGTGCAAAGCTTGAACATGTCACCGCGACGAACAGAATCACTGCGGCAAAAAATTTTTTCATGACAAACCTCCGAATTCATTGAACGCGAAACAAATTCCGAACGTCAGCGCGTCAACCGCAACAATCGTCGAGCCGACGGGAGTGCCCGCCAATATCGAAGCGATTATCCCGACGAAAGCGCACGCCACCGACAACGCCGCCGAGCAAATCGTCACGGCGCGAAACGTCTTGAACAACTTCATTGCCGACAACGCCGGAAAGATTATGAACGCCGAAATCAAAAGCGAGCCGACCAAGTTCATTGCCAAGACGATTATCACCGCGATGACGACCGAGATTGTCAAGTTGCACGCGTCGACGTTGAGCCCCGCCGCCCGCGCAAAGTCTTCGTCGAACGTCACCGCAAAAATTTTGTGGTAAAACAAAACGAACGCCGCAATCATCAAGACCGACAGCCCGACGCTGAGCCAAACCTCCGCGTCCGTGAGCGTCAATATCGACGTGGAGCCGAACAGCACGCTGCACACGTCGCCCGACAAATTCGACGACGCCGCGAACAAATTCATGACCAAATAGCCGAACGCCAACGAGCCGACCGAAATCATTGCGATTATCGCGTCGCCTTTTATTTTTGTCCGTTGACCGCCGCGCAGGATTAAAACCGCGCAGAGTATCGTAAGCGGCAAAGTCAACAGCATTTTGTTGGCGAAGTTCAAGACGGTCGCCACTGCCAGCGCGCCGAATGCCACATGCGCCAGCCCGTCGCCGATGAGCGAAAATCTTTTCAGCACGAGCGTCACGCCCAACAGCGACGAACACAGCGCGATAAGCACGCCGACAATCAGCGCGTTTATCACGAACGGATATTGCAAGTAAAGTTCCAAAGTCTCAAGCATTGCGGAAGTCCTCCCGCGTCCCGAAGAAAATTTTTTCGCCGAGGTGCAAAACATGTGACGCGTATTTAATCGCCTCGTGCACGTCGTGAGAGATCATGATTATCGTCAAGCCGTCGCGATTGAGCGCGGCAATGACTTTGTACATATCGGCGGCGGCTTCGGGGTCGAGCCCGGCAATCGGTTCGTCGAGCAACAAAATTTTTTTCGCGGCGCACAATGCCCTTGCCAACAGGACGCGCTGTTGCTGACCGCCCGACAATTCGCGGAAACACTTCGTCGCCAATGACGCAATGCCGAGCCGAGCCGTGTTCCGGGCGGCGATTCGCTTGTCTTCGGACGTGTAGAACGGCAGGAACTTTTTTCGAGCAAGGCAGCCCGACAAAACAATTTCCTCAACCGACGCGGGGAAGTCTTTTTGGATTTGCGTTTGTTGCGGAAGATAGCCGATGTCGCCCGCCGTCAATCCGTTCAAGAAAATTTTCCCGCCCAGCGGTTTTTGCAAGCCGAGGAGCGTCTTTACGAGCGTGGACTTGCCCGCGCCGTTTTCGCCGATTATGCAAAGGTAATCGCCCGCGCCGACCGCGAAACTCAAATCCTTGACGACGACGCGCGTGCCGTAGCCCAACGAAACGTTTTCGCACGCAATCAGATTCATTGTAACGCCTCGCGCAAGACCGACAAATTTTTTTCCATTATCGAAAGATACGTCGCGCCTTCGACCTTCGCTTGCATCGAATCGAGCGTCAAGATTCGTTGATTCTTCCGCGCCGTGTTCGCGATAATCGTTTCGGCGATTTTGTGATTCGTGCCCTCAATCATCATGACGCACGGCAAATTTAATTCGTCGACCTTGCCCGCCAAAAACGTGACGGTTTGAAAGCTTGCCTCTGTTTCCGCCGAACAGCCCGCGAACGCCGCGAAGTACTTCAAGCCGTAATCGTCGACCAAGTAGCGGAAAGGAAATCTGTCGCCGAACACCAACGTCTTGCCCTGCGCGGCGGCGAGCGTGTCGCGATACTTTTCGTCGAGTGCGGCGAGCTTTGATTTGTAAGCGGCGGCATTTGCCTTCAGCGCGTCGACCTGCGCGGGCGCGGCTTTAATCAGCGCGTCGGTTATTGCGTCGCACAAAATTTGCGCGTTGGTCAGCGAAAGCCAAACGTGTTCGTCGGGCATGTCTTCATGTTCGTGATGTTCATGTTTTTCGTTCATGCCTTCGACGTATTCTTCGTGCTTGAGTCTGTTGCCGAGCGCGTTCATGAAATTGACGACGATAATATTTTTGTTAACGGCTTGCCGGAGCGCGTCGTTTACCCACTCGTCCGATTCGCCGCCCACGTAAATGAACACGTCGCAATCGGAAATCGTCATGATATTCTGCGCGGACGGTTGAAAGCTGTGCAAGTCAATGCCCTTGTCCACAAGCAACGTCAAATCGAATGCGTCATTGCCGCCGATAATTTCGCGCGCCCAATCGTAAGCGGGGAAAATCGTCGCGACGACCTTGACTTTATTATCGCCGGCGGGCTTATCCGTGCCGCACGCTGTAAGGAACAAGGAACAAGGGACAAGATTATCGCCCAAAAAATTTTTTTCATGTGATACCTCCGTTTCGGGCATAAAAAAAACCCGCGCAGATTATACCACGCGGAAAAAATTTTTGTCACACCGTAATTATTTTTGAACGGCCATAGCCGCCGCGATAGCCGCACCGAGCCCGGAGCCGCCGTTGTCGAGAATCGTATCGACCTGCGCGGCATCTTCGCCGAGGAGTTCGCTGATTGCCTTGGTGATGTTTTCCTTGGCAAGCGGCATCTTTTCGTAAACGGAGCCGTCAACCGCCACGTGCTGACGCTGAATCTTGCCGTGCCCCGCGCGTTGCCAGACGAGAGCCACGAACGAAGCCGCAACCAGTCTTGCCGAACGAATCACGATAACCTTTGCAAGTTCGCGGATTTTGGCAACGTCGTCGCGGTCAAGTTCGCGCCCGACTTTCGCCATGATAATATCGGTTGCCTTGCCGAGATTCGGCGATTCGTCCAGAATAATCATCGACATATCGACGGAGGTCAACGCGTAACGTTTGCCCTTTTCGCCCAAAAGTTCCGCAATCGCCATGCCGAACAGTTCGCCCATGTAGCGACCGGAAACCATTTTCTCGAAACGCTGTTCGCCGGGCTTTTCGGAACCTTCGTCGTATTCCTTGTCGAAGCGATTGGGCACGAGCTTGGAGAAATTGCCGCATTCAAGGTTGAGAATCATGCCGCCCGCGCCGACGCTCTTCGGGTCGTGAATCGACGGTTCAAGGTAGCAAGTGTTGTGACCCGTGGCGTAGATTGAGCCGATAAACGTATCGGGCGTCTTGTAAGCCGCGCTGAGCAACACGGCAACGGTATCGTTGAGGACGGCGACAGGTTCGACGTTGCCCGCGCCGCGACGTTTGAGAGCCGCGACAAGCAAATCGTTGGCAACTTCGCCCTCGACGCCCTGCGTTGCGAATTCTTTCGTCCAGATAATCAGCCGTGCGTTGTAAAGATTGTCCTGCGTCGACGGGAAAGAAAACGTGTGCCCAAGGTAATATTTCTTCGCGTGGTCGCCGTCAATCGCCTCGTCAATCAGTTCGGCAATGAAGTCGAACATTTGTTCGGCGGTGGCGTCTTTGCAAATGTAATCGTATTCGCCGGGGACGACCAGCGGACGCCCGACGCGTTTGACAATCTCGAATTTGCCGTCGCCGTCCAGCCGAATGCGGAAGACGCGAATATTGGTGCCGCCGAAGTCAAGCGCAAGGTATTCGCCCGTCTCCTTGCCGCTGGGCAGACCGACGTAAGATTTGAGCATACGCATCGACGACAAGCTGACATCGCGCAGACCCAACTGCAAATCTTGACGGAAGCTCGCCGCGATTTGGTGTAGCCGTTCGCCGCCGATTGTGAATTCCGCGATAATCTCTTTGAACTGTTCCTCGTTGAACGCCATTAAAAATTCCTCCTTAGGGACAAGGGACAAGGGACAAGGGTTTTCATTCCTCATTCCTCATTCCTAATTATTTTTCTCGCGTCGATTATAACATGCGTGAATGATTTTGAACATTGCGGAAAAAATTTTTTGCACGCCGCCGATTATTGCGTTCAAGCGAAAAAAAGTTTAAAATCTTTTCAGAAGACTTCAACGGAATTTTTTTGGACGTCAACGGTAAGGAGTTGTTATCATGGTTCACATAGTCGGAGCGGGGCCCGGCGACCCCGAATTGCTCACAATCAGAGGACACAAACTTTTAAGCGAAGCGGACGTTGTGATTTACGCCGGCTCGCTCGTCAACGAAGACATCTTGAAATTTTGCAAGGCCGAAGCAGAAATTTACAACTCCGCGCAGATGATGCTGGAAGAAATCATGCACGTCATAATTTTGGCGGAAAGAGCGGGCAAGTCAACCGTGCGCCTGCAAACGGGCGACCCGTCGATTTACGGCGCGATTCAGGAGCAAATGGACGCCATGACCGCGCGCGGCATCGAATTCGACGTGACGCCGGGTGTAAGCTCGTTTTTGGCGGCGGCTGCGGCTCTCAAGCAGGAATACACTTTGCCGGGCATAACCCAAACCGTCATAATCACGCGGCGCGGCGGACGCACGCCCGTCCCCGATACCGAATCGCTCAAGAAACTCGCGCAACACCAAACGACAATGTGTATCTTCCTGTCGATAAGTCTCATTGACGACATCAAGCGCGAACTCATGTCGGCGGGCTTCAAGTCGTCGACGCCGATTGCCGTGGTTTACAAGGCGTCGTGGCCGGGCGAAGAAAAAGTTATTCGCGGGCGGCTCGACAACATCGTTCAGCTGGTAAAGGAAGCAAAAATCGATCGCACGGCTTTGATTATCATCGGGCATTGCTTAGACCCGCGCAAAGAACCGCTCCCGCAATCCAATCTGTATTCACCAAAATTCGGTCACATGTTCAGGCAGGCGAGATTCTAAATTGAGAACGGCAATTATATCCATAACGACAAACGGTGCCCGCCTTGCCGAAAAAATTTCCGCGAAGGTCGGCGGGCAGACTTTCGCCAAGGGCAGAAACTTCAACAAGCTTGACGAATTGGTTGCGGAAATCTTCGGCAAGTTCGACGGACTGATTTTTATCTGCGCGGCGGGTATTGCCGTGCGAATTATCGCGCCGCATATCGTAAGCAAGCTCAGCGACCCGGCGGTTTTGGTTATCGACGAATGCGGGCAAAACGTCATCAGCCTTTTGAGCGGACACGTCGGGCGTGCCAACGAATTGACGATTGACATTGCCAAGGCGATTGAAGCAAATCCCGTTATCACGACGGCGACGGACGTTGAAGGCAAAATTTCAATCGACGGCATTGCCTCAAGGCTCGGACTGTTGCCCGAACCCAAAGAGGCGATTAAGGCGATTAACGCGGCGATTCTGCGCGGCGAAGATGTCTTCGTGACGGCGGGCGACGTGCGCTTGAATTTGATTCCGCAAAACTTAATCGCGGGCGTCGGGTGTCGGCGCGGCACGTCGTCGCTGAAAATTTTCGAGGCGATTCAACGCGCCTGCGCAATGATTCATCAGCCGATTGAGCGCGTGAAACTTTTGGCGAGCGTCGACGTGAAAAAGGACGAAAACGGTCTTATCGCGCTGGCGGACGTCATGGGACTTGAAGTGCGATTTTTTTCCGCGTCGGAGTTGCAAAAGAAAATCGACGATTACAAGCTTGCCGAATCGCGTTTCGTCAAGCGGACGGTCAGCGTCGGCAACGTCTGCGAGGCAGCGGCTTTGTGTTGCACGGACAACGCGCGCTTTGCCTTGCCCAAAACCACTTTCAAGGGCGTGACTGTCGCTTTGCTTTGGGAGCGGTGAACGTGGCGCACAAACTTGACGGACGCCTTGAACGCGAAATAATTTCAACGGCGCGACGTTGCGGCGTGAAGAAATTGATTCTGTTCGGCTCGCGGGCACGCGGCGACAATCGCGAACGCAGCGACATTGACTTGGCGTTCAGCGGCGGCAACTTCGACGATTTTGCGCTTGCCGTCGAGGAAATTGATACGTTGCTTTTGTTCGACGTTGTTTGTCTTGACGGGAACATTGACGCCGACTTTCAAGCAGAAATCGACCGCGACGGCGTTGTTTTGTTCGAGGAGGTGCCCGCCGTCATGAAAAAGTTTGAACACTTTTGTAAAGCCTTGACAGTACTGAACGAGGCGGACGCGGCGCGGGCAGGCGAATTGATTTATCGCGTCGGCATTATCAGATGGTTTGAAATTTGTTTTGAGCAAGCTTGGAAGCTTATGAAAGAGATGCTGGAGAATCACAGCTTATATCCCGACAAGATTGTTTCACCGCGAGCAATAATAAAAATTTCTTATCAATACGGCATGATTGACGACGAGGAAATTTGGCTTGAAATTCAAAAGACGCGTAACCTTTTGGCGCACATTTACAACGAGGAAGAATCGTTGCAAGCCGTGGAAAAAATAAAAGCCTCTTACGTGGAGACTTTCCTTAAGCTTAAAGCCGAGGTTGAGCAAAATTGGCTTAACGAATCACCGCTTGATAATCGACGGGGCGACGATGGCAAGCAAGACTAAAATTATCCCGACCGACTCGACCGCGCCGAACGCCGTCCCGAAAATCGCCCGGCTGATTATCACGGAGGCGGCGGGCTCTGTCGTCGCGGTTATCGACGCCTCTTCGGGTGTCAAGAATCGCAAGCCCGCGTTGAAACTCAAGAACGCGCCGACCGTCCCGAAAATTATTATCCAGCTCACGTCGAACAGCACGTCCGCTGCGACGAACGGCAGCCACGCCCGCTCGTCAATCAGCGCGAACGTCGTCAGCCCGCCGATAAACATGCCCACGCCCGTCAAAAAGTACGGGTCAATTTTTTTTGCGAACAAATGTTTCGGATAAATCGCGCTGAATGCAAACGCCGCGCCGCTTAACAAACTCCAAACGACGCACGCCGCAGGCACGAGCAATTTCGTCGGGTTGCCGCCCGTCACGAGCAGGAACACGCCGCTCATTGCCAACACGACCGCAATCACTTCGCCGCGCTTGGGCAGACGCTTATGACAGAAACTTTCCCACAGCACGACCATCGCCGGGCACGCGTAGGTTATCACCGTCGTCGCCGCCGCCCCGCCGATTGATATGCCTTGAAAGTACGTGAACTGCATGAACATCACGCCGATTATCCCGTAAATCGCAACGTCGAGCCAAAAGCGCGGGTGTCGATTCAAAAAGCCGAGCGTCAGCCAAAATTTTTTGCGCCGCGCCGACAGCAATATCAAAATCGCGCCCGCCAAGCACATGCGGATATTTGTAAGCTCCATTGGCGTTTTCGACGAGTGCGCGAAGAAATCTTGAACAGCCACGCCCGACGACGCCCACAGTACGCCCGCCAAGCCTACGAAGATTAAAGCCAATCCCCTGCTCATGAATAACACCTACTTGATAAACTTCGGCTTGAGTATCAGCGTCACGAAGTACACGACCGCCGCGCAGGTCACAATCGTCGCGCCCGCCGCCGAGTTCAGTTCGTAAGCCAAAAGCAAACCCGTCAAGCCCGACGCCAACGCGATAAGCACGCTTAACACGTGGTAGCTCTTTACCGAGTTGGTGACGTTGCGAGCCGCCGCCGCCGGCAATACCAACAGCGCATTGATTATCAAAATGCCGACCCACTGAATGCTTAACGCCACGACGACCGCCAACAGTATCGCGAAGACCGATTCGACCGCCTGCGTCCGTATGCCGCGACTGCGAGCCAGCGTCTGATTCACCGACAAAATCAACAGCCGATTGAACAGCAAAGCCCAACTCACGACGACAAGCGCGAATACCGCCGCCAAGCCGATTAAATCGTCGCGCGTGATGCTGAGCAAGTCGCCGATAAGGAAGCGCGAAAATTTATTGAACTGCCCGCCCGCCGACATTATCATCAAGCCGAGCGCGATTGCCGTCGAGCTGAACACGCCGATAACCGTGTCCGCGCCCGCGTGCGATTTGTTCTTTATGTACGTTATCAACAGCGCGAAGATTATCGAGAAGCCGAGCAACCCGACAATCTCCGAGCCCACGCCGATAAGCGCACCGATAGCTATGCCCGTGAACGCGCCGTGACCGAGCGAGTCCGAGAAAAACGCCATCCGATTCGACACGACCATCGTCGACAGCAATCCGAACAACGGCGTAACCATAAGCACCGCCGCCAACGCGTTGCGCATGAATTCATATTCAAACAATGTAATCACCGCAGGGAATTGTAACACCTGCAAAAATCTTTTCAAGCAGTGGAGGTTTGACAGCCGTGAAAAAAATTTTGCTTGCCGTCGTCGCGTTAGTGATTCTGTTCGCGCTGACGACTTCGCCGAAAATTTTCGTCGGCAGTGAAAATCAAGCCGTTGCCGTCGTCGACGCCGCGCAGGGTTTGCCGCTCACGATTGAGTTTATGCATTCGGTGCAAAAGACGCCCGTTATCGAGGAGCTTGAGTATCGCGACGGCGAATTCGTTTTGCTTCGGACGCGTTACAAGTCGTTGGGCGTCGGCTTGCCCTTCGACGCGGCGGACGGTCACTTCAGGCGCGAGGGCGATTGGTTCATTATGGACGACATGAATCGCCGTTTCAAAGGCTTGGAACTGCGCACGGGCAAAGGTACGCGCTTGACCGTCACCGTCGCCGGCAACCGTTTCGAGCTGTACAAAAAATTTCCGCCGGGTACAAAAATTATCGTCAAGCGTTTCTGACTGTGATACAATCTCCGCAAGGAGGTTTTTTTATGAACAGACGAACGTTTATCAAGGGGGCGATTGCATTGACGGCGGCGGCTTGGGCGAATCCGATGATTGTTATCGACGCGGCGGAAAATTTTAAGTGGTGGCAAAAGAAACCCGTCTATCAAATTTACCCGAAAAGTTTTCTGGACACCGACGGCAACGGTATCGGCGACCTGCGCGGCGTCATTGACAAATTGGACTACATCAAAAGCCTTGGCGCGGGCGCGATTTGGTTGACGCCGATTTATCCTTCGCCCATGGTCGACAACGGCTACGACATTTCAGACTACACGGCGATTAATCCGCTGTTCGGCACGCTTGACGACTTTGACGAACTTGTTGCCGAGGCGAAGGCGCGCGACATAAAAATCGTCATGGATTTGGTCTTCAATCACAGCTCCGACCAACATCCGTGGTTCCTTGAGTCGAAATCGAGCCGCGACAACCCGAAAGCCGATTGGTACATTTGGCGCGACGAAAAAACTAATTGGCGTTCAATCTTCGGCGGCAGCGCGTGGCAGTGGTGCGAAGAGCGCGGGCAATATTACTTGCACACGTTCGCGACGCAACAGCCCGACTTGAATTGGGAAAATTCCGACGTGCGACGCGCCCTCTACGACGCCGCAAATTTCTGGCTTGACCGTGGCGTTGGCGGCTTCCGCATTGACGCGATTGTTTACATAAAAAAGCCCGCGCAGTTCGTCGACGGCACGCCCGACGCTGACGGCACTTGCTCCGTCCACAACATGACGGCGGCTTTGCCCGGCATTCTGGATTTCCTGCACGAGTTCAAGCGCGAAGTTTGCGACGGGCGCGACATCTTCACGGTCGGCGAGGCGAACAGCGTCAAGCCCGAAGACCTTCCGCAGTGGGTCGGCTCTCACGGCGTCTTCGATATGCTGTTCGAGTTCAGCCACGTCAATGTTATGTTCCCGCACGGCGAAGTTTGGCACCGCGCCGAACTGTACAAGCTCAGCGACTTCAAGCAGGCGTTGACCGACAGTCAACGGGCGACGCGCGACAGTTGGTATCCGATTTACTTCGAGAATCACGACAAGCCGCGTTCGGTGAACAATTTCTTTCCGCACGGCTCCGACAAGACTTTGGCGGCGAAGGCAATGGCGATTATTCTGCTTACCCTGCGCGGCACGCCGTTTATCTATCAAGGCGAGGAACTCGGCTTTGCAAATGTGGCGTTCGATTCGATTGACGACTACGACGACGTTTCGTCGCGCGGGCAATACGATATGGCGCGGGCGGACGGTTTCAGCGACAAGCAGGCTTTGCGTTTCGTGCACCGATTCAGCCGCGACAACGCGCGCACGCCAATGCAATGGAACACGTCGCCGAACGCGGGCTTCACGAGCGGAAAACCGTGGCTGCCCGTTCACGAAGACTTCAAGACCTGCAACGCGGCGGTCGAAGATAAAAACGCCGACTCGGTGCTGAATTTTTATCGGCGGCTTGTCTCATTCCGCAATGCAAGTGACGTTTTAATCGGCGGCGACTACGCGGAGCTGTGTCACGACAGTGAGGAGCTTTACGTTTTCACGCGGACGCTTGGCGACAAAAAAATCTGCACGGCGGTCAACTTCACGACGCACGACGTTAAACTTCCCGACAAAATTTTTGACGGCGCGAAGAAACTTTTCGGCAACTACCCCGACGAAAAAAATTATCTGCGCGCGACGGAGGCGGTTATCTATGGCAATTAGGAATGAGGAATTAGGAATTATGAATGAAAACCCTTGTCCCTTGTCCCATGTCCCTTGTCCCTGCAAAGTAGCTGCGAGCGATTTCGACGGCACACTTTTTCGCGGCGAGAACATCACGGCAACGGACGTGGCGGCAATAAAATCGTGGCGGGCGGCGGGCAACAAGTTCGGCATAGTTACGGGGCGTTGCTGCCCGATGCTGATTTCGCGCCTGAAAGATTTCGACGTTACGCTTGACTTCGCGATTTGCGACAACGGCGCGATAATCTTCGACGGCGCGGGGCAAATCATCTTCGAGACGGAGATACCGCCGAAAGTTTTGCTTGCGCTGATGAATGACGCTCACGCGGCAAAAAGTTTTCATTTCCTGTTCGAGGCGGCGGACGAAACTTTTTGCGTAAACGTCGGCGAAAAGTCTTGGGTTTGGCGCGAGAAAATTCATTGGGAAAATTTTTTGACGTTCACGGACGCCGCGCAGGTTCCCGCCTTCCCGAAGAAAATCAATCAGCTTGCTTTGGGCTTCGAGACGGTCGACGAGGCGCAGGCTGCGGCGGACGCGTTGAATCAAAACTTCGGCGACGTGATTTTCGCGCAACGCAACACCTACAGCCTTGACATAGTGACGGCGGGCATTAACAAAGGCGCGGGCGTCGCGAAACTTTTGGAGCTGACGGGTTGGCGCGGCGCGGTTCACGTTATCGGCGACGAATCGAACGATTTGCCAATGATACGACGTTTCAACGGGTGCACTGTGTCGACGGCGAAAGATTTCGTCAAGCGCGAGGCGGCGGCGGTCTTCGATTCCGTCGGCGACATGCTGAAAAATTTTTCTTGACAAATGTTAGCAAAGCCTTTATAATGCGCGCTGTGTTAGTCAAGTGACTGATACAAGAAGCGGACATAGCTCATCTGGTAGAGCGCAACCTTGCCAAGGTTGAGGTAGCGAGTTCGAGCCTCGTTGTCCGCTCCAAGAATTTGCGGAAGTAGCTCAGTGGTAGAGCACAACCTTGCCAAGGTTGGGGTCGCGAGTTCGAGCCTCGTTTTCCGCTCCAATTTTTTTGACAACAAGTTGGTTACCGGTTGGACCCGTAGCTCAGTTGGTTAGAGCAACCGGCTCATAACCGGTCGGTCCTAGGTTCAAGTCCTAGTGGGTCCACCAACTTATCATAAACGACTCCGTAGCTCAGCTGGATTAGAGTATTTGACTACGAATCAAAGGGTCGGGGGTTCAAATCCCTCCGGGGTCGCCACGAATCGGGTAGGTGGCCGAGTGGTTAAAGGCGACGGACTGTAAATCCGTTCTCACTGAGTACGATGGTTCGAATCCATCCCTGCCCACCACTTAGAAAACACAAACGTCGTCGAAAGGCGGCGTTTTTGCTTTTAAGGGACAAGAGCAAAGGGACAAGGGACAAGAGCAAAGGGACAAGGGACAAGAAAAGACTGCCACGCGTCTTGCATGACAGTCTTTTTGATTTCGGGCGGCGGAAATGCCGTCGCTTGAGTTTATTCGACGATTGATGTTCCGTTGAGTTCGTTGGCACGCGTGTCGAAGCGGCTCATTATCTCGTTGTAGGTCTGCTTGGAAATTTCGGGCATGTTGTCTTGACCGGTGATTTTGTTCCACGTCATGCCCGCTTGTTTGAAGCCTTCTTCGACAGCCGCACGCATCTGCGAAAGTTTTTCGGGGTCGTTGCCCGCTATCGCCGTCGCCAAATCGAAAATGCGCGTGGACACCGCGTCGACTGACCAAGCACCGCCGGGTGCGATTGCCTTTGCCGCGTCTTCGGGGTTGGTCGCCACTTCCGGCAAACCGAACATCGACGCGTCAATCTGTGTGCCGCCGAAATTCAGAATGCCTATGCCTTCGTCAAGCCAGCCTTGCAACTTGTCGTTCGATTCGGTCAAAGCCTGAATCATGACGTTGATGAACGCCTGCTGTTGCGTTTCCAAATCGTCTTGCAAAGCTTGAACTTGGTCGGCGGAAAGCCCCTTCGTTTCCTTCGTGCCCGCGTCGTCGACGGAGAAATCTTCCGCCGTCTGCTTGGGTGCCTGAGCCGCCTGCTTTGCCGCGTCGGAAATGTCCAGCTCGAACGCCTCGCCGAGTTTCGACGAATCTTGAGCTTGCGCCGAAGAATTCTGCGCGGACGCCTTTGCGTTTGCCGAGTTCTTCGCTTGCACGGCGTACTGTGCAATGCCCTGCGACACTCTTGAAATACTGCTTACATCCATGTTGAAAACCTCCTTTAAGTTAGCGAACTCACAAGCCGCGCGTGTCACAACATCAGCAACATCTGCAGTTCCAAACTGCGCGTCGGTTTGAGTTCCGTCGCAACGGAGCCGTCGGGTTGGGGCGGCGCATTGTAGTCGGGCACGACAATCATATTCGGCTTGAGCTTAATGCGGTCGGTTATCGTCCCGTTTTCGTAGGTCGTTATCATAACCGAGCCGTCGGGCAGGAAACGTTTAATCTTTTCGACGCAAGGTATATTCGGCGTGCTTGCGTCTTCGCGATTGGCGTTGCCCGAATCTTCGTCGGCTTTGACTTCGCCCGTCAATTCTTCGTGCAGGTCGCGTATCTCGTCGAGTTGCTCTTGAAGTGCCTCCATGGCTTGAACGTCGGCTTGGACGTTGGCGAGCTTCGCGGCGAGAATTTTGGAATACTCCGAGGCGACGGGCATCTTGCCCCTGTATGACGACTGCGCGGCGTTGCGTCCGTTGCTTGCCGGCGGCATTGTGACTTCCCAAATTCCCATGTCTATCACGCTCCGTTCGTTTAGAAATTTATCGGCGTTTTGAGCGCGTTGTTAAAGTGACTTATATCATGTTGCGGCGTCGCTTGTCAATTTATTTGCGGCGGGGGATTTTTTTTGCTATCATGTGTTAAAAACTCTGGAGGCGGGCAACGTGACGTTGCATCCTGCGGTCGCGCCGAATCGTTACGATTATTTGGAGTTGCTGACCGCGCTTAAGCTTGATAAATTTTTGGAGGCGACATTATATGTTAAGCGACGTTGAAATTGCACAGACCACGCTTGTCGACAAGATAACGACGGCGGCGACCAAGCTCGGCTTGACCGAAGACGATTTGGAATTTTACGGGAAGTTCAAGGCGAAAATTTCTCCCGACGTGTGGCGGCGCGTCAAAGACAATCCCGACGGCAAATTGATTCTCGTCACGGCGATAACTCCAACGCCCGCCGGCGAAGGCAAGACTACAACATCAATCGGGCTGGCTGACGCGTTTGCTCGGCTCGGCAAAAAAATTTGCGTTGCGCTGCGCGAACCAAGCCTCGGTCCTTGCTTCGGAATCAAAGGCGGCGCGGCGGGCGGCGGCTATGCGCAAGTCGTGCCGATGGAAGATATTAACCTGCACTTCACGGGCGACTTTCACGCGATAACTACAGCGCATAATCTCCTTGCGGCGGTGCTCGATAATCACCTGCAACAGGGCAACGAACTCAAAATCGACGTTCGGCGTGTCGTTTGGAAACGCGTCCTCGATTTGAACGACCGCGCCCTCCGCAACGTCATTGTCGGGCTCGGCGGCAGAATAAACGGCGTCCCGCGCGAAACCGGCTTCGATATAACCGTTGCTTCCGAAATGATGGCGATTCTCTGTCTTGCCAAGGACTTCGCCGACTTGAAAGCACGGCTCGGCAAAATCATCGTGGCTTACACCGTCGACGGCTCGATTGTCACGGCTGATGATTTGAAAGTCACGGGCTCGCTTGCGTTGTTGCTTAAAGACGCAATCAAGCCGAATCTTGTGCAGACGTTGGAGGGAACGCCCGCGCTGATTCACGGCGGCCCCTTTGCGAATATTGCTCACGGCTGCAACAGCGTCACTGCCACGCGATACGCCCTCAAGCTCGCCGATATTGTCGTCACGGAGGCGGGCTTCGGTGCAGACCTCGGCGCGGAAAAATTTTTGGACATCAAGTGTCGCATGAGCAGCTTGCGTCCCGACGCCGTTGTTGTCGTCGCCACGATTCGCGCGCTGAAAATGCACGGCGGCGTTGCCAAAACCAATCTCGCCGAACCGAACGTCGCGGCTGTCGAACGCGGGCTTGCCAATCTTGAAAAACATATCGAAAACGTTCAAGCCTTCGGACTGCCCGCGATTGTCGCGCTTAACGACTTCCCGACGGACACCGACGACGAAATTGCGGCTGT
Organism: uncultured Selenomonadales bacterium; assembly: GCA_947304355.1. Taxonomy (GTDB): domain Bacteria; phylum Bacillota; class Negativicutes; order Selenomonadales; family Selenomonadaceae; genus Quinella. The sequence goes on from CAMZAX010000013.1 coordinate 51,363, forward strand.
CGAAAAAATCTGCGCGGCAAAGGGCGTTCGTTTCGCTCGGTCGAAAGTTTTCGCGGAAGGCGGCGCGGGCGGCATTGAACTTGCCAAAGCAGTCGAAAAAAGTTTCAACGATTCCAAGCACTTCAAATTCACTTACGCCGACGACGACACCATTGCCGACAAGATTTTGGCGGTCGCTCAAAAAATTTACGGCGCGAAGGGCGTCACCTACACCGCCGCCGCCAAAAAACAGCTCGCGGAGATTGAAAAGCTCGGCTTCGGCAAATTCCCGATTTGCGTTGCGAAAACTCAATACTCGCTGTCCGACGACGCAACGAAACTCGGTCGCCCGAAAGATTTCAACGTTACTGTCCGCGAACTCAAAATCAGTGCGGGCGCGGGCTTCGTGGTCGTGCTCAGCGGAAATATCATGACGATGCCGGGCTTGCCGAAACGTCCCGCCGCCGAACAAATCGACATCACGCCCGACGGCGTCATCAGCGGATTATTCTAATGACTAAGCCCGAACTGCTTGCGCCTGCGGGTAATCTTGAAAAGTTGCAAGCCGCACTGATTTACGGAGCGGACGCGGTTTACTTCGGCGGGAAAAATTTCAGTCTGCGCGCTTACGGCGACAACTTCACCCGCGAAGAAATTCTTCAAGCCGTCGAATTCACGCACGCGCTCGGCAAAAAAATCTACGCGGCAGTCAACATTTTCGCGCACAACGCCGACCTCGACGCGCTTGCCGACTACTTGACGTTTCTGGACGGCGCGGGCGTCGACGCGGTGTTGGTTTCCGATTTGGGCGTCTTCGCGCTCGCCAAGGAGCTCACCGGCTTGAAAATCCACGTCAGCACCCAAGCCAACGTCACGAATCGGCGCGCGGTTAAATTCTTCGGCGAACTCGGCGCAAGTCGTATCGTCCTTGCCCGCGAACTCTCCCGCGCAGAAATTCTCGACATCAAAGCCGATTGCGCAACGGAGCTTGAAATTTTCGTGCACGGCGCAATGTGCATATCGTATTCGGGTCGCTGTTGGCTGTCGAAGTTTTTGACGGGTCGCGACGCCAATCGGGGCGCGTGTACTCATTCCTGTCGTTGGAAATATCAACTCGTCGAAGAAACGCGCGCGGGCGAATACTTTCCCGTCGGCGAAGACGAACGCGGCTCTTACGTCATGAACTCCAAAGATTTGTGCCTGTTGCCGTGCCTCGATAAAGTCATTGCAAGCGGCGTGGCGTCGTTGAAAATCGAAGGGCGCATGAAAAGCGTCAACTACGTGGCGGGCGTCGTCAAGGTTTATCGGGCGGCGATTGACGCTTACTTCGACGGCAATTTCATCGTGCGCGACGAATGGCTTGCCGAACTCGATAAAGTTGCGCATCGTCCCTACACGACGGGCTTTTTCCTGAGCGACGGCGCGCCGACTGAAATTCACTCGACAGCCAAGCCGAGACGTTCGGCGGACTTTTTGGGGATTGTTCGTGCCTTCGACGGCTCAAGCATGACGGCGACGATTGAACAGCGCGGCAGGTTTGCAGTCGGCGAACGTGTTGAATTTCTTCAGCCGCACGGACGAACTTTTTCGCAGACGCTGACCGATATGCGCGACGCGGACGGCTTGACGATTTCCGTTGCGCCGCACGCTCAACAGGTCGTAACAATCCGCGTCGACGAACCCGTTGAAATTTGGTCGTTAATGCGAAAGTAAACTTTAGGCGACGGCAACGTTGCCATTTTTTTTGCAGGCGTCAACCACCGTCATAACGTCAAGCGAAGTCTTCAAGCCGCGTTCGACGGCAGAATAATCGTCACGCTCAAAAATCTCTCCGAAGTCAACGAATTCGTGAATCATGCGATGAGGGAACTTGTTCAGCGCAACCGTTTGAACTTCCGCGCCGCGAACGCTCAAATCGAACGAATTCAGCTCATTGGGCGGGCTCGTCGAATAAATATAGCCGCCGTCACCCTGCACGCTCAAAAAACACGGGCTTGCCGAATCCTTCGCGCCGACGCATTGCGCCAAAAAATTTTCGTACTCCAAAGTTGCGACGCCGCTCGTGTCCACGCCGTTAAATCCGACGTTCGCCGCGTATGAAACTTTCTTCGGCAAACCGAACAGCCCGACGACGAAATTCAAGTTGTAAATGTTAATATCGGCAAGCGCGCCGCCGAAAAGTTTCGGGTCGAAGGCGGGCGCGACTTCACCGCGCTTGTAGGCGTCGTAGCGGCTCGAATATTGCGAATAATTGCATTGGACAAGCTTAACGTCGCCGATTTGCTTCAGCGCGTTGCGTATCGCAAAAAAATTCGGCTGATGTAAAGTTGTAACTGCCTCGAACAGGTAAAGCCGCTTTTTCAACGCCAAGTCAATTAATTCTTGCGCCTGCGCGGCGTCGACGGTGAACGGCTTCTCGACGATGACATTTTTGCCCGCCGCAAGAAATTTTTTGGCGTATTCGTGATGAACGGTGTTAATCAGCCCGACGTAAACGAAGTCAATCGCCGAATCGCTCAAAATATCGTCAAGGTCGGTCGTGAAATTTTTGACGTTGAACTTTTCGGCAAGGGCGGCGGCTTTGTCGCGGCTGTGCTTTCGCGCCCAAATGTTGGCGACGTTGAATTTGCCCGAAGTTTGAATCGCGCCAATCGCCTCCGGAATAATTTTGCCCGTGCCGAGAATTGCGATATTAATCATAAAAATTCCCCCTTTTCCCTTACCCCTTTTCCCTTATCCCTTGTTTTTTCCTGCGCTCGTGATAAAATTTCGTCAAAAGGAGTGAGCGACGTGTACAAGCCCACGCAGGAACAAATAATCGAATTTTATCACGCGAACACCGTCATAGATTTTTTGGAGATTGACGTTGTGCCGACGCCCGATGGCGAAGCGCGGCTCGAACTTTGTGCGGACAGTCGACACGCAAATTTATATTCAATGGCGCACGGCGGCGTTTTGACGACGATGGCAGATACCGCAATGGGCGCGAAGTGTCTGGCGTTGGGCAAGCGCGTCGTCACGATTTCGCTTACGATTGAATTTATGCACGCGGTAATGACAAACACGCCGCGCGTCTTCACCGACGCCAAAGTTCTGCACGACGGACGCAAAACAATGGTCTGCGAATGCAAAATCGTCGACGCGAAAGGAAAACTTTACGCAAAAGCCTCCGCGACGTTTTACGTGACAGGTTTGCTCGATTAATGCAATTTTTTTGCGGCTCAAAGCGGTTTCTAATGATACCGCCTTACACTTTGCATGAAAAATCTTTTCGGGAGGTAATGAAAATGCTTAGGAACTTCAAATTGCTCGGCGTCCTGTTCGCGGCGATAGTCCTGTCGTTTAGTGCAAAGGTCGACGCCGCTACGAATTGGAACACCAACGTCATTCAAGTCACGGGCATGGGTGTCGCCAATCCGAAAATGGCAACGACGCCCGCTCATGCCGCAATGATGGCAAGACGCGCCGCAGTCGCCGACGCTTATCGGCAACTGGCAGAGGCTGTAAACGGCGTGCAGGTCGACGCAGAAACCACCGTCGAACAGATGATGCTTACCAATGACGTTGTGCGCACAAAAATTTCCGCGACAATCAAGGGCGCGCAAATCGTCTCCGAAGGCGAACTCACGGGCGGCGGTTACTCCGTCACGTTGGAATTGCCGCTTTTCGGCGAAACAAACAGCATTGCCGAATCGGTCTTCGACCGTCCCGCAACCATTGAGCCGTTCCCGACACCTGCACCCGATTACACGCCGCCTGTCGTCGACACGCGTCCTACTTACAACGGCTACACCGGGCTTGTCGTCGACTGCAGGGGCTTGGGGCAAATCAATTTCGTCATGAGCCCCGTTATCAAGGACGTGCGCGGTCAAAAAATCTACGGTCACAAAAACCTTGACCCCGACAGAATCATCCGCGAAGGCATGGCAAGTTACGCTCGCGACATGAACGAAGCTGCCCGCGCAGGTTCCAATCCGTTGGTCGTTCGTGCCGTGTCGCTCGCCGACTTGAACGCCAATCCCGTGCTAAGTCCCGAAGACGCCGACTTGGTGCTTTACGAAAACAATCAATCGCACTTCCTCGAAAACGTCGCGGTCGTCTTCCTTTACTAAGCAAATATCGAACTTAACAGTCCCCGTCAGGCGGCGGGGATTTTTTACACGGAAGGAACGATTATTTATGGCAACTTTAGGCTCAAATACACCCGACAAACTTTTGACCGGCACGGAAGAGGCAGATTTTATTCAGAACGGCTCCAACGGTTCCAACGTCACCATTCAAGGCTTGGGCGGCAATGACACCTTGCAAAATTGGGGCTCGTCCGTCACTATCCTCGGCGTTTCAGGCAACGATTCTGTCATCAACAGAGGCTCCGACGTTTCAATCGACGGCGGCGCGGGCAATGACTTCCTTGCCAATCTCGCAAACTCCCTCACGATTCAAGGCGGCGTCGACAAAGACACCATCCACAACGACGGTTCCGACGTCTTCATTGATTCGGGCGCAGGCAACGATTCTATTCAAAATGCGGGCTCCCGCGTCAATATCAACATGAACGGCGGCAACGACTTTATCAAAAACTTTGCCGCTTACGTTACGATAAACGGCGGCGACGACAACGACACAATCGGCAACTGGCAGGGCTCCGATTCCGTTTCTGTCTTCGGCGGCGCGGGCTCCGATTCACTTTACAACAACGACAGCCACTTCGTCACTTTGCGCGGCGGCGCAGGTTCCGACGTTCTTAAAAACATCAACGGCAATTACAGCCTCATCGACGGTCAAGGCGATAACGATTCTATTCAAAACGGCGGCTCCAACTCCACTATACTCGGCGGCAAGGGTAACGATTCCATTGTCAATAAAATCGTTTACTACTCAGACGGCAAGGGCGGCGTCATTACCGTAAGCCCCGATTCCGTTACCATCGACGCCGGCTCCGGCAACGACTTTATTACCAACGACGCCAATGCCGTTTCAATCTCAGGCGGCGACGGCGACGATTACATTCAAATCCTCGGCGGCTCTTCCGTCACCCTCGGCGGCGGCAAAGGTAATGATTCGCTCACGGGCTCGGCTAAGCCTCAAGTCTTCCTTTACAGCGGCGGCAACGACATCATTACCAACTACAGCGGCGAAGACACCGTTCAAATCGCGGCGGGCTCAATCGCCTCCGTCATCGTCTCCGACGGCAATGTTGTCTTCCAAATCGGCAACGGCTCACTCACTCTCAAACACATGCAGGGGCGCGTTATCACAGTGACCGACGCCGACGGCAATACCTCTTCCCATCGTTACGGCGAAACCGGCTATTCCCCTCAAGACGTAATCAAAAATCTCGTCAAGGCTTGGGCTCAATCTTCTCTAAGCGACACCGCTAAGCTCGACGAATCTATCAAGCTTTCCACTCACTTCATCGGCATTCAAGACGCGATTGACCAAATGATTGCCGATTGTAATGCTGCCGCCGACGTCGATACCTTCTTGCGCAAATACTGCGGCATCATACTCGACAACGACGACACCGGCGCGATTATCGGTTGGGACGCGGGCGGCGATCTTGTCATCAACGACGATAACATTGTCGGCGAAACTCTCGAAACCGTTCAAAAGCCAAATTACACCGATACGACTTTCTCGGCGGGCAACTTGTCGATTCACCTCGGCTCAAGCGGCTCCACGCTAAACGACAACGGCAAAAAGACTTTCGACGGCATTTATTCTTGGTGGGCTCAAGAGGCTGTTACGCTCATCGAAAACAGCTACGGCGTCACCTTCAGCGATTCCGATTCCATTAACATCGCAATGGTCAGGAATGCTTCCTTCGCGGGCAACACCCGCTCCGACGGTTACATGCAACTCAATCAGGGCAATATCGAATTCGCAGACGCCGACGATTACAACGGCAACGGCATTGACCGCACCTTTGCTCACGAAATGACGCACGTCGCGCAGTATTTCCTTATGGGCGGCTCCTTACCGCAATTCCTTATGGAAGGGCTCGCAGACCTCACCTGCGGCATTGACGACCGCAGCGGCAAAAATTCTTTACTCACGGCTCTTGCCGATGACTCCGACAGCTTGGCTGCTTACCTTAACATCCAAAACGACGGCACGGGCTCGGCTCCCTCCTACGTCGCGGGGTACATGTTCTATCGCTATATTGCGCGGCAGGCGGCTCTTGCTTACGATGATACAAAAGATTATGCTTTCAAGGACGGCTCGGCGATTTTCGGTTCCGACGATTCCGAACTGCTTACCGGCAACGCCAACAACGTCACAATCACTGCAGGAGGCGGCGACGATTCCATTACCGCTTACGGCACGAACATGTTGATTCAAGGCGACGGCGGCGACGATTCTGTCATAAACAGCGGCGACGGCTCCACAATCAGCGGCGGCTCCGGCGACGACACCATTTATAATCGCGACGCATCCAACGTCGTCTTCCTATACTCGGCGGGCGACGGCAACGATTCCATTCGCGGTTTCAATGACACTTCCACTTTGCAGATTGTCGGCACTTACGGCGGCTCCCTAAAGAGCGGCAGCAATATTCTCGTCACTGTTGACGACAACGTCATTACCTTGGTCGGCGCGTTGAACCTGTCGAAAGTCAACATTGTCGACACGAAGACAATCACTGCCGTTAAGTTCACGGACGAAGACGCCGCTAATCAAACTCTCGACGCGGAGATAATCACTGCAGACGCGTCCGCACGCTCAAAATCGATTACAATCACGGCAAACAAGCTCGCCAACTCAATCGCGGGCGGCGACGGCAAGGATGTCATTTGGGCGGGTGCCGGTGACGACACGCTAACGGGCGGCAACGGCAACGACAAACTTTACGGGCAAGGAGGCAACGACTGTCTGGAAGGCGGTGCCGGTGACGATTTGTTAAGCGGTTACACGGGCAATGACACCTTGGCGGGCGGCGACGGTAATGACACGTTAACGGGCGGCACAGGCAATGATCTGTTCATTTACACGGCAGGCAACGATGTCATAACCGATTACGCTTCGGGCGACAAAATTTCACTCGGTGCGGCTCTGACAAGCACAAGCCTCAACGGCTCGGACGCGGTCTTGACTGTCGGCA
>CAMZAX010000014.1 GCA_947304355.1 uncultured Selenomonadales bacterium
GCGGCGGTCGTGGGCTTCGGAGCGATTGCGGCGGCTGTCGGCGGGCTTGTCTTCGAGGCGTTTAAGTGAGGCATTTTGTTTTTGACGGGAGGCGATCAACATGGCAGATGTTGAAACCAAAGTTGAAAAGCTCGACGAACGTGTTGACAGTCTGGAACGGCAAGTTGCGATAGTTGCAGCCAAAGTCGACATGGTCATTGCCGAATCACAGCAACAGCGCGAGGACATGCGTCGCCTGCGGGAAAGGCAAGACGCACTGCAAGCCCGACACGATTCTGATATGCGCGAGATGAACAAAAAAATCGACGATAAATTTGACAAAATCAGCGAACAAATTCACACGATGACAATCGCGGCGGTCGTGAGCTTCGGAGCGATTGCGGCGGCTGTCGGCGGGCTTGTCTTCGCAGCGTTTAAGTGAGGCATTTTGTCTTCACGGGGAGGCGATTACAATGACAGAGCAAGAAAGAATTAACGAAAATCTTCAGCGGCAAATTGACGCGCAAAACGCGCGGATTGACAACGTAATGACGAAAGTTGACATATTCATTGCCGAATCGCAGCAACAGCGCGAAGACATGCGTCGCCTGTGGGAAAGACAAGACGCCCTGCAAGCTAAAAACGAAGCCGATATGAAAGCGGCTCAAGAGAAGACTGACGCCAATATTAAAGCATTAGATGAAAAAATTGACGCTATCTCCAAAGATTTTACGAAACAACTGCACAGCAACTTTGTTCAGACGATGATAGGCGTCGGCGCGATTATGGCGGCAATCGGCGGCTTGATTATCACGGCGTTGAAGTGAGGCATCATGGACGAAAAAATTTTGCAATGGTTCCCCGGACACATGCATAAGGCTCAGCGGCTGATTCAAGAAAATTTATCGCTCGTCGACCTGGTGATTGAATTACTCGACGCGCGAATCCCGTTAAGCAGTCAAAACCCGATGCTCCGTGAAATTATCGTCGACAAGCCGCGCTTGATTGCGTTGGGCAAAGCAGACCTCGCCGCCAACGTCGACGCGTGGTTGAAACACTTCCGCGAAGAAAATCTTCCCGTCGTCGCCGTTGACGCCGTGAAGGGCACGGGCATTAAAAATCTCGTCGCGCAGGCGAAGTCACTCGCCGAATCGAAGACGCACAAGCTGACCAAGCACGGAGCAAAGCCGCGTGCCGCCCGCGTCATGATTGTCGGCATTCCCAACGTCGGCAAGTCGTCGCTGATTAATCGCCTCGCGGGCATGAATCACGTCAAGATTGAAAATCGCCCCGGCGTCACGCGCGCCAAGCAGTGGATTAAAATCGCCGACGGGCTCGACCTGCTCGACACGCCCGGCATCTTGTGGCCGAAGTTCGACGACGCAGACGTTGCGTTGAAACTTTCGTGGACGTATGCAATCAGCGACGAGATTCACGACCTTGAGCCGACCGTTTGCAAATTGCTTGAGACGCTAGCCGCGAAATTTCCTGCAGGACTTATCGAACGTTACAAACTTCCGCAACCGCTTGCAACGGACGGGCACGAACTGTTGAATCAAATTGGGCTCAAGCGCGGCTGTATTCGCAAGGGCGGCGTCCTCGATACGGATAAGGCGTTGCGGCTCGTGTTGAGCGAATTCCGCGCCGGCAAGTTGGGACGCGTGACGTTAGATGATTAAAAAATTTTTGCCCGCGATTGTCGCGCACGTGTCCGCCACGTTGAGCGAACTGCTGTTGATGGCGTCGTCGGCGTGGCTTATCGCGTCGGCGGCACTGCACCCGCCGCTCAGCGCGCTGTCGGTAGGGATAACGCTTGTGCGGACGGCTGGCATTGCGCGGGCGGTCTTGCGCTACGCAGACAGATTCGTTTCGCACAAAATAATTTTCAAGCTCTTCGACGACCTGCGCGGGGAAATTTTTTTGCGCGCCGCGAAAATCTTTCCGCTGAAGTCGGGACGCTCGCACGAAGGGGAACTGTTGCACTCGCTGACGGTCTCCGCCGATTTGCTTAAGGATTTCCTGCCGCGCGTCGTGTTGCCGCTGTCGACGGCCTCGCTCGTGACGGGCTTGCTGACGTGTTTCCTGTTCGCGCCGCTGAATTTTTTTGCGCTGATGTTGCCCGCGCTCCTGCTTGCGAACGTGTTGCTTGCCGCGTTAATTGAAGTCAAACAAGCCGACGACTCCGATTATCGCGGAAAAATTTTGGACTTCAACGACGGGCGCGACGAATTGAAAATATTCGGCACGACGCCCGCGATTAAATCACTCGACGCGGCGGCAACGGATTTCGGCGCGGAAAGTTTCAAGCTCACTGCGCGACAAATAAATTTCGATACCGCCTTCCGAATCCTGAACGTCGCGGGATTTTTTTTTATGCTGTTGAAACTCGCCGCCGTTGTTGATACAATCGCTTTGACGGTCTGGACGCTGATTTTCTTGGCGACGCTCGAACTGTTCGCGCAAATCCAACCGGCAATACGAACCTTGAAAAAAATTCGCGCCGTTGAGCTCGACGAACAAATTTTGCCGCCCGCGCAGGTTGTCGCGACCGATAAGGCTGTCGAATTGCGCAACGTCACTTTCGGCTACGGCGACGAAAAAATTTTCCGCGACTTCAGCTTGACGATTGAGCGCGGCGAACGCGTGGCAATTGTCGGCGAATCGGGCGCGGGCAAGACGACGTTGCTTTATCTGCTGATGAAACTTTTCCCGCCCGACGAAGGCACCGTTGCGCTCGGCGGGACGATTGCGGCGTCGACGTTCACCAACGTGATTTTCGCCGCGTCGATTCGCGAAAACTTCCGAATGCTCCACGGCGACATTGCCGACGAAAAAATTTTGGCGGCGTTGAAATTGTGCGGGCTTGATGACTTCGACGTTGACGCTCCGCTCGGCGAAGACGGCGCAAATCTTTCGGGCGGCGAACGCAACCGCTTGCAAGCAGCGTTGGCTGTCGCGACGGACGCCGATATTTTGATTCTCGACGAGCCGACTGCCGGGCTTGACCGCCGCCGCGCCGACAACTTAATTGCCAACCTTATCGACGCAACAAAAAATCGCACGCTGATTGTCATAACGCACGATTCAAATTATTTTTCGGAAATGGGGAGAGTAGAACTTGTACACTAAAAAAATTTATTTCAGCGGCGGCAACGTCCGCGAACTGCAGGAAATCTTTGCCGACGTGCCGGGCGTCGTGAAAGTTTTAATCGGGCAAGTCGCCGCGCGCAACGTTCACAGCTACGTTAATCACGAGCCGCAGACGCTTGAAAACATCCCCGCCGTCGAAATCGAATTCAACCCGAAGAAAATGGATTTGTCTATGTTGATGGACGTGCTGTTCAACGTTTTGAATCCCTACGCCGACAAAACTTTGGGCGTCTACTACGCGAGCGGCGAGGACGAGCCGCAAGTCGAACTGCATTTGAATTTCATCGCGAATCGCGGCAAAGAGCCCGTCGTCTCCAAGGCGTGCCTGACGATTAACGATCCGCACGTCGATAAGCCCGTCCGCAAATGTTTCGTCAAAGTCGGTCGCCTCACGAGCTTTGCCGACGTGCCCGACGACGAACAATTTTTCCTGCGCAAGCACCCCGAAATAAAAACCGACATTGACTTGACAAAGCTGAAAACTTCCCTTAGATTTTGATTGAGGGGAGGTGAATTTATGTTGCGCGAACGACTGGAAAAGAGGCGGCACGATTTGTATCGCAAAATGCGCAATCGGAAATTATTTTGGTCATTCATACTTTGTTTATTCATAATCATCGGGTCGCTGACGCATCTGGGTTTCAATTCGGACTTCACGCGCGTCAAGGAAGAAATCACGTCGAAGGTCAAGCCCGAAACGATTCTGCCGACTTTCCGCAAGCCGACGACGATAATGCTGATGGGCGTCGACGAACGCAAGGACGACGTCGGTCGCTCCGATACGCTCATGATTTTGAACTTATCGGAAGACAACGCGTCGCTTTTGACGATACCGCGCGACACGCTCGTTTATATCGAACGTCACGGCTATCAGAAAATCAATTCGGCTTACGCATACGGCGGCGCGAAATTGGCGCGCGAGACCGTCGAAGATTTTCTCGGCATCGAAATAGACCGATACGTTGCGATAAACAAGTCGCGCTTCGCCGAAGTGATTGACGCTATGGGCGGCGTCGAAATTTATATCGAACGCGACATGCAATACGAAGACCCGTGGGACGACGACGGCGGACTTGTGATTGATTTAAAGCAGGGCAAGCGACATCTTGACGGCGACACCGCGATTCAGTTCGTGCGTTTCCGCGATTCGGAAGGCGACGTCGGGCGCGTGCGGCGGCAACAGGCTTTCATGCGTGCCTGCGCGGACAAATTAAGTCAACCGTCCATGCTGATTAAAATCCCCGAACTTTTGGGCGTGGCGGTCAAGGCTATCGACACCGATTTGACTTCGGGCGAAATGCTTGCGGCGGCGGGCACCCTCAAAAGCGCGGAGGCTGCCGGCAACGTCAAAACGGGCGTCGTGCCCGGCTGGCTTCAATACATCGACGAAGTAAGCTACCTCATTCCAAACGCCGACCGCCTCGGCACCGTCATGAAAAAAAATCTCGGCTTTAAGGTCAGCAAGAAACATTTCGACAAGCTCGCCTACGAATACACGCCCGGCAACGACGCCGACTATTACGACGTGAATTTTTATCCCGAACGCGACGTGCGCTTCATGGACTATCTCGACCGCCGACGCGTCGATTTGTCCGACAATGAACTTTAACAGCACGTTGCCCCGTCACGCGGCGGGGATTTTTTTTACGCGGAAGGTGATTTTTATGAGTAAGCATTTACACCAAACCATATCGGGAGCCGAAACCGAAGAGGAGCTTAAAAATTTTTTCGCCAAGTTCTTCAGTATCAGGCTGTCCACGAAAAATTTTATCGACCTGTACACGAAACAAATCCTGTTCGAGTTCAAATTGGACGCGCCGCTGAAAAAAATTCAAGAACGCGCAAAAATCGTCGCGCAAATGCTTTACTACGTCCGCCGCCTCAAATACGGCAGAGACGCGCGACTCGTCAGCCCAAACATTTGCGCCGTCACAAAAGATTTCGCCGTCTTGTTCAAGACCGAAACCTTTGCCGAATTCTTCGACGCCGACGACAACGACAAAGACGACGACGACCCCGGCTACGATTGGGATTTGGCTCCGTCATCGCCGTCAAAAAAGCTCGTCAAGGCTCTTGCCGCCTTCGCGCCGCTCGTCAATGCGTGCGTCTACGATTTGTCCAAGCATGGCGACGAACTTGAATTCACCAAGCTCATTGAAAAAATTCGCAAGCGTAAAGATTCCGTCGCCGCCAAGAAACGCATCACCGAAATGAATTTCTATCAAATCTTCGAGTATTGGCAAGAACTTTTCGGCGCGGACGTCACCAACGGCAGGAAGGCTTCCGAATATTTCATTACCGACATCGAACACGGCAAATCCGAACGTTTAATTCGCGGCGTGCTCTTTCGCATGACGGGCGGCGAACGCGTCGAAAAGCCCGTCAACGTCAACAAGTACGACGAATTTTGGAATCGCTACGAAAAAATTTATTCCGCTTACGAAATCATTGCTCTGCGTCAGAAAATGGATCGCATGACCGAAGAAAATTTTCGGCGCAGGACGGGCGAATTTTATACGCCGTTGCCGTTCGCCGATAAAGCCGTCAAATATTTGGAACGCACCGTCGGCGAATGGTGGCGCGACGACAATTTTCGACTCTGGGACATGGCGGCGGGCACCGGCAATCTCGAATTCAATTTCTCGCCCGAAATGCTGAAACGTTGCTACATTTCCACGCTGATTCAAGACGACGCCGATTATTGCAAGAGCATCTTCCCCGACGCCACCGTTTTTCAGTACGACTACCTCAACGACGACCAAGCCAAGCTGCCGCAAAATCTCCGCGACGACCTCGCCGACCCGAATATCAAATGGCTCGTCTTCATAAATCCGCCGTACGCCACAGCCAACAACTACGAACTCGACAAAACCAGAATCATCAAGGACGGCGTGTCAATGACGGCGATTCGCGAACGTATGACTGCCGACGATATGGGCGAAGTCAGCCGCGAATTGTTTTCGCAATTCCTTTACAGAATCAGCCGAGAATTTGCCGACCGTCAAACGTGGGTAGGAATTTTTTCAAAGATTAAATACATCAATTCGACAAATGACCAACCGCTCCGCGATAAATTTTTCAAGTACAAATTTGAACGCGGCTTTGTCTTCAATTCACGAAACTTTGACGGTTGCAGTGCGAATTTTCCTGTCGGCTTTTTGATTTGGAATCTCGGCGAACAAATTCCGCTTGAGGCGCAAGAAATTTCGTTGGACGTTTACAACAACGCTGTCGAAAAAATTGCGGAGAAAAATTTTCGTTCTGAGCAACGTGAAGATTTTCTTAACACTTGGATTAGCCGCCCGCGTTGCACGAAAAAATTTCCGCCGCTGTCGAATGCGTTCACTGTTGCCGCTCAAAACAAAGACCGCCGCGACAGAATTGCCGAAAATTTTTTGGCATCGTTCATGTGCAAAGGAAATGAATTTTTAAATCAAAATTACACGGCATTATTATCTGCGCCGTATGTGAGCGCGGGCGCAATGTCCGTGACGCCCGACAACTTCGAGGCATGTATGGTAATGCACATGGTGCGCCGCCTGCCGAAGGCGACGTGGCTCAACGACCGCGATCAATTCATGCAGCCGACGAAAGCGTTGCCGCGCGAGTTCGTGACGGACGCGGTGATATGGAGCCTGTTCGCGCCGTCGAACGCCACGGTATCGTTGCGCGACGTTGAATACGAGGGCACGACGTATCGAATCCCGAACAACTTCTTTCCGTTCACGCTTGCGGAGTTGCGGGCTTGGGCGTGCACGTCGCTGGAAATTCGTTGGCAAATCGCGCGCGCGACCGAAGACAGATTTGCGGCGCAGTGGATACGCGACTGCCGCGCAGATTTGTCGGCGGAAGCATTGGCGGTTTTGGCGGCGGGCAAAGTGATTTACAAAAAATTTTACGCCGAGCTTGATACGTTGGACACGCGACGTTGGAAGATAACGGATTGGGACGCGGGCTGGTATCAAGTGCGCATGGCGTTGGGCGCGACGATTGACTTGTCGGCGTTGTCGAAGAAACTTGAGCCGCAGATATACGAGCTTGGTTTTCTGCGCGACGAAGTAAAATATTTTTAAGTCAAATCGGTTTTGTTGCCAACCTGCGCGGCGTCTGATAAAATTTGTCTGCGTATGCAAATATTTTTCGAGAGGTGACCCAAATGGACAGCAAAGTTCTCTTCAACGTTCAATACGGGCTGTTCGTGCTGAGCGCACGCGACGGCGACAAGGACAACGCTTGCATAATCAACACCGTGACGCAAGTGACCGCCGCGCCCATAACCAAGGACAGAATCTCAATCGCAGTCAACAAAAAGAATTTCACGCACGACATCATCGCCAAGACGAAAAAATTCACCGTGTCGATAATCTCCGAGGCGGCGACGTTCGATTTGTTCAAGCACTTCGGCTTCCAAAGCGGCGCGAACGTCAACAAATTCGCCGACTTCGACAAAGTTCAGCGCACAGCCAACGGCACGCTCGCGATAACCGAGGGCACCAACTCCTATATCAGCGCGAACGTCATTCAGCAGGTCGAATTGGATTCGCATTCGATTTTCATCGCCGAAGTCGTCGACATGGAAAAATTCACCAACGTGCCTTCCACGACGTACAATTTCTATCAAGCGCACATCAAGCCGAAACCCGCCGTCAAAGCCGAAGCAGGCAAAGTCAAATGGGTTTGCAAAATCTGCGGCTACGTCCACGAAGGCGACGCGCCGCCCGAATTTTGTCCGCTGTGCAAGCATCCTTCCACCGATTTTGAAAAGGTCGTCGAGGCACCCGCCGCGCAGGGCAACAAATTAGCCGGCACCAAGACCGAAAAAAATCTTTGGGAGGCGTTCGCGGGCGAATCGCAAGCGCGCAACAAGTACACTTACTACGCGTCCGTCGCCAAGAAAAACGGTTACGAACAAATCGCCGCACTCTTCCTCAAGACCGCCGAAAACGAAAAGGAACACGCCAAGCTTTGGTTCAAGGCTCTGGGCGAACTCGGCACGGTCGAAGAAAATCTTTTGCACGCCGCCGACGGTGAAAATTTCGAGTGGACTGACATGTATGCGCGCATGGCACGCGAAGCCGACGAAGAAGGTTTCCACGAGCTTGCCGAACAGTTCAGAGGCGTCGCGGCAGTCGAAAAGCACCACGAGGAACGCTATCGCAAATTGCTCAAGAACGTCGAGGCGCAAGAAGTCTTCAAAAAAGCCGGCGTTCAAGTTTGGGAATGCCGCAACTGCGGTCACATCGTCGTTGGCACCACGGCTCCCGACCTTTGCCCCGTCTGCAAGCACCCGCAGGCTTTCTTCGAGGTCAACGCCGAAAATTATTAAGCCGTATTAAATACGAATCGTCCTGCCCGTCGCGGAGTTATCTGCGCGGGCTTTTTCTTTGACGGCGAAAAAAATCGCCTCAAGCTCGAAAATTATCCGATTCAAATAAGTGCCAAGACGATTTATCGGGCAATCTGCGCGGCAATGTTCGATACCCCTGAACAAAAACGTTCCGAAGGCAAGCGGTAGTGGGGCAACTTAATCACCGTCCAACGGAAAAAGCCCCGACCGAAGTCAGGACTTTGTTGATTTCATATGGCGCGTCCGGCGTGACTCGAACACGCGACCCACGGCTTAGAAGGCCGTTGCTCTATCCAACTGAGCCACGGACGCAGAATTTTTCACAACGCGCAAATTATACAAGCCGCCCGCGCCGTTGTCAACCGAGGCAGTCAAGTGAGCAAGTCTTGTTCGCGCAGGTAGGCGATGAACGCGTCGAAAATTTCTTCATTGCGATCAAGGATGTCGCTTTCGGTGAAGTCGTCGTGCTCTTCGGCGAGGCGGCGCAGTTCAAGATTGAAAGTGCCAGGCTTGGACTTGCCGTCGCCGAAATAAAAAATTCTTTTGTCGACGAGCCGATAATCCGACGCGCGAATATTTATGCGCTTTTCGAGCAGTGCCTTATTTCCCAAAAATTCCAGAGCTTCAGCATTTTGCAACACGTGATGATTTTCCTGCCGCTTCTTTGCCAAAATGTGTTCGATTTGCAAATCCGCGCCGAGCGGCGGCAATTCCTGCGCGGGGTTGCGGAAAGTCTGCCAAGCCAACATTGTCCGCGTAATGGCTTTGGTGTTGCCGAAATTCATTTCGTCAAGCCGCCTGCGCACCAAGCCGGAATTTTGTCGATACTGCTCAAATTTAATCGGTTCGCCGTTGTAAATGTTTTTGAACTCCAAGACGAACGGGCGGCGAATCGTTTGCTTGCCGAAATCCAAAATCCCGTTAAGCAGAATCAACGCCGTAATCTTATCCAAGAAGCAACCAAAATCGTTCTCGTCGACTTGTTCATGCCAACTCATAAAGTACAGCGAAACCACATAACTCCATACGCTGTAGGGCGAATAGCTCAGCACGTAAAGTTTCTTGAGGATTTGCGGGGAAAAGCGGTCGCTGCGATTGTTTACGTCGTCCCAAAATTTTGCCAGCGTCTCCAAATCTGCGAAGGCCTCTTTGTCGCGCAAAATTTCGTAATTGTTTTCGGCGTAAAAATCTCTCATGTTGGAAAAGGTTTCGCTTATGCGAGAATTTTGTTCGACAGCCTTTTTCGTTTTGGCGTAGTAAGAATAGCGCATAAACAAATCGTCGACGGGCGTGCCCTTGCGCGGAGAAAAATTTTTGTCGCACAGTTCCGCCAAAATCTTCCAACGCTTAATGAACGATTCTTTAGACTGTTTGCCGTCCTGCGAAAAAAATTTGTAGAACTGCGCCTTGAAGATGTCGGCGTCGGAGAGCGGCATACCCCGATCGTTGAGCGTGGTGAAAATTCTCAGCGCGGTATTTTGATTGTCCGCTTCAATCGGCAACAGAATGCAGTTGTTCAAAATCCTCATCGGCAGATAAGAAAACGAGTCGGGGTTCTCGTCCTTGAACGCCGCAATCCGATTTGTGAACAGGCGATAATTGACGGAGTAGTTGCTCGGATTTTTTTCCGTAGCCGCGCCGGTCTCCAGAATTTTTTTGAACTCGGCAACGTCTTCGTCGGAGGCGACTTCGGATTTCAATTTGAGGCTGGTTTTGTCGACGTTGCCGAATTCGTCGCCGTTCCAAATACATTTGCCGATTCCGTTCAAAATGTTTTCCTTGTTGGCGCAGTCGATATTTTCAAACGCCTTGTAAAAGCGCGGAGCATGAGCAGAAACGTTATAAGCCGCTGTTGACCGTCGATGACTTCGCTTTCGTAATAATCGTTTTGAAACGTCAGGATTGTACCGAGAAAATATCTGTCGTTGTTCGCGTTAAAGGCGTGGTCGATCGGATACGCGAACGCCAAAATATCGTCCCAAAGAGTTTCGCATTGCTCGCGCTCCCAAGAATACGGACGCTGATAATCGGGGATTAAAAACTTTGCTCTGTTGGGGTCGTTGAGAATTTGCGCGATAGTTTTTTGTTCGGCGTTGAGTTGTTTAGCCATTGAGCGATCTCCTTACAAGTCAAGGGCGAGGATTTTGCTCGTGATGTCGTCGAGCTGCGCGGCGGTCGGGACGTTGGCGACGCGGATCTTGTCGAGGATAATTTCGCAACCCGCCGCCTTGAGTTCGTCTTCAACGTAACCGATACTTTGCCCGCCCCAGCCGTAGCTGCCGAACGCGAACGCCTTGTGATTAACGGGACGCAAGCCCTTGAGGTAGCACAGGAACGCGGCAATCGTCGGCATCATCTGATTGTTAATCGTCGGGGAGCCGACCGCCAGATATTTGCTCGTGAAAACGTCCGTTACAATGTCGCTCATAAGATTTGCCTTGATGTCGTAATAAGCGGCGGGGATACCGCGTTTCGCGAACGCCTCGGTTATCGTCTGCGCCAAAATTTCCGTCGAATGCCACATGCTGTCGAAGACGACGACCGCCCGCTCGGCGACTTCGCCCGCGCTCCACCGCTTGTAAAAGTTCAAAATCTTTGTGATGTGTTTGCGCCAAATGACGCCGTGACCCGTGGCAATCATGCGTATATCCAAGCCGTCGAGGGCGTTCAGCGCGGTCTGCGCCTGCTTGCCGAAGGGCATGAGAATGTTCGCGTAATATTTCTTCGCCTCGTGCAGGACGGTATCCAAATTGTTTTCGTCGTCGAAGCGCATTGACGTTGCCAAGTGCTGACCGAACGCGTCGTTGCTGAAAAGAATTTTTTCTTCGGGGCAGTAAGTGACCATCGAATCCGGCCAATGCAACATGGGCGTCGGGACAAATTTCAGCGTGCGCTTGCCGATAGAAATCGCGTCGCCCGCCTTGACGGGACGATAATTCAGCTTGCCGTAACGCGCCGTCAAACCTTTGAGCCCGTTGGGATTCGTCGTGATAATCTGCGCGTTCGGAGCAAGCGCGGCAACTTCGCGGAGCGCGCCGCTGTGGTCGGGTTCGACGTGGCTGGAAACGATAACGTCAATCTGCGCGGGTTCGACGACGGACGAAATCCTTGCAAGCAGTTCGTCGGCGTAAGTTATCTTTGCGGTGTCAATGAGCGTGATTTTGTCGTCGAGAATCAGGTAGGCGTTGTAGCTCGTGCCGCGTGAGGTGTCGTAGCCGTGGAAGTTGCGCATCGACCAATCGACCGCGCCCGTCCAGTAAATGTTGTCGCTGATTTGAATCGCCTTGCAGTTGTTCATTTCAAAAGCCTCCCGAAAAATTTTTGCGTAAAGTTTAGCACAACCGCCCCGCCTTTACAAACAGCGCAGGTTTTTGATAAAATCGCCGCAGATTTTTTTATAAGGGGTTTTGTCACATGGAGATAAAAAAAATTTCGGAAGGCAGGGCGTTGACGGCTTACATCATCGGGCGGCTCGACGCGGTGAGTGCTTTCCAACTCGACAAAGATTTGAGCGAATCGCTTGCGGGCGTCGACGACTTGACGGTTGACTTGGCTGACTTGGAATACATTTCCTCGGCGGGCTTGCGCACGTTGCTGAAAATCCAAAAGCGCATGGACAAGCAGGGCGCAATGCGAATCCGCAACATCCGCGAGAACGTCCGCGAAGTTTTGGACATGACCGGCTTCAGCGGCTTCCTTACAATCGATGAAGACAAAAAAACCAAATTCTCCGTGAGCTTTTGAGGTGACGGCATGATTACAACCTTGGACTTTGAAAATCTTTACCTGCGCTCCAAAGTCGCGATACCGTTCGTCGAAGACAACAACTTCCTGCCCGAAAAAGTTTTCGTCGACGGGATTTTTCCGGCGGGCACCGTGTTCAAATTCCTTGAGCCGATTTGCGCCAAAAAAGTCGGCGTGTTCGGCGACCAAGTGAACGACTATTGCCACGCGGCGTCGCTGCTCTACAGCAACAAGTTCAACGGCGCGGCTCGTGACGAAGACGAATACACCGTCATTTTCCACGTCGACTTGAGCGCGCTGTTCCTGCTGTGCGACCCGTTCGACGCGCAAGGCAAGCCAATCAGAATTTAAGCAACAAAAAAGCTCCGCAGTTCATTGGAACCGACGGAGTTTTTTTGCGGAAAAAATTTGTCCCTTGTCCCTTGTCCCTTGTCCCTTGTCCCTTTTCACTTTTCACTTCACGGCGCAAATCGCGAACAGCGGCAACTCGTCGTAATCGCAACGGGTGTCGCGGTGCACCACGGGCGCAATGTCTTCGTCGAACTTAACAACAAAGTTCAAGCCTTCAAGAAAGCCCACGTCCCACGACGGGCGGCGGTGTCCGCTGATTTGCATTGCGTTCTTAATCGACGTGCACTCGATCAACATCTCGTCCGTAACTTCGACTTCGGTGTAAACGTCGTTCGTAAAATCTTTGTCGCCGAAGTCCGAATCGAAATTCATCAGCACGCCGCCGACTTTCAAGACGCGGAACCATTCGCGATAAGCCGCCTTGACATCGGGCAACGTCCACGTCAAATTTCGCGTGACAACCGCGTCAAAGGTTTCGTCGTCGAAGTCGAGAGCCTGCGCGTTCATGCTTTTGAATTCGGCGGGCAAATTCAGTTCGCGAAGATTTTTTTCAGCCTCGCCGAGCATTTTGGTTGACATGTCGACGCCGATTACTTCATGACCGAGCGAAGAGAGAATCGCTACGAAAAAGCCCGCGCCCGTCCCGACGTCCAGAATCTTCAACTTGCCGGCGGGCAGATTTTTTTTGAAGACAGCCTTCCAAGCGGCGGCGTTGTCGCCCGAAAGTTCCAGGCGGCGCGCTTTGCTGAAGTCCTCGCTGCGTTCGTCCCAATAAGTTTCGATTCGACGGTTCAATCGTTCCATTGCAAGACCTCCCTAAAATCCGATTCGTTCAAAGTTTTAAGTCTCCCGCCTTCAAGCACAAGCACGCGGTCGGTTAATTTTTTCAGCGTCGTCAAGTCGTGCGTTATGAACAGGCACGCGATATTTTTTTCGGCGCAGAGTTTTTTTATCAGCCGGACGATTTGCGCGGCAGTCGTCACGTCAAGGGCGGAAGTCGCCTCGTCGCAGATTAAAAGTTTCGGCGCGACGGAAATCGCTCGTGCAATCGCCACCCGCTGACATTCGCCGCCCGACACTTCGCGGGGATAACGTTCGGCGTAAGCTGCGGGCAAACCGACTTCCGTCAACAGCTTGGCGACGCGTCCGCGCAGATTGTCCGCTCCGACGAAATTTTTAATCGGCTCGGCGATACTCGCGCCCAAAGTCCTGCGCGGGTTGAAAGAGTCTTCGGGCGATTGGAAAATCATCTGCATGTTGCGATAAAAATCATTCTCATTTGCGTGGGTAATATCTTCGCCGCAAAGAAAAATTTTCCCCCCGTCGCAAGGAATAAGTCGCGCAATAATTTTCGCCAACGTCGATTTGCCGCCGCCGCTCAAGCCGACAATCGCCAAACACTCGCCCGCGTCGACGCCGAAGCTCACGTCGTCAAGGACAAGCCGCGTGCCGAAAAATTTTTTCACGTGCTGAACGTCCAGAATCATAAGCCTGATGCCTCAATCAATTCGCGCGTGTAAAGTTCTTGCGGCTCGTTGAATATTTGTTCACGCGTCCCGAATTCGACGGGCTCGCCGCGCCGCATGATTAAAATTTTGTCCGCCATGCGCCGCGCTACTCGCAAGTCGTGCGTGACAAGGACGATTGAAATTTTCAGCCGCCCGCGCAGATTTAACAGCTCCTTGACGACGCCCGCCTGTGTTACGATGTCCAATGCGCTGGTCGGCTCGTCGGCAAGCAAAAGTTTCGGCTCAAGAATCGTCGCCGCCAAAATGCCCGCTCGTTGCGCCATGCCGCCCGAAAGTCTGAACGGGTATTCGTCAAGCGTCGCCGAGTCGAGATTTATTTTTTGCATAAGATCGATCGCCCATTCGCGGAAGACTTCGCGCGTCCAATCGCGGTGAGCGCGTACAGCCTCAAAGATTTGGTCGCCGATTGTGCGTATCGGGCAAAACGACGCGCCCGCGTTCTGGAAAATCACGCCGATTGCGTCGCCCGAAAGTTTGCGCCTTTGTCCCGCCGACAAAACGGTTATCTCTTGCCCGTCGAAGAAAATTTGTCCGTCGACGATCGCGCCGCCCTTGCCGAGCAGCCCGCCAATCGCCTTGAGTATCGTTGACTTGCCGGAGCCGCTTTCGCCCGCGATTATTAAAATTTCGCCGCGCTTGACCGAAAAGTTCACGCCGTGCACGACGCGACTGCTGCCGTAAGCGACAGCCAAATCTTCAACCGTCAAAAGTTTTTCAAACATAAAAGTCACCGATAAAATTGTAAACGAGCCGCGCAAAAAAAATAAGCCCCGCGCGGGGATTGCGGGGCAAAAAATTTTTCGGTGTTCAAGCGATTTGCGTTACGAATTATCTGATAATCTTGGTTCCGTTGTCAGCGTTGAAATTCTTCCAGAAGTCGTCGCGAGTTACCAGGTTGCCGTTTTTGTCCTTGTAGATGTTGGCGTTAATGAGACCGCCTTTGTCTTCGTAGCCCGTGTAGCCCAATTCGTGCAGTTTGTCGCGCACGGGAGCGGAGCTTAGTGCGTCGTCTGCGCTCAAAAGTCCGCGCTTGTACAATTCGTTGCCGTCCGCGAAGGTTTCGAGCCTGTTGCCGCCCGCCACGTTGTCGAGTTCCTCGTCATTCAAGATTTCGTCCTTCAAAATTTTTTCGTCTGCCATGGTTATCTACGACCTTTCGTTTCGTTTTTGATTGGTTGTTTGCCTTTCTGTAGCTTATACGTTGGAATTCGGATTTCGTTACAAGCTTAGCAAAAAAATTTTCAGGCGTCAACGAAGGTCGAGTTCCGGCGTTATCTCGTAGTAGTCGGACGGGTGCGCCTTGAAGCCTTCGACGTTCGGTTTCATTACGAACGACATGCGCAAATGCGACGCGTAAATCAGCGCGCAATCGTCGAGGATTTGTTGAGACATTTTAATCGCCAACGCCGAACGCTCCGTCGCGCCGAACGTGTTGTGCAATTCGTTTTCAAGGGCGGCGATTTGTTCGCTGTCGTAGTTGCCCGCGTTGTCAACCGCGCCGGGGACGATGTGGCTCGTGAAGTAATATTCGGGGTCTCCCGTCGGAGCCGTAACTATCGCCTTGCTGAACAGGTCGTAGTCGCCGCTCTTTAGGAACGCCTTGTAATTGTCGGTCGCGTTGACGTTCAGCTTGACGCCGATAAGTTTCAAGTTCGCCTGCGCGGCCTCGGCAAGCAACGGCAATTCTTGACGCGACGTGTAAGTCAAGTAGTTCAGCTCAAGATTTTTGCCGTCCTTGTCGACGAAGCCGTCGCCGTCCGAATCAGCCCAACCCGCGTCAAC
Source organism: uncultured Selenomonadales bacterium (assembly GCA_947304355.1). Taxonomy (GTDB): domain Bacteria; phylum Bacillota; class Negativicutes; order Selenomonadales; family Selenomonadaceae; genus Quinella. The sequence goes on from CAMZAX010000014.1 coordinate 15,883, forward strand.
CAAAAGTTTTTTCGCGCCGTCGAGGTCGTAAGGAGCCGCGTGAACTTTGTCGCCGCCGAAAGTCAGATTCGCGGGGAATGCGCCGACTGCGGGCGTGCCGTTGCCGTCAAGCAGGACTTTGCAGAAATTTTCCTTGTCGACAGCCATCGAAATGGCGCGGCGGACGTTCGCATCTTGCAAGGCGGGCGTCTTGAAGTTGAAGGCGATTTGATAGACGCGCGACGTGTCCGCCTGCGAAATTTTGTAGCCGTCGCCGAAAAGTTTCAAGCTCGCGTAGGGCAAGCCCTGCACCGCGTCAAGCTCGCCGTTCTGCATTGCCATGGTCAGCGTGTCGCCGTCGGTTATGCTTTTGACGATAATTTTGTCCAGCTTCGGCTTGACGGAGCCCCAATAGTTTTCGTTCGGTACAAGGTCGATTTGCGTGTCGGTGACTTTGACAGCCTTGTACGCGCCCGTGCCGACGACAATGCCGTCGCGAACGCCCGCCGCAACGTCGACAATGCAGCCGTAGGGGTCGCTCAGGTAGTTCAACAACGCGGGGACTTTCTCGGCAGATTTAATCGTCACGAACTGTCCGTCGGCGTCAATCGCGGCGATTTTCAAGTCGCGTGGTGCGCGGTCGTGATTGGCAATCAACGCATCCAAGCAAGCCTTGACTGCCGCGCCGTCGACTTTTTTGCCGTTGCTGAAGGTCGCCGCGTCATTTATTTTGATTCGGACGGTGAAGTCGTCAACCTGCTCGAAACTCTCGGCAAGCCACGGTTCAAGCTCCATGTGCTCGTTGAACTTGAAAAGCGTTTCGCCAATGCCGTAACGAAGAGTACTCCAGCCGCTGTAGCTCTCGTGCGGATTGGTGCCGGTATTTTCCATCGCCACGCCGTAAGCAACCGTGCCGTAAGTGAACGTCTTGCCGTCGGTTGAAGTCGTTTGCTCACTTCCGCAGCCCGTCATCAGCAAGCCCGCCGCGCAGATTGTCGCAAGAAATTTTTTCATGTCAATACCCCCAAGTCATAAGGTGCCAAGTGCCGTCGGCGTAACGTCCGAAGTACCACGAATAATTTTTATAGTCGCTGTCGTGATTCCACGCGCTGATTGTGCCGTCGTCGGGCGGCGAATGAAAGTCGCTGTAGAAAATCATGCACGCCGTAAATTTTTTGTCGAAGCCGCGCCCCTCGGCAAGTGCGTTCATGTAGGCGATATTCTCGGCGTTGTTCGATTCGTCGCCCGCGTACCAAATCTTCAGCGGCGTGCAATGCCACTCGCGTAGCTTGTGATTAATCGTGTCGAACGCGAAAGTCGAATCCTCGCAAGAAACAGCCTCGACCTGCGCGGCGAACGTCATAAGCACGAACGCCAACATCGTTGCAAAAAATTTTCTCATAGCGACACTTCCCAAAAATTTTTCAATACGGAATGAGTTTCGCGTTGTTGCCCTGAGACAAAATGTTTTCAAAGCCGCGTCCCGACGGATAATGAATTTCTTTCAAGCTCTCGCAGCGTCTGAAAGCATCTGTGCCAATCGTCTTGACGGAATAGGGAATTTTGACGCTAGTCAAGTTCTTGCACATGCTGAAAGCCGAATCGCCAATCGTCTTGACGGAATAGGGAATTTTGACGCTAGTCAAGCCGGTGCAATCGCTGAAAGCCAAATTGCCAATCGTCGTGACAGAATCGGAAATTATGACGCTCGTCAAGTTCTTGCACCCGGAGAAAGCACAATCGCCAATCGTCATGACGGAATTGGGAATTGTAACGCTAGTCAAGCCGGTGCACCCGATGAAAGCCCAATTGCTAATCGTCGTAACGCCGACTCTAACAATCGTCGTAACGCCGACTTCAAGAACAACCTTTTTGATTAATTCGCGCAAAGAATACCAAGGAACTTCTTGATACAAGTAATTATGCATTGCGCCGCGCCCGCTGATTGTGAGCGTGCCGTCGTCGAGCGTCCACGTTAAATTGTCGCCGCACTTGCCGCTTGTCATATAAACCGCCTCCAAAAAAATTTTTAACGTTGCCCGCCCATGAAGTCGCGAAGCTTGTCGCCCAGCAAGTTGAACGTCGCCACGGTAATGAAAATCGCGGTGCCCGGCGCAAGGATAACCCACGGCGCGGTTTGCAACATCGAGCGGCCGTTATTCATCATCGCGCCCCATTCGGCAGTCGGAGGCATCGCGCCAAGTCCGAGGAACGACAGCCCCGCCAGCTCCATGATTATCGTGCCAATGTCCAAAGCCGCCGTCACGAGCACCGGTCCGGCAATGTTGGGCAGGACGTGCGTGAACAGAATCGCCGCCGAACTTGAGCCCGCCATTTTCGCCGCGTCGAGGTAAGGCATTGCGCGAATCGTCAACGCCAAGCCGCGCGAGATTCTTGCATATTTAGGCCAACCGATTATCGCCAGAGCCGCCGCCGCATTGAGTAGCCCGCCGCCGAGTGCGCCCGCCGCCGCGATTGCGAAAACCATCTGCGGGAAAGCAAGGAACACGTCCGACAGCCGCATTAAAAACGTATCGAGCCACCCGCCGCAGTAGCCGCACACCGCGCCGATTAAACTGCCCGCCGTCGCTATCGTCGCAAGCAAAAGCAATGACGCGCACAAAGTCGTTTGCGAGCCGACGATAACCCGTGACAACACGTCGCGCCCGTAACGGTCTGTGCCAAGCAAATTCGTCGCGTTCGGCGGAGCAAGTGCGCCTTCCAAGTCCTGCGCGTAGGGGTCGAACGGCGTCAGCCAATCCGCGAAGACCGCGATAAAAATCAACAGCCCCGCCGCCGCCAAGTAAGGTATCAAACTTTTCATGACGTTTCACCGTAACGGACGCGCGGATCGAGCCAATGATAAAGCAAATCCGCCGCCAAATTCATCACGACGTAAATTATCGCCATCCACACGACGTAAGCTTGAATCAGCGGGTAGTCGCGCATAAGGATTGCGTCAACCGCCATCTTGCCGACGCCGTCCCACATGAAAATCGTTTCGACAATCGCCGTGCCGCCGAGCAGCGAGCCCATCGACAACGCCAGCAACGTGATAATCATGATGAGCGACGAACGCAGGACGCTTTTAATCAGAATCGTCACTTCGTCGACGCCGCGAGCCCGTGCGCCCACGACATATGGCTTGTCGAGTTCTTCAAGGACGACGGCGCGGATTTGTCGCGTATACTTCGCGCCCATTGCGATTGTCAGCGTCAGCGCGGGCATGACGACGCTTTGACCGATTATCGGCAACAGGTTGAGTTTCAGCGCGAGGAAGTAAATCAAAAGCAACCCGACGAAAAAATTCGGCAACGAGTTCCCGACGAACGACAGCGCGCGTATCAGCCAATCGAGCGGGCGATTTTGATTGACTGCCGACAAAATTCCGAGCGGCGTCGCGATTAGGATTGTCAGCGCAAGCGACACCGCCATAAGTTCAATCGTCGCGGGCAATTTTTCTGCGAAGGTCTCAAAGACGGGCTTGCCGCTGATAAACGAACGCCCCGTATCGCCGGTGAGCACGCCGCCGAGCCAACGTCCGTATTGCACGACGAACGGTTGGTCGAGTCCGAGTTCGGCGCGCTTTGCCGCTTTGATTTCCTCCGCCACGCTGCCCGCCCGTTCGTAGATTATGTCGACGGCGTCGTCGCCCGCGAATTGCATCATGCCGAACGTCAGGAACGTTATCCCGAAGAGAATCGGCACCAGCTGAATGAGCCGCGTCAAAAAATATTTTTTCATGCCGAGATTGTAACCGAGCCGCGCAAAAAAAATAAGCCCCGCGCGGGGATTGCGGAGCCAAAAATTTTATCGGTTGCTTATTTTTTGTCCAATATGACGGCGGGCGCGTCGATGGTCTTTTTGTCGTCGACGGCTTGAGTATCGTCGGCAGGCGCGTCCTTTTGAGCGTCGTCGGCGACGGCAGCGGGCGTGCCCAAAAGTTTTTGCTGTTCTGCCTCGCGATATTCGTCAAGCTTCTTGTCGTGCTGAAGAACTTCGTCGCCTTTGGATTTGGGCTTTTCAATCGGGAAGGTGATAATTTTCAAAGCCTTAATCGTCTTCCACGCGCCTTCCTCCAAAAGCGTCGCGTCGCGGTCTTCGCTTTCGTTGGCGCACTTGTGCCACTTGCCCTCGTCGTCACGGAAATACATTTCAAAATCAAGCTTGAAGTGCTTTTCGTCGGCATACTTGACGCTGAACTTGCCCGCGCTGTATTCGAGCCCGCGTTCTTCGTACTTTTTGATTGTGTCGTCGAGGCGCGGCGAAACCACTTCGGCAATTTTTTCGAGCGTCATGTTCGGGCGGAGCAAGTCGACAAAGAAATTTTTCGCGGCGGCAACCAAATCGGCGACCATTTCGATTTTCTGTTCAAGTGCCATTTCAATTCACCTCGCTCAAACGCTAAGCTCAAGTTCTTTTTCGTAGCGGGCGGTAACGTCGCTCTCTTTGGCGGTCAAGCCTTCCTTAGCCCACGCGGGAACTTCGGATTCGTCGATTTCGCGGACGGTGGTTTTTTCGACCCACTTGCCGTTCTCTTTGTAGTAAAGCTTGTGAACGAGCCGCATGACGTTGCCTTCGACGCTGGAGAAAAGTTTCGCCGCATAATCGACAATGCCCGTCTCTTTGAGCGCGGTTTGGAGTTTCGGCAGGAAATCTTTCAGCCAGTTTTCGACCTCTTGCCAATTTGAATAGACCAGATAGGCAACACCCAATCCAATCAAAAGCGGTACCATTCTTATCAGTCCTCCTGTTGTGAAATGCAAGCACATTTTAAACGAAAAGCACTTTGCAGGCAAGCTTAATTTTCGGAAGGATTTTCGCGGTGGTTGTCCTTTCGTTGTGCCGCGTAGAAACCTTGCTTGCGGCGGAAGAAAGGTCACCAAGGTATAAACTCCCAATGAACTTCCAATTTCTTGCGTTTGCCGCGCCAACGAATAACCGCCTGCGAACAATGCAAATCGTGAAACCAGTAATAATCGATGTCATCCAATTTATGATTATCGGCGTCCCACTTCACGCCGACGACAACGCGGTCTTTGGGCGTGATATAGTAGCTGACGCCCGCCTGAACTTTGCGCGAATAGTCGTCCGTGTCGAAATCGAACAGCGAATTGGTTGCGTTGTTTTTGTTGTAAGCGTAGCCGACGAAGCCCGCCAAGCGTTCGTTGAATTCTCTGCCGAGCAAGACGCTGCCGTTGAAGCCCTTGACGGTCGTTTCGCCCTGGCGGACGTTTTTGGCGTTGTCTTTGGTGATTCGATAGCCGACGTTGAGCATAAGCAACCAGCTGTCCGCGATTATAATCGGGTCGTGCGTCAATTTGAATTCGTATTCCTGATGAGTGCTTGCGATTGCGTTTTGACGCCAATGACCGATTTCCGCCTCGATTGACGCACCAAGCGGCAAGCCGTCGATATGCCGCCCGTACCAGATGTCAAGCGACGGTTCCTTTTGAATCCAACGGGCTTTGCTGTCGTCGTAGAAGCCGTACTTCAGCCAGCCGCGCACGTCGCGATTTTTGTACTCAAGCTCGGCGTTGCTGCGAATGCCCTTTTTGGTTTCGATGTGCGCGTTAATGTCCAAGTTCAAATGATCTCCGAACGGGATTTCAAAGGTATCCTTGATATACGCGCCGTGGTCGGAATTGTAGCCGACGCGCGGGAAGTGATGCTTTTCGGTCTCCTCGAATTTGCGTTCAAGATATTGGCGGGTACCGACGACTTTGTTTTTAATCCAGAATTTGACGTTGTACATTTTCATGAGCTGTTCGGGCCAAATCTCCATGCGTTCCGCGCTGACGTGATAATCAGGGGTCTTCGCGCCGCACTTTGTCTGCGTGCCGTCATAAACGACGATATGATCGGGATAAAATTCAAATCGCTTGCCCGTCAAATAATATTCGCCCGCCTTGCCGTGAGCCTCCGCCATGGTGCCGGTCTTCGTGCCGTAGTTGTAAACGGTCTTGTAGCCGTCAAGCGTGACGCGGGGCGTGCCGGGCATGAGTTGCAGGACGTGCGCCTTGTCCTCGACGCGGATGACTTGCTCCTTGACGTTGCCGGTTGCCTCTTCGCTCTGGAAGCGGTAGCCGTCAAGCTGAATGATGTCGACTTTGCCCGTGGCAATAAATTCGCCGCTGCCCGAATAGTAAACCAGGTCGTCGCCCTCGAAGACTGCGGGAGTGGGGTCGCCGTCCTTTTGCTCGTGCGGCAGTTGTTCCTTGGCCTCGGCGATGTCGTCAAGCAGTTGCTGTTGTTCCTCGGTAAGTTTTTGTTCGCGTGCCTCGCGCCGCCGATTTTCTATGTAGTCAAAAATTTCCGTGCTTGTGTCCGAACGCGATTCGTAAACCGCCTCTGCCGTCGACGTGACACACAGCGCGGCAAGCAACGGTACGACGCTTAAAAATTTTTTCATGTATGATTGCCTTTCCATTACGCATTGCGCATTACGAATTGCAGTTCAACCCTCGTCAACTATTTCGATGATTTCGCCGTCGTAGCCGTCAAGATTTTTGTCCTCGGCGGGGAGCGGCTCGACTTCGGCAGGCGGCGCAGTCCTTACCGATTCTTGCGGCAAATTGTCAAGCTCGTCGTTACGAATGCCCGATTCAACCTGCGCGGGCTCGACGGGCGTCGACACGGGCTCAACGGTTTCAGCGACGGGCGCGACGACTGCAACGGCGTTGCCGTTCGTCCGCACGCCGTAAACGACAATCGGCGTCTTAATCTGAACGTAAAGCTCAATGCCCGCCGGCAAATCGATATTCTTGCCGCGCACGAAAATTTCTTCAAGGCTTTTGTTCTTGCCGGAAAAAGTCTGCCCGATTAAGCTCAAGCCGCGCGCCATCTCGTTGGCGTTCATTTCGTCCTGCGATTCGACGCCCGTGAAAATCTGCGCGGTCTGACCGTCAATGGTTTGCAGGCGACAGAAGTCAATTTCGATTTTGCCGTTGGTGAAAATATTTTTGGCGCGGTGAACGCTCGTCACGACGCCTTCGCCGGGCAAGCCGCGCGCGAAAACCAAGCTGTCATCGACGAACACGTCCGACAAAACGCGAATCGGAATGACATCGCCTGCCTGCATGACTTTGGAGCCGACGGGCGCGGTCGTTTCGACTTTTATCAAGATGTTGGCGGGAACTTGCACCTGCGCAATCGGAAGAATTTCTTCACCGTAGGATGCCTTTGCAAGGGCGCGAATCCGCTCGTTGAAAGTGCCCTCGTTCATCCTGCCGAAGATTTGGTCTTCCAAGACGCTCAGCCGCATGTTGATGCCGCCGCCGGCCACCTCGTGGTTGACGTTCCACTCAAGCGCGTTAATCTTCGCCAAAATCGCAGGACCCGCGCTGTTGTTGTAAAGTGTATCGTAAATCGCTTCGATTCGGGCGTTCATGTTGCCGCTCATGTTTTGACCGCTGAAACTTTTTTCAAGCGCGCTGATTCTGTCGAGGATTGCGCCGCTTTGCTCCGCGCCGTAGGTGTCGATTTCGATTCGCACCAATTTGGCGTTGGCCGATTCCTCCGCCGCAGAGCAGAACGTCGAAGCGGAAAAGATCATTGACGCTGCCAACACTCCGCCCAAAAATTTTTTCCAACTCATAACGAATTCCCTCCGCGATAAAATTTTCTCGGCAGATTATAGCAGGTAGTTGCCGATTTCTGCAATGCCCGCAAAAATTTCTTGCGCGCCGCCGCCGAATATTGTAGAATCAATCAACGATTCAAGGACAGTTTCGACTTCAAGGAAGGGTGATTAAAAATGGCAGTCAACTCAATCGGCAACAGCGCATGGCTGTTCAACACGGCGGGCATGACCACCAACAAGCAACAGGATTCGATTGCCAAGCTGTGGAGCAATTACACCGCCTCGCAACAAAACGCGACCGGCGCATTGGCGGGCTTGCAGGAAGTCAACACCAACCTCAAATCGCTCATGGCAAGCTACACGGACGCCAAGAGTGCTTTCCACATCGAACTCGGCGAAAACATGGACGCGCTCGGTACTTCCGCCGAAAAGGTTGCGGGCTACAACTTCAGCGTAAAAGCGGACGACGCGATTACCACTTCGCGCACGACCGACGACGACGGCAACGTTACCACGACGACGACCTACAGCAAGGAACTGCAAGCCGCGCTCGACACTGTTACGGATTTTGTCAGCGATTACAACACGTCGATTAAATTTTTCAAGGACAACGCGTCCGTCTCCAAGCGCGTGGAAAATATGGCGGGCGTCTTCGGCGACGCGACCTATCGCGCCTCGAATTATGAACAAATCGGCTTGAACGTCAATAGCGACGGCTCGTTCACAATCGACGAAACCAAGCTTGCCAACGCTATCATCAACGACCCGAACAAAGTTTCGCGGACGCTCGGCAACGACGGGCTCGCGGGCAAGGCGCAGGAGCATATCCGTTTCGCAAACGCGCAAGCCGATAAACTTTTCCCGACCGCGCAGGCTATGTTGGGCGACCAACTCGACGCAGCCGCGCTTTACACCGGCAAAGCCTATCGCAACATGGCGGCTTACACCAACATGGGCAATTTGCTCAACATGATGTTCTGAAAGCAATGCGTAATTGCGCAATGCGAAATGCGTAAAAAAAAATCCTCGGCAGTCAATCGACTGTCGGGGATTTTTACTTGTCCCTTGTCCCTTTCCTTGTTATAATCGCGGGAATTGGAGGCAGTATGCATGATAAGAGACCTTGCAAGAAAATTGGCGGCGTTCGGCGAGTTCGTCGATTGCGTGATGGTCGAATTGCGATTTCGGCGCGGGAAGTTCGATACGGGCGCGCAAATCGTCAAAGCGCATTCGTCGATGGCAGTTTTGCGGGCGACTTCAAACGACGCGGAGCTTTCGGTCAAGCTGATAAACCCGCGCCACGAGATACAAGCGGCGTTGGGCACACGGATTCAGTCTTCGGAAAAAATTTGGCGCGTGTTCACGGTGTCGGAAGTTTTGGACTTCGCGGCGGCAGTCGGCGACCAAAACAAGATTCACCGCCTCAACCCGCCGATTGTTCCGGGGCTCTTGATTCTTGAAACGCTCCTCACTTGCGCGCAATTTTCGGCAAGCGACTCGATTAAGCTCAAGTTCAAAAATTTTATCACGGCGGGCGAGCCTCTTATCCTGCGCGGCGGCGGCGGCAGATTTGAAATAGACAGCGCGGGCGAAAAAAAAGTTTTGATAACGGTCGATTGACGACGGGAGGATTCATGAACGTTTATATTTTGGGCGGACTGCGGACGCCGATTGTCGTGGCGAATACCAAGTTCAAAGACATTCGCCCCGAAATTTTGGGCGCGGGCGTTTTGATGGCTCTGCGCGAGAAATTTAATCTTGAAAGCGTCGACGAAATCATTTGCGGCAACGCAATCGGCACGGGCGGCAATATCGGCAGGCTCACGACGCTTATCGCGGGTTTCGACGAATCAACAGCGGCTCTGACTGTCGACAGGCAATGCGCGAGCGGCGCGGCGTCAATCGCAATCGGTTATGCGAAAATCGCTTGCGGGCTTGCCGACGTGATTATCGCGGGCGGCGTCGAAAGCGCGTCCCTGCAACCGTTGCGCGTCTATCACAGGAACGACCCGCGCTACAACTTGACGGCGGCTGACGGCATAGCGGGCGGTTATCGCACGGCGCAATTTTCTCCCGACGAATTCGACGAGCTTGCCATGCTTTACGGTGCTCAACGCGTCGCCGATGCGGAGAACATTTCCAAAATCGCGCTTGACGCTTGGGCGATGATAAGTCACATTCGTGCGGCGCGTGCCGTTGAAATTTTGCGCGGCAGTATCGTCGAAGTGGCGGGCGTTTCGGAAGACACGGGCATTAAGAAAAATATTTCCCGCAAGTTGCTTGACCGTGCACCGTTGCCGTTGGGCGCGGGCACAGTCATTTCCGCCGGCAACGCCTGTCGAATCAATGACGGGGCGGCGTTCGTCGTGTTGGCGAGTGAAAATTTCGTTCGGCAAAATAACTTGACACCCGTCGCGCAGATTTTGGACGTGGCAACGGGCGGCGTCAATCCTTTGGAGAGTCCGCGCGGTGCTCAAGCCGTCGCCGACAAACTTTTGGCGCGAAACGATTTGACTTACAACGCCCTGTCCGCGATTGAATTCAATGAGGCGTTCGCGGTTATCGACGTGCTGTTTGAACGCGAACACTCCGACTGCGTGGACAGGTTCAACAAGCTCGGCGGCGCGTTGGCTTACGGACATCCTTACGGCGCGAGTGGCGCGATTTTGATGATTCATTTGCTTGCGGCGTTGAAGAGCGGCTTGGGCTTGCTGAGTATCGCGGGCGCGGGCGGCACCGGCGACGCAATCCTTATCGAGCGATGAACTTTTACGATTTGCTCAAGGCGCGGGCTGAAACTTTCGGCGACAAGATTTTCCTGCAGGTCGACGCGAAAATTTTTACCTACGCCGAATTTTTTTGCGCCGTCGACAACCAATCGGGCGATGGGAAATTATTTACCCAAGCCGTAAATTTCTTCGCCGCGCAGAAAAAAAATCCGTCGAACGTTTTTGAAGTCAAAACGACCGGCTCAACCGCCGCGCCCAAAATTTTGCGTCGCACGTTTGAAAGTTGGGCTGACTTCTTTCCGACGCAGAACAAAATTTTTCGCGTCGACGAAACGTCGCGGCTCTTCATGCACGGCAGTCTTGACTTCACGGGCAATTTGAACGCGTTGCTGTCGATTTTGTATGCGGGCGGCTCCGTCGTCACGACAGACAAATTCGCGCCCAAAACGTGGCTTGAACTAATCGAACGCGCGACGAACGTTTACCTCGTGCCCGCGAAACTTGCGCTGTTGGCGACGGGCAAGCCGCTTGCAAACGTCCGCTCGGTCTTCACGGGCTCGCAAGTCTTGACGGAAAGTCAAAGCCGCTCGCTCATGAAAAAATTCCCCGCCGCAGAAATTTTTCTTTACTACGGCGCAAGCGAATTGAGTTTCGTCACGTACAAAAAAATTTCCGCCGAAAACGCGGGCGACGTTCAAAACCTCGGCAAGCCCTTCGACGGCGTGAAAATTTTTACCCGCGACGGATTGATTTACGTCGACACGCCCTTTGCCGTCGAAGGCGTCGAAATGCCCGCAACTGTCGGCGACGCGGGACGAATCGTTGACGGCGATTTGATTTTCATCGGGCGCGGCGAAGATTTTATCAATCGCGGCGGTGTAAAAATTTACGCGTCGGCTGTCGAAAGTAAATTGCTGTCGATTGACGGCGTGGAGGCGGCGGCTGTCGTCAAAGTCGGCGACAAAGTTCGCGGCGAAAATTTTATCGCTTACGTCGTCGGCACTGCGGACAAAAAAATAATTCGGCAAGCTCTTTCGCCTGCCGAATCGCCGAGAGAAATTATTTTCGTCGAATCGTTGCCGCTGAACGCGTCGGGCAAAGTCGACAAGAATTCACTTAAACAACTCAATCAATTGTTTGCCGATTAGAATCACGGTCACGCCGATAAACAGCGGGCGAACGTAAGCCGCGCCTTTGGTGATTGCCATTTTCGCGCCGCACGCCGCGCCCAAAATCATGCCGCAACCCATCGGCAACGCGTAAGAGTAATTGACGAGCCCCAAGCCCGTAAAAACAATCACGGCTGCGAGGTTGCTTGCGAAGTTGGCAGTGCGAGCATTGGCGGCGGCAGTCAAGAAACCGTAACCCATAATCAGATACAGGAACAACATAAACGAGCCCGTGCCCGGTCCGAAGAAGCCGTCGTAGAAACCGAGCGCGAAAATCATCACGACGCCGAGCAAATAATTTTTTCGGGTGACGCGGACAGATTTTTTATCCGCGCTCCAATTTTTTTTCGCCACGGAGTAAATCGCAATGACAATCAGCATGACGATGACGAGCGGGCGCAAAAAATCGGGCGGGACTTGCCGAACAATCATCACGCCGACAATCGAGCCGACGAACGCAAGCGGGAACATCACCCGCATAATTTTTTTGTCGACGGTGCCCGAACGCCAATACGTCAAAAAGCCCGCGCAGGCTCCCATGCACGAAGCGACTTTGTTGGTGCCGAGGACGTTAAGCATTGGCAAGCCCGCCCACATGAGCGTCGGGACGGAAATCAGTCCGCCGCCGCCGACAACCGAATCGATAAACGCTGCGACGAAACCCATGCCCGCCATTGCCGCGATAACTGTTACGTCAAGTGTTTCCATTCCCAACTCCTAACTCCTAACTCCTAACTGCTTTTACGTCGCCCATTTCATAAGCAAAGATTCTTCCTCTTCGGGGCTGAGTTCGCCGCCGTGAATCATCTTTTGCGCCACGTCCTGTGCCTTCGCGAACAGTTCGGTAAAATTTTCGTCGTAAATCTTGTGCAGGTCGCCGAAAAGTTTTTCCGCGTCGTCGAAGGATTCTTGCGCAATATCGTTGACGGAGCGGCGGTCGCAAACCAAACCCATCGCCAACAGGCAAACGCTTATTTCGACGTTGTTCAAGTTGCGCGAGCGAATCACTTTGCAAAGGTCGCTGACGATTTGTTCGCGGCGTATGCTTGAATTCGTCGGACGCCCGTCAAGTTTGAACGCAACGCCGAGCGCGTGAGCCGAAATCTGAATCGCCGAAGACACCGCGCCGCTTAAAATCTTCGAGCAATCTTTTTTGAACTCGTAATAAATCCAATCGACTTCGGTTTTTGTAATGGCGTGCGTGTAAAGATTCGCCATGCGAAATTTTTCGTTGTTGTGCAGGTTAATCAGCAGGGCAATGTCTTCGTCGTTGCCGCACATCGACAGCGTGTAAACGGCTTGAATTTTGGTGTTCATCTTCAAGCCCTGCGGTCTGCCGAGGTTAATTCCGGGGTTGTAAATTTCGTCGTCAAGAATGTGCAGGCAAAGGCGCGCGAGGCGTCTTTTTTGTTGGGCAGTCCAATCCGCGCCGATTTTCCGCGCGATAATCACGCAACGGAGCTTGAAAGATTCTTCGCGGGAATTTTTGGCGTCGTCGAGCATTTGCAGGAGCGGTTCGGCAAATTCTCTGTGATTCGAAGCGGAAATAATCGTGTTGACGTTGAGCTTGAGCGTCTGCGAAAATTTGATGTTGTCGTCCTTGTTGCGGTTGCGGAAAGCGTTGTCGACGTTGCGGCACAGCGAACGAATCGTATTGAGTTGCGCGCGCGGATTTACTCTGCCGCCGAAGCGAGCGATTAATTTAGTCTTGGGGCCTTTTTCGACGCCCGTCGCGATAGAAATTTCAGCCGTGCCGTGATCCATTAAGTCGCGCCCGTGTTCGTCGCGGCAAGTGGCGGCGTCCATGCGAATGATTTTGTCTTCGTCCATGAAAATGCTGAACGTAACGAAAATATCGCCCGTCATGCGCGAATAACGTTCGGGGAATTCGATATTGCCCTTGGCGATGATTCGATAACTGCCGTCGGTCTCCGCGCGGGCAATCGGGACGCTGATGACATTTTTGCCGGGCGGAAGCCTGAAACCCGTGAATCGTTGCGAAGTGTAAGGCAACTCTTTGCCGGCGGGGATAATCTCTTCGTAATTGCCGCCGAAGGTCACGAGGTAAAAACTTTCGTTGAGGATGTTGCTGCCGAAGACCACGCCGATTGAGCGGTCGGCATTGGTGATGTTGCGATTGGCGGTGAAATTTCTGCGCGGCGGAGCGTCGGGCATTTGCGGGAAAAATTTTTTCGCGGACGCGTCGTCGGTTTCGGGCGGCAATTCGTTTTGGATTTCGCCGGCAAGTTCCTTGTCGTATTTGTGCAGGAAGTAATGATAAACGGCGGCACCGCGCGCGACGGCTTGGTCGGGGTCGAGCGCGACAATCGGGTCGAAGCCGAAAAATTTCTTCAGCCGATTGATAACCATGTAAAAGCGCGACATTCCGCCGTTCATTATAACCGCGTCAACTTTTGCGTCCGCGCCGAGCTTGACAGATGCCTTGTTGAGCACGTCGAGAATCGGCAGGATAATATTTTTTTGCTTGCCGAATTTTTCCGTGACGGCGGCGAGATTTTTGTAATCGTCGAAAGAAATTTCTTCGCCCATGAAGCCGCGCCAAATATCCTCCAACTGCGCGGCGGTGAAGCTGTCGGAGTAAGCGTAACCCGTGGTGCCGATATTGCCGCCGACGGGAAAATCTTCGTCTTCGTCCCACCAACCCGAATCGCCGGAGCCGAACGCGTCGCTTTTCTGCGCGCTGACTTCGAGCTTGAGATTTTCGGCGTAATTTAGGAGCTGACTCATGACGCCGCGTTCTTCGTGGCGGATTTTCCGGACAATATCGTCGTGCGCAGCGTACTGATTCAAATAATGATCAAACATTGCCTTGGCGAGACACAAATCAAAATCGTCGCCGCCCAGGAGCGTGTAACGATTGGTCGCAATGTCTTGGACTTTCAAAATTTCGGGCGCGTCTTCGCGTCTTGAAATTTCGTGCAAAGTAATATCGAGAGTTCCGCCGCCCAAATCGAAAACCATGACGTTTTTCTTGGAGCTTAGGTCGAGAATCTGATCGGCAATTTCGCCGTTGCGCACTTGGTTGATAAAGTCGTAGATAACGGCGCGGGGTTCCGACAATAAAATTTGTCGCGGGGAGCCGTCCGCCTTGCGAATTTTAATTCCCGCAAGTTCGGCGGCCTTCAACGTCGCCTGTCGCATGATGAAATCGAAATTTGCGGGCACCGTTATTACCGCGTCGTCAATCCTTTCCTGGTGATAAATTTTTGCGGCGTTGCGCAACATGTGTTCCAAAATTCTTGCGGAGACCTGCGCGGGCGTCTTGTCGGGTATGTTCGATGAGAGACCTTCGGCGTAAGCGTTGCCCATCTGGCTTTTGATTGACTTGGCAACGAGATACGGTCGAAGCGGGTAACGTCCTTTCGCGAAGTCGCCGACAATCGGCTGGTAATTTTTTTCGTCGTTGTAGTAGACGCAACTTGGCAAAATCGGTCGTTTCTTTAGCGTGAACTTGGCACCCGCGCCCGCGTTGTACATATCGACGGCGCGGTCGAGATCAACAACTTTGCTGACGATATTTCCGTTCGGGCGGATATTCACCGTCGCCAAAACGGAATTGGTTGTGCCCAAATCAATGCCGACGCATAAATCGTTATGCTCTTCGCCGTTGATTAACATGATAAAACCCCCTTATTCGCCGCTGACTTCTTTGAGTCGCGGACGAGAAATTTGAACGTCTTTATTTTTGTAAACCCAACCGGGCGAAAGAACTTTGACGCGTTTGACTTCGGTGGTGTTGAGGAAGGGCGAGCCTTCGTAGTCGCAGCTTTCCACTTCGTCGAGGCGCATGTCCTTGACCGAGCCGGGTTTCATAATCGGATTGATTTCGCTGTCGCGAATGAATTGCGCGAGCCGTTCAATCAAAATGAACAGCCCGCCGATTTCGGGTTGGAGTTGAACTTTGTCCTTGCGGAGCTGACGGACGCCGTTGCGCACGTTCAAAACCGCGTCGAGTATGCAACCGTATTTTTCGGAGTTGAGTCGCGAAAAGAACTCAACCAAATCGTCTTGATGGCTTTGTTTGATACGGGCGTCGAAGTCGTCTTGCAAGTCTTTCAGCAACATGTCGGAACGATTGAGCATGTTTTCGAGCAGTTCGATTTTGTCGGCCTGCGGATCTTTTTTGTCGCCCTTCGCGCCGCTTTTGGTCTTGCCGCAGATATTTTTGAGGAAATCGCTGGCGTCGTAAAGGAAATGCTTCATGTAGACGTTGCCAAACTTTTCAAGCGTGTCGGCGTCGTTGCCGCTGTCGAGTTCGGGGTGCTTGACGTAAAGCATGAGGCAAGCAATGCGCTCCTGAATTTTGTAACGTTCGCCTTCGCGCGTGTGAACTATTTTGTTGCGCAGGGCAAGAAAGTCGTCGAAGTCCTTTTGCTTGCGCGACGTAAGAGCCTGCGCGAAAGCCTTGACGATTTCTTCCGCCCAATCGATGAGTTCGGCGCGTTTCTGCTGATGACTGAGCCGCGACGACTTGAGAATTTTGATGATGTCTTCGTTGTAAAGGTCGGTCTTGTAGCGGATGTTCATTTCGTCGGCGCAGACGCGCGGCGTGAGCGATTTGTCTTCGCAGAAAAGTTTTATGACGCGGTTTTCCAAAACGTACTCGTCGTAGGAGGTCGACGAAAGATTTTTGCTTTTGCGTTCGATTGCCTTACGCAGGTTTTCGATAAATCTTTTAACAACAGGGTCGGTGATGTTTATCATAAAAAATTTCCTCCTTGTCACAGTTCAAAAGGCTCGCCCGTGTTCGGGAAGATAAAACTCGTCCGCGAATCGGGGTCGTTGATTAAAACTTGTTCAAGCGTCGTTTCGGCGTGAAAAAGTTTATCGGGCGGGCTGTGCACCACCACGCAGATTTTCGGGTTGACGCGGCGCACGAAGTCAACGGTCGCGGCGAAGTCGTCGTGCAACGAAAAATCGCCGTTGACAATTTCCAAGCTTGAATGCACGGGCGGCGGATACGTCGACAGCACGACGCCGGGACTGCGCGGGAAAAATTGCAACGGGTGATTCTGTTCGCGCATTATCGGGATGTGAACGTTTTCGAAGCGGCGGACGATTTTCATGACGCGCTCGTCGATAAAGATTTCGGCTTGCGGCAGGAACTCGTTAATCAGCGTGATGAGTTCGACGCCCTTGCTGATTTGCGTGACTTGACAATAGACGCCTCTGCCGTGATTGAGCGCGAACCGAATGCGGCGCAAAATTTTTTTCAACGCCGAGTCGCTGTCGCCGAAGCGTCGATAGTTCGGGTGTCGCGCGTGCAAGCCGCACAGAATCAGAATGTCGATCTTGACGTCGGGAAGCATCGCCGCGTCGACGAGCCGCGTCGGGAACGTCGAATAGTCGCCCGTGTAAAGAATGTTCTTGCCGCGAAAATTTATCAGCGTCATCATTGCGCCGGGAATGTGTCCCGCCTGGTGGAAGCTGATTCGCATGTTCGGCAACGGAATTTTTTGCAGGAAGGCGACGCTTGAGATGTTGCATTGAATTTTGTCGAAACGCTCTTCCAACTGCGCGGACAAAATTTCTCGCGTCAAATCGGTCATGTAGACGGCGGCGCGTTCGTTGAGCTCCAAAAAGTCCGGCAACGCGGCGGAGTGGTCAAGATGCGCGTGCGACAAAAATACATGCGACACTTGATGAAAGTCTTGCAGGTACGGCGTGTCGAGCAACGCGGAAAATTTCGGCGCGAATCGAATCCCGCGCGTCGAGCCGCAACCGCAGTCGAGCAACAGATTATTTTCGCCGAGCTTGAGGAAGTAGCAACTTGCGCCGACTTCCTGCGCGCCTCCGACTGCCATGAAAAAAATTTTCCCGTTCGACAACTTGAACGCCTCCGCAAAAAATTTCGTATACATTTTAATTTAGATTGTCAAGTTGGGCAAGCAACGGCCGCTTTGAAAGCGGCGGAACAGCTGTCGCGCCGTGTCGTTCATGATTCAAGCGTTATCGCCGCGTCCATACGCAAAAAAAATCCCCGCCGCTCTTCGTGAGTGACGGGAAAAAATTTTTTCAACGAGCTTTGCGTTTCTGCCCGAAGGAAATGTCAGCCTCAAACATCCTGTTCCACGGAAAGTCGACGCGTATGTTGTCGTTGCCCGTGAACGCCGGCAAATTTCGTTTGGCGAAGTCCTCAAGCAACATCGCGCAGGTGTCGGCGGCGGCGGCGCGTTTGCCGTTCAGAACTTCATAACGCCCGTCGCCCGCCAACCAATCCAACTGACCCGCGCCGAGTTTCCGAACGTTCGCCTGATAGCCCCAGTCGTCAAGGTAGCGGCGCAGTAAAAGTTCGTCGACGACGTTTTCTTTCATGCGCGACGACAACAGCCCCGTCGAAAGCGCGAAGCCGCTTGAATTGGTCGGCGTGTTCCAGCCGCTGTAGGCTTGCAACTTGAACAACAGCCCGCGTCGACGCAACTGCTCCATGAGCGCGTTGTCGGCTCCGTTGGCAAAGGCGATGTCGGCGACGATAACCTTGCGTCCGTCGTTTATGTAATCTTGAATCGTGTCGACAAAAAATTTCGTGCCTTCGCGGACGTTGCCGTTGTTGAGCGCGTTGTCAGCCTCGAACGTCGCGCCGTCGGGATTCGTGTTGACTGCAAGGATAAAATCTGCGCGGCTTTCGTCGTCAATGATGGTCGCGCCCGCCGCCTGAATCGCAGCGCGAATCGAATTGTCAATCGGCTCGTCGGAATAAGCCGGGACAGTCAGCCCGCCGCGTCCCCAGTTGTACTTGACGTAAATCGTCGGCGATTTCTTCGCGCGTTCGTTGACGGCACGCGTCAAAAGCACAATCCCGATTTCGTCGATGCCCGCCGTCGTCAAGTAGGTGTTGCCGTCAAGCCCGCGCCCGTATTCCAAAAGCTTGCGGCCTTCGTTGTGCGTCTGCGAGTAGGGCGCATTGTCGTCGCGTCCGAGCAAAAGATAATCGAACGTCTTGTTGCGAGCGCAGTCGATTAATTTTTTGTTGGCGTCGAAATTTTTTTCGCGGCGTCCCATCCAGTCTTCGACGGCGCGCGTGGGAATGAGCCTTTGCAAAAAGTTGAACTCCTTGACTTCGCGAGCCGACAAGCCTTCGGTCTCCTGCTTATCCATGAGTTCGGTCAAACGGAAAATATTAGTGCCGTAGTAACGATAATAATCCGGTTCTTCGTAGCCCGAAGCCAGCCCCGTGCGCGGCGTGCGCATTATCGAGCCGAAGACGTAAATAGGAATTTTTTTATGCTTGCGACGAAACTCCGTGAACAAATCTGCGCGGGCAAGCACTTCGTCGCCGTCGAATTCGTGTTTGCGCGAGCCGACGAGACTGCCGTAAAGCAACGCGTCCGACGAAATGACAGCCGCCGTCAAATCCTTGGTCGCGTTTTTGTTGAGCCAATCCCAAAGCAAATCGGGGTCGCCGAGATTGTCGCGGTCGCCCAAAAGTTCCGCAGGCGGCGACACGATTTGAATGCCCGCCTTTTCGAGAACTTCAATCGTCTGCTTGTTGACGATCGGTCTGTTGTCGTGCGGGATGTAAAGAATTTTTTCTTTGACGTCCTTTTTCTTCGCCGCGCAGGTGCCCGCCGCCGTCAGCGTGACGAGCAAGCCGAGCATGACGCAGGCGATGATTCGTAATGCGTAATGCGTAACAATCGCTCCTTTCATTCAGAATTTGTTGTTAATGATGGTGTATATGAACGTCGCGAACTTGAGGCGCGCATGGACGCGCGCCCTCCGCCGCGTTTGAAACAGGATGTTTCAAGCGGCGACCACTCGGCACGGGTTGTTTGTCGCTCCGAACTGTCATCGGCAGCCGCCTCTGCGAGGTGCCCTTTCTTTCGCTTCCTTTCTTTGGGCAAGCAAAGAAAGGAAGTTTAAAAATAGTTCTAAATAACTTTCTTGCGCGGGAAGAAAGTCTCGTTCAGTATTTGCGTCCGCCGCGCATGTCGCCCCACAAGTCGCGAGCTTTGTCGTAAATGCGGGGCTCAAGAGTCCGAACGTTTTGGTCGCCGATGATTTTGGACAGATAAAGCTTAGCCTTTTTTTCGTCGCCGAGCCGCCGATAAATCGCCGCAATTAAATAGACAACCGCGTTATCGGTCAGCGCGTCGATTGGGAAATGTTCCTTCGCCAACGCCTCCTCGTAAAATTCAACCGCCTTGGTCAGAAACTCCGTCTCCTGTTCCGTGTCGCCTGCTTCGCGATAAATCCACGCCAACTGATGCGCATACTTCGCCCGCTTTGACGCCTTGCCGTTAAGAATCTCCAGATACTTCAGCGCAAGGCGGAAAGCGGTCGACGCGTCGCTGAATTGCCGCTCCTCGACGAACGGGATTTTGATGTTGCGCGTCAAAAGGACGTTGCGCAAAATCTTCAAGTAGCGGTCGGGGATTTTCGTCGTGAAAGTCGCTTCGTCCGCCGCGAAACCGCAATGCTCACAGATCCACACCGTGTAATAGTACGGATTGAAATTTTCGTAGTGGACGCAAGCATCGTCGTCGCGTTTCAAAACCATGATTCGCGAACGCGTCTTGACAACGCGAAACGTCTTTTCGCAGACAGGACAAAATTTTTCGACAACGAACGTTTTTCCTATGTCAGCCATAATTTCGGAGCTCAAACCTCAACTTGCAATCAATACTTGGTCGGGGCGTCGGGCGCGGATGTTTGTCGTTCGTCATATTTGACGCCCGCGCCGCCTTCGTATTTCAGCAACAGCCGCGTGTAAAGTTGTTTCCAATCGTCAAAGACTTTGACGGCATTTTGATTCAACGTCGCGGCGAATTTATTTTTCGACAAGCCCGCAGACGACTCGACGAGCTCAAGCGAATTTTTTTCGGATTGATTAACCGCATCGCTGACCGTGTCGCCTAAAGAATTCCAATAACCGCGACTTAAAGCCGTGACTTGACCGGACGCCCAAAACATTTTGGAATCGTCGTATTTATCTTTGATCGCGAAATTGTAAGCGGCGGGCATTTTCGCAACGGTAAACGGCACGAAAGGATTTTCAAGAGCCGTATTCGTCGCGAGCCAAAAAACCGGCGCGGGCAATTTGTCATTGACTTGCGCAATATATGCGTAACGCGTATCCGCCGTAAGAATTGCCCGTTCGCTTTTTTCTGTGTAATCATACGGCGAACCGTGCGCGCCCACAGTGTTTTTCGTCGTCATGTCAAATTCGGTGCCTTGATAATAATCGCGGTATAAGCTCATAACGTCGGTTATCGCCAACTTTTTATCGGGCTTAACGCTCAACGGATAATAATCGGAGTCCCAGCCTTCGACATTGGGCGAAAGGTTAAGCGACGGCGCAACGGTGCTCAGCCCGCGCCACACGCGTCGCATCGAATAATACGGGTGCTCCAATTCTTCGGCGCGAAGTGATTTTACCCAATCGAGGTTGCCCGCCGCGTCGTAAGCAGCCCAGCCGAGTTCCTTCAACATTTGCGGCAAGCGCGGGTTAAAAATCTGATTCGGGTCGTTCTCTCTTATGGCGTGAATTCTAAGCTGATTGGCGGCAATGGAAAAATGCCCGTCGGGAATCTTTTCGGCAATCCATAAGCCGCCTTTGCCGTCGGGCATCGGTTGCATTTCAAAAAGCCAGCCCTCGTCCTTGTCGGCAACAAACATCGTCTTCGACCTGCCGTAAATCCCGTACTCGTCGACAAGCTTGCCCATAAGATTAATTGCTTCCCGCGCTGTTTTGCAACGTTCCATAGCCACGCGCCCAAGTTCAGACGCATAAAAAATTCCGCCGCCTTCTTTATAGGGAGTTTCCGGCAACCGAGCGCACAGGTCAGTACATTCGGCGAGCATCAAGCCGTGTTCGTTCACTGCGGGGTAATCGGCGTCGATATAAGCGTAAGTGTGCTTGACTTCGGGGATATGACCAATCGCCTTTGTATGCGTAACGGCGGGATTGGAATAAACGGGGCGCATACTGCCGCGCTTGTGATTTTTCGCAGGCACGAAGACGGTATTGGGGTCGTTGCCAAATCCGTCGTCACAATGCGAAACGAAAACATTGCCGTCCGCCGACGCGCCCTTAGTCACGAGCATAATCGTGCAAGCTTCGGCGTCAACATTCACAAGCGAGACAGCCACCAAGCCGACGGCAAGCTTAGTTAGAAATTTTTTCATGACACTACCTCACTGCCGGGAACCATAAACTAGTTCCTAGTTCCTTTAACGCAAATATTTGTTGCACAGAGCCTTGAGCTGCGGAGCCGCCGCCTCGGACAAGTAATCGGGCTTGAGCCGCCAATTCCAATTCATGCCGACAGTCCCCGGCGTGTTCATGCGGTTGCGGCTGTCAAGCTTAAGAATATCCTGCATGGGAACAATCGTGAACCGCGAACTTGACGCGTAAGCGAATTCAATCAGTTTCTTGCAAACGTCGTCGGGGCGGCGCACGTCTGCACCGATAAGCGCGGCAATCGTCGCCTTGCTGTCGTTGTCCACGTCCTCCATGAACCAACCGACTGTCGTGTTGTTGTCGTGCGTGCCCGTGTACGTGATTGAGTTTTCGGGCGGCACGAAGCCGATTCGTCCGTGTTCGTTGTAGTGCAAGGCGAAATGCAAAACCTTCATGCCGGGGAAGCCGCAATCTTCGCGCAAGGCGTCGACGGCGTCGGTGATTATGCCCAAATCCTCGGCAACAATCTGCGCGTCGCCAATCTCCTTGCGAATCTCGTCGAAGAACGCTTTGCCCGGACCTTTAATCCATTCGCCGTGAATCGCGGTCTTGGCGTCGCCGTCAACCGACCAATACGACTCGAAGGCGCGGAAGTGATCGACGCGCACGATGTCGACTTGCTCGTAAATGCGCTTGAAACGCAACTTCCACCACTTGTACTTGGTTGACTTCATTTCAGCCCAATCGTATTGCGGATTGCCCCACAACTGACCCGTCGCGCTGAAATAATCGGGCGGGACGCCGGCGACTTTTTCGGGACGACCTTCCTCGTCAAGTTGGAACTCTTGTTGATTCGCCCAGGCGTCCGCGCTGTCCGCCGAAACGAAAATCGGCATGTCGCCCATAATCTGAATCCCGCGTTCAAGCGCGTAGGCGTGAAGTTTCTGCCACTGCTGTTCAAAGATAAACTGTTCAAACTCGGCGAAAAGAATTTCGTCGGCAAGTTCCTTGCGGAGCGTCGTCAAAGTTTTCTTGTCGCGCTGTTTAATCTTGCTGTCCCATTCAATCCAATACGCGCCGCCGTGTTGCCGTTTAATCGCCGCGAACAAAGCGTAATCGTCCAGCCAATACTTTTGCGCCGCGCAGAAGGCTTTGAAGTCTTTCGCCAACGCCGCGTCGGTTTTGAGCCGTGACTTGAAGTTTTCAAACGCCTTGGCAAGTGCGGCGTTCTTGAGCTTGTCGACGGCCTCGAAGTCAACGCGAATTGATTTGCCGAGCTTGGCGGGAACTTTAACGTCCGATTCGTCAAGCAGTCCGTCAGCAATCAGCGCGTCGATTGAAATCATCATCGGGTTGCCCGCGAACGCAGACGGCGATTGATAGGGCGAATAACCGAAGCCGACGGGATTGAGCGGCAGGATTTGCCAAATGCTTTGCCCCGCAGCCTTGAGGTAGTCGACGAACGCGAACGCCTCCTTGCCCAGGTCGCCGATACCGTATTTCGACGGCAGGCTTGTCGGGTGGAGCAGGATACCTGCGCGGCGGTCGTAATTTTGTTGTTGCGGGACGTGGTGAAGCAAAAGCCCCGTCAACGGCTCAATCTTGAAGGTTACGCGTCCGCGCGTGACGGGATATTTTTTCTTCGGATTGTCCGCGTCGAAGGCGTCGACGAATGCGCCGTTGGCGAAGTCGCTCACGTCGAAGCTGACTTCCTTGCCGGCGTGCCGCGAACGATTGAACGCAACAAGATAAATGTCGTTGGTCGCCTCGTGATTGAAAACGTCGTGCCCGTTGCGAATCACGCGGGCATAGGCAACAACGTCGCCCTTCGACGGCATGGGCAACAGCTCGCCCGTGCGGAAAACCAAATTATCGTTGCGCATGGCGATAAATTTTTTGTACGTCGCCAAAAGTTCTTGGTCGCCGCCGCCCCACGGATACGGACGCCGATTCGTCGGGTCTTTGAAGCCCTGCATACCGATTTCGTCGCCGTAGTAAATGCACGGCGCGCCGGGATAAGTCATCTGCCACAGAGCCGCCATCTTGAGCCGCGCCTTGCCGAGTTTTTCAGCCGCCTCGTCGAGTTTAAAGCGCGACTGCTCGTAATAGGGCATCTGGTCGTAGTAGGGAGCCTCACCGAAAACCGTCACGGGTCTCATTATGTCGTGGCTGGCGATTAAATTCATCATGGCGTAGAAATTTTCTTTCGGGTAGTTCTCGCGCAGGCTTTCCATGCGCCGCATACAAAGTTCGCCGTCAATCTTGCCGAGGATAAAGTCAAAGATATGCGCGCGCAACGGATAGTTCATCGCCGAATCCATTTCGTAACCGCAAAGGTATTGACGTTGGACGCCGTAAGCGATTTTGTTCGACGCGTCTTCCCAGACTTCGCCGATCATCACGGCGTCGGGATTTATTTTTTTCAGCTCGGCAAAGAACAGGCGGCTGAATTCGGCGGGCAGTTCGTCGATAACGTCAAGCCGCCAACCGCTTATGCCTTCGCGCATCCAGTGCTTGAGGACGCTGTTCTTGTCGCGAATGATAAAGTCCATATAACTCGGCGTCGTCTCGCGGACGTTGGGGAGTGTCGGGAAGTTCCACCAGCTGTCGTAATCGGTCGGGTAGTTTCGGAAGTCGTACCACTCGTAATAGGGCGAATCCTTCGACTGGAACGCGCCAACCGAATCGTACTTGCCGTTGCGGTTGAAGTAAATGCTGTTGGAGCCCGTGTGACTGAACACGCCGTCGATTATGATTCGTATGCCCTTCGCCTTCGCCGCGTCGATTAAATGTTTGAAGTCGTCGTTGGTGCCGAGTATCGGGTCAATCTTGTGATAATCGCCCGTGTCGTAGTGGTGATTGCTTTCCGATTCAAACACGGGATTGAAGTAAATCGCCGTGACGCCCAAATCCTTCAGGTAGTCAAGCTTTGCCTCAATGCCGCGCAGGTTGCCGCCGAAGAAGTCGTAAGCGGCAATCTCGTTGCGGTCGGCGTCCTTGAAGTAAATCGGGTCGTCGCTCCAGCACGCGTGATAAACCGCGCCTTCCTTGGGGATAATCTCGTTGCCTTCGCGATAAAATCTGTCGGGGAAGATTTGATACATGACGGCGTGCTTGAACCAGTCGGGAGTCTTCGCGCCCTTTTGGTAGACGGTTATTTGAAAGGCGGGCGGCTGATGATCGTAGAGTTCGCCGACGCCGCCGAGCAGTTCGGGATTGTTGCCGTAGTAGTAAGTTCTGCCGCCGGTGACGATTATAAAATAATACCAGAGCAATCCGCCGCGTTCGGGCATCTTGACGGCGATGGAATAAAATTTTTCTTTGGACTTGTCGTCGCGGGTTGAAAGGTTAGACCACTTTTCGCCCGCGCCCTCTTCCCACGTGTGCAGGAGTACTTGCTTGATAACGGCGTCAGTTTTAATGCGAATGCCGAGCCGCACGCTTGAGCCCGCCTCCGCCGCGCCGACTGTTGAGCGGTAGTAAATGTTCTGCGAATTGTGCAGGACATCTTTCTTGTCAATCATAATCACCATCTCCCATGCAGGTTTTATAAGCGCATACGCCGCGAAAATAGGGGCGCGCATGGACGCGCGCCCTACGCCGCGTCAGCAACAGGATGTTGCGTGCGGCGACGCCCCTGCGAGGTTCCCTTTCTTTGCTACTTTCTTTGGGCACGCAAAGAAAGTAGATTAAACTAAATAAAATTCATTACACACGTTGAATCCGCAGGATACGCCCGCCGTCGACACGACACGCTGTCTTTGCACCCTTTTGTTCAGCAAACGAAAGGGCTCCCTACGCTTGGGTCTTATTAGCACCCGCCGTCTTCGCGCCGAACGCCGCCAGCAAATCGAAGTAGTTGCCCATTTCGACGAACGCTTCCCAATTCAAATTGCGCCGCATGTCAATCATAATCTGTCGGACGAAACTCATGCAGTTTTTCCGAATCTCGTCGACGATAGGATAGGGAAGGATAAGTATAGGCGGCAGTGCGTTCAACATCAGCTGTATTTCTGCGAGGCTCGTTTTGGCGAAGTGTGCGCGACTGATTGCGCGAAGAGCCGCTTCCTCCAAAAATACGCCGCGACTGTCTTTCGGGAACGAACGCCGCAACATCGCCGCCAACGCCCGGCAGGTAAGGAAAGTTTCAAGCTTGCCCTCGAAAAATTCGGTCGGCACGTCGGAACGCGACGCCGGCAACAAAATCCCTTCCAACGCCTTGAAATAGTCTTCGCGCTCAAATTCTTTCGGCGGCGTGTAGTTTTCGGCGCGCAACTTGCGATAACTTAAAATACCGTAGTCCGCTTCGTCGTTGCGGTCGTTTTTCTCAAAGGCAGCCATATCGACGGTCACGGGGTCGTGTTCTTCGGAGTCGACGCCCTTGCGCCCGCGTGCCATTTTGGCTTGGAATTCTTCCTTTGACTTCGTTAAATAGTGATTGACGACGATTTTGTCGGTTAGAACGGGCTCGTTGCCCCAATGCGTCACGCGTCCGCCGGCAGAATTGACTGCGAACTTCGCGCCGAAGTAGTAAGCGTAATGCGGATTAACTATGTAGCGAATGTAACGCGGGTTGGCGATTGTCTTTACGTGAATGTTGCCGACAGGCAAAGTCGTGCGCGTGGGCGGCTCAAACCAATCGCTCGGCGCGCGCCGCGTGAAACGTTCAAGCACGCCCTTGGAATAGTCAGCCGTTTCAAGATTGTTGGAGCCGAAGACTTGCCAGTTGACAGCCAACGCTTCGGCGCGTTCGTCCTTGCTTAAAACTTCGTCGACGACTTCAACTATACTCTGCGGCGTCTTCGGGAAGATGAATTCGTCCACGTCAATGAACGCCATATAGCGCGTCGCGAAACGGAATTTGCGGACGGCGTCGTTGTAGGAGGGCATTTGCATGACTTCGCCGGGCACAGTCAGACAATCAACTTGGTGCGCCTCGATATACGGTTTCAAGACTTCGCGGATGTTGTCGGTGCTTTCGTTGTCGTAAATGTAAAAGTGGTCGACGCCCGCCGCCAAATGATAGTCAAGCCACTCTTTCAGGTAGTGCGCCTCGTCCTTGACGATTGCCACGACGGACAGATCGTGCAGGAATAAATTTTTCTCAACCATAAAATCACTTCCTCCGTAGGATTAGGGTCTGGGTTTGCCGCATTCGGCGCAGAACTTGCCTTTGTTGACGGCACCGCATTCGCAAGTCCACTCGTTGCTTACGGGCTTGGGCTTGCCGCATTCGGAACAGAATTTGCCTTTGTTGACGGCACCGCATTCGCAACGCCACTCGTTGACGACGGGCTTGGGCGCGCCGCATTCCGCGCAAAAATTTCCGCGATTGCCGTCGTGACCGCAAGCCGAACATTTCCACGTCGAGGGCTGTTGCCGGTGAGCTTGAGCAGCTTGCTGTTGTTGCTGAGCCATTGCGAACAGGTTGCCCGCGTTGCCGCCGCCCGCTTGAGCCGCCATGCCCATGCCCATGAAGCCCGTCATTGCGCCCGCCGTGTTTTGCGCCGCCGACTGCATTGCCGAAGCCTGTGCGCCCGTCAAGTGAGCCGCCGCCATTGCCGGGTTGCGAAGCGCGCCGTTGCGTTGCATTTCTTTAATCATTTGCGCATCTTCGTCGCTCGCGCTGACGTTGGACACGCCGAACGACACGATTTGCAAGCCGCGCAGGTCGCCCCACTTTTTGGTTAGGACTTCGTTGAGCGCGTCGGCGATTTCAACCGTGTGCGCGGGCAAAGCACTGTAACGAATTCCAAGTTCGGAAATTTTTGCAAAGGCGGGTTGCAACGCCGTAAGCAATTCGGTCTTCAACTGTCCGTCGATTTCGGAGCGGTTGTAAGTCTCCTTGACGTTGCCGCAGACGTTTTTATAAAACAGAATCGGATTGACGATACGATAGCTGTAGGAGCCGAAACATTTAATCGCGATGTCAACGTCGAGCCCGATATTGTAGTCGACGACGCGGAACGGAACGGGCGTGGGCGTGCCGTACTTGTTGCCGACGATTTCTTTCGTATTGAAGTAATAGACGCGTTCGTCCTTGCCGGTGTCGCCGCCGAAGGCAAATCGTTCTTTCATGGCGAAGAAAATATTTTGGATGTTCTCGGCGAGGGTCTTGTTGTCATTGAAGAGGCTGGGCTCCGTCGATTTGTCGTAAATGTATTCGCCGCTGTCGGCGCAGAAGTCGATAACCTTGCCCTGCTGAACGATCATCATGCATTGCCCTTCGTTGACGGAAATGCGCGAGCCGTTGGTAATGATGTTGTCGTCGCCGTCGTTCGAACTCCAGCTGTGGCTTTTGCGCCTGTGCCCCTTGGCGACAAGAATTTCGGGCGAGAGACTGTCGCAGTAAATGAATTCTTTCCATTGGTCGCCGAGCACGCCGCCCGCCGAAGCCAATGCCGCTTGAATCAATCCCATGGAAAATTCTCCTCTCGTTGAAAAAATTTTTGCGCGGGCAGGATTATAACACGCAAGCGGAAAATTTTACTGAAATTTAACTATAAACCGTTAAAATCTTGGCGAGGTGATAAACATGAAGAAAATCGCATTAATCGTCGCGGCAACGTTCTTGGTCGCGATTATGAGTTTCGCAACGGCGTCGGCCGCTTCGGCGCGTTGGCAGAAGGAAGACACTTCAAAATTTCCGGCGGAGGTTTTGCGGCTCGTCAACGTGGAGCGCGCGCGGGTCGGCTTGCAACCGCTTAGATTCGCTGACGACTTGGCGGCGAGCGCGTTGATTCGGGCGCGAGAGATTCCGATTAAATTTTCGCACACGCGTCCCAACGGCTCAAAGTGTTTCACGGCGATGCCGCAAATCGGACACATACTCGGCGAAAATCTTGCGGGCGGACAGCGTACGCCAAAACAAGTCGTCGAAGCGTGGATGAATTCCGAAACGCACCGCGCCAATATCTTGAACAAATCCTTTCGCGAATTGGGCGTCGTCTATTATTACCAATCGAATTCAAAGTACAAGCATTATTGGGTTCAGCACTTCAGAGGTTAAAGCTTACAAAAAAATCCCCGACGGCAACGTGACGTTGCATCCTGCAGTCGCGCCGCAAGTCGTTGACAGCTCAAACGTTACGACCGCGTTCATACGCAAAAAAAATCCCGCCGCTGTGACGGGAAAAATTTTTTTATGTAATGTTGTTAATTAACTGCGTGAAAAAGTTTTGTCGACGACATCGCCGACGCCGCCGAGGATGCCGACGCTCTTGCCGTCTTGGAAGAATTCAACCGCGCCCGCGTTGCCGAGGCGGAAAGTGATGTTGTCCTTGCCTTCCCACGAAATGGTTTGACCGCCTTCAATGACGCCTTCCTGAACAACTGCGCCGTCAACGGTGACCAACGTCCAGCAACGGTCGTTGAAACGCGCTTGCACTGCCACGACGTCCGGTTTGGGAGCAGGGTTGGCTTGCGCGACGGGCACGGGAGCTTCGGCGGGCGCAGGTTCGGGCGCGACGGGTTGTTCCTGTTGTACGGGCTTATCAACCTTTGCAATGTCGCCGCCTTCGGAGCCGCCCGACAAGAATGCCCATGCACTGCCCGCCACTATCGCGAACGCGACGACTGCCGCCGCTATCAGCTTGAAGGGCAAGGGCGACCGTTCCTGCTGAATCGAATGACCGAGCGGTTTTTTCTCCTGCTTGACGGGTTTCTGCTCAACGGGCTTTTCAACGACGGGCGCGGCGTTGTCGACTTCGGGCTGCGGTTCGGGTGTCGCCTCAAGTTCGTGCATGTCCGTCGCGAATTCCTTGCCGACGGAATCAACGTCCAAGCCGAGAAATTTCGCGTAATTCTTGATGAAGCCTTTGGTGTAAACTTTGCCCGGCAGCTTGTCGTATTCGCCGTTTTCGATTGCTTCTATGTAAAGGGCGCGGATACTTGTGCCCTGCTCAATGTCGCTGATTGATAAATTCTGTCGTTCGCGTTCTTGTCGCAATGTGTAACCTACCATAACAAACATCTCCTTTCACGGCGCATTATAGACGACTGATTTTAAAAATACAAGTGGTTTTATAAGGGACAAGGGAAAAGGGACAAGTCTTAAACAAAAAGACAGCCCCCGAAGAGACTGCCTGCCGGAAATGCCGTGTCTTGAGATTAATTACGCGTAACGAATGTCTTCGATGTTAATCCGTCCGGTATTGATTTTGACGGCGAGGTCGTAGAGAGCCGTTTGACGCGAAACGGGTCTGCCGAAGCCGTCGGCGTAAACGTTGGGGTGGTCGTCTTTGTTGTGCGCTTCGAAGTAGGTGCCTGCGCGCTGATAGAGTACGCCGAGCTTGCCGATTGCCGCGTCCTGGTTGGCGAGGTTGAACGGAATGCCGCAATACTGCATGAGGTACTGAATGTCCAGGTAGGATTCGGTCGCGTTGCCGCCCGCCACGTTTTCGAGAGCCGCGTCGTCGAGCTTCTCGTTTTCGAGAGCCGCCTTGAGTTCTTCGTTGGTGTAAGTCTTCTTTTCAGTCATTTTTATCAATCTCCTTTTGGTTTGTTTGAAATTTTTCTTTCTGCAGCTTATACGCCCGCCGCGCCGATTTGTTACACGCGCAGAAAAAAATTTTTTAGTCGACGGTGACGAGTTCGTAAGTCGAAGTGCCCATTTGGTGTTGAGCCATAGCGGACAGCTGGCGCAAACCCGAACGGCTTTCGATGCGTTCAATCAGCGAATTCTTGCGGTTGTCGGGGAAGGCGTAAACCATATCGACGGCGGCCTGGTCGACGGCGAGGATGTCGGTCGACGCGAGAATTCCCAAGTCGGGCAACTCCGGTGCGGCGGCTCCCGCGCCCGCGCAATCGCAATCGATGCTGAGCCGTTGCAAGACATTTATAAAGACGATTTGCTTGCCGAAGTGGTCGCAAATCGCCTTGCCGCTGTCCGCCATGAGTTCCATTAAGGTATCGCCCAAAACCCATTCGCCGTAGTCTTCGAGCCCGTGGACTTGCCGCTTGCCCACTTTGCCGGACGCGCAGCCGATTGCGATATTTTTCAACGAACCGCCGAAGCCGCCCATTGCGTGTCCTTTGAAGTGCGTCAACACGACAAGCGAATCGTAATCGGCGAGGTGCTTGCCCATTGCAACTTTTTTGAGATGGAAGCCGCCGCTTACCGGGAAGTCAACGTCGCCGTCTTCGTCAATGATGTCGACGGGGCAAAACGTCCAGCCGTTGGCTTTCAAAACTTTCCTGTGACGTTCGGTCGACGAGCGCGCGCCGCCGTAAGCAACGTTCGCCTCGATAATCGTCGAATTGGGGATTTGCGCTTGAAAGGGCGCAACCAAGTCGGGGCGCAAGATGTTTGGGCCGTTGGGTTCGCCCGTGTGCAATTTGATTGCAACCTTGCCCGTGATTTGCGAATTGATTTTTCCGTAAAGCTTAATCAAATGATCGGCGTCGATTGTTTTGCTGAAATAAACCGTCGCCTTGTCGGCGGGCGGGATTTTCTCCGCAACCGCAATGTTTTGACTGACTGCCGCTTTATCTGAACAGCCCGCCAAGCCGCTCGACAATCCGACGAGCCCCGCAATGCCTGCGAGCTTTACAAAATTTCTGCGCGTGAGTTTCATGACAAACGCCTCCAAAAAATACTTCAAGGCGATTATAAGTTATAGAGTTGACTGCAAGCAAGCGATAAAAAAAATTTTTTTCACGCGCAAAATCGGACGCGGAGTCAACCGCTGAACATCACGCTTTCAAAGAACAGCCCGCAACGCGCCAAGTAATAGCGTTCGTTTTCAATCAGTATGCGGTCGGGAAAATCTTTGTCCATAAATAAGTTATTCGGCAACTCGACGGGCTCGCGGAAGTAAAGATAGCTTGAGCCCTTCATGAGCGTCAGGCGGTGCGCACTGTTGATGTGGCGTCCCGCCTCCTTGAGGATTTGATACGGGTACAACTCGGCAAGGCACTGCATGAGCGCGACATAACGGGTCTTCTCGTTGGCAAACGGACCGTGACGCTTGCCCTCCAACGTGAAGAACAAATTCCCGAAAACTTGCGGCTCGGCGCGTCCGTAAGTCGTCGCGTGCGGCAAGATGACCTTTGAACTTTTCGGCGCGTAGACTTCCATTGCGTCCAGCGTCGCCAACATTTCCTCGATAGTTTGATTCAAATGTAAAACGGGCTTTTGATTGCGCTGTCTCTTCGGCGGCGGCGGCATTTCGACGGTCGGCGTTTTCGGCAGATAATTTTCAGGCAACAGCGGCTCGCAGACTTCGATTCGCATCGGAAGGTTGCGGACGTCCGTGCGGCTGATGATGAATTTTATCGCCTTGATAATTTGCCGGGACGTGCGTTGCGTCTCCAAGTAGATTATCGGCGCGATTTTCTTCGGGCGTTGCATATCAATTGTATTAGTCCTTAAAAAAAGTGTCCGCGTCGGGTCGGTGCTGCACAGGCTGTTTATTACGTCGGGAAATTCGACGCAGAGGCATTTGACCGCGATAAAGAACAGCTCCTGCCAATCGTGCACGGGGATGCGTTCGTCGAAGTAAATCAGCGCAACGGGCATTTCGGTTTCGGTTACCTCTTGCGACTTCGCGGCAAAGTCGATGATTCTTCCGTTCGGCAAAAGTCTCACTTCCTTTCAAAATGTTTTCAGATTCATTATAGACAATCGCCGCGCAAAATGCAAAAAAATTTTTTGTCATTTTCAGGCGCAACTGCTATAATCGACGCCGTAACGTTCAAATCTGTCAAGGAGGAAATTTTATGCTTACGATTGCAAAGCTTCAAGAATACGGCGTGAACACGAAGGAAGGTCTGGCGCGGTGCATGGGCATGGAAAAATTTTACTTCCGCATGCTCGGCATGGGTCTCAAAAACGATTCGTTCGAAAAACTCGGCAAAGCACTTGAAGACGGCAACTTGGAAGAAGCCTTCGAACAAGCGCACGCGCTCAAGGGCGTCGTCGGCAATCTCGCGCTCACTCCGATTTACGATCCGCTCGCCGATATGACTGAAATGCTCCGCGCAAAAAAAGACACCGACTACGTGGCGATGTACAAACCGATTAAAGAGATTCGTGACAAGCTCGTTGCGGAACTGTAAGGGACAAGGAAAAAGGGACAAGGGGTTAGGACAAAATCAATCCGACAGCGATTAACGTTAGGACGGTAGCCTCGACGCAGTTGAGGAGCCGCCCTATATTTTTTTTGCGCAAAAGCAACGTCCGCACACGACCCGCGAACAGAGCCACGATTGAAAAAATTATCAACGCTTGCGCCGCGAACGTCACGCCCAAAAATAAAATCGTCAAGCCCGCGCCGTCCCGCGACACGTCGACGAACTGCGGCAGGAACGCCAAAAAAAATAACAGCACCTTCGGATTGAGCACGTTCATCAAGACGCCGCGCTTGTACAGAGCTTTTGCCGCAACTTTCGCGCCTGCACGTGTCAACGAAATTTTTTTGCCCGCCCGCGCAGATTTGAACGCGCCGAACGCCAAGTACAGCAAGTAAGCCGCGCCGAAGATTTTCAGCAGGAACAAAGCCGTCGCCGACGATTTTATCAACGCCGCCACGCCGACCATTACGAGCGTCGTGTGGAAGACGATGCCGCTTACAAGCCCGCAAGCCAAAATTATTCCCGACTTCGCGCCGTCAGACAGGCTTTTAGTCAGCAGATACAGGATGTCCGGACCGGGCGCGAGCGTCAGCAAAATCGACGCCGTTAGAAAATATGCAAACGTTGTTGTGTCCATCAGGTGACCTCCTAAGTTGAATCGCGGCGACGGGGCAAATCGCGGCAATGGTGTCCCAATCCTCACCCCGCGTCGCGTCAAAGTGAATTTGTCCGTCGTAAGTCACGCCGCCGCATTCGGATTCGCTCACGCACTCCAAGCACCGCACGCAGATTTTTTCGTCGTAAAAAATTTTCATAGAGCTCCTTTCGACAATCGGGCTAGAAATGCGCAGGCATTTCGTATGGACGCGGCGAATATCCCAAATCGTCGACAGATTTAATCGCGACCGTTGGATGCAACGTCACGTTGCTTCTGCGACGGGGAGGGAAGTTTCTTGAGCTTGAAAACAAAAATCTACCGCGCCTTGACGGGCTCGACCGTTCGGAGCCTCGTGCGCCGCGTTGACGACTTTTGCGCGCTGAACTTGCCGAACGTCCACAACAAAGTTTTTTTGCCTGCGAAGGCAGCCGCCAAGTCCGCGTTGCTTAAGTTCAGCATGACGCGTGCCAAAAAATCTGCGCGGGCGGTGAATTTGTGGATAGTCGCCGCGAAAGAAAATTTCTTCCCGCGAGTGAGCGTCGTCGTCCCGAATTTTAATCACGCGCCCTTTTTGCGTCAACGCCTTGAAACCGTCTACAACCAGACGTACAAAAATTTTGAAGTGATTCTGCTCGACGACGCCTCGACCGATTCAAGCATTGACATCTTGCGCGAGTTCCAACGCCTGCACGCCGACAACACGCGCCTTGTCGTCAACGCGGAAAATTCGGGCGGCGTGTTCAAGCAATGGCGGCGCGGCATCGAACTTGCGACGGGCGACTTGATTTGGATTGCCGAGAGCGACGACTTCAGCGCGGAAAATTTTTTATCGGAGCTGGTGCCCGCCTTCGCCGACGACGCGATTGAACTTGCCTTTTGCCGCAGCGATTTCGTTCAAGACGGGCAAAAAATTTTCACGACCGAACAATATCTTGCCGACGTGCCCGCCTTCGATTGGACGAAAAATTTCGCCGTGACCGCCGCAGAATTCGTTGCGCAAGGTTTCGGCGTCAAGAACATTATTCCGAATGTCAGCGGCGTCGTTTTCCGCAAACGTGCGAACTTTCCCGACGCGTGTCGCGACATGAAACTTTGCGGCGATTGGGCGTTTTATCTTGACGTTATCAAGGGCGGTTGCGTCTTTTACACGCCGCGCGCCACGAATTTTTATCGCGTCCACAAAAACAGCACGTCGCTTGCCGTTCAACGCGAGCCGCGCTACTTTATCGAACACGAACGCATTGCCCGAATCGTCGCGGAAAATTATCGCGTGCCGGCCGCCGTTCACGAGGCGCATTTCCAAAAGCTGAGCGAACATTTTTACGGCTACTACGGCGGAAAGGACGAACGCGAGCTTGCAAAACTTTTCGACGTGAATAAAATCCTGCGCGGCGTCCGCAAGCCGAACATCTTAATGGGCGTCTTTGCGATGAGTATCGGCGGCGGCGAGACCTTCCCGCTTATTCTTGCCAACGAACTCAATCGGCGCGGCGTGCCCGTCACGGTGCTTGATTTCCAAATGGCGGACGAGTTGCCCGACGTGCGCAAGAAACTCAACGCCTGCGTGCCGCTTGTCAAGCTGAATAACACGGGCGGACTTGCCGAGGTCGTCGAGCAGTTCAAGATTGATTTGATACACACGCACCACGGCGCAGTTGACGTGGCGGCGAGCTTCGTCGAAAACGTCAAGCACGTCGTCACGTTGCACGGCATGTACGAGGCGGCGGACGCTGCTTACCTGCAGACGATTCTTGAGCGCGTGAAGACCGTCGACGCGTTCGTTTACATTGCCGACAAAAATTTGACGCCGTTAGGGACTAGGGACTGGGGACTGGGGACTAGTTTTGTCAAGATTGGAAACGGCTTGGAACGTTCGCCGATAAATCCGATTCCCCGCGCAGATTTGAACATCCCCGCCGATTCGTTCGTCGCGTGCGTCGTGAGTCGCGCGATTCCGCAAAAAGGTTGGCAGGCGGCGATTGACGCCGTTACTCTTGCCAACGAACGCGGGCGGCGCATCGATTTGATATTGGTCGGCGCGGGCGAAGTTTACGACAAGCTTAACGGTCGCGTGCCGGATTTCGTTCACATGACGGGCTTTAAGAGCAACGTGCGCGATTATCTTGCGGCGGCTGATGTCGGCTTGTTGCCGAGCGAATACGCGGGCGAAAGTTTTCCGCTTTTGATTATCGACAGCTTTTTCGCGGGGCGTCCCGTCGTGAGTTCAAACCTTGGCGAAGTCGCGGCGATGGTCGAGGACGCGGGCATTGTGTTCGATTTGGTCGGCGGCAAAGTTCCGATTG
Organism: uncultured Selenomonadales bacterium; assembly: GCA_947304355.1. Taxonomy (GTDB): domain Bacteria; phylum Bacillota; class Negativicutes; order Selenomonadales; family Selenomonadaceae; genus Quinella. The sequence continues at coordinate 51,520 of CAMZAX010000014.1, forward strand.
AGACGTTGGCAAAGATTCTGCGCGGGCTTGCAGACGATTCTGCCGCTTACGAAAAAATTCGGAGCCGCGTTGAAATTGTCGCCGAGAAATTTTCAATCGAACGCGTCGCCGAAGAATATATCAAATTGTACGGGGAGTTGACTTCATGAGCCTTTATCGCACGGTGCGGAGCTTTATCGGCAGAAATTTCGTGCGCCCGTTCGAGGATTATTGCGCGGTCAATCGCCCGGAGCTGTACGAGAAAATTTTTTACAACTTCCGCCACACGACGCGCCGCGAAGATTTGGGCGACGTGTTTTACTTGCAAGTCAACGGTTACGACGATTTCGTTCAGCTGAAGCGCGAAAAAGATTTTGCGTTGAAGGTGCCGCTTGATTACGTTGCGCCGCCCGTCAAGCTGAAGGTCGCGGCGGTCGTCCACATCTTTTATCCCGAACTTGCCGCCGAGCTGAAAGCGTTGCTGCTGAACATCCCTTGCGCGGTCGACGTGTTCATTTCGACGACATCACCCGAAAAGCGCGCGTCGATTGAAAAAACCTTTAACGACTTCGATAAGGGGCGCGTCGTCGTGAGGGTCTTCGCCAATCGCGGGCGTGACATTGCCCCGGCGTTCGTGGGCTTCCGCGACATTTACGGCGATTACGATGCTTGCGTCCACCTGCACAGCAAAAAATCTCCGCACGCCGAACGTCGGCTGTCGGGTTGGCGCGAGCATCTTTACGGCAAACTTTTGGGCAGTCGCGAAGTCGTCGGCGGGATTCTGAACATCTTGGCGGTTGAAAAGGTCGGTGTCGTCTTCCCGCAATATTACGCGCCGATTCGCGTGTCGATTAATTGGGGCGAAAATTATCTTGCGACGAAAAATTTTTTGCACGGGCTGGGCATTGACATTGACAACCGCCACTTGATTGAATTTCCTGCAGGCTCAATGTTTTGGTTCAAACCGCAAGCCCTTGCGCCGCTGTTGAATTGCCCGCTGACGTTCGACGACTTCCCGGAAGAGCGCGGACAGGTTGACGGCACGACGGCTCACGCGATTGAGCGGGCGTTTCTGTTTATCGCGGAGGCGGCGGGCTACACGTGGATAAAAATTGACGGCACGGGCTTAACGTCGTCGTCGCAGGCGGAACTTACCGCGAACATCGAACGGGCGCGCCACTCGGTACTAAAACGCTATTGAGGTGATACCTTTGAACTTGGACGGCTTTTCAATGCGTCCGTTGACTTTGGAGCTCGAACGGGCATTGGTCGGCGGGCGCGTCGACAAAATCACGCAACAAAACAAAGCGAACTTGACGATAACGATACGGCAACCGGGGCGGACGTTCTTGCTTCGGCTGTCAACCGCGCCGCAAAATCCTTCCGTGCATTTGCTGAGCAAGCCGCCCGAAAATTTGCCGGAGCCGCCGACGTTTTGCATGGTGTTGCGCAAAAATCTGGAGGGCGGACGCGTCGCCGCGATTCGTCAACACGAACTTGACCGAATCATTTTTATCGACACAGACTCAATCGTGGCGGGCGGGCGCATTCAAACGTTGACGTTGGCGGCGGAGCTCATCGGCAAGTACAGCAACTTGATTCTGATTTCCGACGGGCAGATCGTCGACGCGCTGAAAAAAATCGGCACGAACTCAAGCCGCGTCCGCACCGTCCTGCCGAATCAACCCTATCAACTGCCGCCCGCGCAGGACAAGCTTGACATCTTCGCGACCGACGTCGAAAAAATTTTGGCGCGCGTCAAGGCGGACGATTCGCGGCTCGACAAGGCGATAATGAACGCGTGTCAAGGCTTCGGTCCTCAAAGCGTCAAGGAGACGATTTACCTTGCGGGCTTGCCCAACGACATAAAAACTTCCTCACTCGACGCTGCCGACTTCGACAGCTTACGCGGCGCGCTGATTGAAATTCGTGACGCCGCACAAAGCCCGACGCCTTGCATGGTGAGCGACGCGGGGAAAATTCTTGCGCTGTCCGCCGTCAAGCTGAATTATCTGCGCGGCGACATGCGGACGTTTGAAACTTTATCGGAACTGTTGGAGACCGCCGACGCCGTTGCGGGCAGTTACGTGCCGCCCGACAAGGAACGCTTTGCCAAGCTCGTCAACAACGAACTGCGCCGCGCCACGAATAAAATCGCCGTGCTCGAACAGGAACTTGCCGCCGCCGAAAACGCCGACGATTGGCGAATCCGCGCCGACAATCTGTCGACCTACCGCTACCAATTCAAAGACCACGCCGACGGCGCGATTACCGTTGACAACATTTACGACGGGCAAAAAATTTCTATTCCGCTCGACCGCCGCTTGACCATTGCCGCCAACGTCCAAGCCTGCTACAAAAAGTACGACAAGCTCAAGCGTTCGACGAAGTTCATTGCCGCGCAGATTGCCCTTTGCCGCGAAGAGATTGCCTACCTTGAAACGATTGCGCACGCGCTCACGGCAAGCACGACGATCGCCGACATCGACGAAATTCGCACGGAGCTGATTGCGGGCGGCTATCTTAAAGAGGCTCGAAAAAAATCCGCGCTGAGCAAAAAGCCGCAACCGTTGAAGTTCACGGCACCCGACGGCACGGAGATTCTCGTTGGCAAGAACAACGCGCAAAACGACCGCTTGACGTTCAAGCTCGCCGCGCCCGACGACCTGTGGCTGCACACCAAGGACATCACGGGCTCTCATGTCATCGTTCGTTCAAGCGCGGTCAGCGACGAAACTTTACAGCTCGCCGCCGAAATCGCCGTACACTTTTCAAAGGCTCGCGACTCGTCGAAAGTGCCCGTCGACTACGTTCAATGCAAGTTCGTCAAGAAACCTTCGGGCGCGAAGCCAGGCTTTGTCATCTTCACGAATCAGCGCACGCTTTACGTCACGCCGCGCGAAGGGCTGGAAAATTTGTTGACAGAAGAAGTTTAGGCGTGATACACTTCGCGCGATTGATTACGAAAAAATTTTCGGCAAAGGAAGTTCCTGAACTTTTAACCATGACGTTTGAATTCTACTTCCCGCCGACAGGACAGGGGGCAGTCGTTGGCTGTCCCTTGTTCGTTTACATAGGAGGTCTCGCCATGAAATCCGCCGACGAAATTTTTGCATTCGTTAAAGCCGCGCTGAATCTGTTCAAAGCCGTGCCGACCGTCGAATCGGCGCAACCGTATGCTTTGGACAACGAAAAAAATCTTGCCAACGGGTTCTTCGTTACGGAGCGGGCGTTTCGCGCTTGCCCGTGCGTCGCCGACGAAAAAATCTTCGACGTCATGAAAAGCAAATTCGGTTACGACATCTTTGAACTGAATCGCGGCTTCTACAAATCTTTCGGGACGGTCGCCGAAAGCACGCCGCAAAAAATTTTGGCGAACAAACTCCTGCACTACATGACGACCTACGGCTTTGAACGCCTCGGCATTTTCGACAGAGAATGGGTTTACATCCCGAACGACGCATTGGAATTGCCCGCCGACGCAAAGCCCGTGAAAATCACCGTCATTGACGCAATCGACGACGCCGAAATCAAATCGCGTGCCGTCAAGCTGATTCAATCGGGCGCGGCTCTCTCCGACGAAACGCTCGACGATCTTATTGCCGTGGTAAAATTTTTGCGCATTGAACTGAACGTCGACGACGTGCCAAACAAAGAATTTGCAATTCGGCTGTGCGAACTGCTGAACATTTTGCCGAACGACCCCGTTCAATTCCTGCGCTACATGATTTACATGACAACCGGCTCAAGCTTGCTGATAAAGGACGCCGACACCGTCGCAGCATTGCGGCGGGAGCGGGACAAATTTTCTGCGCGCGCGTTGGACGATTGTTTTGCAAGATACATCGCGGCGAACGAGCTCGCAAAGTTGGCAGGCGTCTTCCATCGATTCAAGCCGCTGTGGTTGGCGTTCAAGCCGCATTCCGCTTACATGAAGTCGACGATAAACAAAATGCGCAAGCTCGCCGACCGTTATCACAAGCCCGCGCCGCCGAAATTTTTGGAGCGACTGACTTGCGCCGAAAGCGTCGACCTCGCGCAACTCAAAAGGGAACTCGCCAACGTTACGACCTTCAGGAAAGTTTCGCTCGCCAACGCGATTTTATATCGGCTTGCCACGCCGCAAAGCATCATCTACGCCATTCGCAACGGCAAGGCGTTCGCGGACGATTTTCGCGGCGGCTTGAAGTTCGACGCTCAAGAAATCCTCGGCACGATTGTCGATTCGATTGTCGAAGACATCAGCCCGAACGTTCGCGACAAAAAAATTTTCATCCCCGAACGCTTCACATATGCCGCACCCGTCAGCGAAAAACAATTCGTCGGCAACGTTCCCGCCGGCTCGTCATACACCTTCGCGGGCAAGGCGGTCGTCGTCGGCGTGCACTGGTTCAATCTGCTTGACGGTCAGCACGAAGAACGCGTGGATTTGGATTTGCATTTGAATTCCCGCAAGCGCGACATCGGTTGGCAAAACGACTTCGACGAGAAAAATTTTATCGACACGCGCGAACGCAAGGTAATTTTTTCGGGCGACATGACGGACGCTCCGATTAAAGGCGGCGGCGCGACCGAGGCGTTCTTTATCGGCGAAACGCTTGCAGACGAAATGCTTACGGTGAATCTCAATCATTACAATCATTACGACCATGAAGTCGTGCCGTTCAAGCTGTTTCTTGCCGACGCGGCTCAAGAGCGCATTGACCGCCGATATTTGATTGACGCGCATGAAATTGCTTTTTGCGTGCCCTGCGAAATTTCTTCGGGCGAAATGTTCTTGGGCGTGCTCAATGCCGGCGAACACGGCGTGAAAAAATTTTATTTCTTTTCGCGCGACACGGGCAAGCGGATCGTCGCGAAGACCGACGAGCTTACGGAGAAAATCGTTTCGGCAATGGCGACGACCCTTAACGCCGGCTTGAACTTGAACGACATTTTGCGGCGCGCTGGAGCCGTCTTGGACGACGTGACTGCCGACGACTGCGATATAAATCTTGACCCCGCAACAGTCACGAAGGATACCTTAATCGGGCTGTTCACCGCGTGAAGGTATACAAAATTTTTCGCATCCCGCGCAGGATTGACGGTTTCGGGCGCGAAGTCTTTACGGCAAGTTCGGAGGCGTTGACGTTGAGAATTTATCTTGACAACTGTTGTTTCGGCAGACCGTTCGACAACCAAAATTTCCCGCGAATAGCCGAAGAGACGGCGGCAATAATTTTTATACGCGAACAAATTAAAGCGGACAAGCTTAAAATGGCAACCTCGTATATGTTACACCATGAAAATTTTCAATGCCCTCTGATACTTCGTCGACGGGCAGTTGAAAGATTTTTGAAGGCTTATTCTGCCGTTTATATCGGCATAGGTCTTGCCGAATCGGTGACGACCAAGGCGGCTGAATTCATGTCGGCGGGTATAAAAGAAAAAGACGCATGTCACGTCGCGAGCGCGATATTGGCGGAATGCGATTGCTTTTTAACTGTAGATGACAGGTTGCTGAAACTTGAATCTGACGAAATCGTTTTAGGGGTTGTTGGTAAACTCAAGTAAAAGAAAAACATAAGCAGTTCTCTGAT
>CAMZAX010000015.1 GCA_947304355.1 uncultured Selenomonadales bacterium
ATCAGAGAACTGCTTATGTTTTTCTTTTACTTGAGTTTACCAACAACCCCTAGTGTATCATTGAATTTATGAAAGAGTTGCTCGAAAGCCGATATCTTGATTTTGTTTCTGCTTTTTATAATTGCCGTCTCTGATATGTAGGAAAAATCTTTATTGTTAAAGGCGCGGCGTATCTCCTCACTCATAGAATTTGTTCCGATAAAGAGCAAGAACCACATTATGTCGTAAAAGGTGATTTTGCGATTACGACTGAAATCTTTTTGAGGATTAGTGACGTATTGGGCTTTATTTCCTTCCATTTCTTTTAGTATTGTTTGCAACTTTTCTATCGGATTCATTTTATAACAGTCCTTTTCTGGCTATCATAAAATTTTTTCCTCTTTTTGTTAAGTTAATGCCATTGACAGCAAGGGTACACTCACCGTCCTAAACGGCAGCACGCTTACCATAAGGACGACGGTTGCCGGCGGCAACGCCAACCTCGCCACCACCAACAACGAGCTGTGGGGCACCAACGATAAGGATACGTTCCTCTTCGACGGCGGCAACGACACCATTCACAACTACGAAGAACAAGACAGCATCAACCTCGGCAGATTCGCGCTCAGTGACTTGGTCAGCGGCGCACCCTCCGTCAAGGACAACAGCTTGGTCTTCGAGTTCGACAGACAGAATTCGCTCAAGGTTGTCGACGCGCTTGACAAGACCATTTCCTTCACCGACGGCACCACTTACAGCCGCGACAAAAAATAAGCACGAACCAAACGCAACCGATTGACGCGTAACCTTTCGGAGGCTTGCGGGAAGAAAATTCCCGTAAGCCTCTTTTTTTGCTATAATGGACGAAAATTTTTTGGGAGGCTTGGAAATGATATTGGTGATGGATTTCGGCGGGCAGTACAATCAGCTGATAGCGCGACGCGTGCGCGAGAATAACGTTTACTGCGAAGTGCACGCGGCAACGAATTTCGACAAGGTGCGCGAGCTGAAACCGGAAGGCATAATTTTGACGGGCGGACCCCAAAGCGTTTACGCAACCGATTCGAGCTTGCCGCCTGCCGAGCTGTTTAAGTTGGGCGTCCCGATTTTGGGCATATGCTACGGCGCACAGGCTATGGCTTACGTTTTGGGCGGCACCGTCAAACCTGCGCGGGTGAGCGAATACGGCAAGACGGACGTTGAAGTCGTCGGCGCGTCGAGACTGCTTAACGGCGTCGAAAAAAAATCCGTCGCGTGGATGAGCCACACCGACAGAATTTTTGACGTGCCCGCAGGTTTCGCCGTGACTGCCGCCAGCCGCGATTGCCCGATTGCCGCAATGGAAGACACCACGCGAAATTTTTACGCCGTTCAGTTTCACCCCGAAGTCGTTCACACGGTCGAGGGCAAGAAGATTTTTTCAAACTTCGTCGACATCTGCGGGTGCGCGCGCGATTGGAAAATGTCTTCGTTCGTCGCGGACACCGTCGCCCGCTTGAAAGCTAAAATCAGCGGCGGCAAAGTCCTCTGCGCGCTTTCGGGCGGCGTTGATTCTTCCGTCGCGGCGGCGTTGCTTAGCAAGGCGGTCGGCAAAAATTTGACGTGCGTGTTCGTTGACCACGGGCTTTTACGTAAAGACGAGGCGTCGCAAGTCGCGGAAGTCTTCAGCGGCTTTGATTTGAACTTCATCAAGGTCGACGCGGGCGAACGTTTCCTTAACAAACTGCGCGGCGTCGTCGAGCCCGAACGCAAGCGCAAGATTATCGGCGAAGAATTTATTCGCGTGTTCGAAGAAGTCAGCAAGCAAATCGGCGCAGTCGATTACCTTGTCCAGGGCACCATTTATCCCGACGTGATTGAAAGCGGTTTGGGCAAAGCGGCAGTCATCAAGTCTCACCACAACGTTGGCGGTCTGCCCGATTTCGTTGACTTCAAGGAGATAGTCGAGCCGTTGCGCATGTTGTTCAAGGACGAAGTGCGGCAGGCGGGTCGTGAACTCGGCTTGCCCGAACAAATCGTCAATCGTCAACCGTTCCCCGGTCCGGGTCTCGGCATTCGGATTATCGGCGAAGTGACGGCGGAGAAAGTTGCGCTTGTGCAGGACGCCGACGCCATTTACCGCGAGGAAGTTGCCCGCGCGGGCGTCGACAAGGATTTGGCGCAATACTTTGCCGCGTTGACCAACATGCGTTCGGTCGGCGTCATGGGCGACGGTCGAACTTACGATTACGCCATTGCCCTGCGCGCCGTGCTTACCAGCGACTTCATGACGGCGGAAGCTGCGCAGATTCCGTGGGACGTATTGAGCCGCGCCGCCAATCGTATAGTCAACGAAGTCAAGGGCGTCAACCGCGTGCTTTACGACTGCACGAGCAAACCCCCCGCGACGATTGAGTTCGAGTGACGGGGGCGACTTCATGAATCCGATTATCGGGCATATTGATTTCCTGAACGTCCTGCCGTTCAGCTACGGCTACGGTGCCTGCGCGGGCGACTTGACGATTGTGCGTGGCGTGCCGACGTTCTTAAACGACGAACTTCGGGCGGGACGCATTGACTTAAGCAACGTGTCTTCGATTGAGTACGCGCGCCGGAGCGACGACCTGTTGATTCTGCCGAGGCTTTGTGTCCGCGCAGATTGCGACGTGACGAGTATCGTGTTGGTCTCGCGCAAGCCGATTGAGCGGATTCGCGACGACAGGATTGTTTTAACGTCGAAGTCGGCGACCGCGCAACGTCTGCTGAAAATTATCCTGCACGAGAGTTACGACGCCGCGCCCGATTACGTGACGCGCTCCGTTGCCGTTGATAAGCCCGTCGACGACGACGCCACATCCGCGCTTTTAATCGGCGACGATGCGCTTTACGTTTACCTGCACCGCCCCGAAAATTTTTACGTGTACGATTTGGGTTGCGAGTGGCACAAGCTCACGGGCAAGCAGATGGTTTACGCGCTGTGGACTGTCCGAAAAAAATACGCCGCCGAAGAGCCCGCGCTCCTGCAAGCGACGTATGAAAAAATTCTTCGCGCCTTCGACTTCGGGCTTGCGCACAAAGCCGACGCGATTCAATCAGTGTTGCCAAGCAAGCCGTTTACGTTCGACGAGCTGGACAGCTATTTGGGCGGCGCGATTAAGTGGGACTTGACGACGGAGGCTCTTGACGCGCTCAAGCTTTACTATCGCAAGGCGGCGGCGTTGAAACTGATTGACGCCGAGCCCGAACTGAATTTTGCCGACGTTAAATAAAAAAATTGCCCCCGCAACCCGCGCGGGGGTTTTTTGTTGCAAAAATTTTCGTCCGTGTTAAAATGTGCTTGCTTAGTTTCCGTCACGGACGACGGGTGAAGTTGTTTTGTGCTTGCGCCATGGACGGCGGGCGGTTTAGTCCGAAGCCCCCGGAAAGGGGTTGCAGATGATGTTTAAAATCGTCGTGCGTGTAGTTATCCTTACGGTAGTGATACTTTGGATACTCACCGGAACGGCCGCCTAAGTCCCAACACGACCAGCGGCTGAAGTTTCAAACCCAACAAACAAACATTGACGGGGGCAAAACCGCTCTGTCAAGCACAACCTCGCATGACGCGGGGTTATTTTTTTGTCTCCGTCGAAATTATAATCGGCGCGCCGCCAAAAATCAAGTTACGCCGTGAAAAACATGTGCGCCACGGGCGCGGCGATAAGCAGGCTGATAATCGTGCGCTCCAGGAACAGGATGAACAATTCGGGCAAGTTGACGGGGATTTTCGAGCCGAGGATAAGCCCGCCGACTTCCGACAAGTAAATCAGCTGCGTGACGGAGATGACCGCAACGATAAATTTCGCCATGGGACTGGTAATCGTGCCCGCCGCGAGCACCGACGGCGTAAACATGTCCGTGAAGCCGACGATCATTGTTTTGGAAACTTCCGTTGCTTGCGGCACGTCAAGGATTTGCAACAGCGGCAGGAACGGCAAGCCGAGCGTATCGAAAATCGTCGTGTGATTCGCCAAAACCAAAGCCAGCGTCCCTATGCACATGACGACGGGCAACACGCCGAACCACATGCCCGCCGCATTCTTGAAACTGCCTTCGAGGAATTGACCCGCGCCGCCGTGTTCGGCAACGCGTTCGCGCGCCAACGCAAGCCCGTATTGAAACGACGATGTATAGCCTTCGGGGAGCGATTCGCCCATTGCCTTGCCCGGAACAAGGTACTCGTCCTTTTTCAGACTGAGCGGCGGGATTCGCGGCAGGATAAGCGCGCAGACGATACCGATTGCGCAAATCAGCAGGTAGTACAGCCCGAAATATTCCATCAAATCAACCTGCGCCAACACGACGATTGAAAACGTTATCGACACGGCGGAGAACGTTGTTGATATAATCGCCGCCTCGCGCTTTGAATAGTAACCGCCTTCGTATTGGTTGGCGGTGAGCATGACGCCCAATGTGCCGTCGCCAATCCACGACGTGATACAGTCAACCGCCGCGCGACCGGGTATCGTGAACAGCGGACGCATGACTTTCGTCAACAGCGCGCCGATAAATTCAAGCAAGCCGAAATCCAACAAAAGCGGCAACAGCAAGCCCGCCAAGAAAAAAATTACCACCAGGACGCTCAACAGATCGTTCAGGACAAAGCCGCCGTTGTCGCCGCTCGTTATCAAGCCGATGGTGCTGTCGGGATTGTCCGCGTCGACGCCAAGGTACGTCAGCCAAATGAACACCGCGCCGATTATCCGAATCGCAACCCAAATCGCGGTCGTCGAGAAAGTGTTTGCGACAATCGGGTACGTCGCGATAAAATTCGGTTTGCCCAAAAAAATGATGCCGAGGATAGCCGACAACGTGACTATGCCGACGCACAGCCCCGGCAACATGTCGCCTATTGCGCCCGAAATCATGTCCGCGATAATTTTCACGACGATTGTCCAGCTCCCGTCATATTGCACGGGAATCATGAACAGCGCGATACCGATGATTGACGGCACAAGGAAGCCCGCCAATGAACCTTGTTGTTTGTTTTCCATTTCAATCTCCTTCGCAAAAATATTAGAGAGAAACTCCCGAAACAAAATCGCCGATTATTATAGCACCAATCAAACGAGTTTCAACAAACGGGCAAAAAAAATCCCCCGACGTTTTGTCGAGGGGATTAAAATTTTCGTCGCGAATCAATTACACATTGACGCCGTAATCTCTGCCGAGAGCAGCCAAACCGCCTTTCCAGCCGGAACCGATGGCGTTGAACTTCCATTCGCCTTTGTTGCGATAAATCTCGCCGACGACAACAGCCGTCTCAATCGAGAAGTCTTCGCCCAGGTCGTAACGGATGAGCTCCTTGCCGTTGTCTTCGTCGACGACGCGAATGTAAGCGTTGCTGACTTGCCCGAACGTTTGCTTGCGGGCGTCTGCGTCGTAAATCGTGACGGTAAAGGCAATCTTGTCGACGTTGGCAGGCACCAGCGACAGGTCAACTTTGATTTCTTCGTCGTCGCCCTCGCCCGCGCCCGTGAGATTGTCGCCCATGTGTTCAACCGCGCCGCTCTTGTGCTTGAGGTTGTTGTAGAAAACAAAATCGTCGTCGCTGTTGACTTTGCCGTTGGCATTGAGCAAGAACGCCGCCGCGTCCAAATCGAAATCGTAACCGCCGTCGTACTTTTTGACATCCCAGCCGAGCCCGACAAGCAGGTGTTTCAAGGCGGGGTTGCCCTTCGTCAAATCGACTTTCTGACCCTTTTGCAAACTGATAGCCATAAAAATTACCTCCAAAATGTATTTAATTTTTGCGCCCGGAAGTCCAACGCAAGCCCCAATCGAACGCGCGATCCATTTGCTCCGAGTCGTCGAAGAACTCAACGACTTTTTCGACGCTGAACGTGCCGCCGACGTTTTCAAGCAGGGCAATGGCGCAGGTTCGTTTTTTGGAGCCGTATTCGTCCATGCGCACGATAAGTTCGGGACTGCCGGGACAATTCACGGTAACGACGCCTTTAGCCTCCTCCCAATTCGCCGCGCCGGAATAAATGAACGTGAAAATCAAGATGCGGCGGATTTTGTCGGCGTATTTGCCGTTGACGCGAATGGTTTCGCCCGCCGCGACTTCGCCCGTCCTGTCGTCGCCGTCGAGGGCAATGTACGGCGGATATTTCAATTCGCCGAAATGGTTGCCCAAAGCTTGAATCGCGCCGATTGTGCCGTCGCGCAGTTCGAACAGACACGCCAAATCCAAATCGATGCCCTTGTTGGCGAATCGGCTGAACAAACCGCTTTTTTGCGGCGGTTGATTCCAGTTGAGGTTGATGACGATTTCGCCCAGTGACGAGCCGCGTTTGACGAGGCTGACTTTTTGCCCCTTGCGCAATTCGACTTTTTTGGGCGGAGCAGATTCGGGCGGCGGCGGGATTGTAATTTTTTCGCGTCGCGGCTTTTCGCGTTGAGTGTTAATTTTCGGCTTGGGCGGAGCGGGCGGCGGAGGCGGAGGCGTCGGCGCAACGTCGCTGACTTCAATGCCGAAATTGTTGCAAAGAGCCGCCAAACCGCCGCTGAAGCCTGCGCCCGTCGCGTTGAACTTCCAGGCACCTTTGTAACGATAAACTTCGCCGAGGACAATCGCCGTTTCGACGCTGAAATTTTCCAACGGGAATGTCGCGATTTCGCCGCGCGTGCCGAAAATCCTCAAGCGGGCGTCGCGAATCATGCTGAAATTTTGTTTGCGCTTATCGGCGTCGTAAATCGTGGCGGTCAACGAAATTCTTTCGACGTGGCGCGGGACTTTATCCAAGCTGATGTCAATCGAGTCGTCGTCGTTGTGCGTGACCGCGCCCGAATGATGGCGGGCGTTGCCGTAAAAGACAAAATCCTCGTCGGCAGCGACTTTGCCGTTTGCCTGCGTCAAAAAAGCCGCCGTATCGATTTCAAGCGCGCTCGTCGGGCGTTCAAACTTTATCGTCAAGAAATTTTCGTTGAGCGGAATTTTTTGCCCCTTGCCAAGTTCCATCATCTCACCTCCAAAGAATTTATCACACGCGCATTTTAGCAAAAAAAATCGTCACGTCAAAGCGGCAATTTCATTTGCGCAATTCATTTCGATAGAGATTGTTCATTGTCAGCAAGCAGGCAATCAGCGCGGGTTGCGAACTGCCCGCCCCGGCAAATTCGCGCTGAAATATTTCGTAAGCCTCTTGCGGCTCCAAAGCGTTAAGCGCGTCTTTCATGTTGTCGATTTGCATAAGCAAGAAAAAATTCAGCACCTGCAGGCGGACGACGGGATTTTGGTTAAAGTAATCCAATTCGCGCATGAATTCATCCAGAGCCTCCAAGCCGGTTATAAGCGGGTTCGTGCGGAATTTTATCATTTGTTCGGGCGTTCGCTCGCGGCGCATCATTGAATCGGCATTCGTTCGGTTGACGTAGAGCGGCACGGGCACGCGCAAAATTTTTTTCGCCAAGCAAATCAGTTCAAACGTATGAACAACGTCTTCGGCTATCGTCATGCGCGGGAAAGTTATCGCGTTGTCAATTAAAAAATCGCGCCGCAAAAGTTTCGCCCACGGTGCCCAACAAAATTTCGACGCCAAAAATTTTTTCACGCGCGCGGCAAGGTCTTCGGTCTCGAAGGTCGGCTCCTCGACGAAAGAATCGGTGTAACACCACGCCGCAATTTTCAAGTCTTCGGGCACGGGCTCGGTCTCGCAAGTAAAAAATTTTTCCATCTCGACGACATCTGCCCGATATTCCGCCGCGCAGACATAAAGCGTCTCCAACGCGGTGTCGATAAGCAAATCATCGGCGTCGACAAAGTAAACGTATTCGCCGCACGAAAAATCCAGCCCGACGTTGCGCGGGACGGCTCCGCTGCCGGTGTTTTGCGGCAAGGTAACAATCTTCAACCGCCCGCCGAAACGTTTAAGGTAACTCTCGGCAAGCGCATTGCTCGCGTCCGTCGAACAGTCATCGACAACGATAACCTCGAAGTCCGTCAGCGTTTGAATCAGCAAACTTTCAAGGCACACGCCCAAATATTTTTCGGCGTTGTACACGGGGATAATCACGGAGACTTTCATTGGCTCAGCTCATTTCGGGTAAGAGTTTCTTGACGATAAAAGCCCTGCGGTGCTAAACTTGAGTCGATTAAAACTAAACAAGACAACACGGCAGAGCTGTATCGATTTTCAAATTCTACACCGCTCGCGCCGCGCTGTCAACGAAAGGCGGATTGGTATCATGGACGAAGGCGGAGTGATTTACTTCATATGGAACCGCGTCAACGGCAAGCGATACGTCGGGCAGACCACAAAGCCGTTGGAGGCGCGAATGGCACAACACATGCACGGCGACATCGTCGTCGACAAGGCGATTCAAAAGTACGGCATTGAAAATTTCCGTTACGGCGTCATCAAAACTTGCGCGACGCGTGAAGAACTCAACTATTGGGAAAAATATTTCATCGTTGCGCTTAAAAGCAAAGCCACTTACGGCTACAACATGACTGACGGCGGTGACGGGGTAGTCGGTTGGACTGACGAAATGCGCAAACGCGTTTCTGTGGCACTCACAGCCAAGAAAAAATCGCCCGAACATTGTGCAAACCTTTCAGCGGCTCAAATCGAACGATTCAAAGACCCCGCCGAACACGCAAAACTTTCTGCGTCGAAATCGGGCGAAAAACATCCTTTCTTCGGCAAGCACCACACGAAAGAGCACTGCGAACATATCGCGGCGGGATTGCGCGCCCACAAAAGGACGCCCGAACATTGCGCAAATATTTCTAAGGCGAAAACCGGCAAATCTCCCAAGGACGAAACGCGCGACCACATGTCGGAATCGCGGAGCGGCGAAAAAAATCACAACTACGGCAAGCCCCGCGAACAGGAAACTTGCGTGCAAATCTCGGCGAAGAATCGCGCCGAAAGTGTCTACCCGAATCTTGTCGCCGAATTGGAAGCGCGGCAAATGACGTATACGGCACTTGCAACCGTTTTGGGATTGGTGACCGTCTCGGATAAGATGCGCGGCAGAAGAGGAAAAATTTTCTCGGACGAACAAACTGCCAAGCTCGTCGCATTTTTCGGCAAGCCCGCTGAATATTTGCTTTATCGCGACGAAACGATTTGCTTGCAACCCGTGACGGATCGGCGTAAGAGCCCGTACAAAAATTTAATTGCGGAAATGGACGCACGGAACATGTCCTATCCCATGCTCACGGAAGTGCTCGGCTCGTCAAAGCAATCTGTTTTCAAAAAAATGCGCGGCGAACGCACTTTCAAAAACAGCGAAAAAAAGAGACTTGCCGAAATCTTTGACAAGTCTGCAGAGTATCTCCTTCAGCGTTTCGAGTAATCTTTATTTCGAGCCCATGATTAATTTTCGGCAAATGTCGACAGGAATAATCGTGAACGCCATCGCAATGGTGAACGCCCACTCACTAGCCGTCAAACCGTAGCAACGCAGGACTGCACCGCCGAATTGCGTCATTATCACCTGCAGAACGACAATCAATCCCATGACGCGCAGGAAGCCGGGATTTTCGCCGATATGCTCAAAAAGATTTATCGTAGTCGTTCGGGTGTTGAATGCGTTGAAAACGGCCATGAAGATGAAGAACGCGAAGTAGGAGGTCAGGACGTACACTGAATCATCGCCGAACATTATGTTGACGCCCGGCGGATTCACGTCTCTGAAGTGACTGGTCGAGAAATCCGTTAGCAGAAAAACCAAACTCGTTACAAAGCACCACGCAGCCCCTGTACCGATTGCCGACATCATATAGGGGCTGATAATTTTTTCGTCGCGTTTCTTAGGTTTTTCTTCCATGTAGCGCGAAAGAGCAGGTTCGCCACCGAATGCCAGAGCTGCGAGAACATCCATGACCAAATTCACGAAAAGTATCTGAATTATTGACAATGGATTTTCCAGTCCCAACAGCGGGCAGACGAACGAAATCATAACCGCCGCGACGTTGATCGTCAACTGAAACACGATAAATTTTCGGATATTATTAAATATTGTGCGACCGTAGAGAATCGCTTTGCCTATCGATTTGAAGTTGTCGTCGAGGATAACGATTTCGCTGGCTTCCTTCGCGACTTCGGTGCCGCCGCCCATTGCAAAGCCGACGTCAGCTTTTTTCAGCGCGGGCGAATCGTTGACGCCGTCGCCCGTCATGCCGACAACCAAGTTCAGCTCTTGCGCCAAACGAACGAGCCGGCTTTTATCGGTGGGCAGAGCGCGCGCGATAACGCGAATCTTCGGCAGAGCCTGTTTAACTTCGTCGTCGCTCATGGCGTTGAGTTCGGCACTGGTGATAACAATCGCGTCGTCAATCTCAATCAAGCCCGCTTCCTTCGCAATCGCCTGCGCGGTCTCCTTGCGGTCGCCGGTAATCATGACGACTTGCACGCCTGCCGAGTGAACTTGTTCGATAGCTTTAATCGCGTCGGGTCTCACGTCGTCGCGAATGCCCGTGACGCCAACGAACGTCAAGCCGCTGTCGGGGATGTTGCCGTCGACAACTTCACCGTCGTAGGTGACGAGCGCAAGAGTGCGAATGGCGCGGTTGGCAAGTTCGTCGATTTTGGCGTTTATCGCGGCGGTCGAGGCAAGCGGTTGCTTGAGCCCGTCGCTGTCGTAGTAGTAACTGCATTTGTCAAGCAAACGTTCGGGCGCGCCCTTAATCAGCCACAAGTTGTAATCGCCGCTGACTTTCGCCATGGAATATTTCTTCGCGCTGTCGAAAGGTACCGTGTCGCCGACAGTGACGTTGGGCGGCGTGTCCTTGCCGATTAAAAAGCCGAGCAACGCTCTGTCCGTCATGTTGCCGCCGACAATTTTATCGCCCGTGATGACTGCGCCGTTGTTGAATCGAATCGACAACGACACCAGCGATTGAAGTTTCGCGCCGAGCTTGTCGAAAGTCTCCGTGAAATTCGCCGTGCCGTCAATGAATGTGACGACTTCAAGCAAGCCTTTGGTTATCGTGCCGGTCTTGTCGCTGAAAAGCAAGTTCAAACTGCCCGCCGTTTCGATACCTGAAATTTTGCGGACAAGGACGTTGTCTTTTAACATCTTGCCCATATTCTGCGCGGACACGATTGAAATCATGAGCGGCAAGCCTTCGGGCACCGCCATGACGATAATTATGACGGCGAGCATGACCGCTTCGACGAGGCTGTTGAGAATGTTCATCCAGTCGGAGCAGTAAACGGAGATTTGCGCCCAGTCAAAGCCGTGCTGAATAAAAATCCTCTCGAACATGAACGCAAAGGCAATCGCGATACCGCCCGTGTAACCGAACTTGGAAATTTGCCCCGCAAGGTCGCCGAGCTTAAGTTTCAACGGAGTGTCGCGGTCTTCGTCGATTTGCAATTCGCCCGCGATTTTGCCGTAAACGGTGTTGTCGCCCAGCGTGACGGTGCGCATCGTCGCCGAGCCGCCCGCAACGACAGCCGCGCGGAAGACTTTGTGCGGGTTGAGGAAGTCGGTGCTTTGCGCGGATTCGGCGGCAGTAGCGTCGTCGGGTGCGGGAGTTTTTTCCTCTTCCTTCGCCTCGCCGTTTAGAATCGATTGGTCGACGTTGATTGAGCCGTCGATTATCACGCCGTCGGCAGGAATTTTGTCGCCCGTCTGCAAAAGGACGCAATCGCCCATGGTTATATCGTTAATCGGAATTTCGGTAACGACGCCGTTGCGATAGACTTTGCATTTAATCAGCGACGCTTCGCCCTGGAGTTTTTGGAACGCGCTTTCGTTGCTGTATTCCGAAAAAGTCGAAACCAGCGTAGCGAGCAAAACCGCAATCGCTATGCCGACGGATTCGTACCACTCCGATTTGCCCATGAACGCAAAGAACACGTTCAGAGCCAGCGCAAAGATTAAAATTTTGATAATCGGGTCGTCAAAGTTGCCCTTGAGCTTGTCCCAGAAACCTTCGCGGGCTTGTTCGGTTATGCTGTTGTCGCCGAATTTCGCTTTGGCTTCTTGGACTTGCGCGTCAGTCAAACCTGTGATTTTCAATTTTCAGCCTCCAACTTAATTTTTCAACACGTCGCTGATGTAATCGTCAACGACAAGCAAAACAAATTCCTGACAAGTTTTCGCCGATTCAGCTACGTATTCGCGGCTGTTGGTTACGTTGTTGGACAGGACTCGAATCCCAATGAACGGCACGCCCGCATTTTGACAAACCTGCGCGACGACGTTGGTCTCCATTTCCTCGCAACTTGAGCCGTATTTGTCGTGCAGGAAGTTCATATAGTCGACGCATTCATACCACGTGTTGCCGGTGCCGATAACGCCCGTCGTGACGTTGAAATTTTTGTTCGCGTCGGCAACGGACTTCGCAACGCGCAACAACGTCGGGTCGGGGAAAAATTCCGTGTACGCTTGAAATTTTTTCGTCGTCGCGTCGTAAGCGTAAGTGCCGAGGTTTTCCTGCTTGGTCAAGTCAATGCCTGCGCCCGCCGCCGAATATGCGCTCCTGTAAGCACTGTTGTCGAAACTGCGTTCGCCGATAACGATGTCGCCGATTTTCAGCGCGGGGTCGTGACCGCCCGCCGTGCCCTGATTGATTACAGCGCAGGGATTGAACTTTTTAATCGCCAACGCCGTGGACGCCGCCGCGTTCGCCACGCCGATTTCCGTGCGCACGACGACGACGGGATAATCCTTGTAAGTGCCCGCGACGAACATGTAATTCAGCTCGCGGTAGACGATGGGATTTTTCAGCGCGCGAATCAGAACTTCTGTCTCGGTGTTCATTGCGCCTTCGATTACAATCGGACGTTGACGGCTTTTGTAGGTGCCCTTGGCTTGCGGCAGAGTGGCATAAAATTTTTCAATGTGCACGTTATATTTTTCTGCGGAGATGTCCTCCAGTTCAACGCCCAAATCTTGAGCCTGCGCGGGCGTCGTGAACAAAATCAAAGCCGCGCAGATTGTAAGCAAAAATTTGTTCATGACTTATTTAAACCTTTTCGCCAAGTCGTTGAGCCCCGTGTCGCGTGTGCCGGAGCCGACCGCGTTGAATTTCCATTCGTCCTTGTAGCGATAAACTTCGCCGGCAATCATCGACAGCATATCGGTGTAGTCTTCGGTGAGGTTGAAGCGGCAAAGTTCCTCGTGCGTATCGGCGTCGACGATTCGGATGTAGGCGTTTTTAATCATGCCGAAATGCTGTTTGCGTTCGACTGCCTGATAGATGTTGACGACGAAAATCAGCTTGTCGTAGCGGGCGGGTATGTCGTCCAGTTTTACGAAAATCTGTTCGTCGTCGCCTTCGCCTTCGCCCGTGAGGTTGTCGCCCATGTGCTGAATCGCGCCGCTGCGGTGTTTGAGGTTCCCGAAATAAACCAAGTCATCGCGGTCGACGAATTTGCCGCCCTGGCAGACGAAAACCGACGCGTCGCAATCGATTTGGTCAACGTTGCCGAACAGTCGCTTGAAGAAACCGCCTTCGGGCTTTGCCGCGTCCCAGCCGAGACCGACCATCAGATTTGACAGCGTGCCGCCGTTGGTCTTTTTGAGCGAAACTTTTTGTCCCTTTTGCAGGTTGACTGCCATAATGAATTGCTCCTTTCAAGTGGCAAGGGAAAAGGGACAAGGGAAAAGTTTTCAGCTTATCTCTTGTCCCTTGTCCCTAGTCCCTTGTCCCTAATTACACGTTGACGCCGTAATTTTTGCCGAGCGAAGCCAAGCCGCCCTCGAAGCCCGAACCGATTGCGTTGAATTTCCATTCGCCCTTGTTGCGATAGAGTTCGCCGATAACGACCGCCGTCTCGATTGAAAAGTCTTCGCCCAGGTCGTAGCGGATGAGCTCCTTGCCGTTGGTGGCGTCCACGACGCGGATAAAGGCGTTTTCCACTTGTCCGAAGTTCTGCTTGCGTTCTTCCGCCTCGTAAATCGTAACCGTGAAGTCAATCTTCTCGATGTCGGCAGGAACTTTGCTCAGGTCGATTTTGATTTGCTCGTCGTCGCCTTCGCCCGCGCCCGTGAGGTTGTCGCCCATGTGTTCGACCGCGCCGCTCTTGTGCTTGAGGTTGCCGTAGAAAACGAAGTCGTCGTCGTCGCGAACCTTGCCGTTTGCGCCCAACATGAACACCGACGAATCCAGGTCGAAGTCTTTGCCGCCGTCGTATCTCTTTACGTCCCAGCCGAGCCCGATAAGGATTTCCTTCAAGCCGGGGTTTGTCTTCGTGAGGTCTACTTTCTGTCCTTTTTTCAAACTGACTGCCATGAGATTGAAACCTCCCAATAAAATTTTTAACAGCCGATAATCTAACACAAGCCGAAAATATTTTCAAGTTCAACGCGCTATGTCACGCTTTTCGGAAAATTTCATGCCGCTTGAATCTTTGCCCAAATTCTGCTATCTTGCCGCATATCGACGTTTCTTTTGCTTTCTAAGGAGGAGATTTTTTTATGGCTGATTTTAATAACTCAACGTCAAACACGATTATCGCCGGCTCTGCCGACGCCGATTCTATCCAAAACAACGGCGAGAACGTCTCCATCAACGCGGGCGAAGGCAACAATCGTATTACCAACTTCGGCTACAACGTCACTGTCAATGCGGGCGCGGGTGCCGATTCCGTTTACAACTCCGGCAACGTCGTTTCTGTCAATTCAGGCGGCGGCGACGATTCCGTTACCAACTCAGGCTCTGAAGTCACTGTCGACGCGGGCACGGGCAATGATTCCGTCAGCAATCGCAGTTCCGAAGTCACAATTTTTTCGGGCGGCGGCAACGATACTATTTCAAACAACGGCTCCGCAGTCTCTGTCGCGGCGGGCGCGGGTGCCGATTACATTTCCAATGCCTCGGTCGCTGCCAATGTCACTCTCGACGGCGGCGCGGGCTTGGACTCAATCACCAATTCCGGCAGACGTTCTTCAATCTCAGGCGGCGCGGGCAACGATTCACTTTCCAACAACGGCGCATATGTCACGCTTAACGGCTCAGCAGGCGACGACACCATTTCCAACAGCGGCGCGAACGTCATTTTTCAATACGACGGCGGCATGGACGTTATCAACGGTTTCAACGACACCTCGACACTTCAGCTTTTGCAGGACGGTGCCGCCTTCCGCAACAACGGCAACGATTTAATTGTTACGCTCGGCGACGATTCTTTGACGATTAGCGGCGCGGCTACTCTCGGCGTCATTCCCATTTTCGACAAGGACGGCAACGAATCCGAACAGGAATTTGCCAACGAAGTTCTCGGCACAAGATACGCCGACTACATAACCAACTACGCCCAAAATGTTGCCGTTTACGCCCTGGCAAGCAACGATACCGTTTCCAATTACGCCTCCAACGTTACAATCGACGCCGCCACCGGCAACGATTCTGTCTACAACCGCAGTTCCGAAGTTACAATCACTGCGGGCGCGGGCAACGATACCGTTTCAAACAGCGGCTCCGTTGTGTCAATCGTTTCGGGCGCGGGCAACGATTCTGTCTACAATTCGTCACTCGCTGCCTATGTCACAATCGACGGCGGCCTCGGCATGGATTCAATCGGCAACAGCAGCAGACGCTCTTCAATCTCAGGCGGCGCGGGCAACGATTCTGTCTACAATTCTTCGCTCGCTGCCTATGCCACGCTTAACGGCGGCGACGGCGACGACACTCTTAATAACTACGGCAACTACGTCACGATAAACGGCGACGCGGGTAACGATTCAATCAACAACAGCGGCACCAACGTCGTGTTCCAATACAGTGGCGGCAATGACATCATTCGCGGCTTCAACAAAACCTCGACGCTTCAGCTCATGCAAGACGGCGGCGACTTCCGCAACAACGGCACCGATCTGATTTTCCCGTTCGGCGACGATTCGCTCACTCTTTCGGGCGCGGCAAGTATCGACGCGATTTTTATCCTCGACAAGGACGGCACTGCGATTGAACAGGCGGTCTCCAAAGATATTCTCGGTACGCACTACGCCGATTACATCACCAACATCGCCCCGGGGGCAATGGTCAACGCCCTGGCGAGCAACGACACCGTTACCAACAGCGGTCTCTATTCGTCAATCAACGCGGGCGACGGCGACGACTCCGTTTCCAACAGCGGCAGAGATTCTTCAATCTTCGGCGGCGCGGGTGCCGATTCCGTCTACAACACCGCCTCCTACGTCACGATTGATACGGGCGACGGCAAAGACACCGTTCAAAACAGAAACGCACGGGTCTCAATCAGCATGGGCGAAGGCGATGACTATATAAGCAACCAGCAAGGCAACAACAATCTGCAAGCCAATTACGTGACAATCACGGGCGGCGAAGGCTCCGACACAATTAACAACAGTAACTGCAACAACGTCACCATAAGCGGCGAGGGCGGCAACGACTCCCTTTACAACAACTCCGGCTCGAACGTTTCAATCGACGGCGGCACAGGTAACGACACCCTTAACGCCTCAGGCTCCCATGCGACAATCGACGGCGGCGCAGGCAACGACCGTATCATAAACAGCAGTACATATTCTTCGGTTAATGGCGGCGAAGGCTCCGACACCGTAACCAATTCAGGCTCCAATGTCACGCTTACGGGCGGCGCGGGCAACGATTCAATCGCACTAAACGCCAATGCAAACAGATACGTCACTGTCGACGGCGGCGCAGGCGACGATTCCATTTCCGCAAGCTCCACTTACGATGAAAATGCCTCGAACGTCTCAATCAACGGCGGCGCAGGTGACGATTACATCAACAACCGCAATGACAACATCACAATCGGCGGCGGCGCAGGTAACGATTCGCTCGTCAACAGCGGCAATAACGTCCTTTTGCAATACAGCGGCGGCAATGATTCAATCGTCGGGCTCAATCCCACTTCGACGTTGCAGGTCATGCAGAGCGTGCAAAATGTTTCACTCAAGTCCAACGGTTCCGATCTGTTCATGACGGTCGGCAACGATACTCTTACACTGTCAGGCGCGGCTTACTATGACGAAGAAAATGCCATCGTCGACGCAGACGGCAACAAGTTGACTTACACCATTCAAAGGAAAGTCGCAGGCACGAAGGATGTCGACACCATAATCAACAACTTGAGAAACGCAACAATCGCGACGGGCGCGGGCAATGACACAATCGCCAACCTCGGCACAGTAAAAGTCTCAATAAGCGGCGGCGCGGGCAACGATTCAATCAAAAGCACGACAGCCACGCGCAGTGATTCACGCGCACTTGCCCTGTCAGACGAGGCAACATTAAACGGCGGCTCCGGCAACGATTTCCTTCAAAACGACAGCGGCAACAACGTTTCAATCTCAGGCGGCGCGGGCAACGATTACATTTACAATAACTCGACGCGCAGACAGGAAGGCAGCATATTCGTAACTTACACGCCTGACGACGCAACCCTCGACGGCGGCACGGGTGTCGACTATATCGAAAACAACGGCGGCAAAAAAGTTTCGATTGTCGGCGGTGCCGGCAACGATGTCATTTACAACAGCACAAGCAATACCGGCTCACCTGACGACGCAACGATTTACGGCGGGGCGGGTCACGATTACATTCAATCCGACGGCACCAATGTCAAAATAACTGCGGGCGCGGGCAACGATACAATCAGCCTCGGCTCCGATGCGCAGAACGTTTTAATCGTCTACAACGCCGGCGACGGCAAAGACATTATCAACGGCTTCAACTCCGCGTCGATGTTGCAAATCGGCGGCGGCTCAGGCACTTACGCAACCCAACAAGGCGGCGACGACATCATTGTCGCTGTCGGCAAGGGCACAATGACTTTGACGGGCGCGGCAAGCTTGGAGGCTCTCAACATCACGGGCGAAGAGAACACCGACCCGACGCTTATGGTATTGACGGACGCTTCCGCCGCGCAGGTTACGCTCGATACGCCTGTCGTCACGGCAGACGCTTCCTATCGCGCAAACGCAATTCAAATCACGGGCAACTACTTGGCGAACTCGATAATCGGCGGCGAGGGCTCGGACAAACTGCTCGGCGAAGTGGGCGACGACACGCTTTCGGGCGGAGCGGGCAACGATACACTCACGGGCGGCTACGGCAAAGATCTGTTCATTTACAGTGCGGGCAACGACGTTATCACAGACTACGCGACGAGCGACAAAATTTCACTCGGCGCGGCTCTGACAAGTGCAAGCCTCAACGGCTCGGATTCGGTGCTCAAGATTGGCAGCGGGACGTTGACGGTGAAGAACGCACGGACTTTGGCATTGACGGACGCGCAGGGCACGGAGCTTAACACGATAATCGGCGGCGTGATTTATGACGAGAACTCTGCGGCGGCAGTAACGGTACCTTCGGGCATTGATATTGTCGACGCGTCAAGCAGAGCGACAGCCATCAAGATAGTCGCGAACAAGGTTGCCAATTCAATACGCGGCGGCTCCGGCTCAGACACGATAAGCACGGGCGCAGGTAATGACACGGTTTACGGCGGCGCGGGCAACGACAGCATCAACGGCGGCAACGATAACGATTATCTCAGCGGCGACGCGGGCGCAGACAAATTGCTCGGCGGCGCGGGCGACGACACTCTGCTTGGCGGTACGGGCAACGACACCTTTACGGGCGGCACAGGCAATGATCTGTTCATTTACAGTGCGGGCAACGACGTTATCACAGACTACGCGACGAGCGACAAAATTTCACTCGGCGCGGCTCTGACAAGTGCAAGCCTCAACGGCTCGGATTCGGTGCTCAAGATTGGCAGCGGGACGTTGACGGTGAAGAACGCACGGACTTTGGCATTGACGGACGCGCAGGGCACGGAGCTTAACACGATAATCGGCGGCGTGATTTATGACGAGAACTCTGCGGCGGCAGTAACAGTACCTTCGGGCATTGTCTTTGTCGACGCCACGGCACGCGCCAAAGCAATCCGAATCACGGTTAACAAGATGTCAAATTCAATCGTGGGCGGGAGCGGCAACGACACGATAAGCGCGGGTGCAGGTAACGACACAGTTTACGGCGGCGCGGGCAACGATTACATAAACGGCGGCACCGACAACGATTCGCTTTGGGGCGGCGTCGGCAACGACACGCTAATCGGCTCCGCCGGCGCGGACACCTTCCTTTACAACGACGGCGAAGGCAACGACGTAATCACCGACTACACAAGCAACGACCTGCTTGCGATAACGGGCGAGTGGACAGCAACTTACAACGCGACGAACAAAGCCGTTGCGTTCAGAGTGGGCACGACGACAAACGCGCTTACGCTAAAGAACATTGCGGCGGACGGCATGTTCAACATAAACGGCGACAGCTATATAATCAGCGGCACCAAGCTCGTGAAGTAAATCTGCGCGGGCAATAAAAAAATCCCCCGACGGTCAGTTGACTGCCGGGGGACATTTTTTTTATGGGAAGAAAATTTTCAGCGTGGCGTCGTCTTCGCGCTTGCCAAGGTAAGAGCCGATAAGGAACAGAATCAGCGAAACCGTTATCCCGATAGTAATCTGGTGCAGGTTGAGGATTTTGAAGCCCGACGCCTGCGCGGCGCAGTAGATAATCGTCCCGCCCGTCATGGAGAGAATTGCGCCCAATTTGTTCGCGCGTTTCCAAAAAAGCCCAAGCAGAAGCGTCCAGAAAAAAGCAGTCTCAAGCCCGCCGAAAGCGAACATGTTAATCAGCCAAATCAGACTCGGCGGCGTCAAGGCAATGACGAAGACCGCCGCGCCGATAAAAGCCGTCGTCGCCATCGACAAGATTTTAACCTGCGCGGGCGTCACGGCGCGTTGATTCTTGTCCGCCCAATGTAAGTAAACATCCTTGACAATCGCGCTCGACGCAACGATAAGCAAGCCCGAAATCGTCGATATGGACGCGGCAAGCGGACCGATAATCGCCAAGCCGACCAATTCGGGCGGCATTGCCGTAACAATGGCGGTGGGGATAATGTTGTCGACGCCGCCGTAATCGGCAGCCGAGCCCGTCAAGACGCCGTGCGCCAGAATGCCCGTGAAATTTATGCCGATATTCATGAAGCCGACGACGACCGTGCCGATAAGCATTGCCTGATGAAGTCCCGCCGTGTTTTTGTAGCTTATGCCGCGCACGACCGATTGAGGCAGAGCGATTGTGCATATACCGACCAAAAGCCATTGCGTGAAATAAATTGTCCAAGGCATGTTCCCGAAGCTGAACGGCTCAAACAATTCGGGGTTGTTCGTTTCAAGGCGCGTCATGATGTTTTCGTAGCCGCCGCCCGCTTGCAAGACGTAATGCAACAGCAGGACGATACCAACCATCATAATCAACGCGCAACAGGTATCGGTGAGCGCGACCGCCCGAAAGCCGCCGATTGACGTGTAGATAACGACCGTCAGCCCGAAGAGAATCAAACCCGCCTCGTAGCTGTAGCCCGTGACGGCAGCGAACAACTTAGCTCCGCCGACGAATTGAGCCGTCATTGTCCCGCAAAAGAACAGCACGATAACGAACGCGGCGACCGCCGCCAAGAAGTCCGATTGAAAACGCGTGCGTATGATGTCGACGACGGTGACGGCGTTAAGTTTGCGTGCAAGCAGGGCGACGCGTTTGCCGAAAATGCCAAGCACCAAGAAAATCGCCGTGACTTGCACGACCGCCATATAAATCCAGCCGAAGCCGACTTGAAAAGCCATGCCGGGGCCGCCGACGAAACTTGAGACGGAGCTGTATGTTGCGACGGTTGTCATTGCCAAGACGAAGCCGCCGAGGGAGCGATTGCCTACGAAATAACTGCTCACGAAATTTTTGCCCGCCTGCCGATTGCGGACGTAAAAGCTGATGCCGACCATGACCGCCATAAAAATTATCAGCGGCAACAACGCGGACAGGTTACCTTGAGTCATCGTCGTCGCCCCCCAAGTCCACGTCTTTGAACAGCACGCGACTGAGCACCGCGCTGATAAGAATCGCGACGAACCACACGCCGACGGTGCCGAGCACAGCCCACAGCGGCAAGTGGAAAATTTTCACGTCGAGCGACGCCGTGCCGAAGCCCGCGCAGAGCCAAAAAATAATCAGCCCGACAAGCGCAAGCCCCGTGTAAATTGCCTCACGCCTGACCAAGCTGAACTTTTGCGCGTCGCTCATTGACGCACGAGTATTTTGTTTCATTGGCGAAACCTCCAAGTCTCGTCGCCTCCTTACGAGGGGTACGAGCTTAATTTTCAGCGGGATTGTACATTATGCCGCCTGTGCCGTCAAGCTGTGCGAACGGCTTTCATCGCCAGCTTGTTGGCGTACATTTCCTTATCGGCGCGCTTGAAAACGTCTTCGGCAGTGTTGTCGACGCCCGCTTGAAAGTAGCCGACGCCGACTGCCGCCGAAACTTTTTCCCACGGCTCAAGCGTCGTGTCGCCCGCGAATTTGTCAATCATGCCGCGCAGATTTGCAACGCGTTTTTCACAACGGGCAATGTCCGCGCCGTCGAGCACCGCAACGAATTCGTCGCCGCCCACGCGATAAACGTTGTCCTTGCCGAAAATCGAACAGACGAGCCTGCAAGCGTTAATCAGGTACTCGTTGCCGCGTTCGTGCCCGTAGGTGTCGTTGACTTTCTTTAGGTAGTTTATGTCAATCATGATTATCGCGAAATGCGCCGTGCCTTTGGCAATGGCGGCGTCAAGGCGATTGGTCGTCTCGGTATAGGCGGTTTTGTTCCGAATGCCCGTCAGCGAATCGGTGTGCGCCAATTCGTTCATGACCGCCACTTGAATTTTAGCCTTGCGCAGGTTTTCAAAATAGTGCATACTGTCGGAGGTCGTCTTGACGAACGCGGAGTAAAGGTTTTCAATCTCGTCGTTGGTTTGAATCTCAAGGCTTTTAATGCGTTTGATGTTGCCTTCGCGTTCCGCCTCGCTGTCGTAGGCGAAGTTGCGGGCGCAGTAAGCCATTGTGTTGACGGGCAGGATGATGTTGTTCTCGATAAGCGACAGCCCCAACGCAAGGATGAGAATCACGACGCCCGAAAACAGCGCGACGACCCGCACGATAAAAGTCCTGCCGTAGTCGTTTATCATGTCCATTGAAAAATCGATACCCGCGTAGCAAACGCATTTGCCTTGGTGATTGTAAACGGGCTTGTAAATCGTCAGCAGGTAGCCGTATGTGTCGTCGGAGATAATCGGCTCAATCGGTCTGCCGGCAAGCAAATCGTCAAGATACGGCTCAAACGATTCGTCGAATTCTTGAAGCTCGCCCGGCTTTGACGCCTCGACATTGGGTGTGTTCAAATCAAAGACGACGTGGCAACCGTCTTCCTCGATTTTGTAGACGTAGATGTATCTTATGTCGTGGTTGATTGCGCGAATGCGATAAAGGTTGCGTTCAACGTCGTCGTAACCCTCGGCACTGCGCCCCTGCTCCAAAAATTCGTCAACGCGGTTGGGATTGATTTCGCTCACGACCATTGAAATGATTCCCTCGGCGATATTTATGCGGTCTTTAATTGCGCTCTCACGATAAATCGCGTAGCTTATCGCGGAAATGAACGCGGCGACCAAAATCGTTATCGCCAACAAGTTCAAAACCATTTTCGTCCGCAACGATTTGACGGATTTTCGTTGAGCCTTCATTGCGGAATTCATTTCGGGCGACAGCGGTGCTTGCATCTTGCCCAAAAGGCGGAACTGTTCTTTTATGTCGGGCGGCATGATTTTCAGCAGGAAGAACGTCGCCAAAACCGCCGGTGCTTTGTCGGGCAGTTCGACAAAAAAATTTTCTATGAAGTGTTCCTGCACTCTGTCGAGCGAATGGAACGCGTTCATGGGCATGAGCAATTCTTCGATAAGCACGCCGAAAAAACTCGTCATCAAAACGATAAGCGGGATTGTCAGCAACGCTTTGGACAATTTGTCGTAATAGCCCTTGTCGGCGAGAAACGCGACCGATATGGCGACCAGAATGCTCACGAAGCCGAAGTACATATATTCCACGTTAAAGCCGGAGCTGAAAATATTCGTGAAAAAACCGACCGCTATGCCGGGGACGTAGCCGCCCAACGCCGCGATAAAAATCGTGCCGAACGTGTCAAGGTACACGGGCAGACCGAAATATTTTGCCGCGACGGAGCCGATTACGTTCAGCGTTATTCCCGCCGCGCAGATTGTAATCAGCTTAATCGTCGCAATGTCAAATCTGTACATGAAGTTCTTGCCTTTCAAAAAAGTTTGCGTCGATTATATCACGTATAAACGGCAAGGAACAAGCGAATTGGGAGGAATGCTTTTATGAAAAAAATTATCGCGGTTGACGGCCCCGCAGGCGCGGGCAAAAGTACCGTCTCCAAAATCGTGGCGGCGCGTCTCGGTTACACCTACATCGATACTGGCGCAATGTATCGCGCTGTCGCCTTGAAAGTCTTGCAAAGCGGCGAACCCTTGAGCGAATCGCTCGTTGGCAACGTCGACATCAGTCTTGACGAAGCGGCGCGGGTCTTCCTTGACGGGCGCGAAGTCACCAAGGAAATTCGCACGCCCGAAATCGGTCTCGGCGCGTCGGACGTTGCCAAAGTCGCTTATGTTCGCAAAAAGTTGACGCAACTGCAACGCGACATGGCTGCTCACGGCAAAGTGATTATGGACGGGCGCGACATCGGCACGCAGGTTTTGCCCAACGCCGATTTGAAAATTTTCTTGACTGCCTCGGTCGAAGAACGGGCACGGCGGCGGCTCGACGAACTCACGGCAAAGGGCTTGCAGGCGGACTTCGCCAACGTCGTCAAAGAAATTTCACTTCGCGACAAGCAGGACACCGAACGCGAAATTGCTCCGCTCGCTCAAGCAGATGACGCCGTACTTTTGGATTCGACAAGCTTGACGATTGAACAGGTCGTCGCTGAAATTTTGCGCCTCGCCAAGGATTGAAACTTACAACTGCAAACGAAAAACCCCGTTCCCGCGCAGGGAACAGGGGTTTTTTTATTGTCGTTCAGTGATTCGCGCTTTGACTGCCCGTTAATTCTTCAACAGGAGCCGTATCAAACTTTGCCAACTCCTCGTAAGCCTCGCGGTTTTGTTCAAGCAAGAGTTCGCTCAGTCGTTCGATTTCGGCTTTAAGTTCGGGCGAATTTTCACTGGTAAGAATTTCGTCGTCCATCAAAGGTGAGGACCCGCCGCGACGAGTGCTTTGCCCGCCGCGTTGTATTCGTATTTCTTGAAGTTCTTGATAAAGCGGCCTGCCAAATCTTGCGCCTTGCGGTCCCATTCGGTCGGGTCGGCGTAGGTGTCGCGCGGGTCGAGGATGTTGGTTGCGACGCCTTCCAATTCGGTCGGGATTTCCAGGTCGAAAATGGGCAATTTCTTCGTCGGAGCCTTTTTGATTGCGCCGCCGAGAATCGCGTCGATGATGCCGCGCGTGTCTTTAATGGAAATGCGTTTGCCGGTGCCGTTCCAGCCCGTGTTGACGAGATAAGCTTTCGCGCCGCTTGCCTCCATGCGCTTTACGAGTTCTTCGGCGTATTTGGTCGGGTGCAGTTCAAGGAACGCTTGACCGAAGCACGCGCTGAAGGTCGGGGTCGGTTCGGTTATGCCGCGTTCGGTGCCCGCCAACTTTGCCGTGAAACCGCTGAGGAAGTAATATTTGCATTGCTCGCTGGTGAGAATCGAAACGGGCGGCAACACGCCGAATGCGTCCGCGCTGAGGAAGATGACGGACTGCGCGGCGGGACCGTGGCTTTCGGGGCGCACGATGTTTTTGATGTGGTAAATCGGGTAGCTGACGCGTGTGTTCTCCGTTACGGATTTGTCGGCGAAGTCAATCTTGCCGTCCTTGTCGACGGTGACGTTTTCAAGCAGCGCGTCGCGGCGAATCGCGTTGTAGATGTCGGGCTCGCTTTCCTTGTCGAGGTTGATGACTTTCGCGTAGCAGCCGCCCTCAAAGTTGAAGACGCCTTGGTCGTCCCAGCCGTGTTCGTCGTCGCCGATAAGCAGGCGTTTCGGGTCTGTCGACAGCGTCGTTTTGCCCGTGCCGCTCAGCCCGAAGAAAATCGCGGTGTTCTTGCCCTCCATATCGGTGTTGGCAGAGCAGTGCATGGCGGCTATGCCTTTCAGCGGCATGAAAAAATTCTGGACGCTGAACATGCCCTTTTTTAGCTCCCCTCCGTACCAAGATCCGATTACAATCTGCTCTTTGGATGTGAAATTGAATACTATAGCGGTTTCGGAATTGAGACCGAGTTCCTTGTAATTTTCGACTTTGGCTTTTGACGCGGCATAGACGACGAAATCGGGTTCCTGATCGAAATCCGCCTGCGTCTTCGGGCGAATAAACATGTTGGTGACAAAATGAGCTTGCCAAGCAACAGCCATTATAAAACGTATTTTAATGCGCGTGTCTTTATGCGTGCCGCTGAAGCCGTCGACGACGAAAAGGCGTTTGCCAGAGAGTTCTTCCTGCGCGATCTTTTTGAGGACGTTCCACGACTCGACAGAACAGGGTTTATTGTCGTTCACGAACTCAGGAGTTGTCCACCAGACAGACGTTTCCTGCCCTTCCTTAGTGAAGTCGTCATAGACTATGAACTTATCTTTGGGGCTGCGACCGGTGTAAATTCCTGTCATGACCGAGATTGCGCCGAGCTCCGTCTCAACGCCTTTTTCGTAACCCGTAAGGTCGGGGCGCGTCTCCTCGTTGAATAAAATTTCGTATGAGGGATTATAGATGATTTCGGGCGTTCCCGTGATACCGTATTTCGTCAAATCGATTTGCGGCATAATTTCAACCTCCTAAAATTTACTGCGCCGATAATACCCGCTTGTTTAAAATTTGTCAAACAGAAAGCCCGCGCAGATTCTTCCGCAAAAAAAAAAATTTTTGACCCGCGCCCGATTTTGTGATACAGTGTAATTGCTTACAATCCACCGAACACGTCGAAACGTGAGCCAAAACTTTTTCGTTGATTTTAAGCGTTTCGGCGTGCAATGTCAATTCACGAAGGAGTGATTTGTATGACAATCGATGAGGCGAAGAAAATCTTGCTCGCCGCTCCGCTCAGCCCGCTCGAAAAAACCGCGTTGCAGTTCTTATTGTTGGAGCTCGACAGCTGCTGCGAAAACCTGCCCGGCGAAGAGTGGCGCAACATTGTCGATGAAGTTGTCGATTACAACGGCAAATACCAAGTGAGCAATTTCGCTCGCGTAAGGTCGCTTCACAGAGATAAAATCAAAATCATTAAACCCGACATCGTTCACACAGGGTACTTGCGCGTCACGCTTTATAAAGACGGCAAAACGAAAAGTCATTACGTTCATGTTCTCGCCGCGAAGGCTTTCATTCCAAATCCCGAAAACAAATCGGACGTGAATCACATTAACGGCATAAAAGTCGATAATCGTATTGAAAATCTGGAATGGACGACACGCTCGGAAAACATAAGGCACGCTTTTAAAACAGGACTATCTAAACAAGGTTGCGAACACGGCAGAGCGAAATTCACAGCCGAACAAGTCCGCGACATTCGCACAAACTGCGTGCCGGGCGACCCTGAACGCGGCTTCAGAGTATTTGCAAAAAAATACGGCGTGACGCATAAGATTGTCAGTGACGCTTACTACAGGCGGAGTTACACGGACGTCGAATAAGCGGGCTGCCTGCGCGGGCTTTTGCAAAGTCAAGCCAAGTGGTGTATGATTTGCGTCGAGGTGATAGTACATGTGTTTGGCGTATCCCGCGAAGGTGTTGCGGATAGACGGCGAGCTTGCGACGGTGGAGCGTGCGGGCGTTAAGCGGTCGGCAAGTTTGATGTTGTTGCCCGAAGCGAAGGTCGGCGATTACGTGCTGATTCACGCGGGCTTTGCAATGCAGGTCGTCGACGAACGCGAAGTGCAAATCCGCGACGCGCTTGTTGCCGAAATGAACGGAGCCCCGCGCACAGTCGAGTTGGCGGGCGTGTCGTGAATACGTTAATCGAAAAGCTTGCGCGACTTGCGGCGGGCAAAGGTCGTTTGCGGCTCATGGAAGTTTGCGGCACGCACACCGTCGCGATTTTCCGTTCGGGCATCCGTCAAGTCCTGCCCGCCAACGTCGAGCTTGTTTCCGGACCGGGTTGTCCCGTCTGCGTCACCTGCGACGATTATATCGACAAGGCGATTGCTTACGCGCGGCGCGACTTCATCATTGCGACGTTCGGCGACATGCTTAAAGTCCCCGGCTCGCGTTCGAGTTTGGCAGAGGCGCAGGCGGCGGGCGCGGACGTTCGGATCGTTTATTCGCCGCTGGACGCCCTGCAAATCGCCGAAGACAACCCGCGCAGGTCGATAATTTTTTTGGCGGTCGGTTTCGAGACGACGGCTCCCACGCAAGCGGCAACGGTCTTGGCGGCACGGGCTCGCGGCATAAAAAATTTGTTCATGCTGTCGGCGCAAAAGTTGGTACCGCCTGCGTTGAGATTTCTCCTCGGCGACGCGACTGCCAAAGTCGACGGCTTTTTATTGCCGGGACATGTGGCGGTCGTCACGGGTGCGGACGCGTTCAATTTCTTGGCGACGGAATTCAACATGCCCTGCGCGGTCGGCGGCTTCGCGACGGAAGAAATTTTAATCGCGCTGACGAGCATCCTTGAGCAAATCGACAACGGACGCGCCGAGGTTGCCAACGATTATCGCACGGTCGTCACGGCTGAAGGCAACGTCGCCGCGCAGAAGATTCTTTCGCAGGTCTACACGGTCACGGACGCCGAATGGCGCGGCATGGGCACGATTCCCGCGTCGGGCTTGAAAATGCGTGACGAGTTTGCGGCGTTTGACATTGAACAGGTCGAGCCCCTTCCCCCTTGTCCCTTGTCCCTTGTCCCTTCTCCCTTAAAAAAAGCCTGTCGTTGCGGCGAAGTTCTGCGCGGGCTTGTCAAGCCGATTGACTGTCCGCTGTTCGGCAAGGCGTGTCAACCGCTTCATGCCGTGGGCGCGTGCATGGTTTCGGTCGAGGGCGTCTGCGCGGCGTGGTTCAAGTACGGCGGACAACATTTCGAGTGGTGATAACATGAGCGACAAAATCCTAATGGCACACGGCGCGGGCGGCAAGTTGAGTGCGCAACTCCTGCACGAAATAATTTTGCCTGCCTTCGACAACGCGATTCTGCACGAGCTCCACGACGGCGCGAAGATTGGCAAGTTGGCAATGACGACTGACAGCTACGTCGTGCGTCCGATTTTTTTTCGCGGCGGCGACATCGGCAAGCTTGCGGTCTGCGGCACGGTCAACGATTTGTCCGTCACGGGCGCGATTCCCAAATGGTTGTCCGTCGGCGTGATTCTTGAGGAAGGTTTTGACTTCGACGCGCTGAAAAAAATCGTCGCGTCAATGGCGGCGGTGGCACATGAGGCGGGCGTTCAAATCGTCACGGGCGATACCAAAGTCGTCGGGCGCGGGCAGGCGGACGGCATTTTTATCAACACGGCGGGCGTCGGCGAACTGATTGACGGCGTTGACATCTCCGCAAAAAAAATCTGCGCGGGCATGAAAGTTTTGGTGTCGGGCACGCTCGGCGACCACGCGACGGCGATTCTTGCGGGGCGTCACGGCTTGGAACTGCCCGAAAGCGTCAAGTCTGACTGCGCGCCTTTGAACGGGCTGATTCGCGAAATGCTTGCCGTCGAGCCGAAAATCGCAATGTTGCGCGACGCGACACGCGGCGGACTTGCGGCGGTGCTCAACGAGATTGCAACGGCGGCGAGCGTCGGAATTCTGCTTGACGAAGAAAAAATCCCCGTGCGCCGGGAAGTTCGCGGCGTCTGCGATATTTTGGGCTTCGACGTGCTTGAACTTGCCAACGAAGGCAAAATCGTCGCGGTCGTGCCCTCCGATTCGTGCGAAAAAATTTTGGCGGTCATGCACGAAAATATTTACGGCAAAGACGCGGCACTTATCGGCGAAGTCGTTGCAACGTCGGCGGGCAAAGTCGGCTTGCGAACTTCAATCGGCGGCGTGCGAATCGTCGACATGCCCGCAGGCGAACTCGTCCCGCGCATTTGCTGAGGAGGCTACACTTATGGAGCAACGAACGCGCGACATCCTGAAATTGCTCCTGCGCGAACATTCGTTTCGGACGACGGGCGACATCGCGGCACAGCTGTCAATCAGCTCAAAGACCGTTTCGCGCCAACTGCCCAAGGTCGAAGAAATTTTGCGCGCTGTCGGCTTGCAACTGGAAAAAAAATCCGGCGCGGGGCTTTTAATCATCGGCAGCGAAGTCAAACGCTACGCCCTTGCCAAGCAACTCCAATCCGCCGAAAAACGCGACTACACGCCCGGCGAACGACGTTCAATCATCATCAGCAAATTGCTTTCAAGCCGCGAGCCGATTAAGCTTTTCGCGCTGTCGAGTGCCGTTCACGTCACCGATTCGACGATAAGCAACGACCTGGACAAGTTGGAGCCGTGGTTTCGCGAACAGGGCTTGAAACTTTTGCGCAAGCCCGGACTGGGCGTCAGTTTGCTCGGCGACGAACGCGATTTGCGGCGCGCCATCGTCCGCTACATTTACGAACACGTCGGCGAAGAACGTTTGCTCAATCTCATGCAGGACAGCTTGCCCGAAGAAAACGACGCGTCCGTTGCGCAGGTGTCGAAGTTTCTGCTTGACCTAATCGACGCAGGCGAGTGGCGGCGGCTGGAGCAAATGATTCGCGTCACCGAAGGCGATTTGGGCTACAAGCTGTCAGACAACGCGTTTATCGGGCTGGTCGTGCATTTGTCGCTTGCCGTGCGCCGAATCAAAAACCACGAGGCAATTAAGATTGACAATCAAACTTGCGCCGCCGTCCGTGAAAGTCGCGAATTCATTGCCGCCAAAAAACTTGCGGAGAAAATTTCTGCGGCATTGGAAATGGACGTGCCCGAAAGCGAAATTTGCTACATAACAATGCACATACTCGGCGCGCGCAGTCGCTACCGTTCGGCGAGTCTCGGCGCGATTTCAATGATGGACAATTACCGCCTCGTCATGCTTGCCAAGCAGGTCATGAAGCGTGCCGCCAAAATCAGCGGGCGCGACATTGACAAGAATCAAAGCTTGCTTGCGGGGCTCGTCAATCACCTTGCGCCGACGATAAACCGCCTCAAAATGAACATGGACATCCGCAACCCGTTGTTGAACGAGATTCGCGAACACTACCCCGAACTGATGGACTTAACGCGCCAATGCGTCGCGGAGGTCGAAGCGGAGGTCGGCAAGCCCCTGCCCGATTCGGAAATCGCTTATATCGCAATGCATTTGGGCGCGGCGTTGTCAGACAGCGAAAAATTTTTGCACGCCGTTCACCGCGTTGTTGTCGCCTGCCCGACGGGTATGGGCACGTCGCGGCTTTTGGCGAGCAGACTGCGCGCGAACTTCCCGACGTTGCAAATCGTCGACGAGGTGCCGATTCTTCAAATCACCGCCGATTACATTGCCGCCAAGGATTTCGACTTCATTATCGCGACCGCGCCAATCGCCCGCGCAGATTGTCCCGTCGTCGTCGTCAGTGCCGCGCTGATTGACGAGGACAAGAAAAAAATAGACGCCGAAATTTCCAGACGCAACAAACATTTTTTGGGTAGCGCAGAAGAGCTTGAGCCGCGTCCGCCGTTCATTGACGGGCTTGCCAAGATGAATTCATACGGTCGGGCGATTCATTCGCTCATGACGAATTATTTTTACGTCCGCGCCGCCGTTGCCGACCTTGACGACGCGTGCGCATTGGCGGGCAAATTTGCGGGCGACGACGCTCAAAGCCGCGCAGAAATTTCCAAGGCGTTAATGTTGCGCGAAGACCAAGGTTCGACGCTGATTGTCGGACGACACATGATTTTGTTGCACTGCAAGAGCGCGGCGATTAAAACCCCGGCGTTCGGCATCCTGCAACTCGGCGACGGCTTCCAATATCCCGAAGGCGGCGAAGTCGTTCGCACGGCGATTGTCCTGCTTGCGCCGCTTGACGCCGACGAATTCACGCTTGAGACAATCGGGCATATCGCGTCGATTCTGCTTGACCGCTGGGGCTTTATCGAAATCCTGCACGAGGGCGACGGCACGGAGATTCAGCGCGAGATGTTGCAAATCTTTGAGGACTTCTATCGCGCCAAGTACAAGGAGCTCATTCGGTGAAGTTGTCGGCTGAAAAAATTTCCGTGACGCTCGGCGGCAAAGAAATTCTTCGCGACTTAAGTTACGACTTCGCGGCGGGCAAGCGTACGGCGATAATCGGCGCGAACGGCGCGGGCAAATCGACGCTGCTCAAGGTGCTGTGTCTGCTCAACGAAAAATTTTCGGGACGCGTTACGCTCGACGGACAAGACCTGCGCGCCGTCGGCAGAAAAAATTTGGCGCGCGTCATGGCAATCCTGCCGCAGGAACGCGACGCCCCGCACGATACGACC
This sequence comes from uncultured Selenomonadales bacterium, assembly GCA_947304355.1. Lineage (GTDB taxonomy): Bacteria > Bacillota > Negativicutes > Selenomonadales > Selenomonadaceae > Quinella. Next base: position 31,310 of record CAMZAX010000015.1, read on the forward strand.
GTCAAGCAGCTTGTTGCGTTCGGACGTTTCCCGCACAGAAAATTTTTCGGCGGCACGACGGCTGAAGACGACGCGGCAATTCAAAACGCGCTTGAACTCACGAAACTCACGGGCTTTGCAAATCGGCAAGTGGCAAGTCTTTCGGGCGGCGAACGACAACGCGCGTGGTTGGCAATGACGCTGGCTCAACGCCCGAAAATTTTGCTCCTCGACGAGCCGACGACCTACCTTGACATCGCGCATCAGCTTGACGTAATGGAAATCGTCGCCGACGTGAATCGCCGCTTCGACACGACAATCGTCATGGTGTTGCACGACGTGAATCACGCGCGCCTTTACGCCGACGAAGTGTTGATTGTCAAGGATAAGGGCGTTTACGCGGCGGGCGAACCGAAAAAAATTTTGTCCGCGCAGATGTTAAGCACGGTCTTCGGCGTCGACGCGGACACCTTCACGAACGCGGCGGGCGACGAAATTATTTTTCCGCTTCCCGTAAATAAAAAACCCCACGCAAGCGATTAACCTGCGCGGGATTTTTTTGTTCAGCCGAGACGTGCGGCTTCGTCGAAATCAGCTTGAGCTTTCGCCTCGTCGCCAACCAGTTGATAAATTTCGGCGCGCCGCTTGTAAAGCCAACCTTCTGCCGAAATCTGAATCGCTTTGTCCAAATCGGCAAGCGCGTCGTCGTAGCGTTGCAAGCCCTTGTAAGCACAGGCGCGCGTGTCGTAAAACATCACCTCGTTGGGCTTGAGCTTGAGGGCTTTGTCTGCGTCGATAATCGATTCGTCATAGTTGCCCAGCTCGTAATTCGTCCAGGCGCGGTTGTTGTACGCAAGTGCAAAATTCGGGGCAAGTTCAATCGCCTTGTCGAAATCGGCAATCGCCTCCGCGCGTTTGTCGAGTCGGTTGTAAGCAAGCCCGCGATTCAGATACGCAAGCGCGGAACGCGGATTAATCGCCAGAGCGGCGTTGTAGTCGGCAATGGCGGCGTCGTAGTCCTGCAGGTCGTCGTTGTAAATGTTGCCGCGATTGACGTAAATGTTTTGACTGTCGGGATAAGTTTCGGCGGCTTGATTGTACAGCTCCAACGCTTCCGTGAATTTGCCCGCCTTGCGAAGAGATTCAGCCTCCGCGATGATTTTGTCGACGCCTTTGTCCGAACGCTTGATTTGTTTCGCGCGCGACAAGTCGGCGGCAGATTTTTCCGCGTCGCCCAAGAATTCGTAAGCCTTGCCGCGATTCTCGTAAGCTTTGGCGTAGCGCGGGTTGAGTTCGACGGCTTTGTTGTAGTCGGCAATCGCCTCGTGCATTTTGTCCTGCCAAGACAGTGCCGCCCCGCGATTGTTGTACGCCGTTGCGCAGGCGGGATTGAGTTCAATGGCTTTGGTGTACTCGGCGACCGACGCCGAATATTTTTTCTGCCGGTGATAGACGTAGCCGCGACCCAAGTACGCGAATTCGGAATCGGGCTCCATTTCGACGGCTTTGTTGAAGTCGGCAAGGGCTTGCGAATATTTTTTCTGCTCGGCGTAAGCCCAACCGCGATTGCGCCACGCCATGACGTTCGACGGATTCAAATCAATCGCCGCCGTGAAAAATTCGACCGCCCGCTTGTGATTGCCCGCGTCGCGTTGTCTGTTGCCTTCGCGCAATTTCAAGTTCGACAGAAAAGTTTTATCCTGTTCGACGATCTGCGCGGCGATAACTTCCTTTTGTTCGGGCGTCGCGGCTTGAACGTATTCCTGCTTGAGCGTTTCAATCTTGCGTTCCTGTTCGGCTTCGCGGGCGCGAATCGCTTTGTCCTCGGCGACGAGTTTGATGACTTCCTCGGCGTCCTTTTGGAACCACGTCAGCAAGTCGTCGGTGTCAATGTCAGCCTTGACCGTCGCGCGAATCAGGTAACCGGAGGCGTCGGGCAAAGTCTTAGTCTCGTAGTGCGTTTCGATTACGCGCAGGACGCCGCTCGCCACGGTGATAACTTCGTCGTCGACAAGCTCAAAATCTTTCGTGCGCGAATAGCTGTGGACGTAGACGCCTGCCTTTTCGCGGGCGTTGCGGATTGCTCGTTCGCGGGCACGTTCGCGGGCGACGTTGACATCTTCAACCGCACCCAAGACGTAATAATCTTCGCTGCCCTCGTAGGTTTGAATTTCGGCGACGGCGACGGGCGCGACAAACATGTTCCACGCCGCAAGCAACGCCGTCAAAAATTTTTTCATGCCGACTCGCCTCCTTGCGAAAATTTTTTTTATTATACACGGCAGACGCAATTCAATCAAATGATTCCATCGATTGTATTTTCGCGGGCGTTCATTAAGATTCGATAAAATTTTTCCAAAAGCTTGCTAACCCCCCCCCCAGATGATGATTTAATAGACGCAGCAATTATCTTTTATCGCGAGGAGGCAATTATCATGGAAGAAATCTTTTGGGCGTCAAGCGCGGACGTGGCAATGATGGTAGGAGCACCGACCGAAGTATCGATAAGCGGCGGCACGGACACGACAACTGGCACCGAAGGCACGACAAGCGGCGGCATCGACCCTAACGACCCGGATATAACGATTATAACGATTGGCGGCGAAGAAACTGCTTCTTCCCAATCTGACAGTAGCGGTGTTTCTTCGTCGGGCTCAGGTGGCGGCGGCGGCGACAGCGACAACAGCGACGGCGGCGATTCGGACGGCAAAGGCGATTCATCGTCGGGCTCAAGCAACTCAAGCGGCTCAAGCAGTTCGTCTTCGGGCAGCGGCTCACGAGGCGGCAACGACAACGGTTCACGCGGCGTAGTCAGCGGCGTCTCGACCACAAACGTCGGCAACAGCTCTTCGGGCGGCAACGGCAACGATTATATGAGTTACCTCAACACGTCAAGAAATAACTCCGGGTCTTCGACATCCTCGACCGCCGCGCAGGTTGTCGGCAATCAATACTACTTGGGCGGCAATCAAGTTATCGGCGACTACACGTCGGGGCAGAAGATTATTTTCGGCGCGACGTTCGCGGGCGCGACCTTCGACGACGCAGGCAATTTCATTGTCAACTCGAATCTCGGTATGTTGGCAATCCAAAACGCGCGCGACAAAATCATCGACCTCAGCGACGGCGCGGGCAACACGTTCGTCACGGCTTACGAGGCGACAAATCCCGGCGTAATCGACTTCAGGATGGCGGCGGGCTACGAAATCGTTTCGGGCAGCAGTATGGGCGCGGACGTGATTTTCGCGGGCAACGGCTCTTCGCAACTGTGGGGCGGTTGGGACAACGCAGCGGACGTTTTCGTCGGCGGCTACGGCACTGATGTTTTCATGTGCGGCAGATTTTTCGGCAGTGACGCTGTCCTTAACGCCGCGTCGAATGACGTTGTCAGCGTGATTGATTCGACGCTCAGCGACATTGTTGCCACGGGCTCGGACGGCATGGGCAACGTCGCCATTGCGTTTAATACGGGCAACTTCATCACGTTCCAAAGCTCCGAACTCGTGAGCGCGACGGTTGTCTTCGCGGACGGCGCGGCTTTACGTTACAATCACGTCACGCAATCTTGGCAAGGCGCGTAAAATTTTTTCGGGCAACAAAAAACCCTCGGCAGTCAAACGACCGTCGGGGGTTCTTTTTTCGTTCAGATGTCGGCGAGAATTTTTTTCGCAGCGTCGAACATTTTCGGAATGCCGTCGGGATTTTTGCCGCCGGCTTGAGCCATATCGGGACGACCGCCGCCGCCGCCGCCAACGAGCTTGGAAATTTCTTTGACGATTTTGCCCGCGTGCACGCCCGCCGCGACAGCTTTTTTGTCCGCCTTGACGACCAAAGAAACTTTGCCGTCATTGACAGCCGCCAACACGACAACGCCGCCGTCAAGCTTGTCAATCATGAAGTCCGCGACGTTGCGCAAATCGTCGGGAGTCTTCGCTTGCACGACGCCCTTGACGTACTTCAAGCCGTCGACCTCTTCGCCGCCGACAAGAATTTTTTGAGCCTCGGCGCGTTCTTTAATTTTGTGCACTTCGTCAAGCTGTTTGCGCATGGATTTGTCTTCAGCAAGGAGTTTTTCAATCTGCGCGGGCAAATCGTCTGCACGGACTTTCAACAGCGCGGCGACTTGATTCAACAGCTCGGCTTGGTGATTGGCGTCTTTGATAGCCGCACGACCTGTGACCGCCTCGATACGACGGACGCCCGCCGCAATACCGCCTTCGCTGACGATTTTGAATCTGCCGATTTGCCCGACGTTCTTGACGTGCGAGCCGCCGCACAGTTCGCAACTGAAATCCTCGACGTTGACGACGCGAACAATGTCGCCGTACTTTTCGCCGAACAGAGCCATCGCGCCTAACTTTTTCGCCTCAGCAATCGGCATTTGGCGAATCGTCACGTCGACGCCCTTAAGAATTTCCTCGTTGACAAGTTCCTCGACATCGGCAAGCTGTTGCGGCGTGACGGGTTCAAAGTTGGAAAAGTCAAAGCGCAGACGTTCGGGCGTGACGAGTGAGCCGGCTTGATTGACTTGACTGCCCACGACTTTTTTCAGCGCGGCTTGGAGCAAATGCGTGGCGGTGTGGTTGCGCGCGGAAGAAAGTTTTTTGTCCGCGTCGATTTTAATTTCAACGGCGTCGCCGACTTTGATTTGACCTTCCTCGACGTAGGATTCGTGATAAATCGTGCCGTCGGGGAGTTTCTTGGCGTTGGAGACTTTGATTTTGCCGAGTTCGCCGAAAAGCCAGCCTTCGTCGCCGACTTGCCCGCCGCCCTCCGCGTAAAACGGTGTGCAGTCCAAAATGATGCCCGCAGTGTCGCCGTCGCGGAGTTCGTCGACGAGTTTGCCGTCCTTCCACAGCGCAAAGACTTTCGACGCGGTACAGGTTTCGTCGTGCAGGAGGTGTTCGGTGTCGACGTTGAGCAGGTCGGGCACGTCAAGGCGTTCGTTTGCGGCGCGAGCGGCGCGGGCGCGTTGACGCTGTGCCTGCATTGCCGAATCGAAGCCGGCTTTATCGGGCGCAAGGTTGTTCTCCTGCAAAATTTCTTCGGTGAGTTCAAACGGGAAGCCGAACGTGTCGTAAAGCTTGAAACAAATTTCGCCGTCCAATTCGGATTTGCCCGCAGCCTTTGCGTTGTCGATTTCGCGCGTCAAAACCTCAATGCCCTGCGCGAGCGTGGCGGCGAAACGGTCTTCCTCAAGGCGCACGACTTTTTTGATGTAAGCGACGTTCTTGCCGAGTTCCTCAAAGTCGGGCATGTCGCCGTAGATTTTCGCGACGACACCGATTGCGCCCTCAAGGAAGGCGTCCTTAATGCCCAACATGCGCCCGTGACGAATCGCGCGACGGAGAATGCGCCTCAAGACGTACCCGCGTCCCTCGTTCGACGGAAGAATTTTGTCCATAATCATGAACGCCATCGAACGCGCGTGGTCGGCGATAACCTTCATGGAAACGTCCTTCGCCGCGTCGTCGCCGTATTTGAGCCCGCTGATTTTTTCGACGTATTCGATTATCGGGAACAGCAAATCGGTTTCAAAGTTGGAGTTCTTGCGTTGCAGGACGCTTGCCAGTCGTTCAAGCCCGCAACCCGTGTCGATATTTTTATGTTCAAGCGGCTTGTATTCGCCGTCCTCGGTTTTGTCGAATTGCGTGAAGACCAAGTTCCAAATCTCAAGGAAGCGGTCGCAATCGCAGCCGGGCGCGCAAGTGTCTTTGCCGCAGCCGCGTTCCTCGCCCAGGTCGATATAAATTTCGCTGTCGGGGCCGCACGGTCCGGGACCGATTTCCCAGAAGTTGTCTTCCAGCCGAACGATATGCGCGGGATTCAGTCCGGGTTGCTTGAGCCAAATTTTTTCAGCCTCGTCGTCGTTCGGGTAGATTGACACCCAAAGCTTTTCGCGCGGCAGTTCGCAGACTTCCGTTAAGAATTCCCACGCCCACGGTATCGCGTCCGCTTTGAAATAGTCGCCGAATGAAAAGTTGCCCAACATCATGAACGCTGTATGGTGGCGCGCCGTCCGCCCGACGTTTTCTATGTCGCCCGTGCGCACGCAACGCTGATTCGTCGTGACGCGCGGACAGGGCGGCTTGAGTTTGCCCGTGAAGAACGGTTTAAGCGGTGCCATGCCCGCGCCTATCATCAACAGCGTCGGATCGTTTTCGGGTATCAGTGAAAAGCTCGGCATTGCAAGATGTCCTTTGCTCTCGAAGAATTTCAGGAACGCCGCCGCCGCTTCCTTGCCTGTCATGTACTTCAATTTGTCTACCTCCAATCTTTTTGCACGCGCATTATAGCACAAAAAACCCCCGCCACAATCGACGGGGGAAAAAATTTTTGCAACGTGACTTAAATCATTGCGCATTGCGCATTACGAATTACGCATTGAATCACGCCGACTGCCAGCCTTTGGTTGCATGGTTGTAACGCCACTTGGAACCGTCAGCCAACATGAAGGCCGCGCTCAAAACTTCCGCGCTCTGTTCGGCGATGACGTTGCCGTTGTTGAACGTCACGGCAATTACGCCGTTTTGCTCGGCAGTCGCAACGATGTCGCTCAGTGTCGCGTCGGTGACGTTGATTATGTCTTTGGTCTCGGCGTTGCCGATTAAATCCGCGCCTTGATACTTGCCTGCCGCGAAAACGTCGGAGCCCGCGCCGCCGATAAGCGTGTCAGCTCCCGAACCGAAGCCGCCCCACATGGACGAACCGTTCGCGCCCGCGAAAATCAAATCTGCGCCCGCGTCGGAGCCCGCAATCAGCTCGAAGCCCGAAGTGTTTCTGCCGTCAATGACGCCCGGATTCGTGCCCGCGTAGGCTTTAATGTAGTCGTTGCCGTTGCCGTCCGTGAACTCGACAACCGTATTCAAGACGTCGTAAACGACAAGATTGCCGTCCGCCGCACTCAGGACTAAGCTGCCGTCGACGAAGGTGCCGCTCGTCGGAGGGGTGCCAAGCGCGATTTTCTCGCCCGCCTCGTAAGTGACGATGATGTCGTCGCCGCCCGTGTAAACGTAATCTGCAGCAGGCGTCGTCGTCGCGGTTGATGTGCCGCTCGGCGTCGTTGTGGCTGTGGACGTGCCGCCGCTGATTATCGTCGGATTTGTCGAAGTGCCGCCGCTCGTCGTTGCAGTCGAAGTCCCGCCGCTTACAACTGAACTGCCGCCGCTTGTCGTTGAACTGGAGCCGCCGCCGCTTACCGAAGAAGTTGCGCCGCTTACCGTTGAAATCGAACTGCCGCCGCTTGTTGTCGAACTTGAGCCGCCGCCGCTTGTCGTTGAGCCGGAGCCGCCGCCACTTGTTGTCGAACTTGAGCCGCCGCCGCTTGTCGTTGAACTTGAACCGCCGCCGCTGGTCGTTGAACTTGAGCTGCCGCCGCTGGTCGTTGAACTTGAGCTGCCGCCGCTGGTCGTTGAGCCGGAGCCGCCGCCGCTTGTCGTCGAACTTGAGCTGCCGCCGCTGGTCGTTGAGCCGCCGCCGCTTGTCGTTGAACTTGAGCCGCCGCCTTGTGACGAACTGCCGCCCGCCAAAGTGCCGAGGATATGCGGATTGCTCACGTCTGCCGCGCCGAACAGCGTTATGTTATCGGAGCCGACAGTCAGAATCAAATTACTGCCGCTTGTCGCGCTTGAGTATCTGCCGCCGCCTATGCTTATCGTCGAGTTGGCGTTGAAGCCGTAAACTGAATCGTTGCCGCCGCCCGAATTGTACTTAACGAGAGCCGCCGCAGAGCCGAGGCTGATTCTGTCGTTGCCGCCCGCGCCGTCAATCGTCGTCCTGCCCGAACTTGCGATTATCGTGTCGCTGTGAGCGGAGCCGATGATTGTCGTGTTGCCCGCGCCGCCGCGTATCGAATGGACGCTGTTAATCCAAATCGTCGTGCCGGGTACATAGTCTTCGCTGTCAACGTAGGCGGTGTCAAGCGTTAGGTTGAGATTGCTTGAAATGCCGCTGAAGTCGACGCCGTAATTATTATTGGCGGACGGTCCCACGAAGTAAACTTCTTCGCCGCTGCGGACGGACAAGTCGCCGCTTTCGACGCTGTACCATTCGTTGTCGGCAATAAAGACGCCCTTATTGAGCATTTGTCTGCGCTCGTGATAGAGGTTGACTTTCGCGGTCGACGTAACGCCTTCCAGAGCCAAAGTGTCGTTGCTGTTTAAGAAAGTCAAGCCGCCCGCTCTGAATTCGACGCCCGCAGGGTCGCCGGGGATATAAACGGTGTCGGAGCCGTTGCCCCAGCCGGTCTTGAAGCCTTGCACGGTCGTGTTGCCGCTGAAGACGACGTAGGCGCAGTCGTTGTCGGCGTCAAGGCTTGAAGGCGCAATGCTGACAACGTTGGAGCCCGCGCCGCCGTTAATCGTTATGCGGTTGCCCGTCGCGCAGATGGTATCGTTGCCGTCGCCGCCGTCGACAGACGCGCTGTTTGAATAGCCCGTGTTGATGTAATCGTTGCCCGCGCCGCCGAGAACAGTCGCGTAGCCGCCGATTTCCCAATCGTTTTCGTGAGTGCCCGTCTTGCGTCCGATAATCGTATCGTTGCCGTTGCCCGCGTCGACGTAAGTCAAGTGCCCGCGACTGACGACGATTGAATCGTTGCCGTCGCCGCCGATAAGCGTCGGGCGGTAGCTGTGGTGGTTGTAAATGGTATCGTCACCCGCGCCCGCGCTGATTGAGTTGCCCGTGCCCGCCGTTGTGACGGAGCTGTCAACGTCGTTGACAATGTAATCGTTGCCGCCGAGCGCGTCTATCGTGACGTTGTCGCCGCTGTTGGTTATCGTGTCGTTGAGCGCGGTGCCGGTAATCAGCGTGTTGTTGACGCTGTTTGTAATGTTGAGGGCAGTCGAAGGCGTATCGGAGCCGCCGCCCGACGTGTCCGATGCACCGACTATGACAGGAAGTACTCCGCTGCTTCTTGCGCCGCTGAATCTTACTGAGCCGTCGTCAACTGTCAAGATGACGTCGTCGCCGCTGTAAACGGTCGAGTAAGCGTCCGTGCCGCCGCTGATTGACAGCGTTGAATTGGCGGTCGCGCCCGTTACAGTGTCGTTGCCGTCGCCCGAAGCGTATACAATCATATCGTTGGAACCGCTTACGCTGATTATGTCGTCGCCCGCGCCCGTGTTGATTGTGACGTTGTTGGCGTAGTTGGTTATCGTGTCGTTGTAGGACGTGCCGCGCAGTGAGATGCCGTCGGTTACGTTGGCGGTTTCCCAACCTTCCCCGTCCGCCTCCGCCACGAAACGGAACACGGTATTGGAATAGCCTATGGGGTCAGTCAAACCTGCCACACCGTGACCTGCGCCGGGGACGATAAATTTTTCCTTAACTTCCGCGCCCGAAGCGTCATACAGATCGGAGAGCATATAGGTTCCAACAACGCTGTCATCGCCGCCCGTGATAAACAGCGTCGGAACTTTGACGGACGATATGGAATTTATCGGCGCGGCGTCCTTCAAGTTGTAGCCCGTCAAGCTTTCGGAGATCGGTTGCATCAAATCGATAGTCTCTTGGTCTTCTTGGAAAATGAGGTTGTTGAACAGGTCTATTATATCGACGACGTTTGAATAGCCGCAGTCTTCGACGAGTGACGTGACGTTTGCGGTATCCGAACGGGCGGCGGCGAGCATGGCGGTTGCCGCACCCATTGACACGCCGAAGAGTGTAATTTTTGCGTCGGAATTGCGGCGGGCAATTTCCTGCGTCCAAAGCGCAATGTCCGCACTTTCAGCCGTGCCCATTGTCAGCCAGTCACCTTGCGAATCGCCTGCGGCGCGTTGGTCAACCATCAAGACATTGTAGCCGTTGGTAAGATAAAATCCCGCGAAAGGATACATGTGCTTATGATTGTGCCCGTAGCCGTGAATGATGACTACCCATTTGTCGTTGGAGTTTTCGGGCATGTAGTGAACGCCTTCAAGTTCCAAGCCGTCCGCCGATTCGATTGTCCAATTTTCTTTCGCCGCGTAGTTGGTCGGCTCGTCGCCGTGATATACGGTGGGGTGGAATGCTATGCCCGCGATTACGGGATAGCCTTCCTCCGTGCGATACAGCATTGCGCCAACCAAGGACGTTGCGATTTCTACGTCGCCTTTACTTTCGATGTTAATCGCGTCCAAGCTTGCCGCGCCGTTCAACGTAACGGAGCCGTCGCCGAGGCTTACAATGAGGTTGTTGCCGCTGACAGCCGTGGAATACAACGCGCTGCCGACAGACAACGTGGAATCTTCAGTGAAGCCCGTGATAACGTCGTTGCCGTCGCCTGAATTGTAGACGATAACAACGTCGTCGGCACCTTCAACGTCGCCTTCTCTTAGCGTGGCGGGGTCGGGCAAGGTAATGCGGTCGTTGCCCGCGCCGCCCGAAACCGTCGCGTCTTTGCCAAGGACGATAAGCGTATCGTTACCCGCGCCGCCGTCGATTGAGGCGTTGTTGGCGTATATGGGATTGATATAATCCGCGCCCGCGCCGCCGAGAATCGTGGCGTGGCCGCCCATAGCCCAATCGTCGGATTCGATGTTCAGATTAAATCCGATTATAGAATCGTTGCCGTCGCCGCCGTCGATGTAAGTCAAATGTCCGCGACTGACCAGGATTGAATCGTTGCCCGCTCCGCCGCTAATCGTCGGGTTGTAGCTGTGATGATTGTAGATGTAATCGTCGCCGTCGCCCGCGTCGATTGAATTGCCCAGGCTTGCCGCAGTGACGGAGCTGTCAACGTCGTTCAAGATTGAATCGTTACCGCCAAGACCTGCTATCGTGACGCGGGTGCCGCTGTTGATTATCGTGTCGTTGAGCCCACTGCCGTTTATCAGCGTGTTGTTGACGCTGTTGGCGATGTTGAGCGCAGTGACGACGGTCGAAGGCGTCGAATCATCGCTTTCGGTCGTGCCGCTGAGGGGCGAGTTGTTGACGTAAAGCGTGTGTCCGTTGGTTATGACGTTCGCCGCCGTGCCGCTGAACGAGTTTATATAAGCGTCGCCGTCGAGATACCATTTGCTTGCCGCGTCGAGGCTGACGTTGACGGTGCCGACTTCGCTTGAAATGACGGTGCCCGCGTTGTTGGTTATGTTGCCGCTGATGTTGCCGTTGAAAGTCGTACCGCCCGTCAAATTCAGCGTGAGAGTTGAATCGTTGCCGACGAGAATATCGCCGTCGAGTTCCTGTCCGCTTGCGTTGAGGGTCGCCACGTTGCTTGCGCCGCTCCAGCCGTCGTCGCTGACGCTGAGCAAGACGCCGCTGCCGCTGTCGTCGATGTCAACGTCGTTCAAGTTAATGACGGCGTTTGTGTTGGTGACGTGGAAGACGTGACCCGACTTGTTGACGAGTTTGCCGCCCGTCATGGAGAAAGTCGCAGTGCCGCTTGCCGAGTCGCCCGACATTGATTGATATAAAATCACGGCGTCGAGGAATTGCGCGTTGCCGTTGGTGCGCGTGTTGTTGGCAGTGAGCGTGCAGTTCGTCAAGGCAACGGAGTTTTGCCCTTCAATGCAGACGCCTTCGGACAGGTTTGAAGTCAACGTCGCGTTTTCAACAGTGATGTCCGCCGTCGAATAGATTGCGGGTGAGCCGAGACCGCTTGAGGTGTAGGAGCCGCCGCTGACTGAAACTGTGCCGCCGCCTCTGTCCGAGCGAATGGGCGCGGACGATTGTCCCGTCGTCGTGACGGTAAGGTTGCTTGCGCGAGTGCCGCCGCCGCCCGTCGTCATGATTCCGCCCGAACCGTCGCCCGTGGTGTTAATCGTCGTGTTGCTGATGACAACCGTCGTACCGTCGCCTGCCGCGCCGTTTTGCCCGCCGTTGCCGCCGTAGCTGAAAACGCCGTTCGCGCCGTTTGCCGAGGTCGTGATTGTGCCGCCGTTGATTGTGGTTGTCGAGCCGCCCTTGACGAGGACGCCCGCGTTGGTGCCGTAAAAGCTGGAATTATCGCCGCCGTCGCCGCTGCCGCTTTTTCTTACGGTCGCGTTGGTGAGCGTGACGTTTTCATCGGTGTCGATAAGCAGGGCGTTTTGATTGGCGGTCGTCGACGTGTAAGTTTGATTGGAGTAGGTGCCACCGTCAGTGATTTCGGTTGCACCGCTCCACGTCACCGAGCTTGACGAGCCGCCGGGTTGTCCGCCTTCGCCGCCGCCGGGCATATCGGGAGGAGCGTTGCCGTCGCCGGGTTTCATTTCGGCGGGGTCGCCGCCCGTCGGTTCCAAGTCGCTGACCGGTATCGTGTAGGTGTTTTCGTCCATAAAAATCTGTCCTTCCGTTTGAAGTTGCATTAAGCGCGGATATTATATCATAAAAAAAGCCCGCCGAACTTCGACGGGAAAAATTTTTTTAGGTTAGCAGGTTGGCAGGTTAGTAGTACTAATAACCTACTAACCTAATGCCCTACTAACCTACTACGCCGATTGCCAGCCGCCGGTTGCGTGGTTGTATCGCCAAGCGGAGCCGTCAGCCAACATGAACGCCGCGCTTAAAGATTGCGAGCTGCTTACGGCGATTACGTTGCCGTTGTTGAAGGATACGGCTATCAAACCGTTCTGAACGTTGGTGGCGGTGATGTCGCTTAACGTGGCGTCGCCGATGTTGATTATGTCTTTGGTTTCGGCGTTGCCGATGATGTCCATGCCCTGATACTTGCCGCTGACGAAAATATCGGTGCCCGCGCCGCCGATAAGCGAATCGGAAGCGGAGCCGGAGCCGCCGTACAGTGATGAGCCGTCGGAGCCCGCGAAAATCAAATCTGCGCCCGCGTCGGAGCCTTCAATGACTTCAAAGCCGTCGTAACTTCTGCCGTCGATAACGCCCGCAGTCGTCGCCTTGTAAGCCTTGGCAATATCGTCGCCGCTTTTGTCTTCGAAGACGATAATTTTGTTCGCGGCGTTTTGAATGACGAACGTGCCCGAATCGGTGCTGAGGAAAAAGCTGCCGTTGGCGAAAGCGGCGTCGGTCGGCGTTGCGCCCAAAGTAATCACGGCACCCGAAGTGTAATCGGAAATGACCATGTCGCCGCTGTTGTAGACGTAGGACGCTGAATTCGTCGTCGTCGTCGCGGCAACGGTGTTTGTCGTCGTTGAGTTGACGGAAGGAACGGTATTCACGCCCGCGTTGGCAACTGCAGTCAAGAAGGCGTTGCTTGTCGTTGCGGTCGAAGATTGAATGCCGAGCAGTGCGTCCAAAGATTTGTTGCCGGACGAGCCCGAAGTGTAAGTCGAGGTTGCGGCGGCGGCAACGGTTTCGGTCGTCGAAGTGTCTTCGGTCGTTTCGGTTGCTGAAGTGGTGGTGACTTCGGCTTCGTCGTAAGCAGAGCCGAGATACTCTGAAGGATTAAACATGCGGTACATCTCCTTGAAGTGATTATTCAAAAAAACTACGCCGATATTAAAGCAGATTCGACGGGCGCGGGCAAGCGTTTAGAAAATTTTTTGCCAAAAGCCGCCGCGCAAGTTAAGATAACGCGGAGGTGAATCGTCATGCTGAAAGATTTCATGCCGCCGCACATTTATCGGATAGAAAATCAGCCGATGTATTTTGACCCCGTGCGGAAAAAATATGTGCCGGTGACGCCGCGCGAGACCGTGCGTCAACGCGTGGTGCCGTATCTGATTGAGGAATTGAACGTGCCGCAGCGCATGATTCGTATCGGCGAGAAGCTGTCGTATTACGGCTTGCCGTTCCGCCACAGAGCCGACGTCGTGATTGAACGTTTTGACCGCGCGGAACAGTCTGCGCGCCCCGTCGCCGTCGTCGAGTGCAAAGCCTTGGAGACGCCCCTTGACGATGCGGCGTTCAATGAAACGTTTGATTACGCGGAAAAGCTCGGTTGCGATTATTGCATTTTGACCAACGGCGAGGCGGTGTTTTGCTTTTATCTGGACGCGGAGAGTTACGTTGAGCTTGAGGCGGTGCCGACCTATCGCGAAATGATTACAACACGTCTGCGAAATGCGGGCGCAACTTTTTGAAACACCACGCGCCGATAAACATCACCGCCGCCGTCAACGCCCAAAAGTACGCCGTCAAGTGCGCGTGCTCCCAAAACCACTCGTTGTAAATGAAACTCTGCCGATAACCTTCAACCAGATAGTACGCGGGATTCAGCTTGAGCAGGAATTGAAATTGCTCCGGTATCATTTGCAAGTTCCAAAAGATTGGCGTGCACCAAAAGCCGAATTGCAAAATCATGCCGACGAATTGCCCCACGTCGCGCAGAAAAACCGTCAGCGAACTGGTAAGCCAGCTCAGCCCCAACGAAAAGCAAATCATTGCGAAAAAGTAGTAGACGATTTGCAAATTGTAAAGCGACACGCCGTAGCCGTAGACCGCGAACATCGCGAACAACACCGCCACGAAAAATATATGCACGACCAACGCCGACATGATTTTGACGATGGGCAACAGCTCCACGCGAAAAACAATTTTCTTCACCAGGAACGAGCTTTCGATAACCGAATTCGTCGCGCTCTGAATGCTGTCGCTCAAGAAAAACCACGGGAACATCCCGCACACCAGCCACAGGATAAACGGGAAGTTGTTCACGGGCGCGGACTTGAACCCGACTTGAAAGACGAACCAGAAAATCAGCACCGTCACCGTCGGCTGAATGAACGCCCACAAAATCCCCAGGTACGAGCCCAAATATCGTTGGCGGAAGTCGCGCTTGGTCATCTGCCACAAAAGCTTTCGATTCGCGATTATGCCGCCGATTAAGCCGAGCAAACTCCTAAAAATTTTTTTCATGTCAGTGGTGGAAAAGACGGACGTGCGTGAACGCCATAGCAATGCCGTAGCGGTCGCAAGTCTCGATAACGTTGTCGTCGCGAATGGAGCCGCCCGTCTGCGCAATGAAGTCGACGCCCGAAAGGTGCGCGCGTTCAATGTTGTCGCCGAACGGGAAGAACGCATCCGACGCCAACGACACGCCGCGCAGATTCGCAAGCCACGATTTTTTTTCGTCGGCAGTGAACGGGTCGGGCTTGACGGTGAATAAATTTTCCCACGTGTCCGAAAAAGTTTCGCCGCCGAGGTAAACGTCAATGGCGTTGTCGCGGTCGGGACGCTTGACGCCGCGCTTGAACGGCAAATCCAAAACTTTCGGGCATTGGCGCAGGAACCAGTAATCGGCTTTGTTGCCGGCAAGTCTCGTGCAGTGAACGCGGCTTTGCTGCCCCGCGCCGATACCGATTGCCTGTCCGCCCTTCGCGTAGCAAACCGAATTCGATTGCGTGTATTTGAGCGTTATCAACGCGATGAACAGGTCGCGGCGCGCTTCGGGCGTGAAGGTTTTATTTTTTGTCGGCACGTCGGCAAGGCACGCGTCGTCAATCCGAACGTCGTTGCGCCCTTGCTCGAAGGTGATGCCGAAAACCTGTTTGCGTTCGACGGCGGGCGGCGCGTAGTCGGGATTCATTTTCAGCACAAGGTAACTGCCGCCGCGCTTCGACTTCAAAATCTGCAGGGCTTCGGGCGAATAAGCGGGCGCGATAATTCCGTCGCTGACTTCACGCTTGATAACGTTGGCTGTCGACGCGTCGCACTCGTCTGACAAAATCGCGAAGTCGCCGTAAGAACTCATGCGGTCGGCTCCGCGCGCGCGCACGTAAGCCGCAGCCTGCGCGGACAGCTCAATATCCTCGGCGAAGTAAATTTTTTTCAGCACGTCGTCAAGCGGCAAACCGACGGCGGCACCGGCAGGGCTCACGTGTTTGAAGGACGCGGCTGCGGGCAAAGCGGTCGCCTCGCGCAATTCGCGTACCAGTTGCCAACCGTTGAGCGCGTCAAGCAGATTGATATAACCGGGGCGTCCGTTTAGGACTTCAAACGGCAAATCGTCCGCCTCGACGAAAACTCGCGCGGGTTTCTGATTCGGATTGCAGCCGTATTTCAATTCCAGTTCGTTCATTTCAAATCACCTCGGCGGGAAAAATTCTGCGCGGCAAGTTTATCCCCTGCCGCTCGCGTGCTATAATGGCTGAAAAAATTTCGGAGGCTGAACTTATGACTAAAACCGATTGGCAAAAATTTTTCGCGACGAAGGTCGGCAAGTGCAACGTGCTTGTCATCGGCGACATAATGATGGACAGATATTACTACGGCGAAGTTCGTAAATTCGCCAGCGACGCGCCCGTTCCCGTGGCGAAAATCATCAACCGAAAGGCGTCGTTGGGTGCGGCGGCAAACATTGCCAACAACCTTGCCAACCTCGGCTGCAAGACGGCGGTGGCGGGCTTCGTCGGCGACGACCACAACTTTGAACTGCTGTCGACGCAACTGTACGAGAGCGGCATTGACCAAGACGGCTTAATCGCGACGGAGTGGCCGACCACGACCAAGATTCGGATTATGAGCGGGCATGTTCAGATGTTCCGCATGGACTTTGAAGACTTGACGCCGCGCAGTGAAGAACAATTCGACGCGCTGAAAAGTTTCGTCAAGCAACGGCTCAACGACAGCCTCGACGCGATTGTACTTGCCGACTACGAAAAGGGCGTCTGCACGGAACGCTTTTGCGGCTCGGTGATTCGGGCGGCGCACAATCACGGCGTGCCTGTCGTCGTCATGCCCTACGGTCAGCAGTGGATTAAATACGCGCAAGCCGATTACGTCACGCCGAACGTCGCCAAGATTAACAAAATTCTGCTCGACCCGATTCGTTCGGACGACGACGACGCGGCTGAACGCGCGGGACGCTACATCATGCGCAAGTTCCAAATCAAAAACGTTTTGGCGACGCGTTCGGCTTCGGGCGTGACGCTCGTGACGGAAGACGGTGCCTTTCATTTGCCGACGCGTGCTCAGGAAGTTTTCGACAGCGCGGGTGCTTCCGACACGGTTGCGGCTGCGTTCGCAATGGCATTGGCGGGCGGCTTGAAACCCGTTGACGGCGCGTTTATCGCCAACATTGCGGCGGGCATTGTCTTGCGCAAATCGGGCACCTACGCCATCACTCGCGACGACGTGCTTAACGCGCTTGCCGGCTGAACGTCGTTTGCAAACGAAAAGCCCTCCAACCTGTGGAGGGCTGATTTTTTCTTGAAATTTTTATGAACGTGTGTTATTATCTGCGCGGCAGACAGTTCGGTGTGTCGGCTTCTTCCCTCGAAGGAAGGGGGTGACGCGTATGGATTGCTTCGACTGGACTATGGTTGACCATATCGCCAACGTCGGAACGTTCATAATCGCGTTGCTGACGTACTTCAGAGGAAAAAAATAAGCCGTAACACGTACGACCCTAAACTCACCTAATCATTATTAACGAGGGAGGGAGTTCGACGGGGAAACATCGGACTGCCTGCCACTAAAATTTTTTCTGTGACTGCGCGAATAATATCACGGCACAGAAAATTTTTCAAGCCGCCGTTCATGGAAAGTCACGGGCGTCAAGTCAAGCTCGCGGACAAACTCCAACGCGCGGGCAAAATAATTTCCAATCGCGTCGACTCTGTGGGCGTCCGAACCGAGCGTGACGAACTGCCCGCCGAGCGCGCGATATTTTTTGTAGACGGGCACCAATTCACGGACGGCGCGGACACTGCCGAAACGTCGCGTGTTGAGCTCCAAGACTTTGCCGCGTTCGACGACGATTTTCAACACCGCGTCAATCGCCGCCTTGAACGTCGCGTAATCAATTTCGGGATTGTCGTAGGGCGCGGCGCGGCAAATGTAATCGATATGCCCCAAAACGTCGTAATCGCAAGCCGCCGCCTCGTCCGCCATCTGCGCGAAGTATTTGCCGTAAGCCGTCGCCTTGTCCTTGCCGGCGTAGAATTCGGGATAGTAAATGTCGTAATCGTCGACGAGGTGAATCGAACCGATAATCAAATCGAAGTCCGCCGCCGCGATAAATTTTTCGTTGGCAGCCCGCGCAGATTGCCGCAAGCCGACTTCAACGCCCAAGCGAACATCGTCGCCGCGCAGATTTTTGTACTCGCCGAAATACTCCGCCGCGTCGAAGGCGAACGGTTTGCCGTTGAGCTCAAGCCCGTAATCGAAATGCTCCGTGAAGACGACGCCCAAATCGAGACTGCGCGCCCGATTAATCGCGTCAATCGCACGCATTTCCGAATCGGCTGAAAACTTCGTGTGCATGTGGGAATCGAAAATCATGCGTCAATCCTCGTAATCGTCGTCGTGGTGGTGGTGATGAGCAATCTCCTTGCCGCGAATGTCTTTAATCGCCTGAGCAACGTCCGCCGCGCCGTAGACAGCCGAGCCCGCGACCAAAACATTTGCGCCCGCCTCGCGCACGTCGACCGACGTTTCCGCGTTAATGCCGCCGTCGACTTCAATGTCGCATTCGGTTTCCATTTCCTCAATCATGTGGTACAGCATGTGAATCTTGCCGAGCATCGACTCGATAAATTTCTGTCCGCCGTAGCCGGGGTTGACCGTCATAATCAAAACCATGTCGGCATCTTCGATTAGTTCTTCGACGGCGGAAAGCGACGTGCCGGGATTGAGAGCGACGCCCGCCTTGCAACCGAGTTCGTGAATTTTTTGTATGACGCGGTGCGGGTGACGCGTCGCCTCCACGTGAAAGGTTATGATGTCCGCGCCCGCCTTCGCGAAACTTTCAATCTGCGTTTCGGGGTGTTCAACCATAAGGTGCACGTCAAGCACGGCGTCAGTCACTTTGCGCAAGCTCTTGACGACACCCGCGCCGATTGTAATTTCGGGCACGAACGTCCCGTCCATAACGTCGACGTGAACATATTCCGCGCCCGCGTCCGTCACGCGCTTCACTTCGTCGCCGAGCCGTGCAAAGTCCGCCGAGAGTATCGACGGCGCAATTATCGTTGCCATAAAAAAATTCCTCCGTTCAAAAACGTTTTGCACGTATGATAGCGAATCGGCGGCGCAATGTAAACAGGCGGGCGTTGCAAAAATTTCGCCGACGATTATAATTAGGCGCAACTTGTGAAGTAAAGGAGCAGTAACCATGATTGTTGTTATGAAACCCGGTGCCACTCAAGAAAATTTGGCGGCGGTCGTTGATAAGATTGAATCGGCGGGCTTGCGCACGCACCTTTCCAAGGGCGAGGAAGTCACAATCGTCGGTGTAATCGGCGACAAGAAAATCATCGCCAACCTGGAATTGCAAATGATGGCGGGTGTCGATAAGACCGTCCGCATAACCGAAAAATATAAACTCGTAAGCCGCGACTTCCACCCCGAAGACACGATAATCAACGCGGGCGGCGTGAAAATCGGCGGCAATGAAATCGTCGTTATGGCGGGTCCTTGCGCTGTCGAGAGCCTTGAACAGTTGCGCGAGGCTGCCTCTGCAGTCAAAGCTTGCGGCGCGAAATTCCTGCGCGGCGGCGCATTCAAGCCGAGAACTTCGCCCTACGACTTCCAAGGCTTCGGCGTAGAGGGCTTGAAACTTTTGCGCAAGGTTGCGGATGAATTTGACCTGCGCGTCGTCACGGAGATTGTCGACAAGGACGACATAGAATTTTTCTGCGAATACGCGGACATCTTGCAAGTTGGTGCGCGCAATATGCAGAACTTCCAAATGCTCAAGGCGTTGGGCAAGTGCACTAAGCCCGTCCTGCTCAAGCGCGGTTTGTCGGCAACGATAAGCGAATGGCTCAACGCGGCTGAATACATCATGAGCGGCGGCAACGAGCAAGTCATTTTCTGCGAACGCGGCATCCGAACTTACGAGACGTTCACGCGCAACACGCTGGACTTGTCGGCAGTGGCGGCTGTCAAGGAGCTGTCGCACTTGCCGATAGTCGTTGACCCGTCGCACGGCACGGGGCGTTGGAAAATGGTTGCACCCATGGCACGGGCAGCAATCGCGGCGGGCGCGGACGGCTTGATAATCGAAGTGCATCCGCACCCCGAAAAAGCTTTGTCTGACGGCGACCAATCGCTTACGCCCGAAGCTTTCAAGACGCTGATGGGCAACCTCGACGGCATTGCACACGTAATGGGGCGGACGATATGAGCGACGCAAACAAAACCCTTGTCCCTTGTCCCTTGTCCCCGGTCCCTAAGCTTGCGATAATCGGCGTAGGATTAATCGGCGGCTCGTTGGGGCTGTGCCTCAAAGACAAGCTCGGCGACAAAATTTTCATAACGGGGCTGTGTCGTTCGCAAGCGTCCATGCAACGCGCAACGGAACTCGGCGCAGTCGATTTGGCAACGTCGGATTTGGCGGCGGTCGTCGGCGACGCTGATATAATCTTCCTAAGCCCGCCCGTCCTGCAAATCGTCCCGATGGTTAAAAAAATTCTGCCGTTCCTGAAGTCGGGCGCAATCTTGACGGACGCAGGCTCAACCAAGCAATTCATTTGGCATGAGCTGAAACAAATCCTGCCGCCCGATATTTACTACATTGCGGGACATCCCATGGCAGGTCGCGAGAAATCGGGCGTCGAGGCTGCGTCGAAGGATTTATTTCGCGGCAAAGCTTACGTCATAGCCGAAGGCACCGGCGCGCCGCCCGAAGTGCACGAAAAGCTTATGAACATCCTGCGCTTGACAGAGGCGAATTTTTTGGAAATCGACATCGCCAAGCACGACCGTTGCGCGTCGATTATAAGTCACGTCCCGCACTTGACGGCGGCGGCACTCGTCACGTTGCTCAACGACGCGGGCGACGACCTTGACTCGTGCTTGAAACTCGTCGGCGGCGGCTTCAAGGATACCACGCGCATTGCCAGTTCCAACGCCGATATGTGGGCTGATATTTGCATGACCAACGGCGAGGCTATCGCGACGCACCTGCGCGACCTGCAAGATATTTTGGGCGGCGTCATTGCGGCGATTGAAAATCACGACCGTCAAGCCGTTCACGACTACTTTGCCAAGTCCAAAGCTCGTCGCGACAAAATTCTTGAGACAATTACTTTCGACCCGAACTGAACTTTTCGCTCCGCCGACTGCGCGGGGCTTTTTTTATGTCAAAAAATTTTTTGCAGGGCAGTGATTTTCTGATATAATCTCTCTGCAGAAAAGTAATTGGTGGTGAATTCGTTTGCAGATAAAAGTTTTTAAAGCTGGCAATATGAAAGACGCAATGGCGGCCATGAAAGCGGAACTCGGCGATGACGCCGTCATATTGCACAGCAAAAAGTATAAGGAAGGCGGCATTTTGGGCTTGGGCAGTCGTGAAGTCGTCGAGATAACTGCTGCCGTCGAAGAAATTTCCATGCCCAAAAAACCCGACCCGCCGCGCCTCAAACACCCGACCGTTGTGCCGAATTCTCTTGTGACGCGCTACAAGACCGACGGCACCGCACAGGGCGTCGACGAAGCCCGGCAACGCTCGGAACAATTCACGCAAATGGACGCGCTCGCCGAAAAAGTCGCCGCTCAAAAAGCAATCGCGAATGATTCGGACTCGGACGACGCGCCGACAATAGATTTAGCCGCGCAAGATTCAACTGAACCTGTCGAAGAAACACAATCGCCGCAAGAATCAACGCAACCCGCTGAAGAATCGCAACCGCCACAAGAATCGTCGCAACCCGCTGAAGAAACGCAACCGCCGCAAGAATCAACGCAACCCGCTGAAGAAACTCCGCCTGTCGAAGAATCGCCGCAACCCGTCGAAGAAACTCCGCCTGTCGAAGAATCGCCGCAACCCGCTGAAGAAACTCCGCCTGTCGAAGAATCGCCGCAACCCGTTGAAGAAACTCCGCCTGTCGAAGAATCGCCGCAACCCGTTGAAGAAACTCCGCCT
>CAMZAX010000016.1 GCA_947304355.1 uncultured Selenomonadales bacterium
TCTCATAATGTATCTACTATATCACTATTCAATTTTTATGAACACCTGTTCTTAGCATAAAATTTCGGCGAGGTGAATTTTCATGAACAACTGTCAAATCGGATTCGGGATGATGCGCTTGCCCGAACAAAGCGACGGCGCGATTAATTTACGCGAATCTTGCGCCATGGTCGACGAATTTTTGAGCGGCGGCGGAAAATATTTCGATACGAGTTACGTTTATCAAGGCGGGCACAACGAAGATACCGTCCGCAAAGTTTTGGTTGAACGGCACAGGCGCGACGAATTCGAACTTGCGACGAAATTGCCGACGTTCTTTATGGACTCTAAGGAAAAAGTTCGCGCGACGTTCGACGAACAGCTTGGCAACCTCGGCGTCGACTACCTTGATCGCTATCTGTTGCACAGCATTTACTCGACGACTTACGACAGCAAAATTCTTGCGTACGACATGTTTGATTTCGGGCAGGAAATGAAGCGGCAGGGCAAGATTCGCGAATTCGGCTTTTCTTTCCACGACACGCCCGAAATTTTGGACAGAGTGTTGACCGAACACCCCGAAACGGATTTCGTTCAGCTCGTCATTAATTATTACGATTGGGACAGCCCGTTCATTCAGTCGCGGCGCAGTTACGAAGTCGCACGCAAGCACGGCGTGAAAATTTTCGTCATGGAGCCCGTCAAAGGCGGCTTGCTTGCCAAATTGCCCGCGCAGATTCATGACAAGTTGCAACGGCTCAATTCCGGCGCGTCGGACGCCTCTTACGGCTTCAGATTCGTGGCGGGGCTTGACGGCGTGGAAATTATTTTGTCGGGCATGTCAAGCATGGCGCAGGTCAAAGACAACATCGCGCTTGCGAAAAATTTCGTGCCGCTGTCCGCCGAGGAAAAATCTTTACTCAACGACGCCGTGAAAATTTTCAAGGAGTCGGGCGAATTGCGGCGCAGTGACTTCAACATTTACGAAAACATTTGCGAAAACGGAATGCCCGTCGCCGCCGTGTTGGACGCCTACAACTCAATCACAGTTCAACAGGCAAACGGTTGCGTCGTGCAGGCGGAGAACGGCTACTATCGCGGCTTACAGTTCCTTGCGGGGCGCGAAACCGGCAAGACGTGGATTGAAGGGCGCATCGTCGACAAGGCGGGCAACGACATTACCGAGACCGTCCGTAAGGCTGAAACGTATCTGATTGAACACACATTTTTATAACGGAGTGAGCGTCATGAAAAAATTGGCAGTTATAATCGGCGCGGGACGCGGCATGGGCAACAATATCGCCGAACGGTTCGCGAAGGAAAAGTTCCGCGTGGTGTTGGTTGCGCGTCGGCAAAGTACTTTGGACGAATACGCCGCCGAGCTGACCGCGCAGGGTTACGAGGTTATCGGCAAAGCGGCTGACGTTTCCGACACGGCGTCGCTGACGAAAGTTTTCGCGGACGTGCATAAGCAATTCGGCGCGGTCGACGTGCTTATTTACAACGCGGCATTTATGGCGGGCGGTCGTGCTTCGGAGCTTTCTGCGGCGGAGGCTGTCGAACATTTTCGCGTTGACGTTGCGGGCGCGATTCATTGCGTCGAACAAGTTTTGCCGAAACAAATCGAGCGCGGCGCGGGCGCGATAATCTTCACGGGCGGCTTGTTCGGCGTCTATCCCAACGCCAATGCCGATTACGCTTGCATGTCGATGGACAAGGCGGCCTTGCGTGCGCTTGCTCAAATGCTCAACGCCGAACTCAAGGGCAAAGGCATTTTCGCGGGCGTCGTGCAGATTATGGGCGTCGTGGGCAGCAACGAACACTTCGCGCCGAAAAATATCGCCGAGGCTTATTGGAAACTATACGCCGAGAAAAATTCTTTCGAGTACATTTTTGATTGAGGTATCGCCATGACGAACGAACTTTTTGAATTGGCGCGGCGTCGTCGGTCGTGCAGGAAGTACACCGGCGAAAAAATTCCCGACGCGCTTGTCGACGAGATTCTTAAGGTTGCACTGCTTGCACCGTCGTCGTGGGGCGGTCACCCGATTGAATTTGTCATCGTCCGCGATAAGGCGATGATTAAAAAAATCGCCCGTTGCAAACGAATGGGCGCGCCGCCGCTGTTGCAGGCCGACGTTGCGATTGTCGTTATGGCGAACACGGCGGGCTTGGAGCTGTGGATTGAAGACGCTGCCGTCGCTTCGACTTACATTTTGCTTGCGGCGGAGCAATTCAACGTTGGCGCGTGTTGGATTCACATTCGCGCCCGCGCAGGGCAACGCCTAACCGCCGACGAGGAAATTCGTCAACTGCTCGGCGTGCCCGATAATTTTTCCGTCCTAAACGTCGTGGCATTGGGCGGCAAGGGCGAAACTAAATCTGCGCGAACCGAAAAGGATTTGCCGTTACAAAACGTTCACCGCGAGAATTTTACTTCGCGGGGCGAATCAGCTTGGTAATCCAATAATAGTCGGAAGGATACATGATGACGCCGTCGACGTATTTGGCGTTGACGATATTTGTCTGCGGGTAGCCGAAGAACAGCGACGCGCCGTCGTTGAGCAGAATCTGTTGCAGTTCGATAATCAGCTGACGACGTTTCGCCGTGTCGAATTCGGAGCTGAGTTGTTCAAGCTTGGCGTCGTATTCGGGATTGCTGTAGCCTGAGCCGTTTTGAGGATTGGAGCCGTCGGCGTTGGACTTCCAATACCACGTCAAGAAAATTTCGGGGTCGCCGGTGTTTGCGGTCGTAATGTTCGAGATAAGCAGATCGTATTCGCCCTTTATGCCCATGCCGTCAATCAAATTGTAATCGACGGTGTTAATCTTGATGTCGAAGCCGAGTTTCTTCAAGTCGGACTGAACGGCCTCTGCATACAGCGGAAGTTCTGCGCGTGAATTGTAGACGACGAAATCGAGTTCAAGGTTGCGCCCGTCCTTGTCGCGAATGCCGTCGCCGTCGGAGTCTTTCCAGCCCGCCTCGTCAAGCAATTGTGCGGCGCGTTCGGGATTGTAAGCGTTGGGGTCTTTAAGTTGGTCGAAGCCGTAATCGAGCGACGGCGGCACGGGAGCTTTGCCGGGTATGAAAGTTTTCTTCAACAGCACGTCGTTGTAAGTTTCGCGGTCGCAACCGCAAATCAGCGCGGCGCGGACTTTCGGGTCGCTCAAAATGTGGTCGGGCTTTTGATTCAACCTTGCCAACACGACGCGCAGACTTGCAATTTCGTCGACGTGAAATTTGTCGTTGCCCTTGAAAATATCAATGTCGCCCGCGCCGATATTGACGGCAACATCAACGTCGCCGCTCTGCAACGCCATTGCGCGAGTATTCGGGTCGTCAATCGAGGGAATCTCAACCGTCGGGTAGGGAACTTCGCCGTCCCAATAATTTTCGTTGCGTTTCATGACGGCGCGTTCTTTAACAAAGCTGTCGACAATGTAAGGACCTGTGCAGATGGGACCTTCCTTGCTGAAGTCGCGGGCGGGCTCGGCGGTCGTGTCGACGATTATGAACAACGGGTCGGCGAGATAGCCCGGCATACCCGGCAGCGGTTTGTTCGTCGTGATAACGAGATTTTGTCCGTCAGCCGTTATCGATTCGTATTCAAAGAACGTCGCGGCGCGGGTGTTCTTCGCAAAGGCGCGTTCGATTGAATTCTTGACTGCCTCTGCGGTCAGCGGCGTGCCGTTGGAGAATTTCACGCCGTCGCGGATTTTGAACGTCCACGTCAAGTGATCGTCGCTTACCTGCCAGCTTTCGGCGAGCCACGGTTGGATATTCATTTTCTCATCGAATTTGGTCAGGCATTCGCCGAGACCGTAGCGCATGACAACCCAGCCGAAATAATTCTGCGTCGGTTCGAGCGTGTCTGCAAAGTTGGTGACGCCGACTTTCAAGACGTTGGGGTCGCCGCCGCTTGTCGACGAAGAGCCGCCGTCGCCGCCGCTGCACCCCGTAATGAACAGCGCGCCCGCGCAGAGAGCCGTTGCCAAAAATTTTTTCCACTTGAACATTAAAACCACTCCTTGAAAAATATTTTGATGAATACATTGACAAAAGCCTATTCGTATATTAATATCGACAAAATTCTATTTGAGGTGATTGCCGTGAAAGATTCCGCATCGGCAGCGAAAATTTTCAAAGCTTTGGGCGACGAAAATCGCTTGCATATCTTGAACGACCTGTGCGGCGGCGAGAAATGCGCCTGCGACTTGTTGGAGGATATGAAAATCACGCAACCGACGCTTTCACACCACATGAAAATACTTTGCGATTCGGGCATCGTCAAGGCGCGCAAAGAGGGCAAGTGGACTCATTACTCCATAAATCCGAACGGCATTAAGACCGTGATGGGTTCTTTGTGGAAATTTGTCGTGTGAAAATTTTTTAATCTTATGTATCGACGTTTGTAAATTCGTCTAAACTTTGAGGAGGTATTTCCATGTTGGAGAACGGATTTTTAATTCACGCCGCCACGGAATTTGCCAAGCTGTTCGGCGAGCTGTTGCTTTTGTTTGTCGGGATAAGTTTTATCGTCGCTTTGTTGCAAGTCTACATTTCGCCTGCGCGGGTAAAACGTTTGCTCACGTCCGACAAGAAAATCGTCAGCGGCATTTTGGGAGCGTCACTCGGAACGGTTACGCCGTTTTGTTCGTGTTCGACGATTCCCGTATTGTCGGGTTTACTCAAAAGCGGCGCGCCGTTTTGCGGAGTGGTATCGTTCCTTCTGACTTCGCCCGTACTCAATCCCGCGATAATAACGCTGTTCGTCGCCTTTTTCGGCATTAAAGCCGCCGCGATTTACGCCGCCTTTGTGCTGTCGCTGTCCGTGATAATAGGGCTGGTGCTTGACAAATTCGGCTTTGTCGACGCGGTTAAGGAAATCAAAAGCAAACGTTGCGGCTGTTGTTCCTGCGGAAAGACGTGGGACACCATGAACGGAAATTTTTTTCAAAAGCAAGCCAAAGCGATTAGGATTGCCGCCGCGAATTCGGGCGAGCTGTTTAAGGACGTGTTGCCGTATCTGCTTGTCGGTGCGGGTATCGGCGCGTTCATTCACGAGGTCATCCCCGAAAATTTTTTGGCGAACTTCGCGGGCGTCGATAACTTTTTGGCGATTCCGCTTGCCGCAGTCGTCGGCATTCCCATGTACATTCGCACCGAGACAATGATTCCCGTCGCGAGTATTTTGATGGCAAAGGGCGTTGCGCCGGGCGTCGTCATTGCGTTGATAATCGGCGGCGCGGGAGCAAGCTTGCCCGAATTGACGCTGTTGAGTTCCATGTTTCAAAAGAAAATGCTTGCCGCCTTCATGGTGTGCGTGTTCGTCGTGGCGATCGTTACGGGTTGCGCGTTTAACTTCGTCTTGTGAACTTATTGTTGCCTTGGGGCAACGTGACGTTGCATCCAGTTGACGCGCCGTGCCGCTCATAATTCAAGCGTTATCGCCGCGCTTTGAATTTATTGTTGTCTTGGGTCTAATACGTCGCGCAAGCTGTCGCCCCAAAGATTGAACGTCGCCACGACAATGAAAATCGCCGCGCCCGGATAAATCATCAGCCACGGTGCCGTTTGAATATATTGCCGCCCTTCGTTGAGCATCAAGCCCCATTCGGGCGTCGGAGGTTGCGCGCCGAAGCCCAGGAACGACAAGCCCGCAATTTCCATCATCATCGTGCCAATGTCCATTGCGCCCGTTATCACGACCATCGGCAAAATATTCGGCAGTATGTGTCGCCACAGGATATTAATCGTCTTCGTGCCGTTGACCTGCGCGGCGATAATGAAGTCGTTGTTGCGGAGCTTGATAACGAGCGAGCGGACGAGCCGCGCGTACTTCGCCCAACCGACGACCAAAAGCGCAAGAATCGTGTTGACGACGGATCCGCCCAAAATGCCCGCAATCGCAATGGCAAGCACGACGCCGGGGAACGCCAACATCATATCGGCGAGGCGCATGAGAATCATTTCGACTTTGCCGCCGAAGTAACCCGACGTTATCCCGACGAGCGAACCGACAATCGCAAGCAACACGACAAGGCAAATCGTCATGAACAGCGAAACCTGCGTGCCCGCGATTATTCGGCTCAACGTGTCGCGACCGAGCTTGTCTGTGCCGAGTAAGTGTTCGGCGGAGGGCGGTTGCAGGACGTTGCGCATGTTGCCGTCGAAGGGGTCTTGCGGCGCGAGATACGGCGCGAAAATCGCCACGAACAAAATCAACACGACTGCCGCGCTGTAGACTGCGAACAGCCGATTTTTTTTGAACACTTCAATCAACGCGCTTCCCCCTTCCTAAGCTTCGGGTCAAGATACGAGTACGACAAATCGACCAGAAAATTTATCAGCATGTAGACGACTGCAATCCACAGCACGAAACCTTCAATCAGCGGGTAGTCGCGCATCATAATCGCACGCACCGCCATGTTGCCCATGCCCGGCCAGCTGAAGACAATTTCGATAACCGCGACGCCGCCGAGTAGCCAGCCGATTGACATGCCGAGTAAAGTTATCAGCGGCAAGACGGCGTTGGGCAGGACGTGCTTCCAAAGTATCGCCGATTCGCTCAAGCCGCGCGCCCGTGCCCCGATAACGTAATCTTGGTGCAGTTCGTCGAGGATGACCGTGCGCACTTGCCGAACGTATTTCGTCGACTGGTAAATCGCCAACGTCAGCGCGGGCAGGACGATTCCTTTCGCCGTGACGGTTGAACTTGCTATCGGGAACCAGCCGAGCTTGAGCCCGAAAATGTACAGCAAGATTAATCCGAGCCAGAAGTTGGGCATGGACACGCCGATGAATGAAAAAAATCTTACAAGATAATCAGGCCACTCGTTCTGCCGCACTGCCGACCAGATGCCAAGCGGAATTGAAATTATCAGCACGAAAATGACCGTCACGATTGCAAGCAGGATTGTCCCGACGAAGCCTTCAGACAATTTTTCGACGACGGGTTTTTTCGCCGAATAACTCATGCCCATATCGCCCTGCACGACGCCCGCCAGCCAGTTGCCGTATTGCACGAGGAACGGTTTGTCGAGTCCGAGTTCAGCGCGCGTTTTCTGCAAGACTTCTTCGGAAACGATTGTGTCAGCCGATTCGAGCAACATTGCGGCGGGGTCGCCGGGCGCAAGGTACGCAAGGCAGAACGTCAGGAAACTCACGCCGATTAACGTTACGAGCATTTGCGCAAGCCGATTCGCCAATCGATTCAAAAAGCGTCACCCCCAAAAAAAATTTCCCGCCCGCATAGCGAACAGGAAACAACTTAGGGACAAGGGACAAGGGATTAGGGACAAGGCTTTTCGTGCCCAATTCCTAACTCCTAACTCCTAATTCCTAATTGAAAAAAATCTCCATCCCCGTCACTCGCAGGTCAAGCGGCGATTGTCAATCGGGCAATTCTCCCGGCTCCGAGTCAACGCTCTGCCGCGCCTTCCCAAGAAAAATTCCCAGTGACATGAATGCGGCTTCGCTCGTCGTTACGGTGACGTGATCGCTTCGGCTTTAAACCGAATTCCTTATTGAGGCTCGCGCCACCCGATCCAATCCATATTCAATTTTCGCGCCAATGATAAAGCAAATTTATTGCGCTGTCAATTTCTTTGCAGCGATTCTTTCATTGCGGCGATAAGCTCGTCGCGCTTGAGGTCGGCGGGCGTCAAAGTCTCGTTGTCGGCGCGGTCGAAGTTGCACAGCGCGGAGTACAGGCAATACTTGCAGGCGTCGTCGTCCGCTGACATTTTCGCGGGCTTGACTTCAATGCAACCGTTCAAAATTTTTTCGGCGGTCGTCGTCAAAAGTTTTTCCGCGTAATCAATCACAACTTGCAGGTCGTCGCGGCTCACGAGATTTTTTTTGTTGAAGTCAACGAAATCGCCCGTGCTGTCGACGGCATTTTTTATCGCGTCGTCAATGCGAATCAGCCCCGGCATTTTCAGTTCGTTGTTGCCTTCGGACGCCGCGTCTGCATCGGTTCTGCCGCTCTTGTTCGACACGCGCAACAGACAGTAAAGCATTGCGCCGGGCTCGCGTTCGCCGACGAGGGTTTTCGCCGCGCCGAGGTATATCGCCAACTGCAGACTAAGCCCGTGATAAATTTTTTTCAAGCTCAAAGACGCCTTGCCGGTCTTGTAGTCGATAATCAGAAAATATTTGCCGTCGCCGCTCAAGTCGATTCGGTCAATGCGCCCGACGACGTTAAGTGTCGTGTCGCCGAAAGTTTTGTTGTCGCGGAAGTCCGCCTCGAAAATTTGCGGATGGAAGTCGCTCGCCTTGTCCAAGTCAATAAGGCGCGTCAACGATTCGACGGCGACTTTTTTTATGCGCTCGCGGCGGTGTTCAAGGGTTTTGGTGCTGAGCAAAATTTTGTTGTGCAGGCGCGGCGTCAAGGTGTCCAAGATGTTGTCGACGCGCCCGACGAGTTCGCCGCTGTTGACGGACGACCACGGACGATTTTCGCGTTGCAAGTCGCGCCCGAAACGGCTCATCACCGCGTGCAGGATGTTGCCGATGTCGGGGACTTGCACTTGATATTCGACGCGCTCTTGAAGGTTCAACCCGTCGCCCGCGAAAAATTTAAACGGGCACTCGTTGAAGTGTTCAAAGCGCGTGACGGTTGCGCGAATCTTTTTGTTCGGCGCGTAAAGTTTTCGTGCTGTTTCGGGCGATAAAGTTTTTTCACCCGCCGCGAAGATTTCACTGCCCAACGATTGCAAAACGTCAAGCTCGACTTTGGTTGTCGGCGCGTTCGGAAAGATTGTGCGGATTTTGTTCAGCAGGCTCGACGCGGAAATTTTTTTGCCTTCGGCGTCGGCAAGCGGGTACGACAGGTACAACAGCTCGCGCGCCTCCGTCAGCCCGCGATAGATTAAAAATTTTTCCGCCAATGCCTGTTCGCGTCCGCCCAACGAAATTTCGACTTGCGCGTCGTTCAAGCGCAATCTGTCCGCGTCGTTGAGCAGCGGCTTTTCGACGACCTTGCGCGGGAAATTTTCGTCGTCGAAGCCCAGCACGAATATCGCCCGCGAATTTTGCAACGAGTTTTGCTCGAATTGCGCGACCGTCACTTCATCAAGCCCCGGCGGTATCAGCGACATTTCAAGCGCGTCAAGACCTTCGCCTATTATCGATTCGAATTCGGGGCGCGTGATTGTGTCTTCGCCAAGCGCGTCGACGATTTGCTCGAACAAATTTATCACGTCGTCCCAAATTTTCAGGTGCTCGCGTGACAGCGCAAGGTTGCCGCGCAGTTCTTCTGTCTGCGACCAATCTGCAAGCCGCTCGTGGACGTGCAACGCCTCAAGCAGCTCGAACAGTGCCGTCGTCAGCGACAGGACGTCTTTGCCCGAATCCTTGACGCGTTCGGCGAAAATTTTCAGCGGCGCGACGACTTTCCTGCGTATCGCGTTGACTTGCTCCAAATATTCAAGCTCCGTCGAATCGGCGGGACGTTGCGGCGCGTCCAATGACTTCACGCGACGTAAATCCCAATTGCGTTGCCAAGCCGTTGCGCCCTTGATTCCGAATTCGATTACGTAATTCTCAAGCAAATCGATTTCGTGTTGCGGCGCGTCGAAGAAACCCGTCCGCAGGCAACGGAACACCGATTCGCGTCGCCAGCCGCGCAGGACTTCCAACGCCGACCGAATCAGCTCTGCCAGCGGGTGATTGACGGCGGGGCGTTTCGTGTCGACGAAGTGCGGTATCGCGTGCGCCTCGAATATCGGTTTGACGAGAGCGAAATATTTTTCGTCGCGTGCCAAGATGCCGATGTCGCGAAGTCTGAAACCGGACTTGACCAGCCGCAAAATTTCTCGTGCGACGTGTTCGACTTCCGCCCGCCGATTGACAGCCTCGACGATGTTCAAGCTCGCATGCCCGTCAAAATTTTTCGGCGCGTAGTTGAAAAGGCGTTGCTCCAAAATTTTCAGCGGCTCGGCTTTGAATCTGCGCGGCGCGTCAAGGCGCGTGATTTTGTATTCAACCTTAACCTCGTCCGCCAAATCGCGCAGGGTCTTGAACGTCACGAACGACCGATAAAAAATGCCGACCTCGGAAATATTTTCGCGGCTGTTCAAGTTCGTGTCCATCGGCAAAGTCACGGTGACGTTGCGGGCGCAGGCGAAGAGTTTGCGCAAAAAATTTCGCTGTTGCGGGTCAAAGAAAATGAACCCGTCGACAAAAATTTCCGCGCTCGAAATTGACGGCGATTGCTCCATAAACTCGGTCGCCCGCGCCAAAAGATTTTCGTCGTCGGTGAGTTTGTCAGCCAAAGTCGCCTTGAAGTCGTCGCTCAAAAGTTGCAAGTCGCGCAGTTTGTCTTTAAGCTCGGCGTCTTCAACGGCGTCAGCCGCTGCGGAGAGTTT
Organism: uncultured Selenomonadales bacterium; assembly: GCA_947304355.1. Classification (GTDB taxonomy): domain Bacteria; phylum Bacillota; class Negativicutes; order Selenomonadales; family Selenomonadaceae; genus Quinella. The sequence goes on from CAMZAX010000016.1 coordinate 10,351, forward strand.
TTCGGCGTCGATTGAATACGTGCGCAACTCTTTCAGCTCGTCCGATAAAATTTCCGCGAAACCGTGTTGCTTTGCCGCCCGCACGAAAAATTTCAAGTCGCCCGCCTTGTCGCGCCGCAGAAGGATTTTCCTCAGCAAAAGCCGTCGCCCGATTTCGGAAATGCGCGGAACCAATGCGCCGCCGATTTCGTCAAGCAACTGCCGCGCGAATCGATTGAAACTGTTCATGCGCGTGTTGACTGCGCCGCCCGTCAAGGTCGCAAGCTCCAGTTCTGCGCGATACGTCTGATACGCCGGTAACAAGAAAATTATTTGTGTCGTGAGCGGCTCGGTCTGCAAAAGTCTTTTGGCGCGTTGAAGGCACTCGAAAGTTTTGCCGACGCCCGCCCGTCCGATAATGAACTCAACCATATGAATCACCCCCAAGTTATCTTATCACGCGCAAAATTTTTTGAAAACACCAGTCGCTTGTCCCTTGTCCCTTTTCCCTTGTCCCTTGTCCCTAAAATTTTGTAGACGCGGCGATTGTATTTATGATAAGATATGCGGCGTTTAGGGAGGGATGGACTTTATGGCAAGGGCAGATTCGGGGCGCGACAATGTTCAATCTCAGCCGCCGGCTCCGAAGAAAAAAACTTCAACGTTCCTGAAAATTTTTATCGGACTTATTATTTTTATAATCGTGATGGCGGTCGGCGTCGGCATCGGCTTCGTGACCGCCAATCTCAACGTCAAGGCGGACTTGTCCAAAGATATTCTGCCGCCCGCGTCGTCGCACATTTACGATTCGGCGGGCAACGAGATCGCAATCATTCACGCCACCGAAAACCGCGTGCCCGTCAAGATTGAGCAAATCCCAATCAACCTGCAAAACGCGTTCGTCGCAATCGAAGACAATCGTTTCTACGAACACAACGGCATTGACCCGCGCGGACTCATGCGCGCCGCTTACACAAACATCGTCTCGCAGCAAATCGCCGAAGGCGGCTCGACGATAACTCAACAGCTCGCAAAGAACGCCTACCTCACACAGGACAGGACGATTAAGCGCAAGATTCAAGAAATTTTTCTCGCGCTCCAACTCGAAAAGCAATACACCAAGCAGGAGATTCTTGAGCTGTACCTCAACCAGATTTACTTCGGGCAGGGTGCTTACGGCGTGCAGGCGGCGGCAAAGACTTACTTCGGCAAGAACGTCGAAGATTTAACGCTCGGCGAATGCGCAATGCTCGCGGGCATACCCAAGAGCCCGAATTACTATTCGCCGTTCAACAACCTCAACGCCGCGCTCGAACGCCGCAACACCGTCCTCGACCAGATGATTACTTACGGTTATATCAACTACAGCGAAGCTTACGCCGCCAAGAAAGCCGAACTCGTCCTCGCGCCGCCCAACGTCCCCGAAAAGCACAAGGACGCAATGTACTTTATTGAATACGTCACGCAACTTTTGGTTGACCGCTACGGTGCCGACGCCGTCTACAAGGAAGGCTTGCGCGTCTACACGACGATTGATTTGGACATGCAACGCATGGCGGAAGAAGCCTTGCTGATGTACTTGCCCGAATACTACACCGACGCCAACGGCATTGTTCAGCCGCAAGGCTCGATTGTCGCCGTGGAACCCAAGACGGGCTATATCCGCGCAATGGTCGGCGGACGCGGCACGGATCAGTTCAATCGCGCGACTATGGCGGAACGTCAACCCGGCTCCGCGTTCAAACCGTTCGTGTTCGTTTCGGGTCTCGAAAACGGATACACGCCCGACACCGTCATTGAAGACAGCCCGATTACAATCGGCGATTGGTCTCCGCAAAACTACAGCCGTCGTTTCAGCGGCAACGTCACTTTGCGCACCGTCGCGATTAATTCAATGAACGTCCCCACCGTCAAAATCGCGCAAGCCCTCGGAATCGACAAGGCGATTTTTTACGCGCAGGAGATGGGCATTTCGACGTTCGTGCTTGAAGGCGAACCCAACGATACCAATCTTGCCGTATCGCTCGGCGGCTTAACTCGCGGCGTCACACCGCTTGAAATCGCCTCGGCTTACGGCACCTTCGCCAACAACGGCGTCTACATCCCGCACGTCGCCATAACGAAAGTCCTCGACCGCAACGGCAACATCATTCACGAAGTCGTTCCCGAAGGGCGGCAGGTTATCACGCCCGAAAGCGCGGCAGACTTGACGAGTATGCTTGAAGACGTTATCACCAAGGGCACGGGACGCGGCGCGCAAATCGGACGACCTGCGGCAGGCAAGACCGGCACGACCAGCGATTATCACGACGCGTGGTTTGTCGGTTACACGCCCGACCTCGTTGCGGCGGTGTGGATTGGTTGCGACGACAACAGCGAACTCGAAGGCATCACGGGCGGCGACTTGCCCGCGACGATTTGGAGCCACTTCATGCAAAACGCTTTGCTTAACGTCCCCGCGCACGACTTCGACCCGATTGTCACGGAGCGGCGCAGTAACGTCGTGACCGAAGTGCGCGACAACAATCGGTCTTCCCGCCGCGACTATTACGAGGAAGAAGAAGCCCCGCGCAGACATTACGAGCCTGAGCCCGAATATTACGACGAGCCGACTTATCGCGAGCCCGCGCCGTCTTATCGTGAGCCGGAGCCCGATTACAGTCAAAAGCCCGAAGGCGTCCCCGATTACACGCCGGAGCCCGAACCGATTCACGAGCCTGCGCCGAATTATCACGAGCCGAAGCCTGTTTACGAGCCGCCGCCCGAACCGGTTTATCACGAGCCCGAACCCGTTTACGAGCCGCCGCCTGCGCCCGTGATTGACGACGCGCCCACGCCCGGCGACGAATTGTCCAAAGGCAGGAACTAGGAACTGGGAACTGGTGAGGAGCGGAGATTCATGCTTAAAAAAATTTTATCGGAAGCGGCGCGCCTCAATGCCTCGGACGTTCACTTGACCGTCGGGCAACCGCCCTTTTTGCGCGTGGCGGGCGACTTGTTCCAATCGGGCGAAACTTTGACCGAACAGGAAGTCGAAGGCTTTTTGGCGTTGCTGTTGACGCCGCGATTGCGTGACGAACTCGAAAAAAATTTGTCCGTCGATTTTTCATACGTCGCCGAAAATATCGCACGCCGTTTCCGCGTCAACGTCTACTATCAGCGCAAAGTTCCCGCGATTGCCGTTCGATTAATCGCGCAGGAAATTCCGACACTCGACGCCATTGGTGCGCCGCCCGCGCTGAAAAATTTCTTCGACGCCGCGCAGGGCTTAATACTCGTGACGGGGCGAACGGGTTCCGGCAAATCGACGACGCTTGCCGCATTCCTTAACGAACTGTGCAACGCGCGACCGTGTCACCTGTTGACGCTCGAAGACCCGATAGAATTTGAATACGCGGCGGAAAAATCGTTCGTCAGCCAACGCGAACTCGGACAGGATTTTTTGAACTTCGCGGACGCGGTGCGCACGGCAATGCGCGAAATGCCCGACGTGCTTTTAATCGGAGAGATTCGCGACGCGGAGACAATGCACGCGGCTTTGGAGGCGTCTGCGGCGGGCGTGTTGGTGCTTGCGACGTTGCACACGCGTTCGGCGGCGGAAACTGCCATGCGCGTCGAAACGATGTTCCCGCTTGTTCAGCGCGACGCGATACGCGATCTGTTCGCCGACGAATTCAGCGCGATAATCTCTCAACAGCTCGTCAAGACACCCGGCGGACGACGTTGCGCGGCGGAAGTTTTAATCGCAAACCCGGCGGCGCGTTCGCTGATTCGGCAGGGCAAGTACGTTCAACTGCCCAACGTCATGCTCAGCGGGCGTGCGCAAGGTATGCAAACCATGGACGCGGCGTTGAAGGCAATCGGTCATGAAAAAATTTAAGTATCGCGGCTACGATTCGGCGGCTGTCGAACAGGTCGGCACGCTGGAGGCGGAAAACTATTCCGAAGCCTACGCCGCGCTGAACTATCAGGGCGTCACCGTCGTCAAGCTTGAACCGACGGGCACAAGCCCCGCGCAGGTCGTCGAAAATTTTTTGCTCAAGCTCCAACTCGGCGGGCAATGGCGTTCGGTTTTCTTCCGCGAACTCGGCGTAATGCTCGGCGTCATGACGTTGCACGATTCGCTTAGAACTTTGGCGGGCGCGAATAAAAATCAGCCGTCCGAAAAAATCTTGACGGACTTGGCGGCGGCGGTCGGCGAAGGTCAAAGTTTCGCGGCGGCTCTGTCGCGTTACGAATTAATCTTCGGCGGCGACGCAATTCAATCGGTCGAAATCGGCGAGGCAAGCGGCAACCTGCAGGACGTGACGGCAAGCTTGGCGGCGCAACTCGAACGCAACTACTCAACCGAAAAGAAAGTTCGCGGCGCAATGTACTATCCGGCGTTTGTGCTGTTGGCAGCGTGCGCGGCGGCGGTCATCCTCGTCAACGTGTCTTTGCCGGTGTTTGAAAGTTTCTTCGCGCAACAGGGCAACGACTTGCCGTTCGTGACGCTGATACTCCTGCGCGGCGGAAAATTTTTGGCGGAACATTGGCTGTTAATCGTGACGGCGGCGACGCTCGGTATCGCAACCTGCGCGGCAGTCGTCAGCAAAGTCGAAGCGGTAAAATTTTTTCTCGACACGCTCAAGCTCAAGACGAAACTTCTGCGTGAAGTAGAATTGCGAAATTTTTTCGGGCGATTGAGTTTTCTGCTTGAAAGCGGCGTGACACTTGACGAGGCAATCAGACTTTGCGCGGCGGCAAGCAAAAATCTGCGCGTGCGAAAAATTTTGTCGGACATAAAATTTTCGGTCGAACGCGGAACAAGTTTTGGCGCAATGGTCGCCAAGGAACACTTCCCGCCGCTTTACGTCGGCTTAATCGTGACGGGCGAAGCGGGCGGCGAACTCGTCAACATGTTGCGGCAATGCGAATCGATGGCGGATTTTGAAGTCGAAGAAATTTTGCGGACGCTCCCCGCCAAGGCTGAAATCTTCGGGACGTTGCTTGCCGGGCTTATCGTCGCAACGCTGGCGTTCGCTGTCATGTTGCCGATTCTCGACACGACAAGTTTGTTTTAAGGGACAAGGGATAAGGGATAAGATACAAATGATTCATCTTAAGAACGTCACGAAAGTTTATCAGACCAACGGCGTCGTCGCGCTCGACAAAGTCAGCCTTGACATCGTGCGCGGCGAATTCGTCTTTATCGTCGGCACGTCGGGCTCCGGCAAATCCACGCTCATGAAACTTTTAATGCACGAGGAAGTTGCAACCTCAGGCAGCGTCGTCGTCAACGGCAAGGACGTCACCAAGCTCAAGCCCAAGGAAGTCCCCTATCTGCGGCGCGCGCTCGGCGTCATCTTCCAAGATTATCGCCTGCTTGAAGACAAGACCGTTTACGAAAACGTCGCCTTCGCCATGCAGGTTATTGAGGCACCGCGCAGGATTATGCAACGCTCCGTTAATACCGTGCTTGACATCGTGGGCTTGCGCGACAAGTTCAAGAGTTTTCCCGCACAATTAAGCGGCGGCGAACAACAACGCGTCGCCATTGCCCGCGCGATTGTCAACGACCCGAAAATCGTAATCGCCGACGAGCCCACGGGCAACCTTGACCCCGAAACGAGTTGGGACATCATGGACATCTTTCAGCGAATCAACGCAGCGGGCACGACAATCGTTATGGCGACGCACGACAAAACAATCGTCGACCAAATGCAAAGGCGCGTTATCGCTATCGAGGGCGGCAAGATCATTCGCGACGAGGCGCGCGGCGTCTACTCCGAAGAGCAAGAGGAAAAACCAGTGTCGCCGTTCGATAAGTTTTTCTTCAGGTGAACGCCATGCAAAAAGGTTTCGCCGCGCTTGAACTTATTATCACGGTTTTCGTCGTCAGCGTGCTGTTGAGTTGCGTCGTGCCTAACGCCGCCCGCATTGTCGACAGAGTTTCGCTTGACTACGAAATCAAACGCCTTTACACCGAGATGCGCTTCGTTCAGTCTTTCGACAGGATGAGTTACATGCGCGACAGTCACGGCTTCGACGAATCGCCAAAGTCGCAAGTCCGATTGATTGTCACCACCAAAGGCTACCGCGTCGAAAAAAATGCCGATTCGACGTTTTACTACGGGAACGATTTTTCAAACGGCGTCACTGCCGACAAAGGCAAAAGCATCATGTTCGACGACATGGGCAAAGTTTTTCCGGCGACGAAAGACACATTGACCATTAAGTCGCAACGGGGCAAAAAGCTGTATTTTATCTTCAACACGGTCGGGCGTTTTCGCGGCAGTCGGACGAGACCACTGTCATGAAAATCTTAAACAACCAGCGGGGCTTCATGTTGCTTAACGTCGTCTTCTTGACGCTGATAACCGCCCTCGCCGCAACAATCCTCATGGACGCCGCGCCGCGCATAAAAAATCCGCAATCGGTATTGCGGCTCACGGCGATTCACTTGGCGAACAAACAATTTGCCATCCTTGAGAGCAAGGCGACGGCGGGCGCGAACGGCTTTAAAGAAACAAGTTACAACCTCGGCAAGGACAATCCCGTTGTGTTCGACGTTAAGCCCGAAGTCAAAGAGTCGGGCGACGGTTGGCGCACATTCATCGTCACCGTCACGATTGAAGGCGACAAAAGTTTTGAGCTTGAAGCGGAAAGGACGATTCCCCTTGTCACGCATTAAACGCAGCGGCGGGTTCGTGTTCGCGGAGTTCGCGATAGCCTTGCCGCTTTTAATTTTGCTCTTCTACGGGCTGGCGACGGTCGGCTTGCAAATTTTTCACTTGGGCAGAATTCAGCTCGCCGATTACGTCTTGGAAGAGGAAGTGCACGACGTGTTGTCGCGCATGATTTACGACGCCCGCGCCGCCAAAAGCCTCAACCTGACCGAGCCGCTTGCCCCGGACTTCACATACCGCACGATTAACCCGCCGAAATCAGACGGCGGTCTTATCGCGGACGTAGAAGAGCACCGCGTTTACAAACTTTACGGCACGCTCAAACAGGCGGGCTCCAAAATCGAATACAAACTGAAATTTGAAGGCGACGGCAACCCGATAACGGGCGACAACTACTTCGGCGCGACGCGTGTAATGGATTTTAAATGCCGCCCCGACGACGCCGACAAAAAGCTTTTGCACATCACGCTGGAAATGCAAAGCGAAATCAGCGGTCACAAAATAAAAATCATCACGGCGGTCTACATGCCGGGCTGTGAAACTTTTATACCGTAAGCGGGTGATTTAATGCGCCAGAAAGGTTTCGCGACGATTTTCGGGCTGTGCTTGATTTTGGTCGTCGCGCTCATCGTCAAGGGCATTAACGACGCGGAGACGAATCACGCGCGCGAAGTCATCAACTTCGAGACGGAACAAATCCTTCAGCGCGCGGCGGAAAGCGCAATCGTCGAGGCGGCGTCCAATCTTCCTTGCGACGAGCAAAAAATTATCGACGAGACAAAAATTTTCAGCAACGGCAGGCGTTCGTTTCAAGTGCACGTCGAGGCTTGGCAAGAGCACGGACAAATTTACATCAATGACGTTGGCGAACCCGGCACTTACATCATGAGCCGCGCCACGATTGACGACAGCTTTTTCGGCGAAAAAATTTATCGTCGCGCCTACGCCTACATTCTTGACGTAAACCCGACGAAGATTAACTTTATGGAGTTGCCGTAAATCATTCGTAACGCAAGGCGTCAATCGGGTCGAGACGCGCCGCCTTCCGCGCGGGCAACATTCCGAAGAAAATCCCGACGAACAGCGCGAAACCGAAGCTCGCCGCAATGCTCAGCCCGCTGATAACCGTCGTGAAGTTGCCGAACTTGGAAATCGCCTGCGCGGCGCCGATGCCGATAACAATGCCGATAGCCCCGCCGATTATGCTTATCATGGTCGATTCAATCAGGAACTGGAGCATGATATTGCTGTAGGTCGCGCCGATAGCCTTGCGTATGCCGATTTCGCGTGTGCGCTCGGTGACGGAGGCAAGCGTAATGTTCATGATTCCGACACCGCCGACAATCAACGAAATGCCGGCAATCGCGCCCAACAACAGCGTAATCATTGTCGTCGTCGAAGTCATCGTTTCCATTATGCTTGTCATGTTGCGGACGTTGAAATCGTCCTCGGTGCCCGCGCGTATCCTGTGGCGTTGGCGCAAAAGTTTTTCGATATTGCTTTGAACTTCGTCCATCTTGTCGGCGTCGCTGACTTGCACGTTGATACTGCGGACGTGCGTTATGCCGATAAGGCGTTCCTGCGCGGTCGTCAAAGGGATAAGTACAACGTCGTCTTGGTCTTGACCGCCCGTCGATTGCCCCTTGCTTTCGAGCACGCCGATAATCGTGTAGGGCGCGTTGCCGATTCGGATTTTCTTGCCGACGGGGTTGACGCTTTCAAATAAGTTAGTCGCGACGGTCGAGCCGATAACCGCGACGCGATTGCGAACGTCGACATCGTGTTCGCTGAAGAAAAGCCCGCTCTTCAACGTGAGGGACTGAATGGCGACGTATTCGGGTATGACGCCCGTGACGGTCGAGTTCCAATTTTCGTGACCGTAAACGATTTGATAACTGCCCTGCACGGTCGGCGATACGTGGTCGATATATTTAATCTTGTCCTTGATGGCTTCGGCGTCGGCGTAGGTTAGCGTCGTGATTGAGCCCGCCGCGCCGCGCATTCCGCCGCGATTGGAGCTGCCCGCCATGATTATCAGCATGTTGGAGCCGAGCCGCGAGATTGAGTCGACGACGTTCTTTTTGACGCCCATGCCCACGCTGACCAGCGCAATGACGCTTGTCACGCCGATAATCACGCCGAGCATCGTGAGGAACGTGCGGAGCTTGTTGGCGGCGAGACTGCGCCACGCCATTTTCAAGAGTTCGGTGAAAAGCATAAGCCTGCTCCCTTAAACAATGTCAATCACTTCGTCGCTGTGCGCCGTGATAATGTCTTTGGTTATCTTGCCGTCCTTGACTAGTATTTGACGGTCGGCAGCCTGCGCGATGTCGGGTTCGTGCGTGACTAAAATTATCGTTGAGCCGGAGGCGTGCAGGTCGCGAAAGATTTGCATGATTTCGCCCGTCGATTTGGTGTCGAGGTTGCCCGTGGGTTCGTCCGCCATGAGTATCGCGGGCTTCATTGCGATTGCGCGGGCAATGGCGACGCGTTGACGTTGACCGCCCGAAAGTTCGCCGGGCAAGTGTTCTGCGCGGTCGGACAGCGAAACTTTTTCCAGCGCGTCCATTGCGAGGGCAAGTCGTTCCTTCGTACCGAGCCCCGCGTAAACCGCCGGCAGCGCGACGTTTTCAAGACTGGTGAGCTTGGGCAACAGATTGAAGTTTTGGAAGACGAAACCGATTGTCTTGTTGCGGATACGGGCAAGGGCGTCGTCTGAAAGCCCGCTGACTTCCTGCCCCAACAGTTTATACGAGCCCACGGTCGGTCTGTCGAGGCAGCCGAGGATATTCATCAGCGTCGACTTGCCCGAACCCGAAGGACCCATCAGCGCGACGAATTCGCCTTCGTCAATGCGCAAGTCCACGCCGTTGAGCGCGGCAACCGTCTCCGAGCCCATCTTGTAGAGTTTCTTCACGCCCGTTATCGTCACGACGTTCGCCATAGAATCACCGCCTTTTTAGGTGTCAGGGGTCAGGGATCAGGGGTTAGAAATTATAATTTACAAGCGTCGTACAATCGCCGCAAGAACTTCCCGAAGCCCTTGACCGTCGAATCGAACTTGAACGGCTCCGTCAGGCGATACCACACCTCGTGAATCGTGAGCTTAGACTTGTTGCCGTCAATCGCTGCGAAAAGTTTCTTGTCGACCAGCCGCGCAGGATTCGCCTCGAACATCGCGGGGTTAATCAAAAAAACTTCGCGCCCGTTGAGCGTTTCGATCTGCTTGAGCCACGCCGCGAACGCCTCCGCGTAAAAGTTAAAGTTCACAACGTCCGCCGCCGTCAAATCCACGTCGTCAAGGAAGTCCACGAACCAAGGGTACTTGTAAGCCTTCGCGTTGCCCGAAATCAAATCGTTGAGCACGGGCTTAATCAAATGCGCGTAAGCAAAAATAAATCGCGCGAACTGTACGAAACGTTCGTCCGACGCCGGGAAGTCGCTCCACGAAAATTTATCGCGTTCGTGACGGCAAATGTACTTGAAAAGCTTCGGAGCCTTGAGCGGGCGCGCAAAGAAGTCAGTCGCCGCCAACGCCGCATACAGTTCGACGATATGCGCCTCATTGCGCTGATTCGCCGAGCCTACGGAAAATTCGCCGACGGGCGTCATGACCGAATCGCCGACAAAATACGTCGCGTCGAAAAGATTTTCCTTGTCCGCGTAATATTTGAGAGCCGCCTTCGTGTTGGGCAGGAAGTTTTCACTGCGGGCAAAGAGTTCGTCGAAGTGCGGCGCGGGCGTGAAGCTGAAGTACGGCAGAATCAACACGCCGCCGATTGAAATTCTGTCCGCGTAGTCGGCGAGATTGTTTCGCAAAAGTCGCGCCACAGTCGGCAAGCCCGCAGCACCCGTCCCGCCGAAAACCGAGCCCGCCAAAAAAATTTTCACGGAGTCGCCTTCGCCGATGGTCTTTTCAATTTGCGCAGTGAGCGTCGTCCAATCGGAGGCGTCGTCGAATTTTTTAGCCAAGACAGCCGCGCCAATCGACGGGTGTCCGCGAAAACCCTCGTTGAGCGTGGTGGCGCGTTCGCGGCGCGTGTACAGGACTTCGTAGAGTTTGCCGACGGGCGTGCCGCTGTGGTGATGAAATTCAATCAAATCGTCGAGCGTCTTGTCGTGACCTGTAGGATTCCACGGGAACGGGCGCACGATTGAAATTTTGTTCTTGAAAAGCGGCGTGTCGTTACCTACGGAAAAATTCTGAAAGACGGTGAAATTATTCAGCGCGGTGGCTGTGCGTTCCAAGTTGCCGTTGCCGACGTCCGGGTCGATTGCCGCGATAAACAGCCGTTCGTTTTCGGGCAAGAGCCCGGCAATGCAAAGGTGCGTCAAGCTTTCCATGACCTTCGCGCCCGTGCCGCCGATTGATACGAAATAATAACTCATATGCGTCCTCCGAACAGTTGCGCGCCGAGCGGCGTGTACTTGAAGGCAAGCGGCGTCGTGAAAATTGTCAGCAACCAATAGCCCGCGCCCGTGAAGACTGCCGCGAATAATGCGAAGATTATCCCGTTGAGCTTGATGCCGAGAATCGGCGCGTAGAAGTGCGGGACGCCCAAACTTATCGCCAAGGACGCAAACAGCAACGCCGCCCACACGAGCCGCTTGCCCGCGCCCGCCGCCTCGTCGACTTCAAAGACGAAACGCGCCGCCAAAAACCAAATCAGCGCGCAAAGACCGTTCGCCAAGCCCGTCACCCGCGTCAACGCGAAATATTTCTCCAGCCACCGCGAATAGTTCATGTTGTCGGAAGCCGTCGCCAGGGCGTGTCCCGTAGCGTTCGAGCCCGCGTAGTAAGCCGCAGCCAAGCAAGCCGCCGTGCCCGCCGCGATTAAAAATATTTTCACAACCGTCCGCGTCGTTCGATTCATACATCAGCCAACTTTCCCAAAAATTCTTCGGAGAACATTGCCCCGTAATCGGTGCGCATCAAGTCAACGAAACGCGCCCAATATTTTTTTGCGCGCTTGACGGCAAAGTAGTCGAAGTAATACGGCAACGGAATGAAACTTGCAATGCCGATGTTGTCGATTATGCGGACGCGGCGTTCGGTCGGCGAAGTCCGTTGCACAAGATAATTATCAGGGTCGACGCCCGCCAGCAAAAATTTTTCGGCGAAGTACGCGCGCTTGAAGTCCAGCAACATCTTTTCCGTCGCGGGCAAGTCTTTTCGGTCGGCAAGTGTGTCGTTCAGAATTTTAAGCATGGTCGTTGAGTTTTTTCCGTCGAAGTCCGTCACGCGTTCAAAAAGATAACCCTTGCCCTTGGACGTATCCGCCTCGCCGAAATATTTCGTCAGCAACGTCATTGAATCTGCGCGGGAGCCCAGAGCCTTGCGGTAGCGCATTTCCTTGGCAAAGTCGGGGTCGTCGGGCGTGCGCAACAGCTTGACGCACAAAGCTTTATCGGTCGGGTGCGCGTAAACAATTTTGTGATTGCCGTCGCCCAGAAACAAATCGTCGGTTAAATTTATCATGTTCAATACCTCGTCTTTGGTGCGTCGTCGCGTGTCGGCTCGCTGAAAACCGAATTGACTTCGGGCGCGGGCAAGCGTTCTATTCGCGGAGCTTCGGTATCTCTGCGCGGCGGCGTCGGTATATCGTCTGTTCGTGTCAAACTGTCATTCGCAGACGGACGCTCTTCAACACGCGTCAAGCTGTCGTTGGAAGGCGTGCGGTCTTCAATTCGTGTCAAACTGTCATTCGCAGACGGACGTTCGTCGGTACGTGTCAAGTTGTCGTTTGAAGGCGTGCGCTCGTCGGTACGTGTCAAGTTGTCGTTGGAAGATGGTCGTTCGTCAACGCGCGTCAAGCTGTCGTTGGAATTCGTGCGGTCGCTGTCGTACCGGCTCCTGTCGCTTGTCGTCACGCGATCTTCGTAAGTGCGGCGGGTCGTTCGGTCGTCGTAGGTGCGTCGGCGTTCGCGGCTTTCGCGGACGGGCTTGCCAATGCTGTCGTCGTCGGCGGGCACGTCCCTTGCGCCCGAAGGTATCGATTCGTTGTACTCGCGGGCGTCGCGTTCGAAGCGTTCGCGCAAATACGGGTCGACGGCAATGCCCAACGCGTCGGCGACAGAAATTCTCATAAGCTCCACGTCGGGAATCCAATAGCTTATGTCGTCAATGTAAAGCGGGTAGCCGGGCACCATGTCCGTTTCGAGCCCGTTCTGTTGAGCTGCCTTGAGTGCGCCCGCCAATTCGAGCAGTTGACGCAATGACATATCGGTTTCGACGGCGTCAATGACTTCGCGAAGGATTTTCGGAATGCGCGGCAAAATTTCGGGCGAAGTGACTTTATCCATGCACGCCGTCATAAAAGCTTGTTGCCGTTTGACGCGCCCGATGTCGCCTTCCGAGTCGCGATAGCGCACGTAAGTCACGGCGGTCTTGCCGTCCATGTGCTGTTCGCCGGGGTAAAGGTCAATCACGAGCCCGCCGTTGTCGTCCCACGGGTCTTCGTAAAACATGCGCTTTTCAACGTCAATGTCCACGCCGCCAATCGCGTCAATGATTTTTACAAAGCTGTTCGTGTCAATCATTACGTAATGGTCGATGTCGATGCCGAGGAAATTTTCAACGGTCGATTCGGTCAAACGAACGCCGCCGTAAGCGAATGCCGCGTTGATTTTGTCGTAGCCGCGCCCGCGAATTTTTACGCGAGTGTCACGCGGGATTGACAGCAACGTCGCTTGGTCGAGGCGCGGATCTATCGTCGCAATCATGAGCGTATCGGAGCGACCAACGTCGTCTGCGCGCTTGTCGACGCCCATAAGCAAGACGATTGATTTGTCGCGGGCTTTTATCAGTTCAACTTCGCTGTCGGTGCTGACGATTGTTCGTATCGGGTCTTTCGGGTCGAACAGGCTTGACGAAGCGAACAATGCGCCCGCCGCCGCCGATCCGATAAAGCACAGCGCGAGGAAGATTATCGGCAAGAAATTTCGTTTGGGTTTCGCGTTATTGTCCAAGGCAACACCTTCTAAAAATTTTGCCCGAATTCTATCACGCAACAAAAAAAGGGACAAGCAGAAAATTCTTGCCCCTTGACGCCCGACGGCATTTCATTCACCTCGTAAAATATCCGTCAGTTGCCGATAGCTTTTGACCAAGGCGTATTGTACGCTGCCGTTCGCCGTCGCGCCAAAATATTTTCGGGCGCAGGCAATCTTGATTCGTTCGACGCCGCGCAGTTGGTTTTCGTCGTCTGAAGCCTTCGTCTCGACAATCAGATAATGCGTCACGCCCGCGACGCGCAAGACGATCGCCCAATCGGGACTGTATCTGCCGGCGGGCGTCGGAAGGTAAAAACTTTTCGGCAACTTCGCGTAGACGATAACCTCGGTCGCCGCCTCCAACGCTTTGGCAAAATCCTTTTCGCCGCCGGAATCGGCAAGCAGGCGGTCGTAAACGTTTTTCTTCGTGGCAAGCAGGTTGCGCCGCCCGTTGACCGTTAACGCGTCGAAAATGTTCGTGTCGAAATATTCTTCGGTTGGCGCGTAATTGATGCCCTCGACAAGGCGGGCGGTCTTCGTCTCGTTGATAATCTGCGCGGCGTCGCGGACAAAGCGTTCGGCATTGCGATTGAACAGCGCGAATTTGTCGGGCGCAAGCCTGTGCAAAATCTCAACCGTATCGTGTCGCGTCAAACCCGTCGCCTTAACAAGCTCGCCGATTAAATCAATGTCCGTCGCCTTTGAGCCGTGAACGTCGCGCCGGGTGCTGTCTCCGTCGACGAATTCAAGCTCGTCGTTCAAAATGCCGTTCGCGAAGACCGCCTTGCTTTCGGGCAGATGCAACTTTTCATTGAGCGCGTCAGCCGCCGCCGTAACGAAGTCGTTATCGTCCGCGACGCGATAAAAGCCGCGCCGCCGAATCCGTTGCCACAGCTCTTGAAAATCCGCAGAGTTAAGATTTGCCGCGTTCAGCTGTACGTTAATTTCCTCGCGCCCGTTGTCGATTGCGATTGAACCGCCGCCGACCGTCTCAAGGATTCTAATTATGTCCGCCCGCGCAGATTCAAGCTCGTCGCCAAAATTAAGCGTGCCCGCCTGAGCGTCCGCAAAATATTTTTCCGTCAAGCGTCCGTCGTCGTCCAGATAATCGCGGCGAATCAGCTCATTGTAAATTTTTCGGGCAAGCCTGTTGTCGATTTTCTTGCCGACAAAAAGATTCGGCTCGACGGGTTTCAGTTGCGGGCAAGCCTCGGCGATTTCGCGTTGCAAGCCGTCAGCGAACACCCGATAACTTTCGCTCGCCACGACCGTCAAAACGTTCACCTTAAGAAAATTATCTTCGCCAAGTTTCTCCGCGTCCATGCGCTCGCCGATTTGATTGACGCAAAGCCGCATACCGCGCCCGACTTCCTGCCGCCGCCGCACGTCGCTCGTACTTTGCTTGAGCGCGCAAATCTGGAAGACGTTCGGATTGTCCCAGCCCTCGCGCAATGCCGAATGCGAAAAGATAAACCGCACGGGCTCCCGCAAGTCCAAAAGCCGCTCCTTGTTGCGCATTATCAAATCGTAGGCGTCTGCGTCGTCCGAATCCCTGCGCCGGCTGTCGACGAAGCGATTTTTCTTGTCGACCGAAAAGTAACCCGCGTGCGTGTCCCGCGCGGCAATGCCGTCAAGATATTTGCGGTGCGCGGCGTTCGTATCGAAGTGTTCAACGGCGGCGGCGTATTCCTCCTCAAAAATTTTCGCGTAAAGCCCGGCAGTCGGCGCGTCGTCGTCGTAGCGGCGATACTTCGCAACCTCGTCGATAAAGAACAGCGACAGAACTTTTATCCCGCGCTCGTAAAGTTCAGCCTCGCGTTTAAGGTGCGCTTGAATCGTCTCGCGAATCTGAATGCGGCGAACGTCGTCCTCGTTTATGTCGCCCGTCGCCTGCCCCGTGTAAAGTTTGAGTCCGTTCCCGAATGTCAGCGAATTTTCTGCGCCGTCAATCTCCGTCACGACGCAACCGCGATAATCGTCAATGCTGTTCGACAGCTTAAACAGGTCGTCGCCGGCTTTCAGCGTGCGCGTGATTCGTTTCAGCCCGCCCGCGTCGCGCCGCTTGAAGGCAACCGTCGCCGTCGGGTCTTTGCTCGAAAGATTGACCCGCTCGAAAAAAATGTAACCGCGTGCTTGATCGTCGACGATTTCAATGCCCATGACTTTGATTTTCTTGACCAGACGGTCGCGATAGGCTTTGCGGGCGTCCAACTTGTAAACTTGATTGTAAAGGTCTCGGTGCGTCGCCGAATAGCGCAACGTCATCAGCGGCTTGAAGTCTTTTAGGCGTTGACGGGCAACAGTGCCTTCAACCGATTGCGGCTCGTCAATGATTATTATCGGGCGAAGGTGCGCGATTGTTTCAAGCGGGACACGACCGCTGAATTCGTCAAGATTCTGCAACATGCGGCGGGCGTCGGCTGACCGTGAGCTGAATGCCTGCACGTTGACGATCATCGCCCAAATCGCCGCGTCCTCCGTGAACGTCCGTATCATGGAAAGGTTGGCGGAATTGTAGACGAAGTGACGAATCGCCTTGTCGTATTGTGCCTTGAAGTGTTCCTCGGTGACGGCAAACGTTTTCTTGACGCCCTCGCGAATCGCCACGCTCGGCACCACCACGATAAACTTGCTCCAACCGTAGCGGCGATTCAGTTCGTACATCGTCTTGATATACGTGTAAGTCTTGCCGACGCCCGTTTCCATCTCAACCGTGAAATTCATGCCGTCAAGTCGCTCGCTTATCGGCAGTGAAAAATTTTTTTGTACGCCGCGCAGGTTGGCAAGGATTTGTTCGGCGTTGAGTTGAAGCGGCGCGTTGGCTCCGATTAAAACTTTGTCGTCGGGCACGAGTTCAAGTACGTCCGATTGTTTCGGCTGACCGTCGAACACGTCGCAGATTGCCTCCGCCGCCGCCGTTTGGAATTGCTGTTGCTTGAATTGGAACTTCACAAGACTTCAACCCCCGTGTCGGGCGCGTTGTATTTAAAATACTCGCGGGCGTTGATTTTGTCGGCGGAAGTTGCAAAGCACGCGTCGCGGAAGAAAATTCTTTCGGGCTTGCGCGCCGCCAATGACTTTATCGCGTCGTCGGGCAAATCGCGCCCGAAGCAAGCCAAAATCCTGCCGCCGTCGTAACTGAGCACGTCGACGCCGCCGATTGTCTCCGCCGCGCAGGGCAGGTGTATCGGCAAACCCTTGGTCAAAAGCGCGCCGAACAGCAAATCGTAAGCGTCGCGGTCGTCCTTGATGTTGTCGACGAAGCCGAGCAGGATTTCCTGCGCCCAATTTTTCGGCGGGGCTTTGAAGTTCGACGAATCGACTTTGAAGACCCGAAAGCCCGTGTCAATGTCGGGGTGAACTGCTTTGAGTTTGTCGCCCGCGCGACGGATGCGTTCTTCGCCGATTTCGCAAATCGTCTCGTAACCTGCGCGGCGTGCCTCGGAATTGTCGGGCGTCGGCTCGTCAAGCTGAATCATTATGAACTTGCGCTGCCCGCCGTCTTGCGCGTTGAGTTCCATGACTGCCTGCGCGGTCGTCGCGGAGCCGCTGAAAAAATCCATGACGATTGAATCAGCGTCCGTGCCTAATTGCAAAAATTTTTTTATCAAGCTAACGGGCTTAGGATTGTCGAAAATTGTCTTGCCGTCAAAAATATTTTTGAGTAATTGCGTGCCATTTGTTGTTGTTCCTACGTCGTCCCACCACGTCGTTGCAACGCGTCCGCGCTCCATAGCTTCGTATAAAAATCTTTTTCGTTGCGGACTGCTGTCGCCCGTCTTACCAAAAACAATTCGATTGTCCGCCAATAATTCTTGAAAGTGTCTATAATCATTTTTCCAACTGCAACCGGGATTCGGTCTGTAAATTTTGCCTGTCTTCGGATTTACAATTTCGTATTGCTGATTCGGTCGCCAGCCGCCAACTTGAAACGGGTCAGCTTTCCACACGCCGCGAGGGTCGTTGTCGGGATTAGAAAAGCCTTCGCCATCTTCGGGCAATCTGAACTTCGTTCGATTTTTTATGAAATAATCCATGCTCTTAAAATAAACAAGATTGTGCGTGTGTGAAACGGAAATCAAAGCTGTGTTGGTCACTGACTTCGTAGAATTCCAAAGTATGTCGGCAACGAAATTTTTTTCGCCGAAGATCTCGTCGCACATGAGCTTGAGGGTCGCTTGTTCGTGGTCGTCGATTGAAATAAAAATAACTCCGTCGTCGCGAAGGAATTGCTTGGCGAGCAGGAGGCGCGGATAAATCATGGCGCACCAAACGGAATGAACGCGCGGATTCGCCGGCGTATTGAGCCGCGTGCGCAATATATTGCCGTCGTCGTCTCGATTGCCCGCAGCGTCGTCGAAGTCGGCTTGCGTCATGCTGAAGTTGTCGCAATAAATGAAGTCGTTGCCGGTGTTGTACGGTGGGTCTATGTACAAAAATTTGACCTTGCCTTGATAACTTTCCCGCAGGAGACGGAGCGCAATTAGGTTGTCGCCTTCGATGTAAATGTTGCGTGTCGAATCGAAGTCGCGGCTTGTGTCGCGGCGCGGGCGCAACGTCTTACCGGTCGCCGCCGTTTCAACGGACTGCGCGGCTTTGTTCTTGCCTACGAAAGTGAAAAGATATTTTTCGCCTTCGTCAGCGATAACGCCCGACAGGATTTGCTTAAGGCGGTCGAAGTCGACGGCGCGGACGGTCTCGCCCTTGGCGTCGGTCGATTCGGTAATGCATTCGGGGAAAATCGATTCGAGCTTGTCGAGATTGTTCATGAGCGCACCTCCCGCACGATAAGGACGCAATGCTTGACGGGTTCAGCCTGCGCGGCGTCGTCGAGCGTCGTTGTCACAATCGATTCATCGGCGTAAGACAAGCGCGCGCAAATCGTGACGACAGAATTTTTATCCCAACCGCATTTGTCGAGCAGGAGTCGCGCAATCGTCGCGGAGTTGTGTTCGGCGTCGGTGAGTAGCCCCAAGATTTTTCCCGCCGAATATTCCAGAGCCGCCCGCGCAGGTTCCCGCCCGTGAAAGCTTAGTAACGTGGCGTCGTGCCAAGGCAGTGCGATTTTTGCAAAGGCGAGTTGCATTGCGCTGATTGACGGAACGACTTCGATTGATTCGGGTGGAAAGGTTTGGCGCAGGCGGTCGAGCAACGAATAATAACCGGGGTCGCCGCTGACCATGACGACGACATTGCCGAGCGTCAATTTGTCGCGAATGAAGTCAATCGGCGTGTCGAGGTCGCGAGTCACGGCGCAAGGGATTTGATTCGCCGCAGCGAACTGTTCAAGCGCGCGCCGCCCGCCGACTAAAAATTTAGCCGCCCGAATTTTCTTCAGCGCGGCAGGTGTGATGTAGTCTTCGCCGCCCGGTCCGATGCCCGCGACGATTATTTTGTTGTTCAAGGCGTTTGCCTCCGTGTAAAGCCGTTAAGCGGTACAGAATTCCCAATGACAGCCGCCCGCAGTGTTCGCCCACCCGTGCAAGGTATGCCTTATCGCGGCGGTGGAAATGCCGACGTGTTCGGCGGCGTCTTTGATTGTTTTGAAAATTTTCCGCGTCTCGACACAACGAATGAGCTTGGGCGATACCGTTGGATTTTCTTCCTCGTGCGGCGGCGGAATTTGTCCGTCAAAGAATTCCCAATGATAACCGCAAGATTTTTCACGTCTGCCGCTTGCAACATTGCCAATGGCAGAAACAGTGACGCCGAAAGCCTCCGCCGCTTCGCGAACACTCGCGTAGACAACGCCCGTTTCGACGCAACGAATTTTTCTGCAACACTTTTCGTAGGTAGACGGCTTCCAACCTTTGCCGAGGTGTGATTGACGGATTTTTTCGCTGTGTTCGGACGTGAGTTTTCTGCCGAGCTTTGTTTGACGTTGCCTTTCCAGTGTCTCTGCTGTCGGCTTGTGACCTTCAGGCATTTGGCGAATTCTTTCGAGAGCCGCCTCTTCGTTGCCGTCGTCGGCGTAAATCCAATGATACCCTCCCGCTGTTCGTCCTTTGCCTTTAAGCAACATGACGATAGTGGAGCTTGGAACATTACACCATTGCGCGGCGGCTTTTATGCTGTCAAAAACTTCGCCTGTTTCGACACATTTGACTTTGCGGCTGATGTCGGGACGCTTTTTGCCGGTGTTCAATTCACGAAGCTTTTCGCGAGCCTCGTCAAAAATGCCGTGACCTTCCGTTTTTATGTTGTATTCGGATTGCAATTCGTTCATGTAGGCAGTTTCTTTTTTGTCGAGTTCTTCGGGCGCGCACTCTTCGAGAATTTCAAAAATGAACTCGTCGACGCCGTATAAATCAAAGTCTTCTTGCATTCTGGCGGGCGGCTTGCGTCTATGTTGAGAGAATCGCCGCTTGATGTCCGTGCTCTGCCCGATGTAGAATTTGCCGTTTTTCTTGCAGGTGATTTTGTAAATGCCGACGATCTTTTTTGCCATTGCTATTATCTTAAAAAACTTTCTTAAATCAAGAGTTATAATCGCAATTTATTTTGACGTAAAGAAAACTCTCATCACATCCGAAAACCGTTGCCATATCATTACCGCGATTAATGTCAATGTCGATAACAATGTCGTGAGCCTGAAGAATTTTTTTCATTGCGTCTTTGTCAACGTCGGGCATAACGCCATTGGCATAAACGGGAACGCCGCCGAATTTTATAACGACCTCGGAAGGGACGATTGCGACGCCGGAATAGCCGACCGCGCAGATAACGCGTCCGGGATTGAAATTTTCACCGAAAAACGCGGTTTTGACGAGCGGGGAATTGGCGACGCTCATGCCGACGCGTTTGGCGTCCTCAAAAGACTGCGCGCCCGTGACGTTGACTGTGATGAATTTGGTTGCGCCTTCGCCGTCCGCCGCGATTCGCTTGGCAAGTTCAACGCAAATGGTTCTGAGCGTTTCGGAAAATTTTTCGTAGTCGGCATCCTTGGCGACGATTTTTTTGTTGCCCGCCGCGCCGTTCGCCAAAACGACAACCGAATCATTTGTGCTTTCGTCGCCGTCGACGGTTATCATGTTGAAGCTGACTTTGGTGGCGTCGCTGAGAGCCGTCTGCAAAAGTTTTTGGTCAATGTCGGCGTCGGTCGTGATAAAGCAAAGCATTGTAGCCATATCGGGGCGAATCATGCCTGAGCCTTTTGCGATTGCGCCGAAACGAACTTCCTTGCCGCCGATTGTGACTTCGGTCGCGCACGCCTTTGAGTAGGTATCGGTCGTGACAATCGCGTTGCCGGCGTTTACAGATCCGTCGCGTGAAAGTTTCTGCGCGGCGTCTTTAATGCCCGCCGTCATTTTGTCCATAGGCAGATACGAGCCGATAAGCCCCGTCGAAGCAACGATAACGTCGTCCTGCTTGCAACCGAGCGCGTCCGCCGCAACTTGAGCCATTTGCTCCGCGTCACGAATACCTTGTTCGCCGGTGCAGGCGTTTGCGCAGCCCGCATTGGCAACGACAGCGTGAGCCGTGCCCGTGCCCACGACGATTTTGCTGAGGTGAACGGGAGCCGCTGCAACTAAATTTTGCGTGAAGACGCCCGCAACTGCCGCCTCGCGTTCGGTGTAGATAAGCGCAACGTCGAGGTTGCCGTTTTTCTTGATGCCTGCGCGGACGCCCGCCGCCGTGAAGCCTTGCGGATAGGCGACGCCCGCCGTCTTGTGTTTATCGCTGAACATTATTCAAGCTCCTTTCAATCGTTTGTGAGGGACAAGGAACCGAGAACTAGGGACTAGTGTTTTGAACTTGTCCCTTGTCCCATGTCCCTTGTCCCTTTCACGGATAAATCGGAACCACGTCGAGCGCAACGCTTTCGTGGAAGCCCGCCGCAATGTTGAAGTTCTGAACGGCTTGACCCGCCGCGCCCTTGACGAGGTTATCAATCGCGGAAAGAATTATAACACGGCGCGTGCGGTCGTCAATGTGCCAGCCCAAGTCGCAATAGTTGGAGCCGCGCACGAATTTCGTTTCGGGGTAGGCGTCGCGTCCGAGCAAGCGAATAAATTTTTCCGAGCCGTACATTTTTTGAAACGCCGCGTCAATCATATCCGCGCCGACGTTTTCGTTGAGCTTGGCGTAGCACGTCGCCAAAATGCCGCGCGACATGGGCACGAGGTGCGGCGTGAAGTTGATAACGGTTTTTTCGCCGCCGAGGTCTTCGAGAGCCTGTTCGATTTCGGGCGTGTGACGGTGGTGCGCGACGTTGTAAGCCTTGAAGTTATCGTAAAGTTCGGGGAAGTGATTGCCGAGCTTGAGCCCTCTGCCCGCGCCCGATACTCCGCTTGCCGCGTCGACGATGATTGAGCCGGCGTCGATAAGATGATGTTTGACCAGCGGCGCGAGCGCGAGGATTGAAGCCGTCGTGAAACAGCCCGCGTTGCCGATTATCTTTGCGTCGCGAATTTGCGCGCGATAAATTTCGGCGAGCCCGTAAACTCTGTCGGCGTCCTTGTGGATGTGCGGGACTTTGTACCACTCCTCGTAGACGGCGGTATCAGCGAAACGATAATCCGCGCCCAAGTCGATTATCCTGACGGGCAGCGCGTCGAGTTTAAGCCCGGCGTCCATTGCGTGTCCGTGCGGCAGCGCGATAAAGATAAAATCGCTGTCCTTGCCGATGTTCACGATGTCCGAAAGCGATTCAAGCGTCATGTCGCACAGCCCGCGCAGGTGCGGATACAGCTCCGATATTTTTTTGCCGGTGTGGCTTTCCGAGGTTATGTGCGCGAGCGTGGCTTGCGGGTGCCTGTGCAGTATCGACAGCAGCTCTGCCCCCGCGTAGCCCGTCGCGCCGATTACGCTGACTTTGACCAATGTTTTTACCTCCTAAAAATTTACATGTTGAAGAATCTGAACCACGCGGCAAGAATCGTGTCCTGATTCGCCAAAAGGTACGTTTCGATTTTGCGCAAGTCCTTGGCGGGGATTTGCCCGTCGTTGTGCGCCAATTCCACGCCGTCGCGTCGTATCCAAAACTTTGTCGCGCCCGCAGTCTGCTTGCCCTTCGATACGTGAACATGCGGCGGCTCGCCCGACTCGTTCGCCCAAAAGTAAATAGCATAACCAAGAAAATCTTGCAAGACCTTAGGCATTTTCGCCACCGCCCTTTTGCGCGAATTCCCAAATCAAGAACGCGTTGTTGCGCATGTAGTCGCGCAGCTTGAACAGCTCATCCTCAGAGAAGCCGAACGCCTTTTGGAAGTTGAAATGCGGAATCCTGCCGTCCGCGAAGTCGAAGCCGTTGTTGTCGTTCGGTCGTTCAAAGTGCACGCGCACGCACGGCATAGAATATTCGTCCGTCTCAAGCGCGCTGTGCGTCATAACAATGCCGTCAACCGTTGAATAGTAATACATAATCACACCTCCTTTGTCGCCGCGATAATCCACACGGGATTCAACGCCTTTGCCATGTCGTAACGCCCGACGCGCTCCAGGCGAGTGATCTGAACTTGAAACGCGTCGTAAGGCAGGGCGCGCGCCCGCAAGTATTCAAGCGCAGTCGTCGCCGTTTGCAACGTTATCGCGTTTAGGACGAGCCGCCCGCCCGTTTTCAGCTTGTCGAAGAGTGCGTCAAGTATCGCGTTCAGTCGTCCGCCGCTCCCGCCGATTATCGCCGCGTCGAGTGCCGGCAAGGACGCCAAGCCGTCGGGTGCCGCCGCGCAGATTATTTCGACGTTGCCGACAGAAAATTTTTCGATGTTGCGCCGAATCAGTTCAATCGCCGCCGCGTTGCGTTCAATCGCGAAGACTTTGCCGCCGTGAGCAAGTCGCGCCGCTTCAATCGTTATCGAGCCCGTGCCCGCGCCCACGTCCGCGACAACAGAATCAACGTCGAGCCGCGCCGCCGCCAGCGTCAACGTTCGTATCTCCCGCTTCGTCATGGGCACGTTGCCGCGCAGAAATTCTTCGTCGTTCAGCATGTCGTCACCTCAAAGCTTAATGATGATTTTCAGTCGGTAAAAGATTTCGGCGAGCGGCAACCACAGCAGGCACCATATCACGCAGAAAAGCGTTGCGCCGAATTCCGTCGAGATTAAACCCTGCGTCGTGTGTTCGTAAAGCCAAATGTAAACGCCGCCGGAGTCTGGCAAAAAGATCATGAACGTCAAGACGACTTGATTGGCGACGAAGAAAAACAGCGGATTGATGCCGAGCGCGCCGAGCGGGTGCAAAAATTTTTTCGTCGCCGCTTCAAACTTCGTGAACAGCGCGAGCAACAGGAAGTCGCCGCCCGCATTAATCAGCGTGTAGGGCGTCGTCCATAAATTTTTCGCCACGATGTCGAACATGCTCCACAAGCCGCCCGCAATCAGCAAGACCGCGCCCGCCGCGCAGAACGTAAAAATCTTTTCGCGATTGGCCGCATTGTCGATTAACACTCTGCCCGCCAAGAAACCGAACAGCACCGACGCCGTGCCCGTAATCGAGCCGTAAAGCCCTTCGGGATCGTAATTCGGCGTGTAAATGTGATTCGCGCCGGGGAAAATCAAATCGACGGCACCGCTGATGTTGTGTTGCATGTCGAAGGGATTATCGGGCGCGTAAACGTGATAGCCCGCCGACGACACGATAAGCAACGCGAACGCCGCGATTAGGATGCCGACTTCGTTGCGAATCGCCCGCGCGATTAAAATGCCGAGCGCGTAAATGACGGCGAGCCGCTGAATCACTCCGAAGAGCCGCCCGTGACCGATAACGGCGTCGAAGAAATTTTCGGGAACGTAGCCGGTTGCAGTCGTCCACATCAGAGCCGTGTAATCGTCGTGGAACAGCAGTACGAGGACTTTCGGCAGGAAACCGATTAGCAAGCCGACAGCGAACATGACAGCCGCGCGCTTTAGGATTCGACGTGTCGAGGGTTCGCGCCTTGCCATTGAAATCGCCGCGCCCGCGCCCATTGCGAACGCGAACATCGGCAACGCGACATCCGGTACTGTCAAGCCTTCCCACGGCGCGTGTTGAAGTATCGTGTAAATTTCATCGGGCGGCGCGTCCAGGAAAAGCATTATCGCTATCGCGACGCCGCGCAGGACGTCCAGTGCCCAAATTCGTTTCATGATTCAGCCTCCAAAATTTTTTGGCTGATTGTATCACAGCGCGCCGAAAAAATCTGCCCGCCGATTCTTCCCAAAAGAATTTGCAAACGTTATACCTACCATGTACCAAAAATTTTTCGCGGGAGATGATGATATGTTCAAACAAATTGTCTCGGTCGTGACGATTGTGGCGGCGGTGCTCTGCTTTACTTTTAAAGTCGACGCCGCCAAGCCCGCGCCGTGGCTGATTTATTGGTACGTGTGCGGCACCGATATTGAAACGTCGCATATTTTGTTCAAAGCCGGGACTGATTTAAATTCGGACGACCCGAACGCCTTGATTCTCGCCGACCCCGAACACAATCCCGGTTGCGCGACACGTTCAATCCGTAAAGTCGAGGCGGCGACGCTTTCCCCCAACGTGAAAGTTTTCATGCAGGCGGGCGGAACTTACGTTTGGGGTCATGAGAAATTCCGCGACCTCAACGCCAAAATCGATACGCACTTGCTCAACAGCAACGTAAGCACCAACGACGATTGGACGCTCGGCGGCGACATAAGCGGCGCAGTCGTTCGCAACGGCAAAATCGGACGCTACCTTTACGACAGCGACCACCGCGATTGGGCTCCGCGCGAACAGTTGCCGATAAGCGGCGACAAAGACACCGCAACCGATATGGGCTCGCAAGCGGGTCAGGCACTTGAACGCGAACTTTATCCCGACGGCAACGTCCGCCGCGTGCTTATCTTTGTCGACCACGGCGTCACTTACGAGGGCGGGCTTTACGGCGTGTGTCACGACGCTTACACCCAACACGCGCTCAGCTTGAAAGAAATTCACGACGCCTTTGCCGAAGTCAAGGGCGGCTGGACTAATCTCAACGGCAAACCCTTTGCAGTCGTCGCGTTCGAGGCGTGCAACATGTCGGCTTACGAAACCGCCGTTGCCGTCGAAGACGCCGCCGATTACATGGTTGCTTCGCAGGAGGAAACAAATATCTACGTCGGCTTCGGCTACACCGATTTGCTCAACAGCCTGTCGAAGAATCCCGCGATGAGCGGCAAGGACGTCGGCAAGGCGATTTGCGAAACGTATTGGGAAAGCGCAAACGCCGTCGACGCGGAATTGGGAATCGACGCCGATAATATTTTAACTTCGTCGCTTATCGACCTGTCCGCGCAGAAAATGAACGCGCTCAAGTCGGCTTACGCCAAATTCGGCAAGGCGGCTCTCAACGTCGCCCGCAAACACCAAAGCCCCGATGAATTCGTCCGCGTCGTCACGAAATTCAAACGTGCGGCGGCGGGCGCGGAACAATATCCTTCCGAGGCGGCGGCGACGCATTTCAGCGACTACAACGCGCCGAATCTTGTCGACTTGAAGGGCTTCGCCGAAAACGCGCGTGACAATTTCCCCGAACTCAAAACGGCGGGCGGCGAACTCGTCAACGCAGTCAACAACGTCGTGCTTTATCAGCGGCGCGGTCAATCGCTCAATCGCAGGAGCGGGCTGTCGATTTACTACCCGTTCGATTTGATTCGCGACGGCAAGAACATCGACGTTTACCGACAAGTCACGGCGGCAAGCGACTTGATTCCCGACACGCAGGGCGCGTTGTACAAATTCCTTTACGACGAACTTTCGACGAAGCCGGACAGTCTCTTCGACTTGAGCGCGTTGAAAGATACGCCCGTCACCGTCGACGCGCAGACCATGACCGCAAGCCTTGCACTCGACGCGAACGCCCGCGCAGGCGTTGAAAGCGTCCGTTGCCAACTGATTTACGTTAAGACCGAAACGGGCGACGACGGCTCCGAACATTTGCAAGGACTGTTCCTCGGCGGCGACAGCGACATGAGCGAAGATTGGGACGCGGGCATTTTTAAGAGCACCTTCGACGGCAACTGGGTTCTGTTTGAAGGTCAGCCCGTCTTCGTGCAAATCGTCGCCGACAGCACGCGCACCGATAAGCACGGCAACAAAATCGGCGGCTCAGAACTTTACGCCATCCCGATTCAAATCAACGGGGAAGTGCGCAACCTGTTCGTCTCGTGCAACTATCCCGACGCAACGTACACTATAATCGGCATGCCCCGCGCGGCGGACGAAAACGGACTGCCGAGCGGCATGATAGACGGCTTGAAGGCGGGCTACATCATCAATCCGATTTATCTGAACTTCAACATCTCCGAAGACGAGAGCGAACATTTTGAGGACACCGCTCATGCGAAATACGCCGACAACCTTGACATGGTAATCGGCTCCGCGACGATAACTCTCGGCAGCGACAAGCCGACAATCGAAAACGCCATGCTCCCCGACGGTTATTACTTTTACATCTTTGAGTTCGTCAACCCCGTTGGCGGCAAGAACGAGTACACGAAACAAGGCGCGGTCTTCACGGTGCAGGGCGGCAAGATCGTTTCCGTCAAGCACGACGACGACATCGAAGACCTCAGCGATTTGAAGGAATAAGGGACAAGGGACAAGTTAAAATCCCGTCACTCGATTGAGCGGCGGGATTTTTTTTCGGGCTGGCAATGCGCAGCGTTGCGTTCCGTCGCGGCGATTAACTTTCCTCTGCCGCAACATTGGAGCGCGACAACTGGATGCAACGTCACGTTGCTTTTTTTTGTGCGTTGCCGCCCGCGTCTTTCATTGTAAAATCACGCCCGATTGAATTGACAAAAAAAAACAATTATACTGGATTCCGTACACAAAATTCTTTTCGCGATAAGGAGATGAGGAACATGTTCAAACGAACGATCGCCGCCTTAACTGTTTTGGCGGCAGTGCTCTGCTTGGCGGTGAAGGTCGACGCCGCCGACGCCCCGCGCCACACCAAAGACGACACGTGGCTTATCTACATGTACATCTGCGGCACGGATCTCGAAGAAAATGCCAATGCAAGTCGTGACATTATCGAAATGCAACAAGTTGACCTGCCGTCGAATGTTAAACTTTTGATTTACGCAAATGGTGCTATCAATTGGAAACATCAGTGGATCGAAAGGAAAGGTCCAGGCATTTATCTGTGTGATTCGCGCGGATTAAACAAAATTTCCAGTTGGAGAGCAGGCATGGGCAAATCCGACACATTGAAGAAATTCCTCACATTCGGTGAGGAAAATTTTAAAGCCGACCACAGGATTATGGTTTTTTGGGATCATGGCGGCGTTAATGGCATTTGCTACGATCAAGCCTTCGATAATACTCCTAAGCCCGAAAAGTTTAATCACTTAACTTACGACGACCTCAACAAAGTTTTTGCAAGCGTTTACGGTCATTCGGGCAAAAAACCTTTTGAGCTTATCGGATTCGATGCCTGCTTAACCGGCTCTTACGAATCGGCAAACAGCGTTGCCGATTATTCGCGATATATGGTCGGCTCGGAACCTTCCACGCCCGGTGCCGGCTGGTACTATACCTATTGGATTGAAGAATTGGCAAAAAATCCCGGCATGAACGGCGCATCTATTGGACAAACTATCTGTGACGGCAATATGGCATATTACGAGGCAACTGATGAGAAAACTGGTGGCTTTGGCTCAAAAATCAGCGCGTATTCAGTTATCGACCTTTCAAAAATGCCCAAACTTCGTGAGGCTTACGAAAAATATTTCTCAGAAGCAAAAAATCTTTCCATTAATGAAAAAGGTTTTAGCGGTAAATTTGCTCGTGCCGCTTCCGGTGGAATCTCGGAAAGATATTCAGACTGGTACACTGATTTAAATGTTCTCGCCGAAAATACCTCAACCATTTTGCCTGAAACTTCTGCTGAATTAATTGCCGCGATTGACGAGGCAGTTGTTTACAATCGTAAAGGCTCTTATCTCCGCGCCAAAGGGATTTCAACTTATTATCCTTATGTTCAGAACGAGTTTGATAATTTCTTAACTCAAAAATCCACGCCAAGCTCTCAAAAAAGCCTATACAAAAATCTGCTTAAGCTGGACGTATCGAATTTAGCCGAACTGCCCATTAAAGAAGATTCGGACGGAAACGGCGTTATACAACTCACTCCTGAGCAACTTGAAAACGTTTCTTCCATCGAATGCGTGATAATGCCCTTTGTCGAAGAGGGCGATGAGTCTGTCGGTTTGGAAAATACCGGCTTTGTTGTCTTACGCTCCGATACACACTTAAAACGGGATTGGAATTCCGGAACATTTACGGAAAACTTTTCTTGGGGTGGTCAGCCGACAATAGACGGACATAAGATATCTATGAATCTGATAACGGAAAAAATTTTGCCCCCCGATAATGTTGAGACTGATGAGGAAGCCTTCCGTGATTATTATGAAGTTCCGATTTATTGGAGCGGCAAAAGAGAATATACGGATGAAAATGGCGAAAAAAGAATCAAGAGATTTCAAGAGGTTTGTAACCTGCTGGTCGCTTACGAGTGGGCAACGAAAAAATGGGTAATATCCGGTGTAGGTTCAGACGTTGAAAATGGCATGGTTCGCCAAATGAGATTTGCACTTGAGCCGGGCGACATTATAGCTCCGATATTTACAACGCTTGATTCAAATGGTTCTAAATCGACCGTTGGTGAGCCATTCAACTACAAAGCGGATTCAGAAATAAAATTTACTCCGTTTGAAGAAGGTACTTACGTTTATATGTTCCGTTTCTTTGCGCCAAACGGCAGGGCTGTAAATTCGTCGCACATTTTAATCACCATTGATGAAAACGATAATATCACAAGGAAATTCTCAGAAGAATAAGCCCGGTTCCGAATAAAATTTTTTGCGCCGCCTGCTCTTGCTGCCTCAGACGGGGGCGGGCGACGTTTTTCATTAAAGGAGGCGATTCGCTTGAAAAAATTTTTAACGACAATGCTGTTGCTCGTCACAATCGCCGTTACCGCGCTTCCAATATCAACTGCCTCGGCGTCGGTGCAAACGGTTGAGTGCAGCTGGTGGGGGAAAATGGTCAATGGGGGTTACTACAAAGGCAAAGAAGGCAAGAAACGGCTGGAACAACAGCGTCGTTACTGGCAAGAACAAGAGCGTCGTCGGCAACGCGAACAACAACGCCGTCGGCAACAACAACGCTATTGATGATTTAAGTCACGGTCGCCTCGTAGAAATTTTTCGTCGCAAGCAAAAAGCCCGCCGATTCGTTCGACGGGCTGATTTTTTTTGGCACAACTAGCAATGCGTAGCGTTGCGTATCGTCGCGGGCGTAACCTTTAAAGTGTCGGACGGCACGGCGCGCTATCCGGATTCAACGTCACGTTGCTTTTTTGTCCGAAAGATTTTTATGCGCGTTCGATGTAATTGCCTGTGCGCGTGTCGATTCTCAAGACGTCGCCTTCGTTTATGAAGAGAGGCACGCGAACGACGTAGCCAGTCTCAAGCGTGGCGTTTTTCGTCGCGCCGGTAGCGGTGTTGCCTTTGACGGCGGGCTCGCATTCGGTGACTTTCAGTTCAACGCTGTTGGGCAGGTTGACGCCGATGATGCGCCCCTTGAACGTCTGCAGGTTGACTTCCATGTTTTCCATAAGGAAGTTCAGCGCGTTACCGAGTTGCTCCTTGGTCAGCTCGATTTGCTCGTAAGTCTCCACGTCCATGAAGGTGTATTGTCCGTCGGATTCGTAAAGGTATTGCATTTTGCTGGTATCAAGGCGTGCGGGCGGCATCTTCTCGTTGGGGTTGAAGGTGCGCTCGACGACCGCGCCCGTCTCGACGTTTTTAATCTTAGTGCGGACGAACGCCGCGCCTTTGCCGGGCTTGACGTGTTGAAATTCGACGACCTGCCACGCCATGCCGTCAATCTCAATCGTTAAGCCTGTCCTGAAATCGGTACTTGAAATCATTGGTATCAAACCTCCTAAAGTTCAATCAGTGTCTTTGGTGAAAGCGTCAAAGGTTGCGCCGCGTCCGTCGTGACCAAAACCGTGTCTTCGATTCGGACGCCGCCGAAATTTTCAATGTAGACGCCGGGCTCGTCCGTGACGATAGAATCGGGCAAAAGATTTTCGGATTTGCTCAGCTTGCTAAGGCGCGGCTCCTCGTGAATCTCAAGCCCGACGCCGTGACCAAGCCCGTGGACGAAGTAATCGCCGTAGCCCGAAACCGTCAACCTGTCGCGAACAGCCGCGTCAATGTCGACGCCGCTTTTGCCCGCCGTGATGACTTCAAGCCCGTAAAGTTGCGCGTCAAAGACCGCGTTGTAAATCTTGCGCTGTTCACTCGACGCCCGCCCTACGCAAATCGTCCGCGTGATGTCCGATTTGTAGCCGTTAAACGTCGCGCCGAAATCGAACGTCACAAGCTCGCCCGTGCAGATTTTTTTGTCGGAGGCTGTGCCGTGCGGAAGACTGCCGCGCCAACCCGAAGCGACAATCGTCGTGAACGCCGCGCGTTCGGAGCCCAATCGCCGCATAAAATATTCCAATTCCGCCGCAATGTCAACCTCGCGGACACCGGGTTTTATGGCGGGCAAAATTTTCGCAAAGGCGTCGTCGGCGATTCGACACGCGCGTTTAATGCAATCGACTTCCGCCGCGTCCTTGACCTGCCGCAAAATGTCAAGCTCGACGGATTTGAACTCGATGCCCTTGAGTTCCTCGGCAAGGTAATCGCGTTCGGCGACCGTCATTACGCGACCCTCGACGCCGATTTTTTTGCACGCGGAGATTTTCAGTTCGTCGACAATTTTTTTGAAAAGCCCTTCGGTCTGTTCGACCAACGTAAAATTTTTCGCCTCGATTGTCGCCTGTTGGGTGTAACGCCCGTCGGTTATCAGCTTGCGAATATTTTTGCCGACAAGCAGGGCGGAACTGTCGCCGCGAAAGCCGCTGAAGTACGTGACGTTGACGGGCTTGGTTATCAAAAGCGCGTCGACTTCCTCGGCGGCAAGCTTGTCGTAAAGGTTGGCAAGTCTGTTGCTGAAGTCAAAGTTCGTGTTCATTTTGTATCCGTTTGAATCTTGCGTATGGCGATGTCAAGGGCGGCGATGTAGCTGTCGACGCCGAAGCCGCAGATTTGACCCATGACGACGGGCGCGATAACCGACGTGTGACGAAATTCCTCGCGGCGGTGAATGTTCGACAGGTGAATTTCAATGACGGGGACGGGCACGGCGGCAATCGCGTCGCGCAGCGCAATGCTGTAATGCGTCAATGCGCCCGCGTTGAGCAAAATGAAATCGTAACGCCCGCGCGCCTTTTGAATCGCCTCGACCAATTCGCCTTCGTAATTCGACTGCAGGAAGTCAATCGCGTCGACGCCCGCCTCGACCGCCCGCATTCGCAACAATTCGTTGATGTCGCCCAACGTCATGCGTCCGTAGACTTCCGGCTCGCGCGTGCCCAGCAAGTTCAAGTTCGGGCCGTGCAAGACCAGAATTCGCTTGACGTTCACGCCGTTAGTATCTGATTGCAAATTTATTCTCTCCTTCCGCGACGGGCAAGTCATCTACCGTAAAGTTCGTGACTTTAATCCAATCGTCGCCGCGTTTTATTTGCTCGATGAGTCGTTCGACAATGGCGGAGTCGCCCTGCAATTCCATGGTAACGGATCTGTCGCGCATGTTCTTGACCCAGCCGGTGACGCCCGCAGCCTGCGCGGCTTGCATGACGAAAAAACGAAAACCGACGCCTTGCACGCGACCTTCGGCACGTGCCGCCTTGCGCACGATGTCAGTATCTGATGGCAAAAGTATTCTCTCCTTCCGTGACGGGCAAATCGTTGACGGTGTAATTCGTGACTTTAATCCAATCGTTGCCGCGCCGTATTTTCGCCATAAGGCGTTCGACAATTTCGGATTCGCCCTGCAGTTCCATGGTGACGGAGCCGTCGCTCATGTTCTTGACCCAACCGGTGACGCCCATGGCTTTTGCGTTGCTCTGCACGAAAAAACGAAAACCGACGCCTTGCACGCGACCTTCGGCACGCGCAGCCTTGCGCACGCCGTTTACAAGGTTGACAGGCTCGACAAGCTCGGCATCTTCGCCGCCGCCGAAAATTTTGTTCCAGAAACCCATAACATTCAACTCCTCAGTAACGACCAAAATTCAACGGACTCGTCGACGCCATTATACTACAAAAAGAGAGTTACTTAAAGTTGTTTACTTAACGCCAGCCGCCTCAACCAATTTGCCGTATTTTTCGAGTCGCGTCTCCAGTTGGCTGCGTTCTTGCTGATATTTCGCCTTGTCTTCCGCGCTGAGTTCGTTGGTTACGTTATCGGACATCAAAACGGCGGTCGCCATTAACGAGCGTCCCATTTCGACAAGTGCCTGCCGAACATCGGGAGCGGTGTTTACTTGTTTCAAAAGTTCGAGCTCTGCTTTTTCTTCGGGCGTGCCGTCCTTGTTGATGTCTACGCCGTCCATAATCTCAATATAATTGTCGACGATGTATTTGTTCTGCGCGGCTTCGTCCATTTGCACGTATTGGCGCATTTGCGGCTCCTTAGCCTTAATCGCGTTGTCGACGACCTGGTAGCTGCCGTAAATCGTAAACGCGCCGATAATTGCCAACAATACCAAGACTACCAGCAAAATTTTCTTCAACATGTTATCAACCTCCGATGTTTCGTAAAGTGTAGTTGCCCGCGCCGTCGAGATTTAATTCAACGTCGTGCAACTTGAACAGCGTGGAACGGTGCCCGACGCTTACGATTGTGACTTCGGGCATTTTTTCGCGCAAAAGTTCATACATTTCCAGTTCGCGCGGTTCGTCGAGTGCGCTTGTCGCCTCGTCCAGGAAAATATAATCGGGCGCACTTAACAGCACGCGCGCGAAAGCAAGGCGTTGCTGTTCGCCGAGCGATAAAATCCTGCTCCAATCGTCCGCAACGTCGAGTTTGTCTGTCAGCGCGGGCAAATCGACGAGTTTCAGCGTTTGTTTAAGTTTTTCGTCGGGCGGCGCGTCCTTTTCGGCGGCGGGATAGATTAATGCGCGGCGCAACGTCCCCAACGGCAGATACGGCTTTTGCGGCAGGAACATCACGCGGGATTTTGCCGGCAGTGAAATTTCGCCCGACGCGTAAGCCCAAATTCCAGCCAAAGTTCGCAACAAAGTCGACTTGCCGCAACCCGATGAGCCCGTCACGAGCAACGACTTGGCGTTTTGCAGTTGGAGCGAAAGTTTTTTCAGCAATTCGCGCCCCGTCGGCAATTTGACGTTTAAATCGGCGATTTGCAATTCCGGAGCGGTCGCCATCGTGACTTTACTGCGAATTTTTTGCGCGTCGTTCATGTGTTCGGTGAAGCCCGCAAGACGGTTGATTACCGCCGCCAACGAAGCAAGCGTGTCGTATGAATCGACGAAAAAGCTTAACGCCTCCTGCACGCGCCCGAACGCCGACGAAATTTGCATGAGCCCGCCGAGTTGAATTTCTTTTGAAAAATATCGCGGAGCCGCCATTAAAAGCGGAACCAAAATCGCCATTTGTGCGTAGCCGTTGACGTAAAAATTCAGGTGCTTGGTCTTTTTCATAAGTTGCCAATAATTTTTAATGACGTTGGAGAATTTTAAGTTGAAACCCTCCATTTCGGACGCTTCGCCGCGATAAAATGCAATGCTTTCCGAATTTTCGCGGACGCGCATCATGCTGAAACGGAAATCAGCCTCGTAGCGTTGTTGGTCGAAATTCAAGTCGATAAGCCGCCGCCCGACTTTGTGCGC
Source organism: uncultured Selenomonadales bacterium (assembly GCA_947304355.1). GTDB lineage: Bacteria > Bacillota > Negativicutes > Selenomonadales > Selenomonadaceae > Quinella. Next base: position 44,681 of record CAMZAX010000016.1, read on the forward strand.
GAAGAAAGTTCCCAGTCCCGAATAAATGAACGAAAACCAAAACATGTAACCCGGAATGACGAGCCCGGCGATTGTGATTGAGCCGCTCAATTCCCATAAAACCACACCGAACGCCGCCAAAGTCGTCAGTTGACGCAAAAAACCGATTATCAGTTGCAAAGTCAGCCCGACGAATTGCCCGATGTCCTCCGAGATACGCTGGTCGGGGTTATCCGTCGAATCCTGCAGGCGATAATACGTTTGCCCGCCCGTCCACGCGGCAAGATAATTTTTCGTCATCCACGTGCGCCACTTTATCTGCAACATTTGCCGCAAATACACGGCGTAAACCGCAATGATTATGTGAAGGAACGCCAGCGCGCTGAATTGCCCGATGAGCGGCCAGAAACTTGCCGCCTCGTAATTTTGCAACGCGTCGTAGAAAACTTTGTACCACTCGTTAATTTTCACGAGCAGATAGACTATCGCGAAGTTCATGGCAATGACGACCGCCAACAGCCCGCGCGCCTTCCACTTGTCCTCACTCAACCAATAATCTTTGAACAGCAGCCAGAAGCCACGAAATAATTTTTTCGTTTCCAAATGCAAAACCTCCCGCGCAAGTATAATTGCCGCGCAGATTTTTCGCAAGCATGTAAAAAAAATGAACGCCGCCTTGAAATCAGACGACGTATAGTTTATAATCGCTCTTGCTTGATGCCAAGCGGCAAAAGGCGGTTTAAATCAAAAAAAGAAGCCCCCGGAAAGGGGGTGCATCGAATGTTCACGATTATCTTCAGAATCATCGTAATCACGTTGATAATCCTCTGGATATTCTCAGGAACAGCCGCCTAAGCTTCCCGGCGAATAGCGGCTTACCTTTTTTCGTAGCTCACCTATAGACGAGGGGCTGAACCGCCTTCAAGCAATCGTAGCCTCGCAAATTTCGCGGGGCATTTTTCTTTGCCGAAGAAATTATAATCGACGCGCAGATTTTTTGCAAGCAGTTCAATCAATCAATTATCGCGCCGCCCAAAACTTCGTCGCCGACGTAGAAGACAATCGACTGACCCGGCGTAATTGCGCGTTGCGGCTCGTTAAACGTCACATGCAAAAAATTTTCCGCCTCGTCGACGGTGCAATCTGCAAATCGCGAACCGTAACGGATTTTGGCTTGCAAAGGCGCGGGCAAAGTCGGCTTGTAAATCCAATGCGCGTCATGAGCCGTCAAAGTCGCGGTGAAAAGTTTATCGCCCGTGTCGACGACGACCAGACGGTTGGCAACGTCAAGGCGCGTGACGTAAAGCGGTTGCGGCGCGGCAATGCCCAAACCTTTGCGCTGACCGATCGTATAATTCGCAACGCCGCCGTGATTTCCCAAAACATTTCCGCACGCGTCGACGATTTTGCCCGCTTGCAACGCCTGCGCGGACGGCTCACGATTGGCGATAAAATTTTTGTAGTCGTCGTCGGGCACGAAACAAATTTCTTGACTGTCGGGCTTTTCGGCGACGGGCAAGTTCATCTGCGCGGCGAGGCGACGGGTGTCGGTCTTGGACAGTTCACCGAGCGGCAAAACGATTCGCGACAATTTTTCCGCCGTCAAGTTGTACAGGACGTAAGATTGGTCTTTTTTAATGTCGGCGGCTTTTTTCAGCTTGAAGCGTCCGTTCTCGAAGGCGACGCGGGCATAATGACCCGTAGCAAAAAAATCCGCGCCGATTGCAGTTGCAAAGTCGAACAGCGCGCCGAATTTAATCTCGCGGTTGCAACGGACGCACGGATTGGGCGTTCGCCCGCGCAGATATTCAGCGACGAAATAATTTTCAACCTCCGCGCGAAAAATTTTTCTGAAGTCGGCGACGTGATGGCTTATCCCCAAATGCCGGCAGACGTTTTGAGCGTCGGAAGTGTCCTGCCCGTCGAAAAGAATCATCGTCACGCCGATAACGTCAAAGCCGCGTTCAAGCAAAAGTGCCGCAGTCAACGAGCTGTCAACGCCTCCGCTCATTGCTACGGCAACTTTTTTGTTCATGTCGAATCCTCCAAATCAAAGCGGTCGTTGTTCCTGCTCAAGACGCGGCTTGGGTTTCTCGTAAACGTCGGTGTGCAGGAATTCGCTCTTGATAACGTCGTTGCCGTTGTACCACACGCGATAAATCGTCGGCGTCATATCGGAGCCTTCGCGCTCAATGGCAATCTCCGCGCCGCCCAAATCAGCCTTTGTGCCGAGGATGTACACGCTTAAAGTCGAGCCGTAAGCGTCGGCGATAAGGTAAACGTTGTGCGGGAAGTCGTTGCGGAATTTGAAATCAAGATAACCGTCGGCAACGGTGGCGTCTCTGCCCGGCGCGACGTAGGTTGATTGATAATAATGCGGCGTGCGTTCGGTCGGCGTCAAGCCCGCGAGCAAAACGGCATTGTAAAGTGTCGAACTGACTTGGCAGACGCCGCCGCCGTAATCCTCTGCAGGACGCCCGTTGATAATCACGCCCGCGACTTTGTAACCCGCGTCCCACGTGCGTTCGCCAACCGTGTCGTTAAATGAAAACGTCCAACTGCTTTTCACGAGCTTATGAGAAATGGCGTTGGCGGCGAGCCAAATGTTGTCGCCCCTGTCGCCGGGATAGTAATAAGTGCTGTAAGTGCCGATAACCGAATCGATATTTTCGATGTCTTCGGTCGTGACGAACGGCGGAATATTTTCGGGCTCAAGGTTAATCGCGCCCTTGGGCAGGTTCAGCGTCGTCAACGGGTCTTTCAGCGACGCGGCGAGCTGTTCGACGTTGAGTTTCTTGCCGATAACGCCGGGGAATTTTTCAATCGCGCCGCCCGAAGTCAAATTGACGACGGCGTTGACGGGGTCTTGATTAACCTGCGCGGCAATGGCGTTAAGTTTCTCGTCGAGTAAGGTTGAATCGTAATTTGCGGCGAGCGTGACGTTGCGCCCGTTTAGAAAACATTTGATTTGCTCATTAAGGTTGCCGACAGCCGAGCCGCCGCGCCCGTAGTTGAAAGCCTCCTGCGTTGCCTTGTCGACGAGCGGCGTCAGAGCAATTTCTTCGGGCGTGACGACAAATTCTTGGTCGCCGTAACGGAATTTGAGTTCGTGAACTTTCTGCGCGGCGATGTTGGTGAAAACTTTTTCGACGCCGATTTTATCCATGCCGCCGATGTTTTGACCGTCGGCGCGAATACCCAAGACGGTTTTATCTCCGTCAGCGACGGAATCGGACAGCGCGAGCGTCCCGACACCGACTGCCGCAACCGTCGCCGCAATCGTCACGTAACCTTTCGTCGAGAGCAAATTTTTTAGGTTGAACTTTTGAACTTCCGAAGTCTCCACAAAAATTTCGCCTCCATGTTTTATTCAGACCATTATACCCGAAAAAATTCATTTATCAACACGTCTAACGGTTAAGTCGTTGTGCCAATGAACATAACCGCCGGGCAGGCTCAGATAAGCGTTGGGGCTCACGACGTTGAATTGAAGCGCGCAGGGAATGAAGTCGCACATTTCGGCGGAATTCAGCGTCTCGTCGAGCGGCGTGGATATGACGCAAGCGATGTCGTACATTTCCTGCCGCAATTCGACCTTGAAACGCCAATCGATAACGTAAACGTCGCCCGCCTTCGCGTCGAAAATGGCTTTTGTGTCGTTGAAGCGCGAATCGGTGTAAATCAAATCAATGCCCGTTGCGTTGCGAATGTGATAACCCATGCCCAGAAACGCCACGTCGGTTTGGAAGCGGACGACCATGCGCAATATAACTTCCTGCCCGAAAATGACTTCGCTGATAAGTTCGCCGTTCAAGTCCAAAAGTTGAACGTTGTCGAAGACCGCGCGCTTGTCGCCGATACGCTGATAAGTCGCGTTCTTGTCGAAAACGTCTTTGCCGCGCGCCAATGATTCGGCTGAAATTTTTTCTTCGGCAAGAGTTTTCTCCTGTTGCCCGCGCAGATTATCGGCGACGGCGTTTTGGCGTTGAGTTTGTTCCTCGGTAAGTTCGCCTCGCGATTCAAGCAGCATGTTCCGGTAAGTTTCCACAACGTCCTTGGCGGGCGCGTCCATTAAAATTTGTCCGTGTTGCATTAAAAAAGCGCGTTGACAAAGATTTTTGACGGCAAAGGTGTCGTGGCTGACGAAAAGCACCGTCACGCCGCCCGCAATCATTGAACGCATCTTATCCATGCATTTGCTTTGAAAGAACGCGTCGCCGACACTCAAAGCCTCGTCGACAATCAAAATATCCGGCTCGACGAACGCATTGACGGCGAAGGCAAGCCGCGCGAACATACCCGACGAATACGTTTTGACGGGCTGATTGATAAAGTCGCCGATGTCCGCGAAGGCAATGATGTCGTCGACCTTGGCGTCCATAGTCTCGCGGCTGTGACCGATAAGCAAACCGTTCATGTAAATGTTTTCGACGCCCGTCATATCGGGATTGAAGCCCGCGCCCAATTCAAGCAGCGACGCGATACGCCCGTTGACTTGCAAAGTGCCGCCGCTTGGTGTCAAGACGCCCGTGATTATTTTCAACAGTGTGGATTTGCCCGCGCCGTTCTTGCCGACAAGCCCGACGTTTTCGCCGCGCCGAATTTCAAACGACACGTCCTTTAACGCGTAAAAATCTTTGCTGTAGCGTTTGTGGAACGGGTGGAAAGTTTCCTTGAGCCTGTCGATGTCGCGCTCGTAGATTTTGTAAATTTTGGTGAGGTTTTCGGCTTTAATCGCAACGTCCAAAAGTTTTTCTCCTTACAGCTTGAATTGGGCGACTTCGCCGCGCATGTCTTGAGCAAGTTCGTTAAGTGTACGGCTTGCGTGCGCGACTTCCTGCATGGAGGCGGTCTGTTGTTGTGTCGCCGCGCTGACGGAATTGGCATTGTCGCTTGACCTGTCGGCTATCTCGCGGACTTTCTGAATCGCCGTGAAAATTTCTTGGTTGCTCATGAAAACCGCGCCGATGTCCATCAAACTCTTTTCGACGTTCTCGGTGAGCTTGGTTGCCTGCTCTTCAATGCCGACGAACGCCGCGCCTGTCTCGGCGACGGAATTTGTGCCCTCGGCGACGCATTGATTGCCCTGTTCGATTGATTCGACGGCGGAATTGGTGTCCTGCTGAATGGTTGCGATAAGCGCGGAAATATTGCCCGCCGCCTCGCTCGACTGTTCGGCAAGCTTGCGAACTTCCTCGGCGACGACGGCAAAGCCGCGACCGTGTTCACCTGCGCGGGCAGCCTCGATTGCCGCGTTGAGTGCAAGGAGATTCGTTTGAGCCGCAATGCCGCTGATAGTCTCGACAATCTGCCCGATTTCGTCCGAACGCTTGCCCAGCTCGCCGATAACCTTCGACGACGAACGAACTTGCACTTCGATATTTTTCATCATGTTAATCGCGATGTCGACTTTGGCTTTGCCGTCGTTGGCGTTGGCGGAGCTGTCGGCGGCGATTTGTTGCATTTGCAGGACGGTTTCGCTGAGCGCGTCCATTTTGTCGCTCATCTCGCTGAATTTGTCTTCAAGGGTCTGAATCATCTGCCCTTGTTCGGCACTGTCGCCCGTCAAGACCGTCATGCTTTGCGCGACTGTTTGAATTGATTCGTTCGTATGTTGCGTGCCGTCATGAAGTTCGTCGCCCGCCTCCGCCACGCGGTGCGAACAGTCCGCGATTTTCGTGAGCAGGTGTTTAAGGCGCAACTTCATTTCGTTGACGTTGTTTGCCAGCGCGCCGAATTCGTCGCCGGATTTTACTTCCAAGTCGGGGACGCGCAAATTGCCGCTTGAAATTTTTTTCATGACGTCCGCGACTTCGCCGAGTTGCTCATTTACTTTTTTGACGAAGACGTTCGACGCGAAGGCACCGAACATCATGATGACGATTGCGCCTACGATAATCGACATAATCAAATCGTTGATTACGTCGTCCATTTCGTGAACGCTGACGCCGACGAACAGCATACCGATCGTTGCGCCCGACGCGTCTTTGAGCGGCTGATAGGCGGCGTAGTGATTAATGCCCATGACGTTCGCTTTGCCGACGAAATTTTTGCCCTGCTTTAGGACGTTTTCAATGACGGCGGCTGAAGCGGGCGTACCGGTTTGGCGTTGCCCGTTCGAGCTTTTGACGGTTGTGGCAACGCGGGTGTCGCCGTTGAAGATTGTGACTTGACCATTACAGATGTTGCTGAGCGAATCGGCAATGTCGTTTGCGCCGTCGAATTGCGTATCGCCCTTGAACAGGACGCCGTTTTGCAAACGCCACGCGCCTTGATAGCGGTCGTTGAGGATTTCGGAGAGCGATTTGACATCGGCGGCGGCCTTCATTTCCAGAGCTTTGGCGAAACCCTCTTCGGCGCGAATGTAGCCGATAATGCCCATCGCGACGCACGCGATTATGACTATCGCATTGACGGAGAGGATTAATTTGGTCTTCATACCCATGTGGCGACACCTTCTTTTGAAAAGATTTTGTGCATTGTATCACGTTATCTGTGCGCTGTAAAAAATTTTTTCAGCAAGGCGCGGCACTCCGTCTCCATGACGCCCGCCGTCACAAGCAGTTGATGATTGAGCGCGGCATTATTCACGACGTTGAAAATTGATTCAGCCGCCCCGAATTTTGAATCGGTCGCGCCGTAGACGAGCCGTTTCACTCTGCACAGCACCAACGCGCCCGCGCACATTGCGCAAGGTTCGACAGTCGAATAAAGCGTACAGTCCGTGAGCCGTCGCCGCTTGAGTTTCGTGCTTGCCGCCCGCAACGTCAAAAGTTCGGCGTGAGCCGTCGCGTCGTTTAGCTGTTCGATTCGGTTATGATCGCGGGCAATCAAAATGCCGTCCTCGTCAATGAGAACGGCACCGATTGGAACTTCGCCTTCGTTATAAGCCCTCAACGCCTCGTCGAGCGCGAGAGCCATAAAATTTTTGTCCGTCATGGTCACGCCTCCCAAAACACTAGGGGCTGTTGGTAAATTAAAAGTGAATAACAGAAGCAGCGAGTAAAAAGA
>CAMZAX010000017.1 GCA_947304355.1 uncultured Selenomonadales bacterium
GCGTGTAATTGCCGACAGTCAAGACCGCGTCCGAGCCGTTGAGGCTTGTGCTTGTAAGAACCGCGCCGAGTGAAATTTTGTCGCCCGTCGCGTAGTCGGTTATAACGTCGTTGCCTGCGCTGTGCACGAACAGATCATTGCCTGTGCCGCCCGTCAAGGTGTCGTTGCCCGTACCGCCAAGCAGAGTGTCGTCGCCCGCACCGCCGAGCAAGTTGTCATTGCCCGCGTCGCCGCTGAGATAATCATTTTCGTTGCCGCCGTTAATGTTGTCGTCGCCTGCGCCGCCGTAAACCGTATCGTCGCCGTTGCCCACGCTTATCGTGTCGGAACCGGAGCCGCCCAAGATTGAGTTGTCCATTTTGTTCGCGACTATCTTTATGGCTGTCGTGCGCGTCGAGGCGTCTGCCGTTTTAATATCGGAAGCGAGAGTAATTTTGTCGTCCGCAGTGTCATCGAGCGCAAGGTAGGACGCATCACGGCTTTTTATATTGACAGAGGAAAGGCTTGCCGCGTCTTTGAGTGTAATTGAGCCCGTGCCGACTTCAACGATAATATCTGCACCGCTGACCTGCGTTTCACAAGTAGCCGTGCCGTCGCCGATTTGGAGCGTGGACGTTGCGTTGAAGCCTTCGATAACGTCATTGCCGTCGCCTTCGGTATATTGGAACAGGGCATTTGCGCCGTTGTTAATTATGGTGTCGTTGCCCGCGCCGCCGAGGACGGTTGCGTTGGAGCCGTTGTTTCTGATTGAATCGTTGTTGTCGCCGCCGTCAATGTAGACTTTTTCGCTGTAGTAATTGGAGATCGAATCGGAGCCTGCGCCGCCGTTTAGCGAGACAAATGAGCCGCCGTTCCAAACATAGTCATTGTTGGCACCGCCGTCGATTGTTACGGAGTCGCCGTAGTTGGAAATTGAATCGTTGCCGCCTGCGCCGACAAGCGTCGCAACATCGCCGTAGTTGACGATATTGTCATGGTTTGCGCCCGCGTGGATTAAAACGTTTTTCGTCCAGCCGGCGTTGGAAATTGAATCGTTGCCGCCGAGCGCGTTGACCGTCACGTTTGAATGAATGTTTCCGATTTTATCGCCGGCGGCGGTGCCCGATATTACGCTTACGGCTTCGGTTTCGTCGGTTCCGAGGATGTTGAGGTTGGACAGCGACATTATATTTTCCAAATTGACTTTATACTGGCCGACGATAACAAGCACGTTATCGCCGGAGCCTTGCAAAGAGTAGGTATCGGTTGTGCCGTTGCCGATTTGGAGCGTTGAGGTGGAGTTAAAGCCTTGAATCGTGTCGTTGCCTTCGCCCGACTTGTATTGGAAGAAGACATTTGCGCCGTATTCGTTGACGATTAAATCTGCCCAGGTGCCGCCGTTTATTGTGGCGTTGGAGCCGTAATTCAAGATTGTGTCGTTGCCCGCGCCGCCGTTAATCGAAACGTTTTCCGTCCAGCCGGCGTTGGAGATTAAATCATTGCCTGCCAGAGCCGAAACGGTAACGTCGGAATAGACATTGCCGATTGTGTCTGCTTCCGCCGTGCCTGTGATTGTTGCTGAGTAGGTGCCGCCTTGGAGCGAGCCGAGGATATTGGGCGCGACCCACGAATCGAAGGCGTTGACGAGTTGAACGTAACCGGTGCCGACCTTGACGAAAAGATCTGCGCCGACTCCTTCCAAAGAGTAAGCGACTCTGCCGTTTCCGATTTGCAACGTAGACGTTTCGTTAAAACCTTCAATAACGTCGTTGCCGTCGCCCGAAGCGTAAGAAAAAAGAACGTTATCGCCCGCGTTTTCAATCGAGTCGTCACCTTTGCCGCCGACTATGGTGTTATTGTCGTTGTCGTTGTAAATGGAGTCGTTGCCTGCGTCCGCGTTAATCGAAATATCGGAGCCGCCGAAATTGGCAATGGTATCGTCACCCGCGCCCGCGTTTATGGTTACGAATTCGTCGGAATTGTTTTCGACGTAATCGTTGCCTGCGCCGGCGTCGACAGTGACGGAATCGGCGGTGTTGTAGATTGAATCGGAGCCGTCGCCGCCCGATATTGAAATCTGGTTGCCCCAGTTGTTTTCCAGGTAGTCGTCACCTTTGCCGCCCGCCATTGTCACGGTTGAGCCGTAATTGATAACGTAGTCGTCGTCGTCGCCCGCGTCCATTTTGACGGAGTCGCCGTTGTTTGTAATTTCGTCGGCACCCGCGCCGCCGTTGATGGAAACGCTTGCACCGTTGTTTTCGATTGTGTCGTCGCCGCCAACGCCGAGGATTGTAACTTTTTCGCCGTCATTGGAGACGCTGTCGTCACCTGCGCCCGCGTTGATTGTGATTTGGTTTGCGCTCCATTCGTTGAAGATGATGTCATTGCCGGCGTCGCCCGCGATTGAGACTGACGAGCCGCCGTAGTTGTTAATTTCGTCGTCGTCTGCGCCGGCGTTGATTCGGGCACTGTCTGCCCAGTTTTCGATGTAATCGTCGCCCGCGCCGCCGAGGATTGTTGTTTTGGTTGCAGCTTCGTCGTTGGAGACGGTGTCGTAACCCGCGCCGGCGTTGATTAAGGCACTCTCGCCGCTGTTTTCGATATAATCGTCGTCGTCGCCCGCGTTGATTGTTACCTGTGTTGCGGTGTTGTAAACGTAATCGTAACCCGCGTCGCCGGCCATTGAGACACTTGCACCCGTGTTGTCAAGGGTGTCGTCGCCGTCGCCGCCGTTTAGCGTGACTCTTGAGGCTTCATTGGTTAAGCTGTCGTCGTCGTCGCCGCCCGAAAGCGTGACATTAGAGGCGGTGTTTATGATTTCGTCATTGCCTGCGCCGCCGAATACGGAAACTCTCGTGCCGCTGTTGGTTATTAAATCGAAGTCTTCGCCGCCGTCAATGGTGACGGTTGCGGCGGTGTTGTCAACGGTATCGTCGCCCGCCAGCGCATAGATTTTGACGTTGGCCGTCTCGTTTGAATAGTCGTCGGGATCCTCCGTCAAAGAAATTTCCGTGGCAGCAAAACGTTGGAGATAAAATTTGAATTCGTCCATGCTTATCGCTCCTTCCAATAGTCAAAAAACATTTGATAACATTATAAGCCAATCGGTAACGCGGCGCAATGATTAAGCATTAAATTTTGATAAATATTCAAACGTCGCTTGTTGACTAACCTTCTTTAGCAAACGACTTTCACTTAAGCAACAAAAAAACGGAGCCCGAAGACTCCGCTTAAAATGTCATCTCTGTTCTTGCGGCGGATATTGTTGCTGATTGTAGCCTTGTTGCGTTTGGTCGTATTGTTGCTGTTGACCGTAGCCCGGCTGATTTTGGTCATATTGTTGTTGTTGACCGTAGCCCGGCTGTTGCACGCCGTAAGATTGCGCGTAGGCCTGTTGAGCCGCCTGCTGATTCATTTGGAGTTTAGCTTGCTGAAGGATTTGCCGCGCGTTTTCAAGACCCGCCTGAGCCTGTTGCACGCCCTGGAAAGTGTTGGTGACGTGCGCGATGAGTTGGTCGAAGACTTGATTGGCGTAGCGGTCGGCGTCGTCTTGCAGTTGCCGGGAATTTTGGCGCGTCCGCTCCATGATTTCGGCTTCCTGCTGTTGCGCTTGACTTAAAACCATGCGCGATTTTTCGCGGGCTTTGACAACGATGTCGTTTTCGTCGATGAGCTGTTCGGCTTGAATCTGCGCCTGCTTTATGATGTTGTCCGCTTCCAGTTGCGCGTTGCGAATAATGTTGTCGTGTTCCTTCATGACTTCGGTCGCGTGTTCGAGTTCCTGCGGCAAATCCTTGCGCAATTCCTCAACCAAGTGAACAAGGTCTTCTTCCGCGATAATCGTTCTGTTCGTCAGCGGCAAATGCGGCGCGCCCGCCACGAGGCTTTCTATTTTATTCAAGGTGTCACGTACTGCCATAATCATCACCTTTCTAGTCCCTAGTCCCTAGTTCCTAGTCCCTAACTTTAGTTTGGAGCGCGAATTCAACGCACTGCGGAACGAGCCCGTGCACGTCGCCGCCGAAATGCGCCAACTCGCGCACGCCCGAAGAACTTATAAACAAAAATTCGGGTGCTGTCAATAAAAAAATCGTGTCGACGTTCGGGAGCAGGTGACGCATCATTTGCGCTTGGTTGACTTCGTATTCAAAGTCCGCCGCCGAACGCAGTCCGCGAATTATCAGCCCGATGTCGTGTTGCTTTATGTAGTCGGCGGCAAGCCCGGTGCACGCGTCGACGGTCAAGTTGTCGATGTGAGCGGTCGCCGCGCGCAACAGGTCAACACGTTCCTGCATGTCGAAGAGAAATTTTTTATGCTCGTTGACGAAGACGCAGACAATCAGTTCGTCGACGAGACGCGCCGCCCGCTCAAAAATATTCACGTGACCGTTGGTGACGGGGTCGAAACTTCCCGTGCAAATCGCTTTCTTCATGCCGTTTGCTCCTTAACAAAAATTTCAATCGCCGTGGTGTTACCGTAGGTTGCGTTGCGGACGAGGCGCAGTGTCGGCGGAGCGATTAAAATTTCGTCCGCGCCGTGTTCGACGACAGTCAAGCCGCCCGCTCTCAACAGATTCAGTTCCGCGACGAGATTAAGCGATTGTTGCGCCAGACCTTTGCCGTAGGGCGCGTCGCTGAATATCAAATCGAACGTCAGCCCTTGCCGCGAAAGTCGCCGCAAAATTTTATCGAAGTCGCCGCGCAGGACGTTGCAGCCGTCGAAGCGTGTCCGCGTCACGTTGTCGCGAATGATTTGCGTCGTCGTTGTGTCAATGAACGTTGCCGCCCGTGCGCCGCGCGACACAGCCTCAAGTCCCAACGCGCCCGTGCCCGCGAAGATGTCAAGCACCGTGTCGATTTCCGCGAAGTCAATCAGCCCGCCCAATATGCTGAACAGCGATTCTTTAACGCGGTCGCTCGTCGGTCTCGTCGAAAGTCCGGCGGGCGTTTTAAGTTTCAAGCCGCGCGCTCGTCCCGTGATGATTCGCATGATTCAGCGGAGCAAGTCAATCTTTTCGATCTCGTAGCCGTGCTTGCTCATTGCGCGGACGATTCGGTCAATGTGTTCGTGATTGTGCGTCTCGACGGTGACTTCCAAGCCGACCTTTTTAAAGCTGTCCGTGACGCGCGCCTGATCGTGTTCAAGCTTAATGACGTTAGCGTTTTCCTCGGAGAGGATTCGCGACACGTTCAAGAGTTCACCGGGCTTGTCGGCAAGCAACACGCCGAAACAGAAAATCCGTCCGCGAACGATTAACGCCTTGTCAATCAGCGCGGAGAGCGTCGAAATATCGATGTTGCCGCCGCTGACAATCGCGACGACCTTTTTGCCCTTGAAGCCCAATTTATTCAGCGCGGCAAGCGACAGGACGCCCGCGCCCTCGGCAATCAGCTTGTGCTTTTCGATAAGGTAAAGCAATGCGGACATGATTTCCATTTCGTTGACGGTGATGACTTCGTCGAGATATTTTTGGCAAAAGGCGAACGTCAAATCGCCCGCAGTTTTAACGGCGCAACCGTCGGCAACGGTGTCGGAGCTTTTCAGCGTGACGAGCTTGCCCGCGTCGAGAGCCGCCTTCATGCACGCCGCGTTTTCGGGTTCGACGCCTATAACTTTGACGTGCGGGCTGACGACCTTTGTGGCGAGCGCAACGCCCGAAGCGAAACCGCCGCCGCCAACCGGAACAAGAATCGCGTCCACGTCCTTGAGTTCGTTGATGATTTCAAGTGCGGTCGTGCCCTGCCCCAACAAAACTTCCAGATCGTTGAACGGGTGAACGTAAACGTAGCCGTGCGCCTTGCAAAGTTCCAGGCTGTGCAGATAGGCGTCGTCGAATCCGTCGCCGTGCAAGACGACTTCCGCGCCGTAAGCTTTGGTCGCCTCGACTTTCAAAATCGGCGTGGTGGCAGGCATACAGATGACGGCTTTGACGCCGAGTTTCTGCGCGGCGAAAGCGACGCCCTGCGCGTGGTTGCCGGCGGACGCCGTGATAACTCCGCGCTTGCGTTCGTCGTCAGTCAAGTGGCTGATTTTGTTGTACGCGCCGCGCAACTTGAACGCGCCCGTATGTTGCATGTTTTCGGGCTTAAGGTAAACTTCGTTGCCGCTGAGCTCCGAAAAGAATTCGCTTTGTATGAGTTTCGTTTTCTTGACGATGCCCGCCAGTTGCTTGTCGGCGCGGTACACGTCGGCTATTGTCGTGCGCTCGACGATTTCGGCGGGCGTCAAAGTTTTTGTCTCGTCACTCAAAATTTGTAACCTCCCGTTGCTTGGTGCAGATAATTTATCATTACGCAAGCGGCGCGTCAATAAAAAAGCGGACAGCCGTTTTGACTGCCCGTCGAAAAAATTTTTAGGGGTAAGGTATTAAAGTCGACGAATTGGTCGCCCGTCGCCTTTACGAAGGCGTCAACAACTTGCGCTTTGTTGGCGGGCGGCTGTTCCGTCTTGAGGATTTCGTCTGCAAAAATTTTTTGTGCAACTTATTTGCCCTTGATTATGTCCAAAACCTGTTGATGAGTGAGCGATTGTCCGTCGCGGCTGTATTTGTTCGGCGCGCCCTCTGTTATGTAATCATGTCCGGCCAAATAGTATTCGCCAAGGTTAATCGTCGAGTCAATCCCGTAATGTTCCTTCAAATACGGTGCCACTTCGCCAATCGAAAGATACGTGTAAAAGTCTTTGGGCTCATTGTTGTAGTAACCGTGCACCAAACGAACTTCACCGATAGTCCTGCGCAAATCGTTCGTTTCGGAAACGGTGCCGCCCGCCACGTTGTCGAGTTCATCGTCGCTCATGATTTCGTCTTTCAAAATCTCTTTCGCCATTGCAATCAACCTCCAAAATCTTTCTGCCTATTATACGACGCGCGGCAAGTTTTGTTACAAAAAATTTTCGCGCTGTGCTAAAATATTTTCGACTAATCGAACGGGAGGAACTGCTTTGTTTGTACGAGGAGAGCTTGAGAAAATCGAACAGAAAGTCCTGCGCGGCGAACGACTTACGCGCGAGGACGGCTTGGAACTTTTTGCCTGTCACGAGTTGAGTTGGCTGGGCGCGCTTGCCGACAGCGTGCGCAAGAAAATTTGCGGCGACGCCGTTTACTACAACGTCAACTGCCACGTGAACTTAACGAACATCTGCGCGGCGCGGTGCAAGTTCTGCGCGTTCGGGCGCGACGCCGACAACCGCAGAGCCTACGCCATGACGCTTGACGACGCGATTGACTTGGTGACGGAAGCGAGCCGCGACCCGCACTTGACGGGCTTGCACATCGTCAGCGGTTTGCACCCGACGTGGAGCTTTGATCATTACGTTGAGTTCGTCGAGACGTTGCACAAAAAATTTCCCGCGTTGCACGTCAAAGGCTTCACGGGCGTCGAGATTCAACACTTCGCGAACATCAGCGGCTTGAGCGTCGAGGAAGTCTTAACCCGGCTGAAGGCGGCGGGCTTGCAATCGATAGCGGGCGGCGGCGCAGAAATTTTGTCAGAACGCGTGAGAAATTTGCTTTGCCCGAAAAAAGCCACTGCCGACCAATGGTTGAACGTCGCACGAATCGCGCACCGGCTCGGCATAAAATCCAACGCGTCAATGCTTTACGGACACATCGAGACGCTTGCCGAACGCGTCGACCACTTAATCAGACTGCGCGCCCTGCAGGACGAGACCGGCGGCTTTCAAACGTTCATCTGCTTTCCGTTCCTGCCGAAGAACACCGCGCTTGAACGCGACATCAAGCAAACGTCAATGTGGGACGACCTGCGCACGATTGCGATTGCGCGGCTCATGCTTGACAACTTCCCGAACATCAAGGCGTATTGGGTTATGTTGACGGTGCCCGTCGCGCAGGTTGCGTTGAGTTTCGGAGCCAACGACATTGACGGCACGATTCACCGCGAAAATATTCTTCACGACGCCGGAGCCACTTCGCCGCGCAGTCTTGCCGAGAACGAAATCATCAGAATCATTCGCGAGGCGGGACGCGTGCCCGTCGCCACGGGAGGCAACGCATGAACAGCTTACAATCGGCGCATGAAAAAATTTCTTCGGGGCAACGCCTTGAACGCGACGAAATTCTTGCGCTTTACGACGAAAACGATCTGCTGTACCTTGCCGAATCTGCGCGGCGCGTCAAGGAGGCGAAGACCGGCAAGAAAGTTTTTTACACCGTCAACCGCCACATAAACTTAACCAACGTCTGCAACGCGAACTGTCCGCTGTGCGCCTTCCAATGTCAAAGCGGCGACAATCGCGCCTTCACGTTGGAGCTTGCCGACATTGCAAAAATCTTGTCCCTTGTCCCTTGTCCCCAGTCCCTTTCAGAAATTCATATCGTCAGCTCGTTGCACCCCGCCAAGGATTTTGCTTACTACCTCGACGCCGTAAAGCTCGTGAAAAAAATTTTGCCGCACGTCGGCATTAACGCGTTCACGCCCGTCGAAATCGTCAACTTCAGCAAAATCAGCGGCAAGACCGTCGCCGAAGTCCTGCACGATTTGATTGACGCGGGCGTCACGTCGTTGGCGGGCGGCGGTGCAGAAATTTTGTCCGACCGCGTCCGCGAAATCATATGCCCGAAAAAATGTTCCGCGTCGCAGTGGCTTGAAGTTATGCGCACGGCTCACGGGCTCGGCTTGCGAACGAACGCGTCAATCATGTACGGGCACGTCGAAACGGTTGCGGAGCGCGTCGACCATCTGTTGAAGTTGCGCGCCCTGCAGGACGACACCGGCGGCTTTCAAGCGATGATGCTGTTCCCGTTTCACCCCGCCAATACGGAGCTCGGCAAGCGATTCAACTTGCGGCGCGTCGGCTCGTGGGAAGATTTGAAAATGCTCGCGCTGACCCGATTGACGCTCGACAACTTTGCGCACGTCAAAGCGTTTTGGATTATGCTCACGTTGCCGATTGCGCAGTTGGCTTTGAGCTTCGGCGCGGACGACCTTGACGGCACGCTCGGCGAAGAAAAAATCATTCACGCGGCAGGCGCGGCGGGCTCGTCGATAACTCGCGGCGCGTTGACGAAATTAATTTCGGAGACGGGTTACACGCCCGTCGAACGCGACAGCTTTTATCGGGAGGCGATTTGATTGGCTGCACTTGACGACCTTATCCGCGAAATTCAAGATGACGACCTGCGCGGGCGTATCAAAGCCGAATTCGACAAACTTCGCAAGCGGAAGAAGTTCGGGCTCGTCTTTGAGTCCGCCGCCGAATATTCGCCGCTCTGCAACGCACCCGTCAAAGTCGGCTCGCTCGTCGCCAAGGGAGGCAAGCTCGACGCCGTTTACAAAGTCACCGCGATTGACGGCGACGATGTCACTTGCGTCCGCGACAACGAAACTGTCACCTGCCGCCGCGCAGATTTAATTGTCGTCACGCGTTTGGGTGATTCGGTTTATCCCGCGCTGACCAAGCTCGACGACGTGTGTCGTGCGCCCGATTCCGACTTGTGGCACGTGCTCATTGAGGCAGAAAATTTTCACGCCCTGCAACTATTGCGCTACCTTTACGCCGGCAAGGTTGACTGCCTGTACATTGACCCACCCTACAACACCGGCGCGCGCGATTGGAAGTACAACAACGATTACGTCGACGCGGCGGACAAATATCGCCACAGCAAATGGCTGTCGATGATGGAGCGGCGGCTCGCGCTTGCCAAGGAGCTGTTGTCGGACAGCGGCGCGATTTTCATTTCAATCGATGACAACGAACAAGCAAGTCTAAAATTTCTTTGCGATGAAATTTTTGGCGTAAAAAATTTTGTCGCGCAAATTGTTGTCATTACCAATTTGAGCGGACGCGATTACGGCGGCGTCGCCCGAATGCATGAATATGTTTTGATTTATCGGAAGACTGACGCGCTGAAAATAAACCTTATCAACGACGCAGAGGGAAAGTTCAAACTGTTTGACGAGCTGGGCGGCTTTGAACTGCGAGAGCTGCGAAACCGCAACGTGCGTTTCAACGTCGACAATCGCCCGAATCTTTACTACCCGTTTTATATCGACCCGAATAATGCCGACGAAAACGGCTTGCACAAAATTTCGCTTGACTTCCAGCTTGGTTGGCATGAACTTTATCCGCTCGAATCGCAAGGCGTCAAGACGGTTTGGCGGTGGGGAAAAGAAAAATCTGCGGCAAATATCAACGTCAACATAATGGCTAAGCCGATGAGAAATAATCGCTGGATGATTGTAGAAAAATATCGCGAAGAACGGAAAATGGCGCGTTCAGTCTGGGCAGAAAAAGAATTTCGCAACGAGGCGGGCACTTTGCTTCTTAAAAATTTTTTCGGCGAAAGAGTTTTCGATTATCCAAAATCATTGGAAGTGCTGTTGAGGATTATTAAAATGGCGACGAATAAAAATTCGCTCGTGCTTGACTTCTTCGCGGGCAGCGGCACCACCCTCCACGCCGTGAATCTTCTCAACGCGGAAGACGGCGGCAAACGTCGCTGTATCCTCGTCACCAACAACGAAGTCTCGGAGGCGGAGGCAAAGCGCATGACGGCGGCAGGACTCACGCCCGCAGACGCCGCTTGGCAAGCAGCGGGTATCGCTCGGCACGTCACGTGGCAACGGACGGTTTGCAGTATCGAAGGGCACGACATAAACGGCGCGCCGCTCAACGGCAACTATCTCGGCTCCGATTTGCCGATGGCTGACGGTTTCAAAGCCAACGCGATATTTTTCAAGCTTGACTGCCTGGACAAGGACGCCGTTGCTTTGGGCGAATGTTTCCGCGAATTGTTGCCGGTGCTGTGGCTAAAGGCGGGCGGCTTCGGCAAGTGTCCTGTCGTCGAAGAAAATCCTTTGCCGCCGTTCAAAATCTTCGCCGAAAACAAATTCGCGGTGTTGCTCGACGAACGCCGATTCGGCGACTTCACGACGGCACTCAAACACGCGACGATTGAAACGGTCTTCATTGTGACGGGCAGGAACGCAGCTTTGAACAAAATGCGCGAACTGTTGCGCGTCCCGAAAGCTTATCGGCTGTACGGCGACTATCTGAAAAACATCAAGCTCAAGGAGGCAAAGCGATGAAAATCAATCTGCGCGACTTTCAAGAGGACGCCCGCAAAAAATTACGGCGCAAACTGCACAGAGCGGCTGAAAACTACGCCGAGGAACACGAATCGCAAATCATATCGTTCACGGCGGCGACGGGCGCGGGCAAGACGATTATCCTTGTCTCGTTGGTCGAAAGCGTTTACAACGGCGACGCAACTTATCCCGCGCAGGACGACGCGATTTTTGTTTGGCTGAGCGATTCGCCCGAACTCAACGAACAATCGCGCCAAAAATTTTCACGTTACGGCGACGACTCCATAGGCACCAGGCTTGTCACGATAACGGACGAAGACTTTGACGCCGAGACGCTTGACGCCGGAAAGATTTACTTCCTGAACACGCAGAAACTTTCGCGGACAAGCAATTTGACGCGGGAATCGGATACGCGGCAGTTCACGATATGGCAGACGTTGCAGAACACGGCGGCGGAAAAATCTGCGCGGCTGTGTTTGATAATCGACGAGGCACATCGGGGCGCGACGAACCGGCGCGAGACGTTGACAATCATGCAGAAATTCATACGCGGCAGCGAAGCGGACGGACTCAAGCCTTTGCCGTTGGTAATCGGAATGTCGGCGACGATTGAACGGTTTAACGCCTTGATAAGCGACGCGGACTTGTCAACGGATTATTGCAAGGTGTCAAACGCGGACGTGCGCGAGGCGGGCTTGGTGAAGGAGCGAATAATTGTCGTCTATCCCGAAAAAGACGCGGGCAATCGCGAACTGTCACTGCTGATGGCGGCGACGCAAGATTGGCTGAACAAATGCGCGCATTGGCGAAGTTACGACGCGACAGTTAAGCCGGTGTTTATCGTGCAGGTGCAGAGCGGCACGGGCGACAACGTTTCGGACACGGATTTGGACGCGTGCCTTAAGACAATCGAGGCGGCGGTCGGCGAAAGTTTTCAAGTCGGTGAAGTCGTTCACACGTTCGGCGAGACGGCTGACTTGACGCTCAACGGCTTGCGAGTCGTCTATAAGGAGCCGTCAAAAATTTCGGGCGACGATACGATAAAAGTCGTGCTGTTCAAGGAAAATCTTTCGACGGGCTGGGATTGTCCGCGAGCCGAAACGATGATGTCATTCCGCCGCGCCGCAGACAAAACGTATATCGCGCAACTTATCGGGCGCATGATTCGCACGCCGTTGCAAAGGCGAATCGACACGAACGAGACACTCAACGACGTGCGCCTGTTCCTGCCGAATTTTGACCGCGAGACCGTCAACGAAATCATTGACAGCCTTAAGGGTTCCGAACTCGGCGCAATCACGGATGTAAACGGGCAAGCTTTGGGCGCGAAAACCTTCGAGACGTGGACGATAACGCTTGAGCCGCCCGCGACGAACAATTTGCCGCAAGCGGAAGGACTTGCCTTGACACCGCTTGAACTGTCGAAGAAAATTGCCGCGATTAATCGCAAAGAAGTTTTTGACTTCTTGAACGCGCTTGCATTACCGACTTATCGAGCCAAACCGAAAAAGACCGTCAACCGTTTGACAGCGTTGCTTGACTTGGCGCGGCTTTTGACGTGGACGCAGATTCACATTGACGCGCTGGACGAAGTAATTGATTCGCCGGTCGAGATGATTCGGGCACACGTCGACGCGCTCAAGGCGGCAGGCGAATACGACGAGGCGATTGAACGCTTGATTAAGTTCAAACTTGCCGCGCATGTTATCGACGTTTTGGATTGGACAGCTCACGATTTCGTTTCGGAAAATTTATTTGCTGCCAACGAAAGCGACACGGAAAGGCAATTTGATTTCGCAGCGGCAAAGCTTTGCGACGAAGCGATTGCGTTACGGTATCTGAAAAAATACGGCGGCGACGATTTGAACGCGGCAAAGCTTGAAGTGATTTTATTCGCCTTCGACAACGCCTGCACGGACGCCGTGGAAAAATTCGCGGAGAAAAAATATCGCGAATACGTTGCCGCTTATCGCAGTCGATTCGCGACGGCTGACCCGGAAATACGAAAATCTTACGATGACATTTCCGATTCTGCCGACGAAATAAGCGAACACAATTTTGAGTTACCGCAAGTGATGACCGACTTGCCGCGAGCCGAAGACGGCATTGAATACGCCGATCATTTGTTCGTTGACGCGCAGAGCCGTACGGCGCGAATCAAGCTGAACACGTGGGAGGCGAGCCTCTTGGCTGAAGAACAAGCGCGCAATGATTTCGTCTGTTGGCTCAGAAATTTTGACCGCAAGCATTGGTCGTTGTGCTTGCCCTATCAAGACGAGCACGGCGTTTGGCAAGGATTCTATCCCGATATGATAATAGTGCGGCGCGGGGTAGCAGGTTACGTTGCAGATATTTTGGAGCCGCATGATTCTACACGGCGTGACAATATCGGCAAGGCACGGGCGTTGGCAAAGTACGCGGCGGAAAATCAAGCCTTGCAACGAATTCAGCTGATTCGTCAAGTGAACAACGTTTTGAGGCGGCTGGACATGCGACGCGACGACGTTCGCGAAAAAGTTTTGCAGGCGTCGACGAACGTTGCGCTTGATAACATCTTCGACGAATACGGGACGGCATCTTGAATAAAAAATCTGTCGGCAAAATTGTCGGCGGATTTTTTTTTGACAATATCGCCGTCATTTGCTATAACGGGCTTGATTTTCACTAAGGAGGTAACACGCTTGAAATATCAGGAATTGGTTTTCGCGTTGCAGAAATTCTGGGCGGACAAGGGTTGCTTGTTGGCGGAGCCCTACGACGTGGAAAAAGGCGCGGGCACGATGAACCCGTTCACGTTTTTGCGGGTGCTCGGTCCCGAACCTTGGAACACGGCATACACGGAGCCTTCGCGCAGACCGGCGGACGGTCGTTACGGCGACAATCCCAATCGCCTTTATCAGCATCATCAGTTGCAGTTGATTATGAAACCGTCGCCCGACAATATCCAGGAACTTTACCTGGAAAGTCTCGCGGCTATCGGCATTGAGGCGGCTAAGCACGACATTCGCTTCGTCGAGGACAACTGGGAATCGCCGACTTTGGGCGCGTGGGGTCTCGGCTGGGAAGTTTGGCTTGACGGCATGGAAATCACGCAGTTCACGTATTTTCAGCAGGTTGGCAGTCAAGATGTCAAACCCGTTGCCGTGGAGATAACCTACGGGCTTGAACGGCTCGCCATGTACATTCAGGGCGTCGAGAATGTTTACGACGTGGAGTGGGCGGACGGCGTCACTTACGGCGACGTTTTTCACCAGAACGAATTTGAGCAGACGAGTTACGCCTTCGACTTGAGCGACGAAGATTTACTGTTCGACCTGTTCGACAAGTACGAGGCGGAGGCCGTTCGCATTATCAAGCTCGGCTACGTGCACCCCGCCTACGATTACGTCTTGAAGTGTTCGCACACGTTCAACCTGCTGGACGCACGCGGGGCGATAAGCGTCAGCGAACGCACGGCATTTATCGGGCGCGTCAGGAAGTTGGCTCGCATGTGCGCCGAAGTTTACATTCAACAGCGCGAAAAGCTCGGCTATCCGCTTTTGAAAGTTAGGAGTGAGGAGTTAGGAGGTAGGAGTTGTGACGACGCCAAATTAACTCCTAACTCCTACATCCTAACTTCTAACTCTACATTGCTCCTCGAAATCGGCACGGAAGAAATTCCCGCGCACGCAATGCCCGGCATCTTGAATCAGCTCAAGTCGTTGGCGGAAAAAGCCTTGACGGAAGCGCGCATCACCTTCGGCACGATTCAAACGCTCGGCACGCCGCGCAGGTTGGCATTGCTCGTCGACGACGTGGCACCCGCTCAAGCAGACGTGCAGACCGAAAAGCGCGGTCCTTCGGCGAAGATTGCGTTCGACGCGGAAGGCAAACCCTCCAAGGCGGCTGTCGGTTTCGCGCGCGGGCAGAAGGTTGCGCCCGAAGATTTAATCACTCGCGACGGCTACGTTTACGCCGTGATTCGCGAACAAGGTAAACCCTCCGCCGAAATTCTCGCGACGCTCCTGCCGAAGTTGATTTGCGATTTGAACTTCCCCAACAACATGCGCTGGGGCGATTTGGATTTTAAATTCATTCGTCCGTTGCGCTGGATTGTCGCGCTGTTCGGCTCGGAAGTCATCCCGTTCACCGTCGCCAACGTCGCAAGCGGCAGAACTTCACGCGGTCACAGATTTTTAAGCAAAGGCGATTTCGACATCGCGACGGCGGCAGATTACGTCAAAGCCTGCGCGGACAATTTCGTTATCGTCGACCAAGCCAAGCGTCGCGAACTTATCGCCGCGCAGATTGAAGCCGTTGCCAAGTCCAAGGGCGGCGTCGCCGAAATAACCGACGACCTGTTGGAGGAAGTGCTTTACCTCGTCGAATACCCGACGGCACTTGCGGGCGAATTCGAGACGAAATATCTGCAATTGCCCGCCGAAGCCGTGATAACGCCCATGCGCGACCATCAACGCTACTTCCCCGTCAAGACGCTCGGCGGCAAATTAATGCCCCTGTTCGTGACGGTTCGCAACGGCGGCAAGGATTATCTTGACATCGTTCAACACGGCAACGAACGCGTCTTGAAGGCAAGGCTTGAGGACGCACAATTTTTCTTCAACGAAGACCGCACAAAATCTCTGGACGCGCACCGCGACAAACTTAAGACCGTTGTGTTTCAAGAGGGACTTGGCAGCGTCTACGAAAAGACCGAACGCCTTGTTGAGCTCGTCAAGCGGATTGCCGACATGTTGGGCGTCGACGCGACAAATGCGATTCGTGCGGCGGAGCTGTCCAAAGCCGACCTCGTGACGGGCATGGTTACCGAATTCACGGAACTGCAAGGCATCATGGGGCGCGAATACGCAAAACTCGACGGCGAAGACGCGGAAGTCTGCGCGGCGATTGACGAACACTACATGCCGCGTTTCGCGGGCGACGGACAACCCGCGACGACTGCCGGCAAGATTTTGAGCCTCGCCGACAAGATTGACAACATCGTCGCGACGTTCAGCCGTGGACTCGTGCCGACGGGCTCGCAAGATCCGTTTGCCCTGCGCCGCCAAGCGTTGGGTATCGTGAACTTGCTGACGGGCGCACGTTGGTCGCTGTCGATTGCCGCGATTGTCGAAACGGCTATGGCTTTGCTGAAAATCACGGACGCCGTCGGGCGCGAAAAGATTCAGCAGGAAGTGGCGGACTTCATGCGCCTGCGCGTCAAAAACGTCCTCGGCGGCTCGACGCGCTACGACGTTATCGACGCTGTGCTTGACGACGTTGACGACGTGTTTGCAGTCACGTTGAAGGCGGCGGCTGTCGAACAATTCCTTGCGACGCCCGATTCGACGAAAATCATTCAATCGTTCGTGCGCGTGGGCAACCTCGCCAAGAAAGCCGAATCAGCCGATCTCGACGCGGACTTGTTCACGCTCGACGCCGAAAAAGTTTTGTACCGCTCCTTCGCGGCGATAAAGGTCGCGGCGGACGAACTCATCGACAAAAAAGATTTCCTCGGCGCGCTCGACGTGCTGAAAAAGCTTTCCACGCCGATTGATTCGTTCTTCGATTCGGTCATGGTCATGGACGACGACTTGACGATTAGACGCAACCGCCTCGCGCTGCTCAGGGCGATTGACGACTTGCTTGCCAAAATCGCCGACTTCGCCAAAATCGTGCAATGAAAATCGGCAGGAAGTTTCGCAGCCGCGTCGAAAAAGCCAGTAAAACGTAGAGCGATAAATCTAAAAGGAAGAATGATTATGAGTACAAATTTATTTATCGAACTCGGCGACGATTCGCCGTTGAGCCGAATCAAAAGCTATTTCGACGCCCTGCAGAATTCAGCGGACGAATACCTTTTCGCTACCGACTTGAGCACGGGGCAAGTCTTGCTGTCCAAAAACTTCCTGCGAGATTTTGACTTCCCCGATAACGTCGTCGAAGATTTTGCGACGCTGTTGACGCCGTTTGTTTGGCACGACGACCGAGAGATCGTCGAAGACGCTTTCGGGCGACTTGATTCGGTCAACCCCGGCATAGAAATTTTTTGCGAATTCCGTCTGCTCAACCGCAACGGCGAATACGGCTGGGTTTCAATGCGCATGACGGCGAGCGCGGACGAATACGGTCAACCCGAACTCGTCGCCGGCGTGATTGCGCGTATGGATTTGAAACTCAAGGCGGACTACATAACCGGTCTGCTCAATCGCAACGCCTTCCATATCGACCTTATGAAGGAACTCAACAGCTCGCCCGACGCTCACGGCGCGGTGATTTTTATCGGGCTCGACAACTTCCAACTTATCAGCGAAACTTACGGCTACGAATTCGGCGACAACGCCTTGAGACAGCTCGCGCAAGACATCACGAACATCTTGCCGCCCGATATTCGCCTCTACAAACTCGATAACGACATGTTCGCGTTTTTCGTCGCGGACGTCTACCCCGAAGAACTCGAAATTATTTTCTCAAGCATTCAGCTTTGCATGCGCGAGATTCGCAACATAGAGGATACGATTTTCTGCACGGCTTCGGGCGGCGCGACGTTTTACCCCGAAGACGCCGACGACGTGATTACGCTTATGCGCTACGCCGAAGTCGCATTGGAATTCGCCCGCCAAAAAGGCAAAGACCAAATCGCGTTCTTCAGCACCGAATACTACGACCGCTGGCGTTACGATATAGGTATGCAAAACCTCATGCAGAATTCGATCGCGCGCGGTTGCGAAGACTTCTTCCTTTGCTATCAGCCGCAAGTCGACGCCAAAACCGGCAGGCTCGTCGGCGCGGAGGCTCTGCTTCGTTGGTACGACAAAGACGGCTCGGTTGTCGCGCCAATGCAATTTATCCCGCTGCTTGAACGCTCGCGCATGATTATCCCCGTTGGGCATTGGATTATCGAAAACGCCGTGACGACCGCGAAGAAGTGGTGCCAAATTCAGCCGGACTTTGAAGTCAGCGTGAACATTTCGCTTTATCAGCTGGAAGAGCAAATGTTTTACGAATTCGTCAAGGACTGCATTGAACGCCACGAACTCAACCCGCGCAACTTGGTTTTCGAGTTGACGGAGAGCAACAAGGTCTACGATTGGGATTTCGTCAACAAGCAGTTCCATCAGTTCCACGAGCTTGGCATTAAAATCGCGATGGACGATTTCGGCATGGGTTACGCCAATCTTGCCTTCATTAAGAATTTCCGTTGCAACCAAGTCAAGATTGACCGCGCCTTCGTCGAAGACATTCTCAACAGCGAATACGACCGCGAAGTCGTCAAGCACGTCGTCATGATGTGTCACGCAGTCGGCATGGAAGTCGTTATCGAGGGCGTCGAGGACGAGGCGACTTACATTTACCTGCGCGACGTGTGCGACGCCGACATCATTCAAGGATTCTACTTCGGCTATCCCGAAACCGAGGACGTCTTTGAAAAGCGTTTCAAGCAGTAAAGTTTTGGAGGTTTTATCATGAAGTGCAAAGTTTTAACGGCTGTCATTTGCGGCGCGATTATGTTGGCTTCGACGTTGTGCTTTGCGGCGGTCGACGGCGGCAAGATTGCGTTGGGCGGCATTTCCCCCGGCATGAGCGAAACCGATTTGCTTAACACCTTCGGGCAGCCGAGTAACAGGAGCGGCGACGATTGGACTTATCCGAACTTCAAAGTTGAAGTCGAACGCGGCATTGTCAAGGAAGTTTCGACGACGAGCCAAGCGATTGCGACGCCGAACGGCGTGCGCGTCGGGCAGGGTGCTGCGGCTCTTAACACAACCTTCGGAAGGGCGGACAGCGTCGACAGCGATTACAACGACACCGAATACACATATCACAGCACCGACGGCATTAAGAAGATTGAATTCAAGGTTGTCAACGGCGTCATTGCGAAAATCACTTGTGAGCTTAGAGATTAACGATTACATGAAGACGATAAAATTTTTCCTAATCTGCGCGGCTGCGGTCGGCGGATTTTTTTTTAGCTTGATTAACGGCTCCGTCGAAATTTCGTCCGCGCAGGTCTTGACGGATTTATTTGGCGGCGAAGTCGCAATCGACGAAACGAAGCACCGGATACTCGAAAACATTCGCTTGCCGCGCACAATCGTCGCGGTGCTCGTCGGCGTGAATTTGTCGCTGTCGGGCGCGATACTGCAAGCGGTAATGAAAAACCCGCTCGCCGATCCGCATATAATCGGAATCTCGTCGGGAGCAGGTTTATTCGGGATTTTCGCAATGATGGTCGCCGGTGACGCGCTTTTGGTGACGCCCGCCGCGTTCGTCGGAGCAATGTTGGCTGCGTCGCTGATTTACGTTTTGGCGTGGAAGGACGGCATTCGCCCGATTCGCGTGATATTGGCGGGCGTGGCTGTCAGCGCATTCCTCGGCGCGGGCATTTCGGCTTTGCTGATTTTTGCCGGCGATAAAGTTCAAGGCGCGTTGATGTGGATGGTCGGCGGGCTGTCGGCGCGAAGTTGGCAACACGTCGAACTTTTATTGCCGTATTCAATCGCGGGGACGTTGGCGACGTTTTTGGCGGCACGACACTTGAACGTTTTGCAACTCGGCGACGAAGTGGCAACGGGCTTGGGTTTGCGCGTCAATCTCGTGCGGACGGTCTTGACGGCAATCGCGGCGTTGCTTGCGGCGTCTGCGGTCTGCGTCGTCGGCTTACTCGGTTTCGTCGGGTTAATCGTCCCGCACACGGCAAGATTGATTCTCGGCTCCGATTACCGAATACTTTTGCCGGGCGCGGCGACTTTGGGCGCGGCAGTCGTCACGATAAGCGACACCGTTGCCCGAACGCTTTTCGCCCCCGCCGAATTGCCCGTCGGAATTTTGATGGCGATGTTGGGCGCGCCGTTCTTCCTGTACCTGTTGCGCCGCGAGCTTTAAAAGGAGCCTTTGACTGCCTTGCGTTTGGTTACGTAATTCCACAGCGTGACAATGACCGTCGCGCCGAGCTTTGCTATCAGGTAGTGCATACCCGCCACGTCGACGAAGAACCACATGCACAGCTGATTGAGCAACAGCCCGACGACGCCCGTCCCGAAGAAAATTATCGCTTGACGCGGCGTCTGTTTGCGTGCGTCTTTGAAGACAAATTTAATGCACAGCCAATAGTTGAACACGACCGACACGCCGAACGAAATTGCCGACGAGTACAGGTAGTACATGCCCGCGAATTCCGTCAGCGAGTAAAGTACGGCAAAGTCAACCATAAGCGACAGCCCGCCGACGAAACAGAATCGGATTATTTCAAGCATTCGTTCACGTGTCATGCCGTCGCCTCCAAGTCCCTAAAGTTCACGGCTTGAATATTTTTTTCGGCAAGCAAATTCAACACGCGCGGCGAAGTGACTGCGGCGAGTTCTTCCTCAAAGTCGTGATCCCATTCGCAGAAGTCGCGCAGGATTTTGTTGTCGGTGCCGGGGTGAAGCATGACTTCCGTCGTGCCGTCGCGCAGGTTTTCAATCAGCTTGACCATGAAATTTTCGCTGACCGATTCGCCCGCAACAATGCCCGCGAAATGTTCGGGCGTCGCGAAATTTTTTTTGTGCGCCGCATGAGCCGCGAACATCGCCAACGAGCCCAAGCCGAGCCGCCCGACGAATTTGCCCAAGCTGTCCAATTCGCCGTCGAAAATTTTTGTGTTCGCCACGCGCATTGCATTGATACCCGCCGACGCCGCCAACTCCAAAACGATTTCGACGATGCCGGGGACGTGGTGCAAATGTTGATGGCTGTCGACGTGCGTCAAAGTCAAGCCCGCACGTTGAATCTTTTCCAACTGCGCGGCAAGCTCAGCACGCACCTCGTCGAGTGAAATTTTCCCGCTGATGTAGCGTTTCAAGAACTTGACGTAATCGCCGTGAAAAATGCCGTCCTCCGTGACAAGCGTTGGAATCTCTTGCGTCGGCAGGACGGGGTTGCCGTTGGCAAGCGTGAAGTGAATCCCGACGCCCAAGCCGGGAATTTTTTTCGCGAGGGCAACGGCGTCGTCGAAGGCAATGCCGCCCGCCATGAGCGTCGCCGAACGCAAACAGCCCGTATCGAACGCGCGACCCACCGCACGATTTATCAGTTCGTGCCGCCCGAAGTCGTCCGCGTTCACAAGTATTCTTTTCAAAATGAAACCTCCTTCGCAGGAAAATCAATCGCCCGCCCGAATAAACGTTGACGAAAAATTTTTAATGGAGACTGATTTGATGAGCCCGATGATTGTTGCAGTCGTCGCCTTCCTGCTCGACGCGCTGATTGGCGACCCGCGCAGTAAATTTCACCCCGTCGTTTTAATCGGCAAGCTGATTTCCCTGCTTGAAAAATTTTTGCGCCGCGACAGTGACAGCCCGCTTAAGCAGGTCGTCAAGGGCGGCGTCTTGGTTTATGCCGTCGTCATTGCAAGCCTGTTGGTCGGCCTCGTCATTGAGGATTTGTCGCGACAGGTGCCGAGTCTCGCCGCGCAGATTTTCATTCAAGCGTTGGTGTTGAGCTTCATGATTTCGCCGCGCACATTGGGCGACGCCGCCCGCGAAATTTATTGGTTGCTTGAAAACGACAACTTGCCGCGTGCCCGCGAAAAAGTCGGCTGGATTGTCGGGCGCGACACCGCCAACTTGAACGAGGCGGAAGTCACGCGCGCCGCCGTCGAAACCGTTTCGGAGAACACCGTTGACGGAATTATCTCGCCGCTGTTTTACTTCGCGATTGGCGGGCTGCCGCTTGCGATTTTCTACCGCGCCGTCAACACAATGGATTCAATGCTCGGCTACAAGAACGAGAAATATTTTTTCTTCGGGCGAATCGCGGCGCGACTCGACGACGTTGCCAACTGGATACCGGCGCGGCTGACGGCTGTGCTGTTTATCGGCGCGGCGGTTATCCTGCGGCTCGATTGGCGGAACGCGTTCAAAATGATGAGGCGCGACGCGTCAAAGCACCCAAGTCCGAACGGCGGCTACGCGGAGGCGACGGTTGCGGGCGCGTTGAACATTCGGCTCGGCGGCATGAATTATTATTTCGGTCAACCGCATTTCCGCGCGTACATGGGCGAACCGAACAAAAGCTTGGAGGCGGCGCACATACTCGGCGCGATTCGCATGATGTACACCGCCACGATTTTATTTTTGATGTGTGCCTGCGTTATCCGTTAATCGAAGACGCGCGGCAGCAAGTCGGCAATGTCAATGGTTATCGGCATGAAGTAAAGCCCGCCGCTCGAACTTTTGATAAACTCGATGACGCGCTTGGCAAAGGCGATGTTCCAATCCATTGTCGGCGCGAAGCCGGGCGGGAAGACGGCTTTATCCTTGCGCTCCCAATAGCCGCGACTGCGATTGCTGAAGACCGGCGACACGCCCCAATAAACTTCGTGCCCGTCAAGCAAATCGGCGTACATCTCCAGAAAGCGCATGTCGAAAAACGGTTGCGTGAAGAAACCCGCCGCGCCCGCTTGAGCCTTGCGCTCGACGCGATACAATTCGTCGCGAATGCCGCTGCGATATTGGTCGACGCCGGCGTAAACTTTCACGTCGGGCAACTCCTCGCGGAACTTGCGAATCACGTCGATGGTCTCGGTCGGGTACACCGTGCGCGTCAAATCCTTCGGCGGGTCGCCCGCGATTATCAGCACTTCCTTGACGCCGAACTTGATAAAATCGTCGCGCATTGGTAACGGCTTGGCAAGGTCAATGTCCATTGCGCGGACGTGCGGAATCGTCGGCAAGACGGGTTGCGTGAATTCTGCCGCCTGCCACGGACGCAACGCGAAACTCATTAAGTCGGGGATGTTCACGCAGTCAACCTGCGGATATTTTTTTATAACGTCGATGTCGGCTCGGAGTCCCGCCTCGTCGCGCGGAACGATCTCAACGGCGATTCTTCCCATGAAAATTCCCTCCAATCGATTAATGGCTTGAATTTTACCGCGACGAAAGGCTATAATCAAGCGTAAAACTTAGGGGCTGTTGGTCAAATCTGACAGTGACGGCTCTAATAGTTAGGAGGTAGGAGTTAGGAGTTATAAAAACGCAAATTTAACTCCTAACTCCTAATTCCTCACTCCTAACTGAAAAAATTCCTCGTCACATGATGATTTTGAGTTTACCAACACGCATTGAACGGAACGTGATTTGCCATGAACGATAAAAATTTAAACGACGACGAACTTTACGCGGACAAGCCTTCAGCTGACGACGGGCTTTACGTCGAAAAAGTTTCGCTCGACAAGACGCCGCCGCCGCGCCCGAAAACTTTCCACAGCAAAAATTTTTCGGACAGCGAAACGCAAGCCGCCGAAGACAGAAAAAAATCCGCGACGCATGAAACCGAACTTAAACACAAGCTCTCGCACGCGGAGACAAGCGGCGTCGCGATTTCAGCCGTCATGTTGGTTTACAGCCTCGCCGAAGGTGATAAGCCGCTGTTTTTCTTGTCGATGTCGTTACTGACGTTTCTGTTGCGCCCGATTATCGGCGGACTCTTCGGCAAGAACAATCGCGCCGTCCAAAACGCCTTGCACAGTTTCAGCGTCGTGCTGTTCGTCGGCGCGTTGATTATGCTGTTCGTGTGACGCCGCTTCAAACAAAAAGAGCGCGGGGATTTTTTCTCTGCGCTCAAATTTTTTTGCCCGCAAACGATTACTTGGCGGCGACCATGCGATTGATTGCGCTGAGCAGAGCTTGAATCGACGCGGTGATAATGTCGGTGTCCATGCCCGCGCCCCAAAAGATTTTGCCGTCCGCGCCCGTGATTGATATGTAAGCGATTGCCCGCGCCGATTGACCGATTTCGAGTGCGTGTTCGTTGTAAGTCAAGTTGCTGTAGCTTATGCCGAGATTTTTCTGCAGAGCGTTGGAAATGGCGTCGAGTCGTCCGTTGCCGCGCGCTTGATAGGTTACGCGTTCGCCGTTGACTTCCAAATCGACATTGCCGACGCGCGCGCCGCCGGGTTCCTTGCGCAGGTGGAATTCAATCAGCTTGTACGGCTTGTCGACGTTTACGTATTGGTCGCTGAAAATCTGATAAATTTCGTCCGGCAAAAGTTCCTTGTGCTTGCGGTCGCTGACAGCCTTGACGCAATAGCCGAAGTCTTCGCGCATCTTCTTGGGCATTTCGACGCCGTACTTTTGCTCCATGATGAACCCGACGCCGCCTTTGCCGCTCTGGCTGTTGATACGGATAACGTCGCCGTCGTATTCGCGCCCGACGTCGTGCGGGTCGATAGGCAGGTAGGGGACAGTCCAACGTTCGGGATTTTTTTCGTCGCGCCAATGCATACCCTTGGCAATGGCGTCTTGGTGGCTGCCGCTGAACGCCGTGAAGACCAACGCGCCCGCGTAAGGTTGACGGTCGTGGACGTGCATTCGCGTGACGCGTTCGTACATTTCGACGAGCGCGGGCATGTTCGTGAAGTCCAATTCGGGGTCGACGCCCAACGCGAACATGTTCATTGCCAGCGTTACGATGTCGACGTTGCCGGTGCGTTCGCCGTTGCCGAAGAGCGTGCCTTCAATCCTGTCCGCGCCCGCCAACAAGCCCAGTTCGCAATCGGCGACGCCGCAACCTCTGTCGTTGTGCGGGTGCAGGCTCAGGACAACTTTGTCGCGGAATTTCAGATACTTGTTGATATAAGCAACCTGCATGGCGTAAACGTGCGGCAAACTCATTTCGACGGTGACGGGGATGTTGATAATCGGTCGGCGATCGATGACGGGCTCCCACACATCCAGGACGGCGTTGCAGACTTCCAACGCGTATTCGGGCTCGGTGCCGGTGAAACTTTCAGGCGAATATTCGAAGCGGTAATTAGCACCCGCCTTTTCCGTCAGCTCAAGCAAAAGTTTCGCGCCGTCGACAGCGATTTGCTTAATTTCGTCCTTTGACATGCGGAAGACCTGTTCGCGTTGCGCGACGCTTGTCGAGTTGTAAACGTGGACGATTGCATTCTTCGCGCCTTCGAGGGCGTCGAACGTCTTCTTTATGATATGCTCCCGCGCCTGCGTCAGCACTTGAACTGTCACGTCGTCGGGGATAAGGTTGTCTTCAATCAGCTTGCGCAACAGCGCGTATTCGGTGTCGCTGGCGGCGGGGAAGCCCACTTCGATTTCCTTAAAGCCGATTCGCACGAGTGTCTTGTAAAATTCAACTTTCTCGTCGAGGCTCATTGGGATAATCAGCGACTGATTGCCGTCGCGCAGGTCGACGCTGCACCAGACCGGAGCTTTCGTCGGATATTCTTTGCGCGCCCAATCCAAAATTATTTCGGGCGGCATGAAGTAGCCTTTGCTGTACTTTGTGTGATTCTTCAAGCTTAACACCTCGTTTTAGCTTTTAGCTTTTAGCTGTTAGCTTTTAGCTTTTAGCTGTTAGCCCAAATTCTAAAAGCTAAAAGCTAATCCCTAAAAGCTAATCTCCGCCGATTATATTCTTAACAAAGTTTAATGTCAAAGCCGCCGATTGAACTTTACTTGCGTCAATTTTTATGTTATAGATTTTCCGAGGGAGGGATGACACATGAACAGATTTTTCCGAATCATTTTGGCGGCGACGGTGCTGTTGATAACGGCGACGGCACAGGCAGTAATCTCCGACGGCGGCGATTATATCGAGGAGGAGGGCATAGCTTATCCCGAAGGTCAATCACCCAACGCCCTGCGCCGAATCGCAATCATGGACGCCTACCGCTACTTGAGCGAGCGCGTCGACGACATTCACGTTTCCGCAAACGCCACCGTCAGAAATTTGCGCGACTTGGACGACGTGATTAACACCAAAGTCGAAACGGTTCTGCGCGGCGCGCGTGTCATAAGCGTGACGCGTGAAAGCGACGGCTCCTGCCATGCTATTGTTCGGCTGTATCTGCACGGCAACGCAAATTCTTTGGCGAGCGCGGTTTTGGGCGAGACGGTCGAGATTGAAGACTTTCCGCCGCCCAAATATACCAACATGGTGTCGGGCAACTACAGCGGGCTGATTATCGATTGTCGCGGGAAAAATCTTTCGACGGCGATTGCGCCCGTGATAAAGTCCGCCGACGGCACCGAGATTTACGCTTACAAAAACGTGGGCTATCAAGCCGCCGTCAGCAACGGTGTAATTGGCTATTCATCGAGCGTCGATTCGGGCGTCGAACGTGCGGGCGCGTCGCCGCTGGTCGTCAAGGCTGTAAGTGTTTCGGGCGGTTGCGACGTTGTTGTCAGTGATGATGATGCCGATACAATTCTTGCGGCTAATCGCGCGACGAAGTTCCTGAACAACTGCGCGGTCGTCTTGGTGAGGTGATCGGTCATGAAAAAATTTTTCGGGCTGATTGTCGCGTTGGCTGTGCTGTTTGGCGGCGCAACCGTCTTCGCCGCCGAACGACTTATCGAGGCGTCGGGCGAATACATTATGGACACGCGCCTTGACGAAACCTTTGCAAGCGCAACTGCACGCGCCCGCGAAGAGGCGAAACGCGCCGCCGTCGAGAAAGCCGGCACTTACGTCAAAACCTACGCCAAAACGATTGACTTCGAGTTGGTCGAGGACGAGGTTGAAGCTGTCGCGGCAAGTCTTTTGAAAATCCAAAGCGAAACGAGCAAGACCGACAACGCCGGCGATAACCTGCTTAAGTTCACCGTGACGATTAAAGCCTTGGTCAACGAATTGAGCGACGCGGACTTGAAATCGCTCCTTAACAACAGAAACGCTTTGCACGAGGCCGCCCGCAAATACAATGAGCTGCAACAGGAATACGACGCCTTGAAAACGCAAATGGACGAACTCCGCCGCAACTACGACACGGCTAACGAATCTCAACGCGCCGACATTAAAAAGCAGGTCGCCCGCAACAGCAAAAATTTTCTCGCGTTGGAGGCGACGGCTCGCGGCAATGAATTCTACTTCGCCAAAAACTACGCGCAGGCTCTCGCTGCCTACGACGAAGCCTTGACACTCAATCCCAACTGTGCCGAAGCCTGCAACAATCGCGGCATCATCAAATATGAGTCGGGGCAATTTGCCGAGGCGATAAGCAACTACACCATGGCGATAAAGTTGAAAGCCGATTTCGTCGACGCGCTGAACAATCGCGGCAACGCTTACGCCGCTTTGGGTCAATTCCAAAACGCCGCGCAGGACTTACAAGCCGCCGTCAAGCTCAACGACAACAACGCCGTCGGGCACAACAACTTGGGCAACGTCTACTACTCGCTGAGGAATTTCGACGCGGCGATTAAAGAATACACGCGCGCCATTCAGCTCAACCCTGCCTACGCCGAAGCCTATTACAATCGCGGCGCGGTCTACTACGGTCAAAAAAATTATGCGGCGGCTCTGTCCGATATCAAGATGTCGATGAGTTTGAATCTCTCCGACAACGCGACGCAGGAACTTTACGGCAAGATTTTGCGCGTGTTCAGCTGACATGCAACAAAAAACACGGCTCGCCTTCCAATCGGTCGGGTCGTGTTTTTATTTTGACTTAACGCGGCTTTTCGTGTACAATGCCGTGATTGATTGAACTATTACCGAGGAGTTGAAAATTTTGGTAACGATACTTGAGGGATTAATCATCGCGGTATTGGCAGTCGTGTTGGTCGTGTGGTTTTACTTGAAGCGGCGCGGGCAGGAAAAAGTTGTTCCGAAGCTCGAAAGCCGCACGCCGTTCAAAATCGAACGCCGCGACGAAAAATCCGTGACGCTCTCGACGACGATAGAATTCCGCAACGAGGGCACGCAATCGGCAATGATC
Organism: uncultured Selenomonadales bacterium; assembly: GCA_947304355.1. Lineage (GTDB taxonomy): Bacteria > Bacillota > Negativicutes > Selenomonadales > Selenomonadaceae > Quinella. Next base: position 27,731 of record CAMZAX010000017.1, read on the forward strand.
GTCGACGCGATTTGCAAGCCGCAACTGCCCTTTGAACAGTATGACGGCATGGACGTGCGCGGCAAGGCAGAGCGCGAAGGCGTCCCGCGCGAAGACGACTACTTTGAGGCGTTGGTTATCGAACATCAACAAAGCGCAATGCTCGTCGCGAAAGTCACGTTGACGGCGCGCAAAGGTCTTTCGCTCGAAGAAGCCGTAGCGCATATGGTTGACTTCCCAATCGAATTCATTTACCGCGAAGTCGGGCGCACGCCCATGCATTGGTCGATTGCGCGCGTGATTTTGACTGCCGAAGAACTTGCCAAACTCGTCGGCGTCCGTCACATTGCAGATTAAGGAGAACGCTTATGAACGTTGAAATTATTCCGATAACGACACGAATCCTGACGCCGAAAGATGATATTGTCGACGTGATTGAACGCTACACCCACGACATAATCGGCGCGGACGACGTGGTTACCGTCGCCGAAAGCGTCGTCGCGATAACGCAGGGCAATATCATTCGCCCGGACGAAATGCACATCAGCGACTTGGCGCGTCTTTGTTGCCGCTTCATTCCCGATTACGGCAGTCTTGCCACGCCGCACGGTATGCAGGCACTCATGGAAAAGGAGGGCGAGTGGCGCGTTGCGGGCGCATTGTTCGCGGGCTTTTTGGGCAAGGTTATCGGCGTGCGCGGGCTGTTCTACAAATGGGGCGGGCGTCAAGCGGCGTTGATTGACGACGTGACGGGCACCATGCCGCCGTTCGACAAATGCGTTGTCTACGGTCCGGAAAATCCCGAACAAGTTGTCGCCGCGCTCAAGTCTCGGCTGAATTGCTTCGGCGCGATGATTGCCGATGTCAACGACTTGAAACGCTCGCGAATCGTCGGCGCGACGCCCGGCATGAACGCTCAACTTGCCTCCGATTTGCTTATCGACAATCCCTTTGGCAACGCCTCGCAGAAACGCCCAATTTGCCTGCTGAAAAACTTCCGCCAATACCAGGAGGCGCAAGGAGGTACCTAACATGCCGGAAACTCAACTCAAGGATTTCCGCGACGAATTCCTTGATTCGCGCAAGGAACTCGCAGCACGCATGGACAGAATTGAACAACGTCAAGACAAACTCGAAACCAAGCTTGAAACCGTGCGTCAAGAATTCAACGACCGCATGGACAAGCTCGACGCGAAAATTGACAAGCTCGCGGAAAAGATGGACTCGTCGAACAAACACGGCAACATAATGACGGCATCGGCAATAAGTATCGCCGTCGGTGTGTTGTACGCGCTTTTCTTTAAATGAATTCTTGCCGGTTCAAAGGAGCATCGACCATGAAAAAATTTTTATTCGTGCTGTTGCTGTCGACGCTGTTTATCGGCGGCACGGTCTCGGCGGTACCGATTCCCCTGCGCGGCGTCGTCGAAGGTTTTTACGGCACGCCCTGGACGTTTGAAGACCGCGCGGACATTATCGACTTCTGCCGACAAAATAATCTGAACTCCTACGTTTACGCGCCCAAAGACGACCCGTATCACCGCAACAAGTGGCGTGAACCCTATCCCGCCGACAAGCTCGCCGAACTCAAGCGGCTGGTTGCCGTGGCGCGGGAAAACAACGTGCGCTTTATCTTCGCCGTGTCGCCGGGGCTCGACCTCAACTACAAGGGCAGCAAGGGCGACGAAGATTTTCGCAAGCTGATTCGCAAGCTCGACACGATGTATAAAGTTGGCGTGCGCGACTTCGCGATTTTCTTCGACGACCTCAAAGACGACGAGGGCAGGCATCACGAGAACGGCAAGCTGCAAGCCGAATTCCTCAACCGCGTGCAAAAAAATCTGCGCGAACGTTACAAGGACGTTGCGCCGCTGATTATTGTGCCGACCGAATATTATTACGAAGACATGGTTACCGGCAACAAAGTCAAGCCGTACACTCGCGATTTGGCGGAGAATCTCGACTCGCGAATCGTCGTGCTGTACACGGGGCGCGGCGTCGTCTGCGACGGCATAACCGATTCCGAACTCGCCGAAGTCAATAAAATTTTCGGACGCGAAGTCGGCATTTGGTGGAACTACCCCGTCAACGACTACTCGTTGACGCCCGACGGCAACCGCAACGTCAAGCTGGCTCTCGGCGCGATTGAAAAGCTCCCGTCTGCGAAAATGACCGCGATTTTCTTCAACCCGATGGAGCAAGTTCAGCTGTCGAAGATCGCCTTGGCGACGGGCGCGATTTACGCCAACAACCCCGCCGTTTACGACGACGCGCGGGCGTGGGATAAAGTGCTCGACGAAATGTTCGGCTCGCTCGCGCCGCAAATGAAAATCTTCGCCTCGCACTCGCGGCACATGGAAAATTCTTGGGCAAAGGTCGGCGCACCCGACGCAATCGAATTCTCGACGGCGGCCGCCAATCTGCTCAACGACATGGACAAAAAAACTTTCGTCGACTTCATGCCGCTTGAAAATCAAATCCGCTCGACGGAACGCGCCGTCAACGTCTTGATTAAGCGTCTGCCGAAAAAATATTTGGACGAGTGTTGGCCGCAACTCGAACAGCTTAGGCGGATAATGCAAGCCGATCAAGTCGCGCTCGACTCGCTGAAGTCCGGGGAACTCGACCCGCGCTTGAAGGTCTTGCGCGAAGAAATCACCGCCAATGAAAAAGTTGCCGTCATATCGGAGACGGCGGGACGCAAATTTATCGACGACGTGCTGAAATATTTCGACGCGCAGAACGACGGTAAGCGCAAATAAAATAAAAACGGGCATTGCCTCCAAAGAGGTTGCCCGAATTTTTTTTGCGTGAAAATTTTTCTGTTCAAGTCAGAATCCCAACTCCTCGTGAATCAAAATAATCTCGAAGTCGCCGTGGAGCGGTGCGCCCCACAAAATCGACAGCGCACGACAAATCCTGCCAGGGTTTTCGCAATCGTAACACTTATCCGCCTTAATCGCGCAGGGCGTCTTTGCCTTGACGCGTTGGGCATTTTTCGGCGCGGCGATGTTTCGCGCTCGGTTCAACGCGGCGGCGCAATCGGCAGCGATTTTGTTTTCGCCGACGACGAAATAAACCGTCTCGTGCCCGAAGAGTATCGACGAAATGCGGTTGCCGAAGCCGTCGATGTTGACGACTTCGCCGGTCTCTGCCAGCCCGTTCACCGACGACAGGTAAATCTGCGCGGCAGCGGCTTTGGCACTGACCTCGGCGCGTGTCATGCCGCCGGGCAAGCGATTGTGATAAAAAACGTCGTTGTGCAACGCGAGCCTGTCGTAAAGCCCCATCTGTTCCAACGTGACGGAGCCGCCGAAGCCGACGGTCTTGCCGCGAATTTTTTCGTCCAGATAATCCGCCGCGTCGTCCGCCGTGTCGAAACAAATGACGCCGTAGCCGAGCGATTCGAGTTTCGCTTTGAGTTTCGTGAAGTCCATGCAAATACCTCCTTTCCAACGTAGATTGTCGAAAATATTAGCACGTTTCGCCGCAAATGTCCAATTTAAGGGAAAAGGGAAAAGGGACAAGGGGTTAGGGGTGGCGCATGGAAAGTTGCAAGCCGATTTCGTCAAGCAACTTCTGTTCCTCGGCAAGCAATTCCGCGTTGTACTCGTTGCGCCGCTTCTCCTTGAGCTGTTCGATGCTTTTCAGGTACGTCATGATTTGCATAAGAATTTTCAGCTTCTGCTGTTTGTCCTGCGTCGCTTTGAGGATAACGTCTTGCTGGCGTTCGATTTGATTGCGTTTCCAGTTGAAAAAGCTGTTGTACGTCATGATGACTCCGACCTTGACGGTTTTGCCCTCGGCGGTGAGTTCGGCGAATTCTTCTTGCCCTTCCTGCAGTTCGCGAATCAATTCCTGCAACTTGGCGCGACAAGCCTCCAGATAGCGCGACGCCTCGGCAAATTTCAATTCGGCGTCGTCTTTCTTGCGGCGCGTGACCTTCAACAGCGTTTCAAGTTGGAACTTAAATTTTTTCATGTCACTTGCCCGCGATTCTCATAAGCTTCTGCTTGGTGGCGTTGTAGGTGTCGACCTCGTAAATCCCTTGGCAAAGGAATTCGTTAATGGCGTCAATCTTGCCAATCGCCTCGTCGATTCGCTTGCTTGAGCCCTTAACGTACGCGCCGATATGAATCAAGTCTTCGGCGTCCCTGTAAACCGCCATAAGAGCCCGCATACGTTGCGCGGCTTGAAGGTGTTCGGGCGAAACGACTTCGTTCATGACGCGGCTGACGCTGCCCAAAATATCAATGGCGGGATAATGATTCTGCGCGGCGATTGAGCGGCTCAAGACGATGTGCCCGTCGAGGATTGAGCGCACGGCGTCCGCAATGGGTTCGTTCATGTCGTCGCCGTCGACAAGCACAGTGTAAATCCCCGTGATTGAGCCGGTATCGGACGTACCCGCGCGTTCCAAAAGTTTCGGCAACAGCGCAAAGACTGACGGCGTGTAACCGCGCGTGGCGGGCGGTTCGCCGATTGTCAAGCCGACTTCGCGTTGAGCCATTGCAAAGCGCGTGACGGAATCCATCATCAAGATAACCTTGTGCCCTTGGTCGCGAAAATATTCGGCAATGGCGGTTGCAGTCATCGCGCCTTTGATTCGGACAAGCGCGGGCTGGTCACTCGTTGCGACGACGACGACAGAACGTTTCAAACCCGCCTCGCCCAAGTCGCGTTCGATAAAGTCACGCACTTCGCGACCGCGTTCGCCGACTAAACCGATAACGCTGATGTCCGCCTCGGTGTTGCGCGCAATCATTGACAGCAACGTTGACTTGCCGACGCCCGAACCCGCCATAATGCCGATACGTTGTCCGTCGCCCATTGTTATCAGCCCGTCGACTGCGCGAACGCCGACGTAAAGATTTTGCGTGATTCGCGGGCGGGTCAAAGGGTGCGGCGGCGGTGCTTGCAAGGGATAATATTTCGTCGACAGAATCGGTCCTTTGCCGTCCATGGGGTTGCCGAGCCCGTCAAGCACGCGCCCCAACAGTTCCTCACCGACACGGACTTGCAACGTCTTCTGCGCGGCGACGACTTCGCAACCGGGGCCGACGCCTTGCATTTCGCCAATCGGCATGAGCATTGCCGAGCCTTCGCGGAAGCCGACGACTTCGGCGGGAATGGGCGGCACGTTCTGGAATTTCGACGTAATATAACACAGCTCGCCGACGCTGACCGACGGACCTTGCGTTTCGATAACAAGCCCGACGACTTGCGTCACTTTGCCCGTCAACTTAATCGTATTGCATTCGTCAATGGCGTTGCGGAGTTTCTGCAGGTTAATATTGTTTTTAATCATGCGACCTCCAGTCGACGAAGTTCAGCCCTTCGACGCGGCTCAAGTGGCGGACGTTCGCCGTGACGAGCGTGCAACCGTTGACCATTGCAATCGCGGCAATATAAATGTCGTTGTCCTCGATAAGCTGTCCGTTGCGGAGCTGAAGATAAATTTCAATGGCTTTTTCGATTGTCGTCAAATCATCTTGGTCAAGGTAGAGATGTTTTGCATTGGAATAAAATTCATCGAAGTCCTTGAGCATTCGAGTTTTGCCCGCCGCTTTCAAGCCGCGAACAACTTCGTAGTAAACGATTGACGGGATAAAAATATTATCGTCGTTATCAAGAGCCGCGTTCAAATTACGCATTACGTCGGGGTGCTTGCGCAGGATGTCGCTTACGACGTTTGAATCCAAACAATAATTAGCCATAAAGAGCCGCCTTTCTTGCCATTTCAGCCTCCATGTATTTGCCGAGAGCTTCTTTTTCGTCATCGTTAAGCAAATTTGCGAGCCCCATGAAAACTTCGCGTTGAGTCATTGTTTTTTTCGGCGGCTGAGGATTGCTGTTGTGATTGATAGTTGCAACTTCGGCGCGCAGGGCGTCAATGTCGGCTTGCATTTTGGTCAGCATGGACAAAATTTTTTCTTCGTTCGACACGGTTAATCACCTCCTATCCGTTGAGTACGCTTTCAATGGCGGACTTCATAAGGTCAAGCTGCGTGGAAAGGCGGGCGTCGACACCGCCGTTGGGCGTCTCGATAACGCAATCGCCGGGCTTTAATGCCTCGTCGGAAATGACTTCGATAATGGCGGTGCCGTCGGTCAGCATGGATTGGAATTCGCCGCGCGCCATCAAAACCAGATCGTAGCTGTCGGGTTCGACGTGCACTTTGATTTCCTTTTGGTCGCGCACATGACGAATTGCCTCGCGCACGACGGGCAAGACAACTTGCGGTACGTCAATGAAATGTTGCGGCAGAATCTTATCAATCGCGCGCATGACGACTTTGACGACATCATCTTCCGCGCGAATGAAATACTCGGACGTTTGCTCCTTGGCGTCCTGAATGGTCTTTTGCGCCTTGGCGTTGGCTTGGCGAACGGTGTCGGCAAGGTCGCGTTCGATTTTGGCTGTGCCGTCCTTAATGCCGTCCGCAGTGCCGTCGGCGTAGCCCGCGTCGTAACCTTCCTTGCGCGTGGTTTTGAGCAATTCTTCAGCCTCGTGTTGCGTGTCGGCGATGAGTTTTTCCGATTCGGCTTGGGCGTCGGCGACAAGTTGTTCGGCTTGAGCTTTTGCGTCGGCGATAAGTTTATCGGCTTCGGCTTTTGCGTCGGCGACGTGCTGTTCGGCTTGGCTGTGAAGTTCCTCGGCCTGCGTGTGAAGTTCCTCCGCCAACTTGCGCAACTCGTCGGCTTTGGCTTTCGACTCCTCGGCTTCGCGAAGGGTTTCGGTCGTCAGTTCGGATTTGCGTTCGATTTCCTCTATCTCGGCGTAGATTTTGTCCAGCGTCTCTTGGTCAATGCCGCGCACGGGTTCCGGTTCCGATTCGGGTTCGTCGACGGGTTCTTCGGGTTCGTCGACGACTTCCTTGGGCGGCGGTTCTTCGACGGGCGGCTTGGGTCTTGCGCCGATTATCACGGGCTCGCCGACCGTCATGTAACGAACTATCGGTCTTTGCAAGTAACGTCACCTCCAAAAAGCAATGCGTAATTAGAAATACGCAATGCGCAATTAAATGCGTCAACCATTGCGCATTACGCATTGCGCATTTCGCATTAAACCAACATGCCTTCGCCGCCGCCGCGCACAATGACGATAACGCCTTTGTCTTCGAGCGTGCGAATGACGTTGACGACTTTGGTCTGGGCTTCTTCCACGTCGCGAATCTTGACGGGACCCATGTAGGAAATTTCTTCCTTGAGCATATCGGCGGCGCGCTTGGACATGTTCTTGTAAATTTTTTCGGCAACGTCGTCGGAAGTCGCCTTCATTGCAAGCGCAAGGTCTTTGGTGTCGACTTCGCGCAAGACAAGCTGCAACGAACGGTCGTCCAGCAAAATGATGTCCTCGAACACGAACATGAGTTGCTTAATTTCCTCGGCGAGTTCGGGGTTGTCGACTTCCAGCGATTCGATAATGGCGCGCTCGGTTGCTCTGTCGACGCGGTTGAGGATTTCGACGACAGCAGGGACGCCGCCCGCGCTCGTGAAGTCTTGGGTTGACAGCGAAGAAATTTTCCGCTCCAAAACGCGTTCGATTTCGCGGATAACGTCCGGCGACGTTCTGTCCATAAGCGCGATACGCTTTGCAACGTCGGACTGCGAATCGATTGACAAGCCGCTCATGACGATACCGGCTTGGTCGGGCGACAGATACGCCATAACCAGCGCGATGGTCTGCGGGTGTTCGTTCTGCAGGAAGTTCAGCAGTTGTGACGGGTCGGTCTTGCGCAGGAACTCGAACGGGCGCACCTGCAGGCTCGTCGTGAGTCGTTTGAGTATATCGGTCGCCTTTTCCGCGCCGAGAGCTTTTTCAAGAACGGATTGCGCGTATTCAAGCCCGCCGGTTGAAATGTAGTCGTTAGCCATCATCAGCTGATAGAATTCGCTGATAACCATGTTTTTCTTTTCGATGCTGACTTGCTTGTTGTTGGCGATGTCAAGGGTGATTGCTTCGATTTCTTCTTCGTCCATGTGCGCGAAAACTTTTGCCGCGTAGTCGCCGCCGAGAGCGATAAAGAGAATCGCCGCCTTTTCGTGAGCTGACATGGGTTTGGGCTCGCTGTACATATCGTCCGCCATGTTATTACCTCCGTTCAAAAGAAAAGGGACAAGGGATTAGGGACAAGGGACAAGAAAAAACTTGTCCCTTAACCCTTGTCCCTTGTCCCTAAAACAAATCACTCGTCTTCGATGAGCCACATCTTGATAAGCCAAGCGACTTCTTCGGGCTTCTCGTCGATTAGTTTCAAGATAGCTTCTTTCTCCATGTTGTGTTGACGTTCTTCGGGTGTGAGACCGTCGTCTTCATCTTCCTCGTCTTCGTCTTCGGAGGCAACGCCGCCGCCTTTGACGCCCGCGACGCCTTCCGCGACGCCTTCCGCCGTGATACCCATTGCCGCCAATTCCGACGCACGCGCTTCGGCTTCGGCAAGGCGTTGTTCGATTTGCTCCGCCTCGATGCGCTTTTGCTCCATCTCTTCGGCGCGCCGCTTTTCTTCCTCGGCTTTAAGAGCCGCCTCTTTCGCCAACCGTTCAGCCTCAAGCTTAGCCTCAAGAGCCGCCTGACGCTCTTTGCGTTTGCGCCAGCGATACATAAGGAAACCGCCCAACAATAATGCCGCAAGTAAAATCATAGCCGCAATCTCCGTGTAGAAAATCCTGTCTTTGCGTAATTGTTCAAGCCGCGCCGCTTCAGCCTGTTGGTCGATAAGGCTGGTGTCAAACGGCATGGGCTCGACGGAAATGGTGTCGCCGCGTGCCTCGTTGATACCCGCCGCAGAACTTACGGCTCTAAGCAAGCCTTCCTGCTGAAGTTCGGTGATTTCGTCGCTGACCAAGACGGCAACGGTAAGGCGGCGAATGGAGCCGGGCGACGCTATGATTTTCTGGTTTTCCTCGTTTATCTCGTAATTGCGCGTCGACTCTTTGCGCTCGTATTCGGCGTTGGCGTTTCGTTCCTCGGCGACGTAACCGGGGATATTTGCTTGCACGCCTGCGGGACCTCCGGGCATGTTCGATTCGCCGCTGTAGCTTTCGCTGATGTCCTGTTGGCTGCGAATGATACCCGATTCGTCGACCACGGGCGTGAAAGTTTGACGGTCAACTTTCCTGTCGTCGAAGTCAAGTTCCACGCTGACACGCACGAAAGCGTTGCCCTCGCCGAGCGTCTTGTCCAGCATGGTTTGAATATTTTGCTGAATGTGATCGCGCACCCGTTTGGTCATTTCAATCTGGTTGAGCGTCCGCAAGTTTTGCGCGTTTTGCTTTTCAAGTTCGTCGTCGTCGCTCTTGTTTAGGATGTTGCCCTGTTCGTCGACGATGGTGATATTTTCGGGCGCGAGCCCTTGAACGCTGTGGCTGACAAGATTGACAATGCCTTTGACTTCGGGCACGGTCAATTTGGTTTCGGGTTTAAGCATCAACAGGATTGACGCCGTCGCGGGCTTTTCATTTTTTTTGTAGAGACTGTCCTCCGGCAAAACGATATGAACGCGCGCCTTGTCCACGCTGTCCAAGTGTTCGATTGTGCGCGTCAGCTCCCCTTGAAGGGCTTGAAGGTAATTAACTTTATTTTGGAACTCCGTGACGCCGAGCTTGCTGTCGTCGAACAGTTCAAACCCTTTATTGCCGCGCGGCAGTCCCGCACTCGCCAACTCAAGCCTAAGGTCGTGCACTTGCGTGACGGGGACGAGGATTGTCGCGCCGCGTTTATCTTCAATAAGTTCATAAGGGACGCCCGTTTCTTTCAGGCTGTTCACAACGTCGCCGGCGTCTTTCGTCTCCAAATTGGTATACAGCGGCACATATTCGGGCTTGCTGCCGTACCAGAAACTGATTCCGACAAAGGCAAGTATCAGCGCGATTATCCCGCCGATAAAAGCGTAACGTTGCTTTTTGTCGAATCTGTTCCAGAGCTCCCGAAGCCGCTCCCTCCAATTCGCCAATAAACTCAGTCCTTTCCAGGAACAAGGGACAAGGGACAAGGGACCAGCAGGGTTTAGATACTAGTCCCCGGTTCCTAATCCCTAGTCCCTACTACACCTGCATACGCATGATTTCTTGATATGCCGCCGTAGCACGGTTTCGCAACTGGAGAGTTAATTGGAGCGCGATTTCCGCTTTTTGAGAGGCAACCACAACTTGAGAGACATCCTCTATCCTGCCGGCAGCCAATGCCGCGTTGAGTCGTTCGGATTCAAGTTTGAGTTCGTTGGTTTTCTTCAGGGCGTCGACGACGTATTGCCCGAAAGATTTAACGGGCTCGTCGACTTTTTTTTCGCCAATGTGACTGTGTGCGCTCATTTTCACGGGCGTCATTTCCAACGGCGTTATCTCCATATCGTCACCTTCCTTTTAAAGTCGGGAGTTTCCAACGGCTTACTTGCCGATGTCCAACGCTTTTGTAATCATTGCCTTGGCGGCGGTTATCGCGGTTGAATTCGCCTCATAAGCGCGTTGGGCGGTAATCATATCGATCATTTCGCTGACCATGTTGACGTTGGGCTTTTCGACGTAGCCGTCGGCGTTGGCGTCGGGATGCCCCGGGTCGTAGACAAGCGGACCGGGCGTATCGTCCTCGGCGATTTCGACGGCGCGGACGCCTTCGCTTGCTTGGCGACTCATGCCGACAGCTTTCATAAGCGTTTGCTCGAAAGATTTTGGCTCGCGCTCTCGCGGCTCGAAGACAACGTATCGGCGTCTGTAAGCCCCGCCGCGGTCGGTGCGCGTCGTGTTCGCGTTGGCGATATTGTTTGAAATAACGTCCATTCGTAATCGCTCGGCAGTCAAGCCCGAAGCCGAAGCGTCAATTCCCAAAAACAATCCCATAAAATTTTTCTCCTCTAGTTCCCAGTTCCTAGTTCCTAGTCCCTAGTTATTGTTGCCCGCTGGTAATGGCGTTTCTCATTGTGGTGACGTAGCCGCCGAACTGCGTGGCAATCGCGTTGTAGTAAAGTTGATTCTTCGCCAACGACGCCATTTCAATATCGATGTCGACGTTGTTTTTGTCCATGCGCATTGTCGTGGAATTGTCCTGCACGATTTGCGGCTCGGCGTGGAATGCAAGAGGCTCAAACGGCAAATGTTTATCGTGCGTCCGTACAAGTTTCAACTTCCCGTCGGGTTCTTCGTCGTAAATTTCTCGCGCCAACAGCTCTTCAAACTCTACGACCGATCTTTTGTAATTCGGCGTATTGACGTTCGCAATGTTGTCGGCAATGACTTCCTGCCGAATGTTCGCCGCCGTCATGGCTCGCGGCAGATAATTAAAATTCGACGAATTAAAGATTTGCTCAAGCACGCCTGTTTCACTCACCTTTCCGGCTGTTCGTTTGATAAGTACGATGTTCCGAAAAAATCTTTGTCGATTGTACAACAGAAAAAAACTTTGTTCAACCTTGCCGATAAAAATCGCAAATAAGCTTTTCAATGTTGTTTATAATTTTCCTTTAGCAGGCTCAAAAAAATTTTTGGCGGGCGGTAGGGATTAGCAACGGCGGGTAGAAATTTTAGGCGCAACGATAATCTTTAGTGGGAGTCTTTAAACTGATGAATCGCAGAAATTTTATACGCAACCTTTTAATCGGCGGCGCGGGCTTGGCGGCGGCTGCGGGCGGCGGAATTTTTTATTACGTGCGCCAACCGCAATTCGGGCGACTGCCGACGGGCTCGCGGCTCGAAAAAATTTTGGCGTCCCCGCATTACTTCGGCGACCACTTTGAATGTCTCACGCCCGTCAAAGTCATGAGCGACGACGTTCACGAAAAAGAAAATCGAATCGCCGCGACGTGGAAATTTCTTTTCGGCGACAAGACCGGTTTGGTGCCGACCGCGCCCGTGCCGACCGTCAAGACCGATTTGAATTCGCTCGGCAACGACGACTGCGCCGTTTGGATGGGTCACTCGACGATTTATCTGCAACTCGCCGGACGAAAAATTTTGCTCGACCCGGTGTTTTCGCCGTACGCCTCGCCGATTTTTTTCGTCAATCGCGCGTTCGCGGGCAGCAACGTCTACACCGCCGCCGACTTCCCGACCATTGACATCTTGGCGATAACGCACGACCATTGGGATCATCTCGACTACCCGACAATCAGCGCGCTCAAGCCCAAAATCAAAACCGTGCTGTGTCCGCTGGGCGTTGGCGAATATTTTGAGCAATGGGGCTTCGACGCCGAAAAAATTATCGAAGACGATTGGGACGCCGTGATTGACTTCGGACACGGCTTGACGGCGCACATTTTGCCGAGCCAACATTTTTCGGGACGCATGTTGACGCAGAATCCGACCGAGTGGTGCGCGTTCGCCTTCGTCACGCCCGCGCGAAAAATTTTTTGTTCGGGCGACGGCGGCTACTCTGAGCACTTCCGCGACATCGGCAAAAAGTTCGGCGGCTTCGACTTGGCGTTCATGGAAAACGGGCAATACAATCGCGCGTGGCACGCGATTCATCTTTTGCCCGACGAGACCGCGCAAGCGTCCGACGACATTCGCGCCGCAAAGGTCGTGCCGATTCACGCCGGGAAGTTCGCGCTTGCCCGCCACGAATGGAACGCGCCTTACAAAGATTTGCTTGCCGAAAGTGCGGGAAGAAATTACGAGCTCCTGACCCCGCGCATCGGCGAGTTGATAACTTTCGACCGCGAGCAAAATTTTCAGCTGTGGTTCGATTTTTAAGATGGACAGATGGAAAGATGGACAGATTGACAGCTAAAAACTCTCCATCTACCCATCTACCCATCTAAAACAGGAGGGTTTGTCATGAAAAATCTTATCGTCATTAACGGAAGTCCGCGCAGAAATTGGAACACCGCCGAGCTGCTTAAACACGCCGTGAAGGGTGCCGAGGACGCCGGCGCGTCGACCGAATTGGTCAACCTGTATTCGTTGCACTACAAGGGCTGCACGAGCTGCTTCGCCTGCAAAATTAAGACCCGCCCGCACGGAATCTGCGCCATGAGCGACGACCTGTCGCCCGTCTTGGAACGCGTCAAAGAGTCCGACGCGATTATCTTCGGTTCGCCGATTTACTTCATGAATCTGTCCGCCGGCATGATTGCGTTTATCGAGCGGCTGTTCTTTTCAAATTACATTTACAGCGACGAAATCCCGACCGTCTTCCCGAAGAAAATGCCGAGCGCGTTTTTCTACACAATGAACATGACCGAAAAGCAATTCGAGCAATTCGGCATGAAAGAACGCCTTGGCATGTACGAGCTGTTCACGCGGCGCATCTTGGGCGTCACGCCGAAAATCCTGCGCGCTTACAATACCGTGCAGTTCAAAGACTATTCGCGCTACGAAAGTTCGATCTTCGACCCCGAAGACAAATTCGCTTACCGTGAGAAACATTTCGCCGAAGACTGCGCGGCAGCTTACGAAATCGGGCGCGCCTTGGTTGCAGAATGATTTACCTGCTTGCAATCGCGGCGGGCGTCGCGTTGGTGTTGCTGTATAAATTTTCGTCGACGCCAAAAAATTTTATCATCATCTGCACGTTGGTCATCTCCGTGTTCGGCGCGAGCGCGTTCATCCGAATCCAACAGCTTGAGCAGGAACAAATTTCGCGGGCGCAACTTGAGGAACTGCAGGCGCAACAAAAAATCTTCGGCGAATGGTACGCGGCTTATCAAAAGCACATCGACCGCCTCGATCGAAATTGGCAGTCGTATCACAACATCATTGACGGCTTGCAGTCCGTCGACGCGCAGACTTTTAACGCCGAGGCGACCAATGCGCGCTTAAAGGATTTGGAGCAGGACGCCGTTGACGAACAAGTTCAAATCCACATGCTGACCGCGCCGCAGGGTTTGGACAGCGAAATTCGCGCCCGCGTCGACGCCGTGATTCAAAAGACGCAACTTTATGCCGAGGCGCAGACTCGCACAATCAGCCTGTCCGAAAACGCCTCCGTGCCGCCCGTCGACTTGGATACGTTGCGCCTGAGCCTCAACGACATCATGATTCGCGAATCGCCCGAAGGTCTTTTCACCGCGCAGGAAATTTCGGCAATACGCGCCGCATTAGGTGATTGAATTGGAAATCATAAAAAAACTTACCGGCTTGACAAAAAAATATCCGCACCCGGTCGTCGCGCTCGGCATGTTCGACGGCGTTCACTTGGGGCACGCTGCCGTTATCGGGCACGCTGTCGACGTTGCCAAAACAATCGGCGGCACCGCGCTGGTCTTCACGTTCTCGAATCACCCGCTGACGGTTATCGCGCCCGACGACGCGCCGCTTATGATCGGCAGCAAAAATCTCCGCCGCGAAATTTTTGACGGCTTGGGCGTCGACGTGCTGATTGAAATTCCCTTCACGAAGGATTTCAGCCGCAAATCGCCCGAAGAATTTTTGGAACTCCTTCAAGAAAAAATCGCGCCCGCTTACGTCGTCACAGGACCGAATTACACGTTCGGGCGGTTCGGGCGCGGCAACGGGCGTCTGCTCCTGCGCGAGGCTCACGCTTACGGCTTCAAAGCGGAAGTTTGTCAGGCGTTCACCGTCGACAGAAAAATCGTCAGCAGCACGCGGATTCGCGCTTTGATTGCGGCGGGCGACTTGGCGGGCGCGAATGAACTTTTGGGCAGAAATTTCACTTACGCGGGCGAAGTCGTCAACGGCGACAGGCGCGGACGCAAGCTCGGCTTCCCGACGGCGAATCTGGAAATTTCCGATAAACGTGCCATGTTGCCCAACGGTGCTTACGTCGTGCGCGTCAAGGTTCGCGGGCAAGACTTCAACGGAATCGCCAATATCGGCGACAATCCCACGTTCAAGGCGCAACGGCGGCGGTTGGAAGTTTTTATCGACAACTTCAGCGGCGACATCTACGGCGAAGAAATTTTCGTCGGCTTCGTCAGCAAGTTGCGCGACGAAAAAATTTTTGCCTCCGTCGACGATTTGAAGGCTCAACTGAACGAAGACCTAAGGATAATGCGAAATGCCACAAGCGATTAAAATTCACGGACTCGGCTCGTCGGGCGAAGGCGTCGGCAAACTCGGCGAGCTTATTATTTTTGTCGAAGGCGCGTTGCCCGGCGAAGACGTTCTTGCCGAAATCGAAACGCGCAAAAAAAATTACGCGGTCGGTCGTCTCGTCGAAGTCGTCAAGCCGTCGCCCGAACGCGTCGCGCCTTTTTGCCCGCTGTATCAAAATTGCGGCGGCTGTCAACTTCAACACATGAGCTATCCCGCGCAGTTGAAATGGAAACGTCAACAGGTCGTCGACGCGATTGAACGCATCGGCAAGTTTGAAATAGTTAGGAGTGAGGAGTTAGGAATTAGGAGTTATGACGACGCAAAAACAACTCCTAACTCCTACCTTCTAACTCCTAACTGTAATGACGGCGTTGAAGTCTTCGCGACGCTCGGCATGGAAAATCCCCTGCGTTATCGCAACAAAATGCAATTCCCCGTCGGTCGCGGCAAGGGCGGCTTGATTGTCGGCTGTTACGCGCGCGGCAGTCACAAAATCATTGACGCGTCGTCGTGCCCGATTCAAAACGCCGGCAACGACAAAATCTTGAACGCCGTCCGCACCGTCGCCGAAAAGTTCAAGCTGCAACCCTACGACGAAGACACGCACAAAGGTTTCCTGCGCCACGTCATGGGTCGCGTCGGTTCGGGCGGCGAATTGATGATCGTACTCGTCACGGCAAGCTCGAACTTCCCCAACGCAAAAAATTTCGTCCGCGCCCTGCGAAACGAATTGCCCGAAGTCACGAGCATTCAGCAAAACGTTCAGACCTTCCGCAACAACGTCATACTCGGTCGCGACACGAAAGTTTTGTACGGCAAGCCGACGATTCGCGACACGATTGGCGGGCTCAAGTTCAACATATCGGCGCGTTCGTTCTTTCAAGTCAACACGGCGCAAGCGGAAGTTCTTTACAAGACCGCGCTTGACTTCGCGAATCTGCGCGGCAACGAAACGGTTATCGACGCGTACTGCGGCACGGGCACAATCGGCTTGTTCATGGCGCGCAAAGCCCGCAAGGTTATCGGCGTGGAGGTCGTCAGTTCAGCCGTCGCCGACGCCATTAAAAACGCGCGCGAAAACAAAATCCGCAACGCCGAATTCATAACGGGCGACGCCGTGAAAATTTTGCCGCGCCTGTTCGACGCCGGGACTTATGCCGAAGTCGTCGTCGTTGACCCGCCCCGCGCAGGTTGCGACGGAAAAGTTTTGGAGACCTTCGCCGCAATGGAGCCCGAAAAAATTGTTTACGTGTCGTGCAATCCCGCGACGCTCGCCCGCGATTTGAAAATTCTTGACGGCTTGGGCTATCGGACAAAAAAAATTCAGCCTGTCGACATGTTTCCGTTCACGTCACATGTCGAGGCTGTTGCACAAATTTTTAAGCAAGCGTCGCGTTAAATTTTTCAATCAGCTTGACGGGCTTGTAAGACTCCTTCGCCTGCCGCAAGCCGTCAACGCCCATGTCTTCTTCGCGGTTGATGTAAATCATGTCAGCCCACTCGTGCTCCACGAAGTTTTGATTAATCGCAACGTAAATGCCGCGAATGTTCGGATCCGCCTTTTCGACGTGAATAACTGCCGTGTCGGAATTGAGCCGCTCGCCGAACGTGAACGCGGCGACTTTATCGTTAATCAGAATCGCGCCGCCCTTGACCTTGAAGCCGTCGAAGTGATCAAAAATCTCGTGAATCGCCGCTTGCTCGTAACAGATGAACTCATTGTCGGGATTGGTGCGCCTGTGTGTCTCATACCAGACGTTGAGTTCTTCGCGGCACTGCGGGATAATTTCCTCGGTTATCGGCACGTAGCGGGCGTCGGGATATTCTTTGCGGAAGGCGTTGAGGTGATTCTTCTTGCCGTGGAATTTGCGCCCCGAAAGATTAATCAAGTCCTGCGCAAGGTAAACGTAATCGAAGCGGTCGCGCTCGGCGGTGATGTTGAATTTCGCATGAGGATAACGCGCAAGCTCGTCGGCAAATATTTTTTCGACGACGACGAACATAAATTTTCTATCGCCGCGCATTTCTTCGGCGACGCGCAAAATTTTCGTGATGGCGTCCTGCATTTTGTCTTGTGCGCCAATCGGTTGCCACGCCGCGAAAATTTCTTCATCGGAAGAGAAAATATACAGCACGTCGTCTTCTATTGCCCAATGATAATCGCGCATCTTGCGCCACATAAAAAAATTTGTGAACGTGTAGCCGGAATTTTCGTAGTAGCTCGCGCCGAAGAACTTATCGAACGTCGGCTTGTCGGTGCAAGTCAGTTTCTGCAAATTAATAACAATCAGCTCCCAAAAATTTCATTACGCATTGCGCATCACGCATTACGCACTAAACAAAAGTTCCGCCAAGTGAAACGCTTTGACGTTGCCAAATTTTAAACCGCGCAGGCAGTAATGGCAATACGCGGCGACTTTTGGCGTCGTGATTTGCGCGCAGTGTTCTTGCATGAGTTTGCGCTTTTGCTCGTCGGTGTGCGGCTGAAACAGTCCCTTCGCGCCGTGCAGAAATCTTTTCGGGGCAAGCGCGGGGTTGCGCGGCGGTTGCGGTTGGTAAAGTGAGTAGCCGCAAAATTTTGTTCGCTCGTGATTTTCGGGCAGCTCGACGACTTGAAAGTTCATGCGCCGCAAAATTTCTCGAACGGCGTCCTGCTCCGCGACGTTTTCTTTCGACCGCCAACAGTCTTGCACGGTTATCGGCTCGCCGCCGTGATTCGGGTATTGAAACTTTTCGTCGGACAGAATCAGTTCCCAAATCGACTCGCAACGGATGTCGGGGTGCCGCTCCTCGAAAATCGCCGAACAGTTGTGGCAAATCGAAACCATCGTTGAGCCGGGCGGGAAGTGTTCAAAATGCTTAATCGCCCGCCACTCGTCGCGATAGTCTTCGGGCATGCGCTGTTCAAATTCGGCGACCTTGTACTTGTCGACGCAACAGCGGATTATCGGCAGGTTGAAACGCTCGCGGACGTAAGCTTGAACCTTGCGGCTCAAAGCGGGTGCGCCCTCGGTGAAGACGCAACTCGCCACGAAAAATTTTTGCTCCATGATAAAACCTCCGTAAAAAATTTAATCGCTGTCACTGCCGCCATCGTCGCCGCCCGAATCGTTGTCGCTGTCGCCGCCGCTGTCAAAGTCGTTGCTATCGTCGAAGTCGTCATCGCCGCTGTCGCTGTCGGAGTTTCTGCGCCGCTGAAGATTGGGCGGGTTGTCACTCAACAACCGTTTGAAGATTGACATTTTATCACCTCACGAAAAATATTCGACGCCCGGCCGCTTTGAAAGCGGCAGAACAGTTGTCGCGCCTAACGTTACGAAAATTTTCAATACTTCGCCGCGTCTTAAGCAAAGTAATCAATTCCCGCCTCGAAAAGGTGTTGATTTTTTTCGCCGTGAATGTTTTTGGCGACGTGTTCGCCGATTCGTTCGGAGTGACCCATTTTGCCGAAGATGCGCCCGCTCGCGTCGGTTATGCCCTCGACAGCCCAAGCGGAGCCGTTCGGATTAAAGGGCAGTTTACCGGTTGGAGCGTCGTCGAAGTCAACGTATTGCGTCGCGATTTGACCGTTGACGGCAAGTTTTTTCAACCAAGCGTCGTTCGCCGCGAAACGTCCTTCGCCGTGCGACACGGGTATCGCGTGAACGTCGCCGACAGAATTTTTCGCAAGCCACGGCGACAGATTGCTTGCCACGCGCGTGCGGACGTATTGGCTGACGTGGCGACCAAGGCTGTTGTGCGTCAAAGTCGGCGAATCGTCCTCAAGCTCGCGAATCTCGCCGTAGGGCAACAAGCCAAGCTTAATCAACGCCTGAAAGCCGTTGCAGATGCCCAAAATCAAGCCGTCGCGTTCGCGCAGGAGTTTCATGACTTCTTCGGCAAGGCGCGGGTTGCGGAACGTCGCGGCAATGAATTTTCCCGAACCGTCGGGCTCGTCGCCGCCGCTGAAGCCGCCGGGCAACATGATTATCTGCGCGGCGCGAATCCTGTCGACCATTGCGGCGATACTCTCTTCGACTTGCGCGGGCGTCAAATTCCTCACGACGAAAATATCGGGGACACCGCCGGCTCGTTGCCAAGCTCGTGCGCTGTCGTATTCGCAATTCGTGCCGGGGAAGACAGGAATAAACACTCTCGGACGCGCAAGCTTAACTTTAGCCGTCGACGTTCGCGGCGTGTGATAAAGCTCGGTTGAAAAACTAGTTCCTAGTTCCCGGTTCCTAGTTCCTGTAGGAAAGATTTTTTCAAGCGGTTCGGCAAGTGCGCGTTTGACTTCGGCAAGCGAAATTTTTTCGTCGTCAAGGATAATCGCGGGCTCGGCAATCGTTTCGCCAATCAAGCGGAAGTCAAGCTCGTCGGTCGCCTCGACGATAAGACTTCCGTAATTTTTAATTCCTAACTCCTCATTCCTAACTCCTAACTGCCGCAGGCCGATGTCGTTGCCGATTGTCATTTTGGCGACTGCCTCGGCGATGCCGCCCGCCTGCAAGCTCGAAGCCGCAACGATTTTGCCCGCGCAGATTAATTCGTGAACGTGTGCGAAATTTTTCTTCAGCGCGTCGAAGTCGGGCACGCCGTCCGAATCGCGCTTGCACTCGACGAGATAAACTTTGTGACCCGCCGATTTGAATTCGGGCGATATAACCTGCGCGGCGTCGACGACAGCCACGGCGAAGCTCACAAGCGTCGGGGGCACGTGAATGTTTTCAAACGTCCCGCTCATGCTGTCCTTGCCGCCGATTGCCGCGACGCCGAAATTTTTTTGCGCAACGAACGCGCCAAGCAAAGCAGCCAACGGTTTGCCCCAACGTTGGGGATCGTCGCCAAGCCGCTCGAAATATTCCTGGAACGTCAGATAAGCCCGCGAATAATCCGCGCCAATCGCCGTCAGCTTTGCCAACGAACTCGTCACCGCGTCAATCGCGCCGTGGAAGGGACTTTGCTCGGATATGTCCGCGTCGAAGCCGAACGTCATTGCAGTCGCCGTGGAAGTCTCGCCGTCGACGGGAAGTTTCGCAACCATGCCCTCGGCGGGCGTCAACTGATTCTTTCCGCCGAAAGGCATTAAAACTGTCGCCGCGCCTATCGTCGAATCGAATCGCTCGACAAGCCCCTTTTGCAAGCAGACGTTCAACCCGCGCAGGGAAGGGACAAGGGATAAGGGACAAGGGACTAGATTTTTCTGCGGAGCCGCGACGTGAACTGTGACGTGACGTTTGACGCCGTTGGTGTCGAAGAATTTGCGGCTGATGTTGACGATTTGCTTGCCGCGCCAATGCATAATCATGCGCCCGCTGTCCGTGACTTCTGCGACAACGTAAGCCTCCAAGTTCTCGGCGTCGGCAAGCGCAATGAATTTGTCAACGTCGCCCGCGTCAAGCACGACAGCCATCCGCTCCTGCGATTCACTGATTGCAAGCTCGGTGCCGTCAAGCCCGTCATATTTTTTGCGCACGGCGTCAAGGTCGATGTTCAAGCCCGCAGCCAGTTCGCCGACGGCAACAGCCACGCCGCCCGCACCGAAGTCGTTGCAACGTTTAATCAGCGTCGACGCTTCGGGATTCCTGAACAGCCGCTGGATTTTGCGTTCGGTCGGGGGATTGCCCTTTTGAACTTCCGCGCCGGCAGTCGTGAGCGATTCGGTCGTGTGAACTTTGCTTGAGCCGGTCGCGCCGCCGATTCCGTCGCGTCCAGTTCTGCCGCCAAGCAAGACAACTTTATCGCCCGCCGCAGGACGTTTACGCACGACGTTGGCTTGAGGAGCCGCCGCAATGACCGCGCCGATTTCCATACGCTTTGCAAGGTAGCCTTCGTGGTAAATTTCGCGCACCAGTCCCGTCGCCAAGCCGATTTGATTTCCGTAGGAGCTGTAACCTTGCGCCGCGCCGCGAACGATTTTTTTCTGCGGGAGTTTGCCGGGCAACGTCTCGGAAAATTTTTTGCGGGGGTCAGCCGCGCCCGTCACGCGCATGGCCTGGTAGACGTAAGACCGCCCGCTTAACGGGTCGCGAATCGCACCGCCCAAACACGTCGCCGCGCCGCCGAACGGTTCAATCTCGGTCGGGTGGTTGTGCGTCTCGTTCTTGAACATGACGAGCCAATCTTCGGCGTGCCCGTCGACAACGGCTTTGACTTTGATACTGCAGGCGTTGATTTCCTCGGACGTGTCCAAGTCGGCGGGCTTGACGATTTTCGCGCCGATGGTTCCCAAATCCATAAGCGAAACGTCTTTGTCGGGATTGTGAGCGGCAAGGTATTCCTTAAATGCACGCTCGACGACTTCCGCGCCCGCGTCGAAGGTCACGCCGTCAATCGCGGTGGTAAAGGTCGTGTGGCGGCAATGGTCGCTCCAATACGTGTCGATAACTTTCAGCTCGGTAATCGTCGGCGGACGGTGCTCGGTGTCGCGGAAGTAGCTTTGACAGAATTTCAAATCGTCGACGTTCATTGCAAGCCCGCGCAGGCTCAGAAATTTTTTCAACGCGTCGTCGTCCAGCGTGTTGAAGTCGGTCAGCGTCTCGACGTCGGGCGGCGCGTCGGCGGAAATTTTCAACGTCGCGGGCAGGTCGAAGGTCGCCTCGCGTGATTCAATCGCGTTAATGCAGTAAACTTTGATTTTGGCGAAGTCGTCGGGCGTGATGTCGCCGCTCAGCGAAATGACGCGCGCGCTGTGAATCGTCGGCAAGTCTTTGCCCGTGACGAGCTGAACGCATTGGGCGGCGGAATCGGCGCGTTGGTCGAATTGCCCCGGCAAATACTCAACCGCAAAAGTTTTCGCCGCGTCCAAGTCGGCGGGCAACGCGTCGTAAAAATTGTCGACGTTCGGCTCGCGAAAAACGATGTCGCGCACTTTGATAAAGTCTTCGTCGCTCAAGCCCTCAACGTCGTAACGAACAAGCAAGCGCACGCCGTCAAGCTTAACGTCCAACGTCTCGCGAAAATCCTCAAGCAGTTGGCGGGCGGGCACGTCGAAGCCGGCGCGTTTCTCCACGTAAATTCTCCTGACCATTGGCAACCCTCCGAAAATTTTTTGCTTGATTCTATCACAGCGCGCGACTTTTGCCACTCGTTGACCGCCGAAAATTTTTTTATCAGACTGCGCTCTATCACTGTGGCGACAATGTTATCGGAATATTTTCAAAAATACTTGACAGACCGTTTTTTTTTATAATGCCTTATCCTTTAAATTCGGA
Organism: uncultured Selenomonadales bacterium; assembly: GCA_947304355.1. Lineage (GTDB taxonomy): Bacteria > Bacillota > Negativicutes > Selenomonadales > Selenomonadaceae > Quinella. The sequence continues at coordinate 49,894 of CAMZAX010000017.1, forward strand.
GGTTGATAGTAGTGGCAACACGCGAAGAAAATCTTAAAAAAATCGACGCGAAGCTCGAAGCACTGAGCGATGAGCAACTCGACCAAGTCGCGGGCGGCACTTACAATGAAGTTGCCGGCGACAGTCGCTTTTTGAACGACATCGGAACGGGCTGCGATCGCTACGGCGCAACAAAAACCTTTTTCGCTTACGACAGCATCAGCGACGAGGTTTCCGCTGCGTGGAAAAAAGCAGGCATAACCATGGCTCCAAGTTGGGGCGGCAAAAACAAATATTTCGACAGCAAAAACAACGAGATTTCTCGCAACGAGGCTATGAAAATCGCCGCAAAAGCTTTCAACAAAGATTTCACGAAATTGGACATGCAAGAGTACTTTTAATTGAAGTTTCGGATACTCAAGCGGCTCGTCGATAATTCGGCGTCACAGTCGCAACGCGTATAAGCTAAAAAAATTGGAGGATGATAGTATGGCAACACGCGCGGAAAACTTGAAAAAAATCAACGCCGAGCTCGAATCAATGAGCGACGCGGAACTCGAAAAGGTTGCCGGCGCAGGCATCGACCCTTCGACAATGGGCGATCCGGCACCCAATCCGAACTTCTCGCAAGTGCCCGGATTTGGTTTGAAGCAGGACGTTAAAGTCGACCCCATGATCGGCAACCCGAATCCCAATCCGAACGTCGACCCCGTGCCCGGATTTGACCCCAAGCGTTAAAAAACATCAGCGGCACATTCGTAAACAGCAAAAAAGCCCTTTGGCGTCTTGTCGGAGGGCTTTTAAAAAATATATGAACGATATAAAACGATTTGGAGGCTGATATTATGGCTGATGAAAAGAAAATCGCGGACGAAATTCTCACCGATGACGAACTCGACGGCGTGGCGGGCGGCACAATTGACGAAACGGCAGCCGATACTCGCGTCCTGAAAAAACTTGGCTTACGAATCGACGGAAGAAGCGCAGAAGATCTCATAGAGTTTTCCAAATTCAGCGAAGCTGCAATTGAAGTTTCTCAGATTTTTAAAAGGTTCGGCATACGTGTCGACCAATATTGGGGACCAAAAACTAACAAATACTATAGAGACGGTCAAGAAATCAGCCGCGAATTAGCATTCAAAATCGTTTCCAAAAAATTGGGCAAACCGATGCCGGATCTCTCTTAATAATCCCGCAACGTTCAACACGGAAATAATCGCGGCTCGTCGATAACTCGGCGTCACGGTCGCAATCAGCAAACCAAAAGCCCTTCGGCGCACGTCGGAGGGTTTTTCGTTTGTCGGCGTGAAAAATTTTTTCTAAGAACAGGTGTTCATAAAAATTGAATAGTGATATAGTAGATACATTATGA
>CAMZAX010000018.1 GCA_947304355.1 uncultured Selenomonadales bacterium
TGATTGACGGCGCGGGGCGTCCGCTCGATACGATTATGACAATGTTGCCGCGTATCTTTTCGTCGGCGACAAGCAAATTCGTCCTGTTGGCGGTGCCGTTCTTCATCCTCGGCGGCAACGTCATGGAGAAGGCGGGCATTTCCGAACGCCTGATTAACTTCGCGCAAAGTTGCGTAGGACACCTGCGCGGCGGCTTGATAGTCGTCATGGTGTCGGTCGCGTGTTTCTTCGCGGCGATAAGCGGTTCGGGGCCGGCGACGGTCGCGGCGTTGGGCATGATTCTTATCCCCGCTATGGTCAAAGTCGGCTATCCCGCTGCGTTCAGTGCGGCGTTGATGGCGGCGGCGGGCGCGACGGGCATTGTTATTCCGCCGTCAATCACGTTCGTCGTTTACGGCTCGGTCGCGGATACGTCAATCGGCAAGCTGTTCTTGTCGGGTATCGTTCCCGGCGTCATGATCGGCATATCGCTGATAATCGTTGCAATGTGGACGACGCGAAACCTTGACATTGAACTTTTGCCCAAGGCGACAAGTGCGGAGCGTTGGGCGTCGTTCAAAGAGGCGTTCTGGGGCTTGCTCATGCCGGGCATCATTTTGGGCGGCATTTACGGCGGTATCTTCACGCCGACCGAAGCGGCGGCTGCCTCGGCGGTTTACGGTCTGTTCGTCGGTTTCTTCATCTACCGCACGCTCAAGCTCAAAGATCTCTACGAAATTTTCGTCAACTCCACGACGACCACGGCGGTTGTCATGTTCATTACGGCGACGGCAAGTTTGTTCGCCTATATCCTGACCAGAGCGCGTCTCGACCTCGCGATAAGCGACGGGCTGATTGACATCACGGGCGGCAACTACATCATGTTCTTGCTTATCGCCAACATCATCTTCCTGATTGCGGGCTGTTTCATGGACGCCACCAGCGCGGTCTTAATCTTCACGCCGCTGTTCCTGCCGGTTGCGCTGAGCTTGGGCATTGACCCGATTCACTTCGGCGCGGTCATGGTTCTGAACTTGTCAATTGGTCTTGTCACGCCGCCCGTCGGCATAAACTTGTTCGTCGGGTGCGGCATAGCGGACGTATCATTAAAAGATATATCTGTCGCGGTTATCCCGCTGATTATCGCTTGCTTGATAGTATTGCTTTTGGTAACATATATCCCGCAACTTCCGCTGTTATTTGTATAGCACGGGAGAAAAATTTCTGGAGGATTGGTTACCATGAAAAAAACTTTTGCGGTGCTCATGCTCGCGGCAATGCTGTTCTCGGCGGGCTGCGGCAACACCATGGACGGCGCGAAGAAAGACGCTCAAGACGCCGCCGCCAAAGTCGAACAGACTGCCAACGAGGCTAAGGACAAAGCTAACGAGGCAAAAGACGCCGCTGCCGCCAAAGTCGACGAGGCCAAGGCTGACGCCACCGCCAAAGTCGACGAGGCTAAAGACGCCGCCAAGGACGCCGCCAACAAGGCTACCGAAAACGCGACTGCCAAGATCGACGAGATGGCGTCTGAAGCCAAAAATGCAATGAACGCTACTGACGCAATGGAAGAAGCCATGAGCGGCAGAATGGTTTCGCTCGGCGGCTTGATGCCCGGCAGTACGACGATTGAAGACGTGCAGGCTATGTTCGGCGAAGCGACCGATGTCAACGGCAAAGTCATGACGTTTGTCGAAGGGCTCAAAGTCACGTTCGACGACGGCAACAAAGTCACGACCATTACCACGACAAGCCCGTCCTTCGATTCGGGCGACGGTGTTTATGTCGGCGACGCCGATTACGCGCTCAACGACTACTGCGGTCCTGCGGACGCGATTCGCCAAGTCGGCGACGGTGTCGAATACGAATACAACAGCGGCGACAAAAAATCCGTCGTTATCTACAAGGCGACCAATGGCATCATCTCCGAAATCACCTGCAAACTCAAATAATCTGTTTCCAAACTGAAAAGCTGTCAGCAATTCATAGGGCGCGGCTCGTTAACTGCGCGTCGCGTCCTTTGTTTTACCATAAGGAGGGTTATTCATGAAGAAAAGGACAGTCGAAGAACTCAAGGAGATCGCGAAGGATTTGCGCAAGAAAGTCGTTACGATGGTTTACGAAGCGCAATCGGGACACCCCGGCGGATCGCTGTCGGCGGCGGACTTCGTGACGGCTTGCTACTTCCGCGAAATGAACGTCGACCCGAAAAATCCCAAGTGGGAAGACCGCGACCGTTTCGTCTTGTCGAAAGGTCACGTTTGCCCAATTCAGTACGCCGCGCTCGGCACGCTCGGTTTCTTCCCCGAAGAAGTCTTGCACACGCTCCGTCAAGAAGGCTCGCCGCTCCAAGGTCATCCCAACATGCACTGCCCCGGCATTGACATCCCCACCGGCTCGCTCGGTCAAGGTTTCGCCTGCGCTGTCGGCATGGCTATCGGGCTCAAAATCGACAACAAACCGTCTCGCGTCTTCGCGGTGCTCGGCGACGGCGAATGCCAAGAGGGCGAAATCTGGGAGGCTGCCGCTACCGCCAACAAATATCAACTCGACAACCTTATCGTCTTCGTCGACGTGAACAATCTGCAAATCGACGGCACCACCGACGAAGTCATGCCCAACCTCGACCTCGGCGAAAAGTTCAAGGCGTTCGGCTTTGAAATTTACAACATCGACGGCAACGACATGGCGCAAATTGTCCGCACGCTCGACACAATCAGAATGCACAGCCACGACCACAAGCCCAAATGCATTATCGGGCAAACGACCAAGGGCAAGGGCGTTTCCTACATGGAGAACGTCGCAAGCTGGCACGGCGTCGCGCCCAACAAGGAACAATACGAACAGGCAATGAAAGACCTTGAGGAGGGATTCTGATATGGAAAAAAAGGCAACCCGCAACGGCTTCGGCGAGGAAATGGTTGTCCTCGGCAAAGAAAATAAAAACATCTTCATCGTCGACGCGGATATCGGCAAATCCTGCAAGACTGACGGCTTCGCGCACGCTTACCCCGAACAGCACATCAACGTCGGTATCGCCGAACAGAACGCGGCGGGCGTCGCGGCGGGCATGGCTACCGTCGGCAAAATCCCGTTCGTCGTCACTTACGCCGTCTTCGGTTCGCTCCGCATGTGCGAAATGATTCGTCAAGAAATCGCTTACCCGCGCCTCAACGTCAAAATTGCTTGCTCACACGGCGGCTTGACTCCGGCAAATGACGGCGCAAGTCATCAAGCGATTGAGGATATGGGCGTCATGCGCACAATCCCCAATATGACGGTTATCATGCCCGCCGACTATTGGGCTGCACGCAAACTCACCCGCGCCATCGCCGAATATGACGGACCCGCGTTTATCCGCTTCACCCGCGACGCCATTCCGATTATCTACGACGAAAATACCGAATTCACTATCGGCAAGGCGCATATCGCCCGCGAAGGCAAGGACATTGCGATTATCGCCAACGGCGACATGGTTTGCTACGGGCTCGACGCCGCCGCCAAACTCGCCGAAGAAGGCATTGACGCCAAAGTTGTCGACATGCACACCATTAAGCCGCTCGACGTTGACGCCGTGAAAGACTGCATTAACAATATCGGCAAAATCATCACCGTCGAAGACCACAACATCATTAACGGGCTCGGCTCGGCTGTCTGCGAAGTTGTCGCGGAAGCCGGCAAGGGCAGAGTCATTCGCTTCGGCATTCAAGACCAATTCGGCGAATCGGCTCCCTATCACCGCCTGCTTGAGAAAAACGGCATCACCGTCGACGCCATTGTCGCGGCGGCGAAAAATTTCTGATAAAAATTTTTGGAGGTAGTAACAATGTTTGATTTCAAAGACCAAGTCGTTATCGTCACGGGTTCGGGCTCCAAGCGCGGCATCGGTCGCGGCATTGCCAACATGTTCGCCGAAGCGGGCGCAAACGTTATTATCGCCGACATGAACGAACAGGGCTGCAAAGACACCGTTGCCGAAATCAAAGCGGCGGGCTACAAAGCCGACGGGTTCGTACTCAACATCGCCGACGAAGCAAGCGTCAATGCGTTCGTCAAAAACGTCAAAGACAAATACGGCAAAATCGACGTCCTCGTAAACAACGCCGGCATTACCCAGCGCGTCACCGTCCACGACATGACCCTTGACGATATGAAACGCATCTTTACCGTCAACATGTTTGGCACGTTCCTCATCACCAAGGCTGTCGTCGAAGTCATGAAGGAGCGCAAGTACGGGCGTATCGTCAGTCTGTCCAGCGTCTCGGCGAAACGCGGCGGCGGCGTTTTCGGCGGTGCTCACTACAGCGCGTCCAAGGCTGCTTTGCTCGGTTTCAGCAAGAATCTCGCCCGCGAAGTCGCCGAATACGGCATTACCGTCAACTGCGTCTGCCCCGGCGCGATTAACACCGACATTCGCAAGAACATGAACGGCACCGAAGAAGACGACATCAAGCTTGCCAAAGAAATCCCCATGAAACGTATCGGCGAAGTCTTCGAAGTTGCCGGACCGATTGTGTTCCTCGCGTCGAAGGAAGCGGGCTACATCACCGGCGAAGACATCGACATCAACGGCGGCTCACACATGGATTGATAAGGGACAAGGGACACGGGAAAAGGGGCAAGGGTTTTTGACTTGTCCCTTGTCCCTTACCCCTTGTCCCTTTTTAAGGAGTTGATTGATTTGAACTCTGAACAATTCGAGGCCATGCTTGACGAGTATCGCGCCCGCGACATCCATTTCCTGCACCTCAAAACGTCGTTGCGCGATTGGTTCTTCGTTATCGACGACAGCTACTATTTGACTTACCGCGACGACAAAAAGGAAATCGTCGTAAGCTGGCTGGTTAAGCCCAAAGACGACCGCCACGAGGAATTTTATTTTTACAACACCAACAGTCGCGGCTTCAATCAATGGTACGGCGACGTCATTCACGATTTTGAGGCAATGGACGAGCGCGAATTCTATCACGAGCCGTATTACGAAGACCTTTACATCAACTACATGAACGAAGACGAAAAAGTTCCGCTCAAAGATTTTCTCGCCGTCATTCCGCGCACAAATTACAAAATCTTCGGCACGTTCCTGCTGTGCGACGAGATCGGCTCCGGCTTTGACAAAGACGAAAAATCTTATAAGGGCGACACCTCGATTATCGCCGCGCAATTCAGATTCTGGACTCGGCAAGAGGAAATCAAGCCGTTCAATTACGTCCTGCGCGAACCCGTCAAGTCGCCCGCGATTAATCTCGCCGAAATCGAAGAAATCATTCCCGCACACACGAACAGTCGTTTCGTCTTCGATGACGGCTCCGTCCGCATGCTCAAAGAAATCCTCAACAACAAATGACAGCTCAAAAATTTTTTCATAAACACGGTCGTCCGAAATGCGGGCGGCTTTTTTTATGATATAATCGGCAAAAATTTTTGGGGGCGGAAAATTGTTCGCGGAAATTTTATTCGGCACGACGCTTGCCGCTATTGCAACCTGCGCGGGCTCGCTGTGGATTGACAGGCTGTATCGGGCGTCGGAAGAGCTCAGTTTCCCCGAAAACATTTCGGAGCGCGCAAAATTCCGCAAGCCGATTCTGTTCGTGTCGTTGGCGATTTTGTTTTGCGCCGCGCAGGATTTGTGGACGATTGCGGCGATTTTTTTGCTCGCGCTCATGACGGCGACGGACTTTGAACAATACATGCTGTTCGACGCGATGACGTTGCCGCTTACGCTAATCGGTGCGGCTCGCGCGTGGCAAATGAACTTCGACTTGCTTGACTGCGCGGCGGCGGCTTTAATCGGCGGCGGAGCGTTTTTCGTGCTGGCGTTGCTGTCGAAAGGCGCATTGGGCGGCGGCGACGTGAAATTAATCGCGGCGTTGGGCTTGTATTTCGGCGGCGAAGAACTTTTGAACGTCGTGCTAACCGGGACGATTTTTGGCGGCGCGGCGGCGTTGCTGATGATTGCGGCGGGAAAAAAGCAACGTAACAGTTATTTTGCTTACGGGCCGTACTTCGCGCTGACGGCGATTTATTTTTTGCTCACACGTTAGGAGATGTGATTATGAAAATTCCACGCGTCGACTTCGCGATAATCGGCGGGTCGGGCACGCTTTCGAGCGACTTCCCGAAAAATGCGGGTGCGGAAGTTTTGGCGGACAATCTGTTTTTCGAGACGCCTTACGGTCGAAGTCCCGCCTTCAGGCTTTGCACCGTCGACGGGAAAAATTTTTTGGCTTGCAAGATGCACGGCTGGCGCAGCGGCGTCACTCGCGCAGATTCGTCGCGACAAATTTTCTGGACGTTTCGAGAGGCGGGCGTCAAACGAATTTTTTCGGAGAGCGGCGTCGGCACCGTCAATCATCTGCTCAACCCGCGCGATTTGATGATTCCCGATGATTATCTGGACTTGTCGACGCGCAAGGACGTTCAGCTTGACGGGCGTTACCTGCTGATTATGCGCGACGCCCTTTGCCCGCAACTGCGCGGCGAACTGTTGACGGCAGCGAAAAAATTTTACGGCGGCAGAATTTTCGAGCGCGGGATCTGCGCGGTCACCGACGGTCGTCACTTCGAGAGCCCCGCCGAAATCGCAATGCTCAAAGGTCACGCCGATATCGTAAGCCAGAGCCTTGCGCCCGAAGTCTACCTTGCGCGCGAAATCGGCGCGTGTTACGCAAATCTGTCGTTCGTCGTCAATTACGGCGAGGGTATTCGCGTTTGGTCGCACGATGTCATGAAGGAAATTTTTTTCGACGACGCAAAACTTATCGGCGAAATCTTGCTTGACGCGCTGAAGAACACGCCCGCCGACGAGAGAACTTGCCAATGCCGCGCCCTTCGCAAGGAGACGTTGCTCAAAGAAATTTACGACGCATAAAAAAATCCCCGCGCAGGTTGCTTGCTTGCACGGGGTTTTCGTTTGCCGCGAAGATTATTTAAGATTGTCCTTGAAAAATTTGTTCAGCCTGTCGAACGGGATTTTGTCGAAGTTGTCGTAAAGGTCGGTGTGCGTCGCGCCGGGGACGACGATAATTTCTTTCGGGCTGCTCGCCTGCGCGTAAAGATTGTCGCTGTGATATTTCGAGTGCGCCTTGTCGCCCGTGATTAACATAATCGGGCGCGGGCTGAGTTCGTCGACGTGCACATCAAGCGGGAAGTTGAAGAAACCGTAAGGCGTCGTCGAAGACCAGATACTGTTTGAATTTATCGCGCGCGGGTGAAACGCTCTGCCGCGATAGTAAGCGAAAAACTCTTTGGTGACCGAATCGACGTCGGCGGGCAGTGCGGGCGGGAACATTTTGCCGTCCGTGCCAATCGCCTTGCCGTTGACGACGGGCACTTCGTGATAGCCGGGCAAAGTCTTTCCGAGCGCGGCTTCCTTCCAACGCATATCGGCGAGATATTCTTTGACGGCTTCGCGTTGAGCCGGCGTGTAGTAGTCGCCTTGGTAGTGGTTGCGAATGCTGTCAACCATGTCGTACATTGCCGAAGTCGCCACGGCTTTGATTCGCACGTCGTTAATCGCGGCAGTGACAGCCATTCCGCTCAAGCCGCAAATGCCCATCGCGCCGATTCGTTCGCGGTCGACGTAAGCCAACGAGCCGACGAAATCAACCGCCGCGCTGTAGTCTTCCGTGAAAATATCGGGCGAGGCAACGTCGCGGACAGTGCCGCCGCTTTCGCCCGTGAACGACGGATCGAACGCCACGGCGACAAAGCCCGCCTTTGCGAACTCTTGCGCGTAAAGACCCGACGATTGCTCTTTGACTGCGCCGAACGGCCCGCTGACGACTATCGCGGCGTATTTTTTGTTCGCGTCAAAGTTTTTGGGCAGGTAGAGATGACCCGCCACGTCAATCCCGTAACGGTTGCGGAACGTCACGAACTTTGTCTGAATCGACTTGTCGACTTTGAAAACCCGCGTGTCGTCGCGCAGATTTTTTATCGAAGAATTTTTCATCGTCGTCGAAGTCACGGAATTCATCGGAGCTGCCGAAGCGTCGCTGAAAGTTCCCATTGAAATCACTCCCGCCAGCATTGCCGCCAATATCACAGATTTTTTCGGTTTGAACATGTCGCCCCTCTCCTTTACATGTCGTTGCGTGAATTATATAATCGCCGCGCAGATTAATACAATGCCGCAAATTTATCGACGAGGTAAGAAAATTCTATGGAACTGCGGACGCTTGAATATTTCATGGCGGTGGCGCGCGAGGAAAGCATAACCCGTGCCGCCGAAAAAATTCCGATAACGCAACCCGCTTTGTCGCGCGCGATTAAGTTGTTGGAAGACGAGTTCGGCAAAAAACTTTTTATCCGCGAAAAATATTCCGTCAAGCTCACGACCGATGGCTTGGCATTTTTTCAACACGCGCAGGAACTTCTGTCGCTCGCGCACAAAATGGAAAGCAAGTTCAAAAATCCCGACAGCGTTTACGGCGACGTTTACATCGGCTGCGCGGAGTCCGACGCAATGAAATATGTCGCGCGGGCGGCAAAGTCCGTGCTTGCCCGCTATCCCGACGTGCGTTTCAGTCTTTACAGCGGCAACATCGAAGACCTGAGTTATCGGCTCGACAAGGGGCTTTTGGATTTTTACGTCACGTTGCAGACGCCGGACGCGTCGAAGTATGATTCGTTGACTTTGCCCGCGCCCGACGTGTGGGGAATACTTTTGCGCCGCGACGACCCGCTTGCCGCGAAAAAATCTTTCACCGTTGAAGACTTGCTGAACTTGCCGCTGATTTTGTCGCGGGAGGCTCTGCGCGAAGAGTACCCTAAAATCTTCGGCACCGCGCTCGAAAAGTTTCAAGTCGTCGCCACGTACAACTTGATTTTCAACGCGGCGATTTTGGCTCGCGAAGGGCTGGGCTATCCCGTTTCGCTCGACAAGCTGATTAACGACGCGGAGCTTTGTTTTCGTCCGCTGGAGCCGGAATTCAAATCGGAACTGAAATTCATTTGGCGGAAAAATTTTTCGTTGACGCGGCAAGCTCAAGTTCTGCTCACCGAAATGAAACGGTCGCTCGTATAAAATTTTTCTGCAACCTGCGCGGGTTGTGGAAATTTTTTTTTGCGCGTTGTAGAATAGCGGCGGCTTTCAGCCTACTCAAATCTATTGGAGCAAACAGAATGCAAAACATTGATTTAACCGCGAAGGTCACGAAGGTTATTCGATTCAGCTTGGTCGGCGTGATTGCGCTGTCGCTGGTTATTGGTTACGCCGAGTTCAAATATTGGCACCGCGACGAGACGCTTGTCCTTGACGACGCAAAAGTTGTCGGGACGATGGTTTCCGTACGCGTCTTGGCAAGCGGCAAGGTCACGAAGCTTTCGTTCGAGGACGGCGCACGAGTCAACGCCGGCGACGTGATTGCGCGCCTTGAAGTCGCCATAACCGAGGAAGAAATTAAACAGCTTGAAGCAACCGTTCAGCTCGCGAAGGACAACTACGCCGAATTGCAAAACGGTCAAATGGTTACGGTGCCCGTTCAGCGTCAACGCGTGACATATCCGCCCGCGCCGCCGCCAACCGTGTCTTCCGCGCCTTCGGGCAACTTGGCAAAGCTTGAGGAACGCGCCAACCGTATGGCTGAATTATTCGAGATGGGCGCAGTCAGTGCCGTGCAACGCGACGCCGCCCGTCGTGCCTACGAAAGCGCGCTTGCCGAATCGTCGTCGTCGTCCTACAGCTATTCCGCCGCGCCCGAACCGATTATCGAGTATTACACCGAATACGTTCAGGAATTCAGACCCACGCCGCCCGAAGTCTTGGAGGGTGCCGCGCAAGCTATCAAGCAAGCGGAACTTTCGCTTAACGTCGCCCGTCAAGAGGCTCGTGAAACAGACGTCATTGCGCCCGTCAGCGGAACGATTTATTACGGCGTCAAAGTCACGCAGGACTTGGCGGCGGGCGAAAGCATTGCGCGTGTCGGCGACAGTCGCGAACTTTGGGTTGAGGCGGTCGTCACGGAAGAAATCTTTGACAAGATCACGCTCGGCAAGCTCGCAAGCTGCACGATTGACGGCAGAGAACTTTTCGGCACGGTCATGGAGAAAATCAGACCCAACGTCACGGAGCCGGTTGAGTTGCCCGAAATCCCGACGACCGATAATCAGCCCGCCGCGTTGATTGGCGACGAAAAGCCCGCCGACGAAACTCAGCCGCCTGCGGACGCGACGCAACCCGACGAAACTTCGGAGCCGCCCGCCGAAACTCAACCTGCAACGGAGGATCCGCCGCAAGCTGTCGAAGCTGAAACGGAAGTCATTGACGCTCAACCCGACGCGCCGACTGAAACTCAACCCGCCGCCGCGCAGACGCCTGCCGACGCCGAAACGCAACCCGACGATTCGCAAACGACGGACGCTCAAGCGCAAACGACGGACGAACAGGCTAAACCGCAACCGCCGAAACTTCCCGACGGCCTGGAGAGTCAGCCCAAGCCCAACGACAAATTCATAATAAAAATTTCCTTGCCGATTGAACGCGATTTCGACTTGCGCCCGAATACTGCCGTCGTCGTCAAGATAAAGCTTTAAGATTTTGGAGCGTCGTCTCCAAATTTTTTTTTCGCCGCGTGGGTAAAAGAATCTTCCGCGTCCAATCTTTCAAGCCGCAGTTGCCAAATTTTTTCTTGCGCGGCGGCAATATCTTCGCGAAGGTTCCTTGCGTTGTCCGTGTCGCCGAGGCGGTCGTAAAATTCGTCGTAAGTCTCATCATCTTGCGCGTACTGAATTATCAGTTCGATATTTTCCATGTAATCGTCGTAAAACTGCCACCGACTTTTTTTGGTTGAAGTCGCCTTGAAATTTTCGCGATAGAGTTCGTCAAGTTCATTGCGCAGTGCAATTTCGTCATCAACGTCACTGCAAAGCCGCAAGAGATTTTTCTTGGCGTTGATTACCTCCGTGTGCGTGTCGCCGAGATTTTTAGCCTTGACGGCGTCGATTCGGTGCTGATACTCTTGCCGTTTGTTCTCATCTGCCAAAGCGATATACACATCAACATTTTCTTGGTCATCGTGAAAACATTCATGGAAGGTAACCGGAGCTTTGAGAGCTTCCAGAGTTTCGGGCGCGTCTTCAACAAAATTTTCTTCGCAGAATTTCAAGGTGCGCTCCAACCAACTTAACCATTCGGGAAAATTGTTGCAGCGGTAATTGGCGTCGGCGACGGCGCGCATGGCTTTAAAAATTTCGGCGGGCGGCGGCTCCGAATCGCTTTCGAGAAAAACAAACATTTCCGTAAGCTTTTCGAGTGCGGCGGCATGGTCACCGAATTCGTCTAAAAGCCCGGCGTGAGCGCGCAACGTCTCAGCGAGTTCTTTGCGACTGCTCGGCAATTTTGGACGGAAATATTCTTCAATCTCCGTGAAAAGGTTGTCGGCTTCCGCGTCACTTTCAAAAAGATTTTCCCACCGGTCGTAATCCGCGCTTTTTGCCAACGCCAAATCTTTTTTCGCGGCGATAATCTCCGATTCGGCGACGGCGGGCTTTTGTTCGGTGAAGGCAAGAATTTTTCGCGCCAAGTCGGTTTGTTTCTCCGCGTAGGGCAATAAACTTTTGAGCGTCGAAACGGCGGCGTCATAATCGGCAATCGGCTCGGCGGTGCACTCCGCGACGATTTGTTTAATCGCGTCGTTAAGTTTGATTCGCCAATCGTGCGAACGCGTCACCTCCGCCAAAATCGCCATAAGCTCAACGGTTTTTTATCAAGCTTATCGCGGCTTTCAAGAAGTTTCAGATAAGCGCGCGCCGCGTGAATAAATTTTTCGTCGTCGCGCCCGTCAAGGAGTTTAAAAGCCTGTCCGCGCAGTTCGCAGGCGGCGTTGAGTTTGTCGCCGTTTTCCATAGCCTGTGCAAGATTGTTCATTGCGTCAATGATTCGTTCGTCGTCCCTGTCAAAGCAACGCACACAGTCGCCGAAAATTTCTTGACAATAATCTCCCGCGTCGCATAATCGAGGCGGTTGACGTAAGGCGCAAGATTTTTCGCATACTGCGTCATGAGTTCGGCGGGCGCGTCCGTCGTGCGCAAAATAAGTTCGCTCCACATGCCGAGATGGTGATAAAGTTTGTCCTCCGCGCCGTAAATCTCGCGGGGATTTTTTTCGGCGGCGAAAATTTCTTGGAAGAACCCGCTCGCTCTGTTGCGTATGTCGACAAAAAGTTTCCGGCAAACAACGTCATTCTTCAGGGCGGTGAAGAAAAACGCGTCAATCGTCTTGTCGAAGGTGCAGACTTCGCCGAAATTCATACGCTCGGCGCGGGCGACTTGCTTTTTCACGCGGTTATAGGTGACGTTGTTGAAATTCGCAAGCGCGGCGGCGGCAAGCTTATCCGTCCAGCTGTGCAAAATGCAAAGGCATTGCGCCATGAATTGCCCGCCTTCGTCGAGGCTGCCGATCGTCGCTTGAACAATATCGTCGCGGTTTTTGCCGAAGTCCTTAAGAGTCGGCACCCTGTTGTTCGCTTGATAATTTTGGTAAGTTTCAATGCATTTTCTCAGGTAGTAGGGATGACCGCCCGTCAGCTCAATTATGCCCGCGTGAAATTCTTCCGGCACGCCGCCCCACCAATCGGCGGGCACGTCTTCATTTTCGGAAAAGAGGCGTACGGTATTTTTCTTGCCGCATTCTTCGCCCGTCAGTTTTTCGTAGGCGTCAAGGAAGATAATCAAATGCGCGCCGTGAGTTTTGAGCCAATGCGAAAGGTCTTTGGCAAAAAGTTTCGGCAAAAATTCCGTAATAAGTGAGCCGTCTTCGTCTTGCTCGTTTAAGTCTTTGAGCTCGTTAATCAGATTCGCATCGTTGGCTGTCATTTTTCTGTCAAGGAAGCCGACAAAAACTTTCATGGCTTTAAAGAGCGGGAATTCGATTTTGCATTTTTTAGCCAGCCTCGCGCGCAAGGCTTTCAGCGCGGAGACCATGACGACTTTGATGTCAACACATGTAAGCCAAAAAAGGATTTTTCAGCCTCGGTGCCGAATAATACGAGGCATTTTGTTTTAGGAGGTTTTTGAAATGCGCTACTCGACTTACTCCGAAAAATATTTCACGTGGGGTGCTTCTGCACCCGTGAACATTTAATTCAAACCAATCGCACGCGAAATATTTTTAACGGAGGTTTCACAATGGACTACTCGACTTACTTGAAAAAATATCCGACGGAGGACGGACGTTTCGGTCGCTTCGGCGGCGCGTACCTGCCCCCGCAACTCGTTCCCGCAATGGAAGAAATCACGCAGGCTTACTTGACGATTTGTCACTCGTCGCAGTTCATTAACGAATTGCGCCGCATCCGCCGCGAATTCCAGGGACGCCCGACGCCCGTCTATCACTGCGAAACGCTCAGCCGCAAGCTCGGCAACTGCCAGATTTACCTTAAGCGCGAAGACTTGAATCACACGGGCGCGCACAAGCTCAATCACTGCATGGGCGAAGGCTTGCTTGCAAAATTCATGGGCAAGAAACGCATAATCGCGGAGACCGGCGCGGGTCAACACGGCGTCGCGCTTGCAACGGCTGCCGCGTTCTTCGGGCTGGAGTGCACAATTTACATGGGCGAAGTCGACATTGCCAAGCAAGCACCCAACGTCGCCCGCATGAAAGTTCTCGGCGCGAACGTCGTGCCCGTGTCGACGGGACTCAAGACGCTCAAAGAGGCCGTCGACGCCGCCTTTGAAGACTACCTGCAAAACTACAACGACACGATTTACTGTATCGGCTCGGCGGTCGGCCCGCACCCCTTCCCGATGATGGTTCGCGATTTCCAATTCGTCGTCGGCGAAGAGGCTCGCGCGCAGTTCAAAGAAATGATGGGCTTCCTGCCCGATGTCGTGACGGCTTGCGTCGGCGGCGGCTCGAACTCAATCGGATTCTTCCTGCCGTTTATTGATGACCCGGTTGAGATTGTCGGCGTGGAGCCGCTCGGTCGCGGCGAAAAAATCGGTGATAACGCTGCGTCGATGTCTTACGGCTCGGAAGGCGTCATGCACGGCTTCGATTCGATTATGCTTAAAGATGCTGTCGGCAACCCCGCGCCGGTTTACTCAATCGCAAGCGGCTTGGATTATCCGTCCGTCGGTCCCGAACATGCTTTCCTGCGTGAAGTCGGTCGCGTCAAGTATGACGTGGCAAGCGATTTGGAGGCTGTCGACGCGTTCTTCAAGCTCAGCCGTTACGAAGGCATTATCCCCGCGTTGGAGAGTTCGCACGCCTTGGCTTACGCAATGCGGCTCGCCAAAAAGATGGGCAAGGGCTCGATTCTCGTCAACCTCAGCGGGCGCGGCGACAAGGATTTGGATTACGTTATCGAACATTACGGCTACGGCGAAGAATTCAAGGACTTTTGACGCATGGAGCAAATATCGCAGGCTTTTCTAAGTTTTATCGACTCGTGGGGCTACTTTGCCGTCGGCGTCTTGATGGCAATGGAAAACGCGTGCATACCCGTGCCCAGCGAATTGATTTTGGGTTTCGCGGGCTATCTCGTGTCGGCGGAGCGCATGACGTTCGTCGGCGCAATGATTGCCGGTATGATTGGCGGCATGACGGGCTCAATCTTCGCTTACGTCGTCGGCGCGACGGGCGGCAGAAAATTTGTCGACAAGTACGGAAAATATTTCTTCATTAAAAAATCGCACGTCGACCTGGCGCAGAAGTGGTTCGACAAGTACGGCGTCCGCGCAGTGTTTTTCAGCCGCATGTTGCCCGTCGTCAGGACGTTCATATCGTTGCCGGCGGGTTTCGCGCGCGTCGACTTTAAGCAATTCCTGTTTTACACGTTCGCGGGCTCGTTGCCGTGGACTGCGCTGATTTTATGGGCGGGCGTCATGCTCGGCGACAACTGGGAATATCTTCTTGAAGTCGGTCACAAATTCAGCACGGCGTTTATCGTCGTCAGCGTCGCGATTATCGTATGGCTTTACTTGCGGCGCAAAAGATAACTCAAACCCGCTTCGACAATCGGAGCGGTTTTTTTTCGGAGGTAAAAAATCTTTGGACATCGAAAAAATTTACGCGGACTTCACGGCGGCGCGGGCGTCGAACAATCTCGGCAAGACTGCCGCAATAATCGCGCAGGTTATCGAATACGGCAACGGGTTGGCTCAAGCCGGCAGATCGAACGAAATCCCGCCGCAAGCAATTCATATCGCCGCGCAAGTAAACATTTTAATTTATCACGTGATGAAACTTTTGAGTGACGGCAACGCCGACCGCGCGAAAAATTATCTGCTCATGCTAAGCCGGAACAACGCCACGAACTTCACGAAATTTTTCCACATGCTGTATCTGTTCGGCAAGACTCTTTACGCGACGGGCTATCACTTGCAGGCGGCAAAGATTTTCGACCGTTACGAAAAAATTCGCGCCTCGAATTGGAGCGATGTCGACGAATTGAGTTTATTTTATCGGGCAAATTGTTTGGCGTTGCTTGGCGACAGCGACGCGGCTGCCGGGCTTTACGAACAGATTTTGGCGATTAAAGCCGACTTCCCCGAAGCGCGACGAAACCTTGAACGCGTCCTGCACGGCGACAATAAAAATCTTGCCCGCGAAGTCAAAAGCCTGTGGGACTTCCCGCATTGGCGCGACGTACCGATTTTTATCAACGCCCGCGACCGTCTCGGCGTCATGCAACGATTGATTGATTGGTTGCTCGGCGCGGGTTGTCGCAAGCTGATTGTCCTCGACAACGATTCGACGTACCCGCCGCTTATCGAATACTATGCCGCCCTTGAACGCGATTCGCGGGTTAAAGTCATTCGCCTCGGAAAAAATTTCGGCTTTAAGGCTTTGTGGCTGTCGGGCGTCCTCGAAAGCTTGAAGATTGCGACGCCTTACATTTACACTGACCCCGATGTTTTGCCGATTGAACGTTGCCCGAAAAATTTCGTCAAGCGGCTGATGAAAATCCTCGGCGACAATCGCGAAGTCCGCAAGGTCGGCTTGGGGCTCGTGTATGACGACATAACTTTTTTCGATAAGGACGCCGTTCAACGCACCGAAGCGGAACTTTACGCGGGCACGAAGGTCGGCGACGATCTTCACTTCGCGCAGGTCGACACGACGTTTGCGCTTTACTCGAACGTTCGACACTACAGCTTGAGGTTTTCGCTCCGCACGACGGGCAACTTGCGCGCGTATCATCTGCCGTGGTATTTCGATTACGACAACTTGCCCGAAGACGAACGCTATTACCTTGAACACGCCGATAAATCTTCCGTCACGACCGTCAAAAATTTCCTGGAGGCTCACTGATTTGGACTCGATAAAAATTCGCGGCGCACGCGTCCACAATTTGAAAAATATCAGCGTCGAAATTCCGCGCGACAAATTCGTCGTGATAACGGGCGTTTCGGGCAGCGGCAAGAGTTCGCTCGCTTTCGATACGATTTACGCCGAAGGGCAACGCCGTTACATGGAGTCGCTGTCAAGTTACGCCCGCCAATTTTTGGGACTGCCCGACAAGCCCGATGTCGAACAGATTGAAGGCTTAAGCCCCGCAATCGCAATCAATCAGAAGACGACGAACAATAACCCGCGCTCCACCGTCGGCACCGTCACGGAGATTTATGACTACCTGCGGCTGTTGTTCGCGCGCGTCGGCAAACCCCACTGCCCGAAATGCGGCAAGCCCGTCAAAAGTCAGAGCGTTGACCAAATCCTTGCGCAGATTCTGAACTTGCCCGAAGGCACGCGTTTCAGTTTGCTCGCGCCCGTCGTCAATCACCAAAAGGGCACACACAAAGACACGCTCGACAAACTCGGCGCGGCGGGTTTCGTGCGCGTCAAAGTCGACGGCAAGTTTCGCGAACTCGACGAAAATATTTCGCTCGCCAAAACCAAAAAGCACTCGATTGAATTGGTCGTCGACAGGCTCGTTAATCGCGACGGCGTTCGCTCACGGCTGGCAGATTCGTTGGAGACCGCGCTCAAGTTCGGAAACGGCATTGTCTTCGTCGAAACGGACGCGGAGACTTTGACGTTCAGCGAAAAAAATGCGTGCGTCGATTGCGGGATAAGCTTGCCCGACATTACGCCGCAACTGTTCTCGTTCAACAGCCCGAAAGGCGCGTGCCCGAAGTGCAACGGGCTCGGCAAAGTGTTCGACGTGCGCGACTGGTCGACGATGTATGAATGGATGCTCGCCGTTCACGACTTCAAGACGACCGATTTGCCCGAAGACGCCTGCCCCGCTTGTCACGGTCACCGCCTCAAGCCCGAAGCCCTAAGCGTCACCGTCGGCGATAAAAATATCGCGCAGGTTTGCGATTTGTCCGTCGACGCCTGCCAAAAATTTTTCGCGACGCTTGCCCTCGACGACACAGACAAAAAAATCGCCGCGCAGGTTCTCAAGGAAATCAACGCCCGCTTGAAGTTCCTGTGCGACGTCGGGCTTGACTACCTCAGCTTGTCGCGCAAATCGGCGACGTTAAGCGGCGGCGAATCGCAACGAATCAGACTCGCCACGCAAATCGGCTCGGCATTGACCGGCGTGCTTTACGTCCTCGACGAACCGTCAATCGGTCTTCACCAACACGACAACCAAAAACTTTTGGCGACGCTGAAAAATCTGCGCGACCTCGGCAACACGTTAATCGTTGTCGAACACGACGAAGAGACCATTCGCGAAGCCGATAACATCGTCGACATCGGGCGCGGCGCGGGCAAGGCGGGCGGCTCCGTCATTGCGCAAGGCACTGCCGACGAAATTGCTCGCGTCGAAAATTCTTTGACGGGCGACTATCTCAGCGGGCGCAAAGTCATTCCCGTGCCTTCGACGCGTCGCGACACTTCACAAGTCTTGGAGTTCAAGGACGCCTGCAAAAACAACTTGAAAAATATTTCCGTGACGATACCGCTGAAAGCCTTGACGCTCGTGACGGGCGTGAGCGGTTCCGGCAAATCGACGCTCGTTGAGGAAATCATTTACCCGCGCCTGCAGGAAATGGACTTGACGGCGTTCGGCGTAAGCAAAGTCACGATGATTGACCAAGACCCGATTGGCAGGACGCCGCGTTCAAACATTGCGACTTACACGGGCGTCGCCGACCACATACGAAAACTTTTCGCCGCGACCAACGGCGCGAAGATGCGCGGCTACAAGGCGGGACGATTCAGCTTCAACGTCAAGGGCGGGCGTTGCGAAAGCTGCGGCGGCAACGGCGTTTTGAAAATCCCGATGAACTTCCTGCCCGACGTTTACGTAACCTGCGACGTGTGCAAGGGCGCGCGCTTCAATGCCGAGACGTTGGAAGTCACCTACAAGGGCAAAAATATTTCGGACGTGTTGAACATGCCCGTCGACGAGGCGTTGAACTTTTTCGAGAACGTCCCGACGATTCGGCGCATGTTGCAAGTCCTGCACGACGTTGGCTTGGGTTATATCGAACTTGGTCAATCGGCGAACACCTTCAGCGGCGGCGAGGCTCAGCGCGTCAAGCTTGCCTACGAATTGGCACGACCTTTGGGCAGGGCGGCGAATATTTACATCATGGACGAGCCGACGACGGGCTTGCACTTCGACGACGTGAAAAAATTGATTGACGTGATTCAGCGGCTTGTCGAACGCGGCGACACCGTGATTATCATTGAACACAACCTGGACGTTATAAAGTGCGCCGATTACATTATCGACCTTGGGCAGGACGGCGGCGACAAGGGCGGCGAAGTCATTGCTTGCGGCACGCCCGAAGACGTTGCCCGCGTCGAAAATTCTTACACGGGTCAAGCGTTGCGAAAAGTTTTGTAAAAAAATTATCCCCCGCAAATCGCGAGGGATTTTTTTATGCCGTGAAAATTTTTACAGCTGCTTGGCGAACCAATTCTGCTTGCCGATGAGTTCAATCAGCGCGAGCTGTTGTTCAGCCCAATACATGTCGCCTTCCTCGTCTTGATAGTAAGCCTTCAAGATGTCGTAAGTAGTCGGGTCGTCCTGCGCGGCAATGACGATTTCCTTGAGCCAGGCGAGTCCGTCCTTGGAAACCTGCAAGTCGTGCTTAAGATACTCCACAGCGTCACAGATAACGGGCGCGGCTTGCTTCGCCTCCAGCTTGACTTCGCAACCCAAATCAAGCAGGCGGTCAATGCACTTGGTGACGTAACCGCGCTCCTCGGCGGCGTGTTCTTCGTATTGGGCGGCGAGTTTGCTCAAGCCCTGCGCGGCGAAGATCCGCGATTGAATCAAGTGCCCGTCAGCCTGTTGCGCTAACTGCGTGACGATCGTTTGAAGTCCCGCGATAACTTTGTTGTCCATGGTATCAACTTCTCCGTCAAGCGGGTCGTCGACGTAATCGACTTCGGAATAGCCCGCGTGCAACGTGATTTGATGACGCAAGCCCGCCGGAATGAAATACGTTTCGCCCGCCGAATAAACTTTGCTTTCGCCGTCGGCAGTGAAGGTGCAAGAGCCGCTCACGACAATCGTCCACTGCGCGGCGTGCGCGTGTTCGGGGAAGACAACTTCCTTTTCCGCGCTCACAAAGTATACCGTACCTGTCGACGTGTGATCAACATGCGTCGTCAAGCCGTCAATGCCGTAATCGCGGAGCGGAACTTTTTTGATAATGTCGGGGAACATGTTATCGCCTCACAGAGTTTTCAAGCAGTCGACAATGCCGTCGGCGTATTATTTGGCTTTGTCGACGAGAGCCGCCTTTTGCGCGTCGGTGGTTATGCCGGGGACGTACATCATGCCGCCAATCGTGAACAGCTTTTTGAAGTCAAGCTTGCACAGCGCGCGGCAAAGGCTTTAATCGGATAGCTGAACTCTTCGACTGTGTGACCCATGACGCCCGTCGTCGCGTAAGCATTTTCGGGCGCGCCCGTCGTGACGGAGACGACGAACGCTTTGCCCGCCAGCGCGGTGCCCTTCGAGCCGTAAGCCCAGCCGTGTTCCATGACTTTATCGATGTAAAGCTTGAGCAAGCCGGGCGTGCCGTACCAGTGCATTGGATACGCGAAGACGATAACGTCAGCCTTTTCGAGAGCAGCCTGTTCCGCCTTTACGTCGATTTGACAGTCGGGATAAAGTTCGTCGAGCTTGCGGATTTCGATTTGCGGACACTGCGCGTCGATTTCGTCCAAGATGGTTTTGTTCGCGAGCGACGCGTTCAATTCGGGGTGTCCGCTGATGATTACAACGTTTTTCATTTGCCAATGGCCTCCCTGTAAGTTTTGAACATGTTATCGGTCGCCGTCGTCAGGAAGGCAGTGTCGCCGCCGAGAATTATGAAACTGATGCCCAAATCAACGAAACGCTTTGCCTGGTCGGGCGTGAGCGCGATTGTGCCGACGGGTTTGCCGAGCTTGCGAATGCGTTTAATCATGTCGTCCATTGCCGCTTCGACTTCGGGGTGGAAGATGTCGAGCCCGTGCCCCATGTCGACGGACAAATCAATCGGACCGAGGAAGACCGCGCCGACGCCGGGCGTGTTGGTTATGGCGTCCAAATTTTCCCAGCCGCGAACGCTTTCGATTTGCGGCATGATACAAATTTCGTCGACGTTGCGGTCAAGATAATCGGCGTGGCGACCGAAACGACCTGCGCGGACAGCCGTCGCCCCGAACCCGCGATTGCCGCGCGGCGCGTAGGAAGCCCAATACATGATGTCTTCGGTCTCTTCGCCCGTTTTCGACCTTCGGGATGATGATGTTTTGAATGCCGCCGTCAAGGAGCTGTTTGATGATGCCGGTGCCTGCCTGCGGAATGCGCACGACGGGCGTCACGTCATAAGCGGCAATGGCGCGCGCGATGTCAAGAATCGTGGTGACGGTGTGCCCGCCGTGTTCGCCGTCGACGAAAAGAAAATCGATGTCAGCCGTTGCGAGAATCTCCGCGACCTCCGCCGAAGTCGTTTCCTGCCCGGTGCCGTATTGCAGTTTGCCCGCCTCGATGCCGTGTTTGAATTTGTTGTACAGATAATCTTTAACCATTGGCATAAATTAATCGCCTCCGAAAAATTTTTTTCAAGTGTACAATAATCAACAGGCGACCGCAATTATCAAAGCGTCAAATTTGTAAAAGTAACGGCTTGAGCGGTGCGGGCATTGCCGCCACGAAAAATTTCGCCATGTCGCGTGCCGAACAGCCCCACCTGTCCAAAATCCAATCGTTGACGAACTCCGACAGCGCACGCATGTAAAAGCGCAGGCAGAAACAAATTTCGGGCGGCAAGTCGTCAAGACCGTGGCGAGCCTTTATCCAATCGGCGAGCAAGTTAATCGCGTGGTCGTTCGTCGTGTATCGGAAGGAATTTTGTCCGACGGCGTGCTTGAGCAGGTTCACGTAAAAATTTTCGTCCTCCAAAACGATTTCCATCCACTTGCAGATAACGTCTTCAAACGAGTCGCCGCGCCCGAAATTTTCCATTGACGCTTCGACGCGCCGATTGTAAATCCAAGCCATAAGGTCGTACTTGTCGCGGAAGTGGTTGTAAAAAGTCGGCGACGTGAGCCCGCAATTTTGCGTAAGCTCCCGAATCGTTATCTTGTCGACGGGCTTGAACTGCGCCAGCGTCTTGAGCGATTCGGCGAGCAATTCTTTGGTCGTGTGCTTGACTGTCATTTGAACTCCTCCGCAAAAAAATTATCCCCCGTGCAAATCGACGAGGGATTTTTTATCGAGCAAAAAAGTTTTACGCAAGAACGCGAGCGAGGCGCATGAATTCGGGATTGAGTTGCTTTTTGTTATTAACGGCGTCGTGCAGGTTAATCGAGACGACGTGCCCGCGATTGAAACCGAAAACGATGTCGCTCAAGCCGGAAATGATTGCAAGGGCAGCGTGTTCGCCGAGACGGCTTGCATTTACGCGGTCGATAACCGAAGGCGAGCCGCCGCGCTGAATGTGACCGAGTTTGGAAACGCGCGTGTCGAGCCCGGTTTTTTCGGCGATAATCTTGCCGATTTCGTGACCTTTGCCCGCGCCTTCAGCCACGACGACGAGGATGTAACGCTTGCCGGCGTCGTAAGCTTCTTTCATCTCTTCGCACATTTCGTCGAGGTCGTATTCCTCTTCGGGAACGAGAATGTATTCCGCGCCGCCCGAAATGCCGGAAACCATTGCGAGCCAGCCGCTGTTGCGCCCCATAACTTCAAGGACGATTGTGCGGCGGTGCGCCGAGGCGGTGTCGCGCAATTTGTTTATCGCGTCGATAATCGTGTTCGCCGCCGTGTCGCAGCCGATTGTATATTCCGAGCCCCAAACGTCGTTGTCTATCGTGCCGGGAAGTCCGACAATCGGAATGCCCGTTTCCTGACTCAAAATGGACGCGCCGCGCAAACTTCCGTCGCCACCGATAACGACCAAGCCTTGAATGCCGCGATCGACCAAATTTTTATAGCCGAGCATGCGACCTTCGGGCGTCTGGAAGCGTCTGCAACGAGCCGTGCCCAAGAACGTGCCGCCGCGCTGAATGATGTCGGAAACGTCTTTCGACTGCATTTCGAACATTTCTTCGTCGAGCATCCCGTGATAACCGCCGCGAATACCCCAAACGCGAACGCCCTGATGGAGTGCCGTGCGGGTCACAGCGCGAACTGCCGCGTTCATGCCGGGGCTGTCTCCTCCGCTTGTCATTATTGCGATACTTTTTAGCATAACCGAATCCCCTCCTGCCGAAAATACCCTCAATCGGCGTCGACGCGCCGACAAATCTTTCCGCGCCAATGATAGCATAAATTTTTTGATTTGCAAATATCGCGGGGCGGGCTTGACCGAAAATTTTTTGCGTTGACAGCGGAAAATCGAATCTGATATTATTTTCAGGGACAAGGGACAAGGGACAAGGGACAAGGGACAAGGGATTTGGAGGTTGGCTTATGAAACACGGTGCGATTTTCGATATGGACGGCACGCTTTTCGACACGGAAAAACTTTATCGGCAGGCGTGGCTGGACGTGGCGGCGGAATTCGGGCAGGAAAAAAATTACGAGCTCCCGACGGCGATTAGCGGCACGAATCTCGGCGAAGAGTCCTTACGAATCATACGCCGCTTTTATCCGAACATCGACGCGCCGGCTTACCTTGCCCGCGTGTTGGTTGAAGTTAATGTTGCCGCCGAACGCAAGCTTGAGCTGATGGCGGGCGTCGAAGAAATTTTGGCGTTCTTCAAATCGGCGGGCGTTCGCATGGCTGTCGCGAGCTCTGCGCCCGTTGCCGTTATCGAAAAGAATTTGACGCGTGCGAATCTGCGCGGCTACTTTGCAGTTCTCACGGGCGGCGACCAAGTTAAAAACGGCAAGCCCGCGCCCGATATATTCCTGCTTGCCGCCGAACGATTGAACGTCGCGCCCGAAGACTGTTACATTTTCGAGGACAGTTTCAACGGAATACGAGCGGCTGCGGCTTCGGGCGGCGCGGCAATTATGATTCCCGACACCGTGCAACCGACCGACGACATCAAGCGAATCTGTGCGGCGGTCTTCAGCGACTTGAACGAGGCACGACTTGCCATCGAACGCGGCGAACTTTAAGGAGGCAATTTTTTGGACACGACAACAAACGAATTGCAGGCTTTGCGACAAGAACTGGACGCCTTCCGCAAAGAGACCGTTGCTATGTTCAACGAGCTTGCGAAACACCATGCGCTTCTTAACAATTCAATCAACTTCACCAACAGTCAGAATCTGAAAATTTACTTGACGCGCCTGGCGGGAATGCAAACGGCTCAGTTTATCGCCGACAACATGCCGAAAGTAAAATCCTTCGACAATCGGAGCGACTATTTAAAATACGTCATTAACCATACCGAAAGCGCATGGGGGGGGGGGTATTTGGAATTCGGCGTCTTCGCGGGCGAAACCATAAATCTCCTCTCGTCGACGTTGCCCGACAAAATTATTTACGGCTTCGACAGCTTTGAAGGTTTGCCCGAAACGTGGCGCGACGGCTTCGACACAGCGACTTTCGACCGTGAAGGCGTCTTGCCGCAAGTCAACGCAAACGTTCGGCTCGTCAAAGGCTGGTTCAACGAAACTCTGCCCGAATTCGTCAAGGCTCACCCCGAACAATGCGCGTTCATTCACATCGACTGCGACCTTTACTCGTCGACAAAAATCGTTCTCGACACGCTGAAGAATCAAATCGGCGCAGGCACGGTTATCGCCTTCGACGAATATTTCAACTATCCCGGTTGGAAGGACGGCGAGTACAAAGCTTTTATGGAGTTCATCGCGTGGAGCGGTCTTGAATTTGAATATATCGCCCGCACCAATTCCGCGCAAGTTTCGGTCAAGATAAAGTAGGAGGTCACGCATGACAGTTGCAATAATCATGGGCTCGGACAGCGATTGGGGCGTCATGAAAGCCGCCGTCGACACGCTGAAAAATTTCGGCGTCGAAACGGAGCTGACTGTTGCTTCGGCGCACCGCACGCCCGATAAAGTTCACGACTTCGTTAAAAATTCGTCCGCGCAGATTTTCATAGCGGCGGCAGGCATGGCGGCTCACCTTGCGGGCGTCGTCGCGAGCTTGACGATCAAACCCGTTATCGGCGTCCCGATTAATTCCGAACCGTTCAAAGGTCTGGACGCGCTTTTGAGCACCGTGCAAATGCCCGGCGGCGTGCCCGTCGCGACTATGGCAGTCAACGGCGCGAAAAATGCCGCACTCTTCGCCGTGGAAATCCTTGCGCTTCAAGACGACACGCTTGCCGAAAAACTTTCCGCTTACCGCAACCGCTTGGCAACGGAAGTTGAACTTAAAGACAAACGACTTAAGGAGGCTCTATTATGAATACCAGGACACATGAAATCATTCGCGAGTACATCGGCGTTTTGACGCACCAAGCTTTGAATCGCGAGCTGACGTGGACGACCGCCGTCGGCGACATGGAGTATCGTTACATCATCAAAGAGATTTTGCCCGACGGCTCCGAAGGCAAAGATTTGTTGGGCGTGTCCTATCGTATGCGTTCCGTCGACAGCGTTGACTTGACAATCAACGGCGAGACCTTCCGCACGCGCAACAAACCCATCATCGAACGCGTCGGCATGTTGTTCCGCATCATCAACTACGAGAAAAAAGACAACGTCATCAGCGACAACACGATTAAGTTCATGCGCAAATACGTCAACGAGAATCGTTAAGGAGTGATTCGCAAAATGTCAACGGTGGTAATTAGCGGCGCGCAGTGGGGCGACGAAGGCAAAGGCAAAATCGTCGACTACCTCGCCGCGCAGGCTGACACGGTTGTCAGATTTCAAGGCGGCAGCAACGCGGGACACACGGTCTCCGTCGGCGGCGAAGAATACAAACTCCGCCTCCTGCCGTCGGGCATTTTGTACAAGGGCACGACCTGCGTTATCGGCAACGGCGTCGTCGTCGATCCGCAATGCTTGCTTGAAGAACTCGACAACATGCAGGCGCGCGGCGTCGACACTTCGGGCATTCGCGTTTCCAATCGTGCTCATGTCGTCATGCCGTGGCACAAGCTTTTCGACGAACTCGGCGAGACTCTGCGCGGCGCGAACAAAATCGGCACGACCAAACGCGGAATCGGTCCTTGCTACATGGACAAGGCGGACAGAATCGGAATTCGCATCTGTGACCTTATCGACCGCGAAGACTTCGCCGCCAAAGTTCAACGCGTCGTCAAACTCAAGAACCGCGTCCTGCAGAACGTTTACAATCACGCACCGCTTGACGCCGAAGAAATTATCCGCGAGTACGAAGCTTACGCCGAGCGGCTCCGTCCGTTCATCTGCGACACGATAACTTTGCTCAACGCGCAAGTCGACGCCGGCAAGAAAATTCTGTTCGAGGGCGCGCAAGCCACAATGCTTGACATCGATTACGGCACTTATCCTTACGTCACGAGCAGTCACCCGATTTCAGGCGGCGTCGGCATTGGCGCGGGCATTGCTCCGAAAAAAATCAACACGGTCGTCGGCGTCGTCAAGGCTTACTGCACGCGCGTCGGCGAAGGTCCTTTCCCAACCGAACAGCTTAACGAAATCGGCGACAGGTTGCGCGAGGCGGGTCACGAATTCGGAACCGTCACGGGTCGCCCGCGCAGGACGGGTTGGCTTGACGCTTGCGTCGTCAAATACGCCGGACAACTCTCCGGAACCGATTACATGGCTGTCACGCGCCTGGACATCCTTGACAGCTTCGACGAAATTAAAATGTGCACGGCTTACAAAATCGACGGGCAGATTATCAACGAAATTCCCGCGAGCCTGAAAGTTTTGGCGCAGGTCGAGCCCGTCTACGAAACTTTCGCGGGTTGGAAGACCGACATAAGCACCGTGCGCCGCTACGAAGACTTGCCCGCCAACGCCCGCCGCTACTTGGAGCGCATGGCTGAAGTCACGGGCATTGCGTTGGGCATCGTCAGCGTCGGCGCAAATCGCGACCAGACGATTGTCCTTGCAGATATTTTTTGAGCGTCGAAAAAAATTGTCCCTGCCAAGGCGGCGGGGATTTTTTTTGTGCAAACGAAAAACCCTCCAACAATCTCCGAAGGGCTTTTTTTTAGCTTGTTGCGACAGTGACGCCGAATTTTTATCGACGAGCCGCGATTCTTTTTGAGTTAGTCAAGCTGTAACATGAATTATCTTATTTTTATTCTCAATATTTACTGCCTGGTCTTTCTTAAATTCGCCGCCGTTATAACGAGCATAAAAGCCGCCCGCGACCTTTTCGAGCTGCTCATCGTCGAGTTTTTCCAGTTCGTCGTTGATTTTCTTGAGGTTTTCTTCGCGTGTTGCCATTTTTATCAATCTCCTTTGAAATGTTTAGAAATTTATTCGGCTGTGCTGTCAATTCAGCTTATCCCTTGCGGATTTTTTGTTTTCTGTAGCTTATACGTTTCAAATCCGAGTTCGTTACATACTTTAGCAAAAAAAAAATTTTCCGCCGTCAAACGAAAAACCCTCCGACGCGCCGCCGAAGGATTTTTGCTTGTTTTGAAGACTAATTAAGCACAAAATCTCTCAAAGTTAATTCCCATGTCCGTCAAAGAAGTCATCTGGTTAATATCTTTCATTCCTGCAGACATCACTATATTTCCCCAAGTGAGGGGCTTTTTCCATTGTGACGCATTGTCATCAGCAAAACTTTGGCACATTCTTCTGAAATCACTGTAACTTGCTGTCGCCTTCTCATGATTCTGTAAGAATTTGTAATTCGCCACTAACCAAGAGCCGGGATTTGCGCCTGCAGGTATTCCAATGGGATTTTTGAAGTATGTAACATGATCTCCTTCATTTGCATACAAGAAGATGTACAGCGTCATAACTCCGCCTGAGACCTTCTCCAGTTGCTCGTCACTCAATTTTTCGAGCTCATAATTAATTTTTTTCATTTTTTCTTCTCTCGTCATCATTGTTATCAATCTCCTTTAACTTTAGTTTGAATTTTTGTTTGCTGTCGATTCAGCTTGTCCTTTTTGGCTCTGTTTTCTTTCTGCAGCTTATACGTCTGTCGCGCCAATTCGTTACAAGTCCGACAAAAATATATCCGACCGCCCGCGCAGGTTGAGTAATGAAAATTTTTCTGATACAATGCCCGCAATTCGAGGAGGTTTTTACATGGCGAAAAATATTCAGCAACAGACGACCGACGAAAACGAGTTGATAAAGATTCGGCGCGAGAAACTTCAAGGCTTCGTCGATAAGGGCGTCGAGCCGTTCGGCAGTCGTTACGAAGTCACGCACCACGCGGCGGACGTTCGCAACGAGTTCGGCGACATCGAAGGCGAAGTCGACGCCGGCGAAGTTTCAATCGCGGGGCGGCTCATGGCGATTCGCGGACACGGAAAAGCAAGTTTCGCGACGCTTGCCGACAAGAGCGGTTCGATTCAAATTTACTTCAAGCTTGACGTTCTGGGCGACGCCAAATACAGCGAGTTCAAACTTTTGGACATCGGCGACATAATCGGCCTGCGCGGGCAAGTCTTCAAGACGAAACGCGGCGAGCTGACGGTTCGCGTCGAGGATTTCAATTTGCTTGCCAAGTCATTGCGTCCCCTGCCCGAAAAATTTCACGGGCTCAAGGACGTGGAGATTCGCTACCGTCAACGCTATCTTGATTTGATTATGAATCCCGAAGTCCGCGACACGTTTATCAAGCGCAACAAAGTCATCAAGGCAATTCGCAAATACTTGGACGAGCGCGATTTTTTGGAGGTTGCCACGCCCGTCCTGTCGACGATAGCGGGCGGCGCGGCTGCCAAACCGTTCGTCACGCACCACAACGCCCTTGACGCCGATTTATATTTGCGCATCGCCACCGAGCTGAACTTGAAACGCTTAATCGTCGGCGGCTTCGAGCGCGTCTACGAAATGGGGCGCGTCTTCCGCAACGAGGGCATGGACGTCCGCCACAATCCCGAATTCACGAGCGTCGAGATTTATCAAGCTTACGGCGACTACCGCGACTTGATTGAAGTCACGCGCGGCATTGTTTGCGCGGCGGCTGAGGCTGTCAACGGCACGACGAAAGTCACTTATCAGGGCGTCGAAATGGATTTGGCGAATACTCCGCAAATCAGCATGAACGACGCGGTTAAAAATAAAACCGGCAAAGATTTTCTGTCGTGCGCGACGGTCGACGAAGCGCGGGCTATGGCTGATTCAATCGGCGTGGCTTACGAAAAGCGATTTGGCATTGGCGGAATACTAAATGCGGCGTTTGAGGCTAAAGTTGAGGACGATTTGATTCAACCGGTGTTTATCACGCACCATCCGACGGAAATTTCGCCTTTAGCGAAGAAAAACTTCGATGACCCGCGCGTAACGGACAGATTTGAGTTTTTCGTTTACGGGCGCGAACTTGCCAACGGCTTCACGGAACTCAACGACCCGATAGATCAGCGGGCGCGTTTCGAGGAGCAACTCAAACAGCGCGAGGCGGGCGACGAAGAAGCGCACGTCATGGACGAAGATTTTATTCGCGCGCTTGAATTCGGTATGCCGCCGACGGGCGGATTGGGCATCGGCGTCGACCGCTTGGTTATGTTGCTGACCGATTCGCCGTCAATCCGCGACGTGTTGCTGTTCCCGACAATGAAAGTCATCGCCGAATAAATACCAAAAATTTTTCAAGCCGACAGGTTTCAAACTTGACGGCTTATTTTTTTGCAACGGCAGGAAATTTAATCGGCAAGCAGAAATTCCTTTTGCATAAACAAAACAAATATGCGGGGGATGAGTAATGAAACTCAAACAGAAATTCATGATGCTGGCGTGCCTTATGGCGTTCGCAATCGCGGCGGTCTGCGCAGTCAGCTATCATTTCGCAAGCAGTGAACTCGAAGAACTTACCGACAGCGAATTGCGTATGACGGTCGCGCGTGAGGCGACGCAACTCAACGGTTGGCTTGAAGGCAAGAAAACTTTCGGCGAGAGCGCGTCCAACGTCCTTACGAGCCTCAACGGCAACATGGATCTGCTCAAGACTCGTGACATCTTAAGCGCGGCAAGTACCGACAGCGAGATTCTTGAAATGTCTTTGGGCTTGGAAGACGGCTACTTTCGCAGCTACAACGCGGGCGAATTGACGGGCAAAATAAACCCGACGGCGCGTCCGTGGTATCAGTCCGCAAAATCGGCGGGGCAGGCGACGATAAGCCAACCCTACGTCGACGTGAACACGAACAAATTGATTGTCGCGGTCGGCACGCCTGTCAAAGCCGGCAACAACTTTATCGGCGCGACGTGTTTGGGCATATCGCTTGACACCCTGAGCGAACAGGCGAAGAAAATGAAATATCACGGCGACGGCTCCGGGATTATCACCGAACCGGGCGGCACAATCCTTGCAACGTCGCAATTCGGCGAGGCGGGCAAAAACTTCAAGGAAATCAACGGCATCGGCGGCTACTTCGACGAAATGAAAAGCAAGGGCAGCGGCTACTTCGAAGTCACCATTGACGGCGAGGACACGATTTTTGCTTACGCGACGGTGCCCGCAACGGGTTGGCTTGTCGGCGTCACCGCGCCCGCAGATAAAGTTTTCGCGCCGTTGCAGACCTTGCGCATGATGTTCACGATTTTTATCGTCGTCGGCTTACTGTTGGCGTTCGGCATTTGCTTGACCTTCGCGGGACAAATCACCGCGCCCGTCGCCAAGCTTGAAGAATACGCCGTTCAGCTGTCCAAGGGCAACTTGAAAATGCAAAGCCTGGCGATTAATTCAAGCGACGAAATCGGCTCACTGACTCAAGCCTTCAACGTCATGAAGGACAATTTACAGAAACTTATCGCGAAAATGTCGACGAACTCCGAACAAGTTGCCGCGTCGTCGCAACAGCTTACCGCAAGCTCACAATCCTCCGCCGACGCCTCCGTTCACGTCGCCGAGACCGTCAACGAGGTGTCCGACGCGATTGTTCAGCAGATGAACAGCATTGACTCCGCGAAGGAACACATTGACGTTATTTTTACGGATATTAAGGGCGTCGAGGAAAAATCGCGCATTGTCGCCGACACGTCCAATCAAACGTCGCAGGCCGCGCAGAAGGGCTCCGAACTCATGACAAACGCCGTCGACAGCATGGGCAGAATCGAACGCTCCGTTATGGCGTCCGCCGAAGTCGTCAAGAAATTGGGCGAGAACAGCCGCCAAATCGGGCAAATCGTCGAGGCAATCAGCGCAATCTCCGAACAGACCAACTTGCTTGCATTGAACGCGGCAATCGAGGCGGCGCGTGCCGGCGAACACGGCAAAGGCTTCGCGGTCGTCGCAGAGGAAGTTCGCAAGCTTGCCGCCCAGTCGCAGGAGTCCGCCGAGCAAATTAAAGTTCGTATCGATTCGATTCAGCAAGACACCGAGGACGCCGTAAACGCAATGCAGACCGGCACAGACGAAGTCAAGCAGGGCACCGGCGCGATTCGCGAGGTCGGCGAACAGTTCGGCGAAATCCTTTCGATGGTCAACGGTATCAAGACGCAAATGGATGAAATTAACTCAGCCGTGCAGACCGTCGCGAAACAGGCAAGCACTATCGTCGAAATGGTTGATTCAATCGACGAGATAAGCAAGAAGACTTCCGACAACATGCGGACGATTTCCGGCGCGACGGAAGAACAATCCGCCTCCAACGAGGAAATCGCCGCTGCCAGCCAAGCACTCTCCAAGATGGCGGAAGACATGCAAGAGGCCGTCGGGCAGTTCAAATTTTAAAACTTTAGTTAAAACTCTTTGAATCATATTGACGACCTTTAAGGTACCATGTATCATTTATGTTACAAGGTACCTTGATTTTTTTGGGAGGTTGAGACGATGGCAACCAAGCAAGATTTTATTGAAGCATACCTGCAGGCTTATCACCTCATGCACCGCTATCAAATGATATGGTACGGCAAAAATTTCAGCGGCATGGATCCGCAACAGGGTCAAGGGCGCATTTTGTCGGCACTGCGGCAGACGCACTGCGACACCCAAAAAGCACTCGGTCAGGCGTTAGACCTTCGTCCGCAGTCGTTGGGCGAGCTGTTGCAGAAACTCGAAAAGCATGGTTACATTCGCCGTTATCGTTCGCCGACAGACAAGCGCGCGCTGATTGTCGAACTCACCGAAAAAGGCGAGACGTTTCACGTGCAACAACCGGATTACGACGAAATTTTTGCCGACCTCAATCGGGCGGAGCGCGAAACCTTGCGCAAGGCGTTCGATAAAATTTCCGCGCGTTTGGAGGAACAAATTAAACGCGAAAACCAGTATTATTACTGATGGCTTTACACGGAGGGCTTTTCAATGGTCAAGGACAGACTGAATTTTTTCGCCGAAGCCTACGCGGCGCACAAGCAAGCGTCCTCGTTCGTGGTAATCGGCTCGTTGCTCTGCGCGGGGCTCGGCTTGTTGTCGCCAATGCTGATTCGGCACGTCACGGATGAACTTTTGCCGCACGGTATCTCGTCCGAAATGATTTTGACGGCGGGCGCACTGCTTGCCATTTACGCCGTCAATTACCTCCTCAACTACAAGGTCGAAGTCGTCGGGCGCGGCATGGGCGCGAAAATCGAATTCGCAATGCGCGAAAAACTTTTCCGCCACCTGTTGCGCATGGGTTATTCGTTCTACGACAACGCGCAGAGCGGGCAACTTTTGTCGCGGCTCGTCAACGACATATCGGAAGTCGGCGGGCTCATGTTCGCAATCCCGCACCTGTTCGTTACCTGCACGATAACGCTGCTCGGCTCCGTCGCGTTGCTGTTCTATCTGAATTGGCAACTTGCCGCCGTCGTCACGGTTTTGCTTTTGCTCAAGACGTTCTCGACGATTAAACTTAACGGCGACATGAAACGTATGTTCATGCGGGCACGCGAAAACACGGGCGACTTAAGCGGACAAATCGCCGAAAGCCTTCAAGGTATCCGTCTCGTTAAAATTTTCAGCTGCGAAGACAGGGAACTCGACAAAATGCTCCGCGCCGGCGAAAATCTTTTGTCGGTGCAGGAAACGTCCTTCCGCACGGTCGGCAAGCTCCACGGCGGCGTCGATTTTTTCTCCAACGTCATGAACTTGACGATAATCGTCCTCGGCGGCGCGCTGATAAGTTTCGGGCTGATGGGTATCGGCGACCTCGTTGCCTTTCTGCTGTACATGATGCTTTGTATGCGCCCCGTCTTTCAGCTGATGATGTTGACCGAATTTTATCAACGCGGTATGGCGGGCGTCGAACGTTATCGCGAAATGATGAGCTTGCCCGAATCAAACGAACTCTCCGCCGAACGCGTCGCCGAACTCGAAAGCGCGTCGGAAGTCGAATTCAGTCACGTAAATTTCGGCTACGAAAATTGCGCGCCGATCTTCCGCGACTTTAATTTGAGCATTGCGGCTGGCGAACACGTCGGAATCGTCGGAATGACGGGCGGCGGCAAAACCACTCTGTGCGAACTTTTGTTGGGCATGTACGAACTCGACGGCGGAACCATTTCAATCAACGGGCGCGACATTAAAACTGTCAAGACTGACAGCCTGCGCCGCGAAGTCGGCATGATTCAGCAAGATACGTTCCTTTTCAGCGCGAGCGTCCGCGACAACATTGCTTACGGGCGCGAAGACGCTACGGACGCCGAAATCGTCGAAGCGGCGAAACTTGCGGAGGCTCACGACTTCATAATCGCGCTCCCCAACGGTTACGATACCTTTGTCGGCGAACGCGGCGTAAAACTCAGCGGCGGACAGAAACAACGCCTTGCAATCGCCCGCATGTTCCTGCGCAATCCGAAAATTTTAATCTTGGACGAGGCAACAAGCGCACTTGACAACGAAACCGAACGTCAAATTCAGCGCGCAATGCAAAAGCTCTCCGAAAATCGCACGACAATAACCGTTGCGCACCGTTTGCAGACCGTTCGCGGCTCCAACAGAATTCTTGTCCTTGAACACGGCAGCATAACCGAGGAAGGCACGCACGAACACTTGATGGCGCGGCGCGGCGTCTACTATAACCTGTCGACCAACACAGCCGCTTGATTGAAAAAATTTTTATTCGCTAATATAATTGCTCCGACGAAAGGGGGACGCTCTTTTGAACGAGCAATTTTTTTTTGACACGACAAAAATCTTTGAGGACTTGAATCCCGAACAGCGCGAAGCCGTAAACTGCTTGGACGGCGCGCTTTTGATAATGGCGGGCGCGGGCTCCGGCAAGACGCGCGTTTTGACTTGCCGTATCGCAAATCTTATCGCGCAGGGCATTCCGCCGTGGAACATTTTGGCGATAACCTTCACGAACAAGGCCGCCGCCGAAATGAAATCCCGCGCCGAAAAGCTAATCGGCTCGCCCGCCCGCGATATTTGGCTGAGCACGTTCCATTCTTTTTGCTCACGGCTTTTGCGACGCGAAATCGAAGTCACGGGACGCTTCACGAAAAATTTCGCCATCTTCGATGCCGGCGACAGCAAGACACTCGTCAAACAATGCGTAAATGAATTGGGGCTCGACGAAAAATATTTTGCCAACGTCCAACTTAAAATCTCCGCGCTGAAAAACGAACTTATCAGCCCCGAACAATTCCGCGAAAAAAATATTTACGGCGGCAACGCTTACACGGCGAAGGTCGCGCAGATTTACGAACTCTATCAGAAGAAATTGCAGGAGAACAACGCGCTTGATTTCGACGACTTGATTTTTACGACCGTGAAACTTTTCCGCGCCTTCCCCGACGTGTTGGATAAGTATCGCGAACGTTTCCGCTACATCTCCGTCGACGAATATCAAGACACAAACGCCGCGCAGTACACCTTGACGAACATGCTCGCCGAAAAATATAAAAATATTTGCGTGGTCGGCGACGCAGATCAGTCAATTTACGGCTGGCGCGGCGCGGACATGCGCAACATCTTGAATTTTGAACAAGATTACCCCGAAGCGCACGTCGTCATACTCGAACAAAACTACCGCTCGACGAAAACCATTCTGAACGCCGCCAACGCCGTAATTCAAAACAATTTCGACCGCAAGCCAAAAAATCTCCGCACTCAAAACGCCGTCGGCGAAAAAATTAAATTCATTTCGACTGAAAGCGACGCGCTTGAAGCCTTCACCGTCGCAAACGAAATAAAACGGCTCGTCGAACGCGAAAATTATCGTTACAACGACATCGCTATCCTTTACCGCACAAACGCGCAGTCGCGGCTGTTTGAAGAACGCTTTATCAACGCGGAGATACCTTACATAATCGTCGGCGGGCTCAAATTTTACGACCGCAAGGAAATCAAAGACATCCTCGCCTATTTGCACGTCATTGCCAATCCGCGCGACGACCTGCACTTGACGCGAATAATTAACGTCCCGAAGCGCGGGCTCGGCTCAACAAATTTCAATCGCCTTGCCGCCTTCGCCGCCGATAACGACTGTTCAATCATGGAAGTCGTCAGTCACAGGCAACTTTTAATGCAAGTGCCCGAACTCAGCCCGAAATTCCGCGCCGGCGTGCAAGAATTCGCCGCAATGTTGATGAGTTTAACCGAATCGGCGAACAATTTGCCCGTCGACAAGCTGATAACCACCGTCCTCAACGAGTCGGGTTATATGAAAATGCTCAAGGAGGTATCGACGGAAAGCGGCAAGCGCGAAAACATTTCCCGCGAAGAAAATCTCGGCGCGTTCGTCGACAGCGCGAAAGAATTCGTCGAACTGAATCCGAACGGCACACTTGAAGATTTTTTGAATCACGTCGCCTTGATTACCGACATCGACACGCTCGACGAAGACGAATCGCGCGTAAAACTCATGACGGTGCACGCCGCCAAGGGTTTGGAGTTTCCGATTGTGTTTGTCGTCGGCATGGAGGAAGGGCTTTTCCCGCACGCCAACTCTTTGGACGACGCGGCGGCTTTGGAAGAGGAACGGCGCGCCTGTTACGTCGCAATCACCCGCGCAGAAAAAAAACTTTACATCACGGCGGCCGAAACGCGCATGGCTTTCGGCAGAACGAATTTGCAAGACGTTTCGCGCTTCGTCGAAGAAATTCCCGATTCTTGCGTCGATTCGTTCGGCTTAAGTTCAAAGCCGTCACGGGTAAAAATTTCGTCGCCCAAGCCGACCTACAGACCGCCCACCGCTTATCACGCCGCGCAGATTAAAAAGCCCGTCGCGCCGACGCCATTGCCGCGCACCGATTGGCATGTCGGCGACCAACTCAATCACAAGCTGTGGGGGCTCGGCACCGTCATGGAGACCAACGGGCAAGTCGTCACGGTTTCTTTCGCGAACCCCGCAATCGGCTTGAAAAAACTTTTAATCAAGGCGGCTCCCATCAGCAAATTGTAAGGCAGGTGAACCGTATGGACGTTTCGCAAGTCAAGGCGGAAATTTTTGCCTTGCGCAAGGAAATTCGTCGCCACAATCGCAAATATTACGAACTCGACGCGCCCGAAATTTCCGATTACGAATACGACAGGCTCATGACACGGCTAAAAGATTTGGAGGCGGCTTATCCCGAATTTATTACGCCGAATTCACCCACACAAACCGTCGGCGGCTCGGCTCGGCGCGAAGCCGGCAAGCTCGTCGCTCATGATGTGCCAATGTTGTCCTTGCAGGACGTTTTCAAGCGCGAAGACGTTGAAAATTTTATCAAAGACGCCATTGACAAGCTCGGAAACGTCGAATTCGTCGTCGAAGAAAAAATCGACGGCTTGTCGGTTGCGTTGCGTTACGTCGACGGAATTTTGACGCAGGCGATTACGCGCGGCGACGGCATTAATCAGGGCGAAGACGTTACCGAAAATGCCCGCGTCATTGATGATGTCGTTCAAAAACTCGTCGACGCTCCCAAGTACCTCGAAATTCGCGGCGAAGTCTACATGACGCGCAAAAATTTCGCCGCGACCAACGATCGTCAAGAAAAACTCGGCTTGAAGACTTTCGCCAACCCAAGAAACTGCGCGGCGGGCACGTTGAGACAGCTCGACAGCCGTATCGTCAAGGAGCGGCGGCTTTCAATGTTCGTTTTCAACCTTCAAAAGGTCGAAGGCGTCGATTTGAACAGCCACGTTGAGGCTTACAACTTCATGACGCGCAACGGAATCAAAATTATTCACGATTACGCGGTTTGCAGGACGTTCGACGAAGTTTGGCGCGCGATTGAGGCTATCGGCGCACGTCGCGACAAGCTTGACTACGATATTGACGGTGCGGTTGTCAAAATCAACGATTTTTCGCAACGTGAACTGCTCGGCGCGACAAGTAAGGTGCCGCGTTGGTCGATTGCTTACAAATATCCGCCCGTCGAACGCGAAACCATACTTAGGCGCATTGAAATCAGCGTCGGACGCACCGGCAGAATCACTCCAACCGCGATTTTCGACGCGGTAAGCTTGAACGGCACGAAAGTCGAACGCGCAACGCTCCATAACCAAGATTTTATTGACGCGCTCGACATTCGTATCGGCGACACCCTTCGCGTCTACAAAAGCGGCGAAATTATCCCGCGCGTCAGCGGCGTCGTCGAAAGCAAGCGTCCCGAAGGCTCCGAACCTTACAAAATCCCCGAAATTTGCCCCGCTTGCGGTCATAAGCTCGAACGCGAAGAAAATGCCGCCGATTTTCGTTGCGTAAATCCGAATTGCCCCGCGCAGTTGGAAAATCACTTGCTGAATTTCGTCGGACGCAACGCAATGGACATAAAAGGGCTCGGCGAAACCGCAATCCCCAAATTAATTGCCGCCGGATTCGTAAAAAACGTCGCCGATATTTATAAATTGCCTGCGCGGCGTGACGAATTGCTTGCCCAAAAGATTTTCGGTCGCGATAAATCTACGGACAAAATCATTTCGGCGATTGAAGACAGCAAAAAAAATCCGCCCGCAAAACTTTTGACGGGTCTGGGCATATTCGGCGTCGGAAATGCGGCGGCAAACGACTTGATTCAACATTTCGGCGGGCTTGAGGCTCTTTCGCGGGCGTCGCTTGACGATTTGCAACAAGTTCTTGACATCGGCGAAGTCACTGCGCGTCATATCAGAGAATTTTTCGACGACACGGACAATCTTACGATTCTGGAGGAGTTGAAAACCATGGGCTTGACACTTGAAGGCGAAAAAAAAGTTTTCGACGACGATTCGGCGATTGCGGGCAAAAATTTTGTCTTGACTGGCACGCTTTCCAAGTACAAACGCGACGAAGCGGCGGCTCTCATCGTCGAACGCGGCGGAATCATCAAAGGATCCGTCAGCAAGAAGACCGATTACGTCATTGCGGGCGAAAAACCCGGCTCCAAGCTCACCAAGGCGAACGAACTCGGCATTAAAGTCCTGTCCGAAGACGAATTCGACGCATTGCTTGCGCAATGAAACAACTTTACTTTACGCGGCGACTTTTGTATCATACGCGCAGAAAATTTTTAAGGAGCGATTTGCATGTTGATTGATAACGACGACAAAACCTTGATTGAGAAGAAAATTTCAAGCGAACCGGTCTTCGACGGCGTATTATTGCACGTCATGAAGGACGAAGTTGAATTGCCCAACGGTCACAAGTCCGTTCGCGAGTGGATTAAGCATCCGGGTGCCGCTGCGATTATTCCGCTCCTTCCCGACAATCAAATTATCCTCGTGCGCCAATTCCGCTATCCCGTCGGTCAAGTCACGTTGGAAGTCCCTGCGGGCAAGCTCGACAAAATCGGCGAAGACCCGATTGAGTGCGCAAAACGCGAACTTTCCGAGGAAACAGGCTACACGGCGGCAAAATACTGGAAACTCACGACGATTGCCACGACTGTCGGCTTCAGCAACGAATATATTCATCTTTACGCCGCGACAGGCTTGACGCCCGGCAAAATTCACCCCGATTCGGACGAATTTATCAACGTCGTGAAAATTCCGCTGACTGCCGCCGTTAAAATGGTCGAAAGCGGCAAAATTTTCGACGCGAAGTCGGTAATTTCGATACTTTTGCTCGCAAAACAAGTTTTTCTGCAGAAATCGGAGGCGATTTGATGTTCGGAGATATTGGCGGCTTCCTGATGAACATGATTGTCGGGTTGCCGGGCATAGTTATTGCCATGGTCGTGCACGAATTCTCTCACGCCCGCGTTGCATACGCGTTGGGCGACTATACGCCGAAACTCGAAGGGCGTTTGACGCTGAATCCCGCCGCGCACGTCGATCCGATTGGATTAGTGATGTTATTGCTGGTGCATTTCGGCTGGGCAAAGCCCGTACATATAAATCCGATGAATTTTTCCAATCCGCGCCGCGATGACATACTAGTTTCGCTTGCAGGGCCCGCGTCGAACTTGATTACGGCGTTTATCGCGCTGATAATTCTGGTTTTGCTCGCCAAACTCGAAATTCCGTTCTCGGAAGGGCTTTTAGTGGTCTTCAACATGATAATTATCTATAATATTAACTTCGCGATATTCAATATGCTGCCGATTCCGCCGCTCGACGGCTCACATATCCTGCGAAACCTGCTTCCGTACGAATTGGCGCGGCAATATGAGACACTTGAGCGTTACAGCTTCATTTTTTTGATAATAATTTTGGCGACACCGATATTAAGTTACGTTTTTGTACCGTTGCAACGATTTATCTTCGGGATATTCAGAGGAATTGTCGATATTTTGCTTTGAACGACTGATTTGCAAACGAAAAAGCCCCGCCGATTTGTGCAGGGCTTTTTTTATGATTTTTTGTTCGAGAGGTTACTTTTTCATCAGTACAGGACAATCGTTCACGACTGTCTTTGCATATTCCATAGCTTGTTTACGCCATACTTTATGACCGTTGATGTAATATTCGTTTGGTTTTCCGTCTCCTAACATGTTTCCTGTATTAATAACTGCCTTAACGCCGACTGTTGCCCAAGCTTTCGTAATTTCTTCGTAGAGATCATGCTTTCTTATGCTCAATTCGGAATAGCTCATGGTTGAGCCGTTCAAATCGTGGAGAAATTGGCTGTCTTCTGCAGTTTCGGCCGCAGTGCCGCCTGCCACGCCGTCGAGCTCGTCATCTGTGAGCATTTCGTCCGCGAATTTGTCTTTATCAGCCATAATATCAGCCTCCAAATCATTTTCTACAGCTTATACGTTAAAAATCCGAGTTCGTTACAAATTTTAGCAAAAAATTTTACTTTGTCAAACGAAAAAGCCCCGCCGATTTGTGCAGGGCTTTTTTTTAGTGAAATCTGTCGCCGTTGTCGAAGTCGTATAAACTTTCCGCCGCGTCGATAATTTCTTCAAGTTCGGCGCGGGCGGAATATTTTTTTATGTTGCGATAAAAATTTTCGCGGTGAATTACGACCGAACGAATGAAAGCCGCCGCGTAATCGGTAAAAAGACCTTCCGCGTCGAAGATTTTCCAAAAATTATTAACGCTGTCGGCAGTTTCGATGTCGTATTCGATTCGGCGCAGGATTCGCGAAAAATTTGCGCGTATTTCGGGCGTGAACATTGATTTTAACAGCGCGAGCTCCGGCATTGAGCGCGACGCACGCACAAGCCAGAATTCTGTCTGTAAATCGTCGTCGAAGTTGTCAAAACCGCAATTTATGAGCCGTTCCAAGAGTTCGGGCGGCGCATTTTTTTTCTGCGGCAACAAAAGCACTTCTTTATAAAACGACGCGTACAAAAGTCGTTCAAATTCGGTTCGCGTGTACAATCTTGAGACGATTCCGCCGAAAACGCCGCGCATCAGTTTTTCGATAACTTTCCAGTGGCGAATGTTGCGAAAACTCGTCAGCCAACAGCCGGTTTGCTTAATAAACGTCGAAAAACCCGCAGCGATGTCTTGCGGATTGGTTACGATCTCCAAAGTCAAGTCGCCGATGATTGCGTCGAAAAATTCTTCGTCGAAGGGCAGGTGTTCATCTCGATAGTCAAGCACAAAGGTCTTCACGCCGTCGCAATGAAAATCCTCGTCCGTCGTGACAAAAAAAATTTCGGCAGTCGGGAAGCGCGCGCGCAACTCGGAAAGATACGCCGCGCTCTCGACGACCAAAATCCTTTGCCAAAAATCGTCGCCGTAAATGAATTCGGTCAAGCCGGGTTTGATGTCTTCCACGTCACACCTCCGGGTTGAGTTCGTCGCCGTATTCGCGGAGGAAAATTTTTTGATAGCGGCGATATTTCGGGTCGAGCGGCTTTTCCTTCGGGCAATGAATGCACCAAAAATCTTTTTCTTGATTGGGCACGACGACGCGATAACCTGCGCGGTTCATCTCCTTGCAAAGCGACGTATCGTAGAGATGCCAGCCGTCGAATAAATCTTCGCGCCAGGGCAAATCGTATTGGGTCGCAAGAAACAAACCGTCGACCGATTCAACTTCCTGATAATCGCCGTCGGGCTCGTCGCAATGGGAATCAACGACGCTTTCGGGCTCGCAAGCGTGCAAAACGCGCCCGTAAGTGCGCAAACCGTCCCACCAAACGCCCGTCGCGGGCAAATTCATGCAGCCGATGACGCCGACGACGCCGATTGACTTGTCGCGGAAAATTTTCAGCAGGTCGGCAATCAAATTCTTGTTGACGACGAACGTATCTTGGTGCAGATAAATTTTGTACTTTGCGTCAGAATTTTTCATTGCGCGATTGTAGCCTGCGGTCATGGATTCGGCATTTCGCACGTCAATAAACTCTGCAGACATGTTTTCGGGGATTTTTAGGTGTTCGAGATACAATTTACATTCGCTGTACCACCAATCGCTGTTGACGCAAGTTATGAACGCGATTTTTTTGTCGTTAAGCAAAATCAATCACCGTCGCTTTCAATAATGTCCAACATCTCGCGCGGCGTCACGATGAACGGTTTTATCGGGAAGTGTTTTAAATTTCCCATCACGAGGTAAGCGTCAACGTCTTCCCGCGCCGTAAGCGTTACCCAATAAAAAATTTTGTCATTCGGGTCGGGCAATTCGTCTTCAAAATCTTTTGCGTCAATGTATTTGCCGTGTTTTTTCATTCCGTTGAGAAAAAATTCGATTACGTAGTCAAGAAATTTGAATTTAGGACGATTAGTTACTCGCTCATACTCCAAAAGAATTTCGTCATGAATCAAGGGGACAATCTTTCCGTTGAAAACCGGATCGATTACTTTCTTGGGCACGGAATTTTCCTTGAGCATGGCGGAAACCAAAACATTTGTGTCTATTACAGCATAATATTTCATGACAATCTCTGTGTCTCCATTTCTCTGCGAGCGGCATAAATCTCCGCATTGATTTCTTCGAGTGTCATTTCCGAGTTTCCGTTGAGTGCCGACAAATCATTAAGAATCTTTAGTGCCTTTAAGGCTTTATCGGCAGCCGCTTTTTTAGTATCCATATCCCGACGCGCCGCCGTGATTTCCGCGTTAATTTCTTTGAGCGTCATCTCCGAGTTTCCGTTGAGTTCCGAGATTCTCTGCATTTCGTGCAAAGCTTTGATGGCGTTTTCAGTTACTTGACTTTTACGGGATTTTTCCTGCGAGTAAGTGGTTCCTTTGTACTTCAACATTTCAATCGTCTCCTTTGATAAAATCCGTCCCCAAGACGCGGCGCACTTCGGCGAGCGTCGTGACACCTGCGCGGATTTTTTCCAAAGCGTCGTCCGCCAAAGTTTTCAAACCGGCGTCAAGGGCAATGCTTCTGATTTCGTCCAAATCGCGGCTTGTCAGAATCAGCGAGCGCAAATTTTTATCGACGTGCAAGATTTCATGAAGTGCGATTCGTCCGCTGTAACCCGTCCCGCGACATTCGGGGCAACCGACCGCCTCAAACGTGCCGTCCGCGCAGATTTTCTTGCAATGCGGGCAGAGCCGACGAACAAGCCGCTGTGCCACCACGCCGTTAAGGGTCGCCGCCAAAAGATACGGTTCAACACCCATTTCCAACATACGGAAAACCGCGCTGCACGAGTCGTTGGCGTGAAGTGTCGTAAAAATCAAATGACCCGTGAGCGCGGCGCGTACCGCTATTTTGGAAGTCTCGGCGTCGCGTGCCTCCCCGACCATCAAAACGTTGCAATCCATGCGCAACATCGCACGCAAGCCCGCCGCGAACGTCAAGCCGTTTTTCTCGTTGACTTGCACTTGGCTGATTCCTTCGACGTGCTGTTCAATCGGATCTTCCAACGTCATTATCGAACGCGACGGGCGATTGAGTTCGCGCAACGCGGCGTAAAGCGTCGTCGACTTGCCCGAATTCATCGGTCCCGTCAAAATTATCATGCCCGCCGACGCGTCAATCATTTGCCGAAAAATTTTCTCGTTCGCCGCTGCGAAGCCCAAATCGTGCAAGTTGTTCAGTTCAAGCGACGAATCGAGCAGGCGTATCGTCACGCTCTCCGCGCCAAATGACGGCATACTTGCCACGCGCATTTCGACGTTGCCGAATTGAATTGCGCCGTCCAAAGGTTGAAACGCCGTCGCCGTGTCCATGCGCGCCAAAATTTTTATCCGCGAAGTCAGCGCGTCAGCCAACGACAGCGGCAACGCTTGATGCAATTCCTGTAAGTGCCCGTCGATTCGATAACGCACGCGCAACGATTTTTCATACGGCTCAAGGTGCAAGTCCGACGCCCGCATTTTTATCGCGAACTCGAAAATCAGATTCACCAGCTCCACAATCGCCCGCGACGACGATCCCGCGAAGTTGTGCCGCTCCATGTGAATCAGTTTCCTAAGCCGCTCGTCGAAGTCCGTCATTTGATGTGAAGCCCCGACTCCAACGCCGCCTTCATGACTTCCAAGTCCGGCAATTCGTCCGTGTAAAGCCGATAAGATTCTCTGCCCTGCAACAGCAACATCGACAGTCCGTCAAGCGTAGGGTAGCCGAGCTCCCGCGCAGTCCGCAACAATTTCGTTTCGGC
Organism: uncultured Selenomonadales bacterium; assembly: GCA_947304355.1. Classification (GTDB taxonomy): domain Bacteria; phylum Bacillota; class Negativicutes; order Selenomonadales; family Selenomonadaceae; genus Quinella. The sequence continues at coordinate 43,224 of CAMZAX010000018.1, forward strand.
GGGGTTGTAGATTATGTCGTAGACCAGCGCGCCTTCGGGCAACAGCGACAAATCGACAGGCGGCATGTCGTCGACTTCGGGATACATGCCCAGCGGCGTCGTGTTGATAACTATGTCCGCCGTCTTCATCATTTCATGAAAATCGTAAGAATACCAATCGAAGCCCTCGACGTGTCCGTAATTCAGGAAGTCTTTGGCAAGCGCGTCTGCTTTTTGTTCGTTGCGAGCACCGATTATCACGCTCTCCGCGCGACGCTTGCACAAGCCCCACAAGATTGCACGAGCCGCGCCGCCCGCGCCCAAGATAACCGCGTTGCTGTCCTCAATCAAAAAATTCGCTTCGTGCAACGCGGCAAGAAAGCCGTAAACGTCGGTATTGTAGCCCGTCAATATGCCGCCGTCGTTTACGACAGTGTTGACCGCGCCGATTATCATTGCGTCCGCGTCCACAGCGTCCAAGAACTTCATTATCGTCGACTTGTGCGGAATCGTCACATTCGCGCCCCGAAAGTTCAAGCCCTTGAGCCCTTCGACCGCAAAGTAAAGCTTGCCCGCGTGCACAGGCAACGGTATGTAATTGTAATTCGGGAAGCCCGCCGCGTCGAACGCCGCCCGGTAGATTCGCGGCGACATCGAGTGACCTACGGGGTTGCCGAGGATGCCGAAATTTTTTATCTCTGAAGAACCCATTTGAAAAGCTCCCTTCGTTTGCGATTTATGACAGACTGCTTGAAACAACGCATATCTATCACAAACCCGCCGCGTTGTCAAATTGTGGACAGCCTGCTATAATCGCGCCAATGCTACCACTTCCAACTACAGCATTAATTCAGCACGGAAGGAGGTGTTAAGTATGCAGGAACTACTCGTGAACGCAGCGGTGAACTTCGCAGTCGACGTGGCGGCAATTCTCGTCGCAACCTACATCTATGACCGCTGGTTCAAGTAATGTAGCAGATCGTTCCTCCGGGTGCCCTTGACAATCGGTCTCGTCAACCGGTTAGGCAAAACGAAGACCCCGTGCAGTTCGTCACTCTGCGCGGGGTTTCTCTTCGTTTGTGTTAAATATGCAGAATCTACTCGCTGGTGTTTCTTAAGTAGCAATTATAATGTACCACACTCGCGCCGCGTTGTCAAATCGTGGACGCCCTGCTATAATCTCGCCAATGCTACCACTTCCAACTACAGCATTAATTCAGCACGGAAGGAGGTGATAGTTATGGCGACTGTCATCACGTCGCTTGTCGTCGGTGTGGTTTCCAGCATTATCGGGGCTTACATTTACGACAAGTTCATCAAGTAAGTAGCAGATCGTTCAACCGGATGCCCCTGACAATCGGTCTCATCAATCGGTTAGGCAAAACGAAGACCCCGTCGGTTCATCACTCCGGCGGGGTTTCTCTTCGTTTGTGATAGTTACGACTCGTGTCATCACGTCTTATGTCATTATGTCGCAACAAAAATGTAACATACGCAAAAATTTTTGTCAATCGGTTAGGCAAAACGAAGACCCCGTGCAGTTCGTCACGCTGCGTGGGGGGGGTTTTCGTTCGGTTTAATGAAGTTTATTTGAGGAACGGGAACTTTTTCTTCAAGTCTTCGGACGCCTCGTCTTTCAGGTGCGGGTGCGGCATGCCGAAGTCCAGCTTGTAGAATTCCAACGAATCGATTTCAAGCAATTCGTTTTCGGGCACAAAGATAATTTTCTGCGAAGTGCGCTTGGGATAAATCCGCGCCGACATGACTTCCGCGCCGTCGTTGATGAAAACTTCCACGCTTGAGCGGTCGATAAAGATGTGGAGCTTGATTTTGTCTTGCGGCTCAATTTGGATTTCGCGAACGGAAGTGAAACCGCCGATGGGTTCGCCGGCGTTGGTGCGGTCGAACTTGAACGTGCCGGTCGAATTGTAAGTCAACACGGTCTGTTCGATATCGGAGGCGCGCAGGGCAATGGAAAATTTCTTGGATTCCGCCGCGTCAATCGTCAAGACGAGTTCGCAAGCCTCACCCGCAACGCCGTCAAAGGTCGTCGCCTCGTCAATCACAACGTCTTTGAGCGTTATCGGCTTCCACTTGCGGAGCTTTTGCAATTCGGGCACGGGCGTGGAGAAAATCTTTCCGTCCTTGACGTGAAGTTCGCGGGGGATGCTCATGTGTCCCGCCCAGCCGTCACGGGTCTCGTGCATTTCGACGTTCCACATGTCCAGCCAACCGATCATGACCGTGCGTCCGTCGGGCGTCTGCATGATTTGCGGCGCGTAGAAATCAAAGCCCTTGTCGAGATATTGAAAATCGCCGTGCGTAAAGAGTCCGTTCCTGTAGTTGAGCTTGCCGATAAGCACGCCCGCTACCTTGTCGAAATAAAATCTGCCGTCGTCGGTCGGCAAGTCCATCGGCGAGAAAACAAGCACGTCTTCCCCGTCAATCTCCGCGAAGTTCGGGCATTCCCACATGCCGCCGAGAGTTCCGTCACTGCGCGCGGAAATGGCTTTGCACCGCCAAGATTTGGTCAAGTCTTTCGATTCGAACAAAAGGATTTGCCCGTGCGCCATATCGGGCGTGCGCGAGCCGAGTACCGCGTAATATTTGCCGTTGTGAATCCAAACTTTCGGGTCGCGAATATCGTGGATGGAAACGTCTTTGTCCGCAACTTCAATCTCTTCGATAATCGGATTCTTTGCGGACTTTTCAAAGTGAATGCCGTCTTCCGAGCTTGCAAGGCACTGGAATTCGATATGAGCGAAACCTATCGCGGCTTCTTCCTCCGGCGTCGCGCTGAGGTGCCCGGTGTACATCAAGTAAAGCTTGCCGTCCTTTTCGATGGCGGAACCCGAAAAACATCCGCCACCCGCCTCGTAGGGTTCTTCGGGCGTCAAAGCAATGGGCAAGTGCTTCCAATAAGCCAAATCGTCGCTTACGACGTGCCCCCAATGCATCGGACCCCAGCGCGGTTCATACGGGTAATGCTGATAGAAAAAATGGTATTGCCCTTTGTAAAAGCACATGCCGTTGGGGTCGTTGCACCAACCGAACGGCGGCGCAATGTGATAGCGCGGATACCAACGGGCGTCGGTTATCTGCGCGAAGGGTTGAAAGTTTTCAATCTGTTCTGCCATAAGATCACTCCTTTAAACGAATCCGTGGTATTTGAGCTGCCGATAGAGCGACAAGCCCGCGACGGGGAAGCCGATAAAAATTCCGCAAAGCCGCCCTTTGCCGCCTAGTGCAAAATAATCGTCGACAAACCCGCCAATATACAAGCAGATAAAAATTACGGCGGCGATATAAATCCCAACGCCTGAGAGAATCGCCGCCGCTTTCCAAAAATTGTTCATATCTTAGACAAGCACGCTCGCCAAACGAACAAGTTCGGGGTCGAGCGGCTTTTTGTTGTTGACCGAATCAAACAAGTTAATCGAAACGACTTTGCCTTCGTCGAAACCGAAGACGACATCCGAGACGCCCGAAATGATTGCCAATGCCGCGCGTTCGCCGAGTTGGGAAGCCTTCATGCGGTCTTCGACAGTCGGGGAGCCGCCGCGCTGAATGTGACCGAGAATCGATACGCGGGTATCAATGCCGGTTTTTTCTTCGACGACGTTTTTCAAGCCGACGCCGCTGCATGCGCCTTCCGCCACGACGATTATGCTGTAGCGGCGACCGCTCTTGTACGATTCGACGATTTCGGCGCAGATTTCGTCAATGTCGTATTTGACTTCGGGAACGATGATGTATTCCGCGCCGGAGGCAATGCCCGAAACCATCGCCAGCCAGCCGGACGTATGACCCATGACTTCGACGACCATGATGCGGCGGTGCGCCGACGCCGTGTCGCGCAATTTGTTTATCGCCTCGACGGCAGTGTTGGCCGCCGTGTCGCAACCGATTGTATAGTCCGTGCCCCAGACGTCGTTGTCGATTGTGCCGGGCAAGCCGACAATCGGAATGCCGCCCATCTTCGAAAGGAGCGAACCGCCCGTCAACGAGCCGTCGCCGCCGATTATGACCAGACCTTCGATGCCGTGTTTTTGCAGGTTCTCCAATCCCTTGCGGCGTCCTTCTTCCGTCTTGAACTCTTTGCAACGAGCCGTGCCCAAGAACGTGCCGCCGCGCTGAATCAAATCGCTGACGCTGCGACGTTCCAACTCTTTAATATCGTCGGCAAGCATGCCTCTGTAACCGTTATAAATGCCGTAGACCTTAACACCTTCAAAAAGTGCCGTTCTCACGACTGCACGAGCCGCCGCGTTCATGCCGGGGCTGTCGCCCCCGCTTGTCATCACCGCGATACTTTTCAGCATAAATTGTCCCCTCCCACTGTCTTCTAAGCTTAAGATACTGCCGCAAATATTTTAAAGAATTTCGTTGCAAAAGTAAAGCGAATTTTCGGCGCGTTGCTTGAAAAAAATTTGACTGCCGCGTCTTCCTGGGCTAAAATTAGTTCTGTTAGCAAACCAAACGCCAGGGCGGTAGTCGCAGTCATTATAAACCGCTCTGAGCCAAAAAGCAAGGAGTTGGTTTAAATGATTAGCGAATCGCAACGCCGCCGCTACAAACAAGCCAAGCTCGCTTATCAGGCGTTCATCAAGCTGTATCCGCTCGGTCTTGACGACCTCGAAGGCGAAGAATGGCGCGACATCAAAGGTTACGAAGGCGGCTACAAAGTCAGCAACTTCGGACGTGTCAAGTCTTTCTGCAAGGGCAAAGCGAGAATTATTAAGCCCATGATTAACAGTGGATATTTGTATGTCGTACTTTTCAAAAACGGTGTGTCGAAAAGTTTTTACATCCATAAACTCGTAGCCATAACCTTCATCTCTAATCTCGACGGCAAGAGTGAAATCAATCACATAGATGCCTTTAAGCTTAACAACTATGTCGATAATCTGGAGTGGGTTACTCACGCTCAGAACATGGGGCACGCTGGCGAAATGGGTTTAATTAAATCTTTGCAAGGCGAAGACCACAAAAAAGCCGTGCTCACTAATGCCGACGCCGCTTATATTCGCGAAAATCCCGACGGCTTGACGGGCGTGGAGCTTGCCAAAAAGTTCGGCGTAATGCCTGCGATAATATACAATATCCAAATAGGTAGAAGTTACAAGACGGCGGGCGGCAACATTCGCGAGAAAAGGGCACATCCGCCCAATCGCATTCCTGACGAGATTCGCGCTGAAATTCGTCGCCTTTACGTAAAAGGTTCGTCGGCATTCGCTGTAGAGGCTCTCGCAAAGAAGTTTGGACTTGTAAAGTCAACCATTTACAGAATCATCCGCGAAGGCGACAGCTGAAAGTCTCTGCGCGGCAAGCAAAAAAATTATCCCCGTTCAAACGAGCAGGAATTTTTTTACGCGCGGCGAATTACCACGCGGAATCTAATTTTAACGCAAAGGGAGATGATTTTCTTGGCTGAAGTACTTCACGGCGACGCGAGCGGCAACCGGCTCAACGCCGGCGCGGATAAGTCGCAAGTCTACGGTCTCAAGGGCAACGACACCCTCACGAGTGACGGCAAGCGCGACGTGCTGCTTTTGGGCGGGTCGGGCGACGACAGCCTGATTATATCGGGCGGCAACGGCACCTTGGCGGGCGGCGACGGCTCCGATACCTTCGAGCTGACTTACTCCGCGACAAAACCGCTGTCAGCTGTCATCGAGGACTTGGAGCCGTCAAGCGACAAAATCGTCGTCAACTTCGACGGCGACACCGCTCCGCAACTCACCACCGTCACGAGCGGCAATGACGTTGTCTTGAGTGACGGCACGCGGTTTAACGTCACGCTCAAGGGTGTCCGCGAAAATGATTACTTCGACGGCGACGCAAGCGACGAGGCCTGGGATGTTTTAGCACTCACCAACGCCGAACGCGAAAGACAAAATCTCTCCGCGTTGACAATGTCTGACGGTTTGACGGCGGGCGCAGAAATTCGCGTGCAGGAGATAACCGCGCTCGGCGCAAGCGGCGTCTTGGACGTTTACAAGCACGACCGCCCCGGCGGCATTTCCTACGCCACGGTCTTCGAAGAAGTCGGCAAACATTATCGGGCGCACGGCGAAAACATTCAGGCGGGCGCGGCGTCACCCGAAGCAGTTATGAAAGCGTGGATTGATTCGCCCGCTCACTATGCCAACATCGTCAATCCCGATTTCCAAAAGCTCGGCGTCGGCTACAATTACGACGACACCGACTCTTCCAATCAGCGATACTATTGGGAACAGCTCTTCGGCAGCACGCTCTATTCGCCCGCGCCCGAAACTGTTGACGTTTCAAGCGCAAGCCCCGAAGTCCGCGTCGTCACGAAAGCCGTCACGCTCACCGAAGTCAACGACACTTACAGCAATTCCGATTACGGCGTCACGATTGCGGCTCTAAGAACAGGTGTTCATAAACGATTAAGCAAAGTGTGAATATGAGAAATCTTA
>CAMZAX010000019.1 GCA_947304355.1 uncultured Selenomonadales bacterium
ATCAGAGAACTGCTTATGTTTTTCTTTTACTTGAGTTTACCAACAACCCCTAGTTGAGCTTTTGAATTGATTCGCGGAACGGAATTCCAATCAACGGCGGCGGTGAAGGCGATTTGCGCACTCAAAATAAACACGGCGAGTATCACGGCGATAAAAAACTTTTTCACGTCGAACACCTCCTAAAAATTTTCGTCATCATAGCAAAAAATTAATCCCCTGTCGAAGGTTTGACAGGGGATTTTTGTTTGATGAAAAAAATTTTTACACGGCGGCGAAACCGTCCTCAAGGTCGGCAATTATGTCGTCAATGTGCTCCGTGCCGATTGACAGGCGAATCGTCGCGGGCGTGATGCCGCTTGCAAGCAATTCAGCCTCCGTCATTTGCGAATGGGTCGTTGACGCGGGATGAATCACCAACGACTTGACGTCGGCGACGTTCGCGAGTAACGAGAAAACTTTCAGCGCGTCGATAAATTTCTGCGCGGCAGCCGCTCCGCCCTTAATCTCAAACGTGAAAATCGAAATGCCGCCGTCGGGGAAATATTTTTCGTAAAGCGCGTGGTCGGGGTGTTCGGCAAGCGCGGGATGATTGACTTTCGCAACCTTCGGGTGCTTGGCGAGGAATTCGACAACTTTCAGCGCGTTGGCAACGTGACGTTCAACCCTAAGCGATAAAGTTTCGACGCCCTGCAGAATCATGAACGCGTTGAGCGGAGAAATCGCCGCGCCCATGTCGCGCAAGAGAATCGCCCGAATGTAAGTGACGAACGCCGCCGCGCCGAGTGCCTTGTAAAAGCTGACGCCGTGATAACTTGGATTCGGTTCGACGAGTTGCGGGAACTTGCCCGATTTTTCCCAATCGAACTTGCCCGACTCGACGATAATGCCAGCAAGTGTCGTGCCGTGTCCGCCGAGGAATTTTGTCGCGCTGTGAATAACGATGTCCGCGCCGTACTCGAACGGACGAATCAAATACGGCGTGGCGAACGTGTTGTCGATAACCAGTGGGATATTGTGCTTGTGCGCGATTTCGGCGACGGCTTGGATGTCAATCAGCGTGGCGTTGGGGTTGCCGACGGATTCGATGAAAATCAGGCGCGTGTTGTCCTTAATCGCCGCCTCGAACACGTCGACGCCCTTTGTCGGGTCAACGAACGTCGTTTCAATTCCAAAATCGGGCAAAGTGTGTTCAAACAGATTGAACGTGCCGCCGTAGATTGTCGTCGCCGCAACGACGTGGTGCCCTTGCTGAGCCAAAGCCTGGACGACGTAAGTGACGGCAGCCGCGCCGCTTGCCACAGCCAAAGCCGCCGAGCCGCCCTCCAATGCCGCAACGCGTTGTTCAAGCACGTCCTGCGTCGGGTTGGTCAAGCGTCCGTAAATGTTTCCGGCGTCCTTGAGCGCGAAACGATCCGCCGCGTGTTGAAAGTCGTGGAAGACGTAGGAAGTCGTCTGATAAATCGGAACTGCGCGGGCGTCGGTGACGGGGTCGGCTTGCTCTTGCCCCACGTGCAGTTGAAGGGTCTCGAATTTGTATTTGCGTTCACTCATGATGTTACCTCCCAAAGACTTCTTGAAAGTATGACGCAAAGCGTATGATAACCCGCCGCAAAATTTCTGTCAACAAAGGCTTATTGAACGTCGACTTCGGTCGTGATTTCGCCGTTGGCAACAGTAAACAGCACCAAAGATGACAACGCGCTTTCGCCCGTCGGCGTAACGAACTCGAAACCGTAAGCGTAATTGCCGTCGCCGATGTTTTCGTCCTTAATCTGCGGAGCGTCGCCGATTGTGAACGTATCAACCTCAACTTGCGTCAATTCGCTGTCGTCGCCCGAAATGCTCATGCCGTAATGGAGCGTGGTTATCTCGTCGCCTTCGCGAAGCTGAATCAATTCGCGGCTGCTCATGCCGTTGCTTTCAAGACCGTGGCGCGCGCCGAGGATGTAATATTTTTCGTCCTTGTAGACGTAAGCGACCTGCAAGTTGCATTCAACGCCGTTAAGTTTAATCGGAATTGAATACAGGTTGTAGCCGTCGTTTTCCTCGACAATCTCGACGTAAACGGGGTGCCCGTCAAGCATCGGCCACACGGCGCGGAAATTGTCGGTGAAGATACCCGCGTCCCAATCGGCGTTGATGTCGGCGTCGCTGCCCAGGTAAAGAATAACGTCGCCCTCAACGTCAATGTAGGCAAGCTGACAGTGCACGCTCGACAACAATTCCATTTGCTCCGGCGTGAGCTGCACGAAAGCGTTGTTGTTCGCGTCAAGCTGAACGGGCAAATCTTCCAGCTGCGAAATGTCAAACAGCTGTTGCGGTTCGGCAGGCGGTTCGGGCGCGGGCGAAACCAACGTATCTCCTTCAAGCAAAGGAACAACGTCGGCGGGGATTTGTCCGTAAATCAGATAGTAATACAGCAACTTGAGCGACGCGGGCGCGGATTCAAGGTTAATATATTTGGCGAGACTGCCCTCGTCGCCGCTGTAGGAATAAAAACCCGACAAGCCGCCGCCGCGATTGCGATAGCCGCCGCTGACTTTGTAAACAACCGCGTCGTCGACCGCCTTAATTAAGCCGTCGGCAGTGCCGGGAACGATTGCTTTGTTGGTTTTAGCCAAATCAACGATGTCAACCATGTTTGTATAGCCGGTGCGTCGCGTGTTGCCGCCGTAATTTTCAGCCTGCGCGGCACCGCGACCGAAATGCGAGAAAAATTGACGGGGATTCTTGTGAGCCGCCCGCAAAGCCTCAAGCCCGAACGCCTCGTAGGAGTGACGGAGCATTGGCAACTTTGCCAAGTCGATAACCGAAAGCGTCGCCGTGTCTTGAACGTTGTAGCGTCTGCAGGCGTCAAGGTAGGTGTCGCAAATCGTCTGACCGAGTTTCGCGCCGCCCATTGCGGTGTTGTTGACGAAGTCGCCGACCCAACCCGTGTAGTTCCAACCGATACCGGGTTCAACCTCTTCGGACGCCGTAACGTAGCGCGCAATGCCGTCAAGCGCGTTTACCGTGTCGTAAGTCGCCATAAGGCACGCGTCAAAGCCGATAAGCTCGAACGGCGGATTATCGGGCGCGGCAGTGTAGACGGACGTAAAGGCGTTGCGCAAATCGTTCAGGCTCAGGAAATTGCCCGTGCGTTCGTCGTAACAGACGCCGACAGCCGAACCGCCGCCGTGATCCCAAAAAATAAAAATTCTGTGATCGGCTTTATAATTTTCCTCGCCGTAGCGCACAAAATCAGCCAGCGTGTCGACGTTGCCCATGTCGGCGTCCGGAAGCGTGGCAAGCCGTTGCAGTCCGCTCGAATCGTAAAGGTAACGCTCAACGGCATTGCTCGGCACAACATTGTTATGCCATTGCTCCGCGCCGCCCGTTTGAATCAAAACTTTGACGTTGGCGGGCAGTTTGACGTTCAACAGCTCTTGAAAGTCCGCCGAAGCCGCTCCGCTGCGCGATTCCAAGTCCGTGCCGCAAAGATACCATTGAATCAGCCAAGTGTCGTTCGCGTTGTAGGTGTCCTCGAAAGTTGCCGATTTCACCGACGGTTTAGCGGGAGCCGCGCCCTGTTCAAGCGGCACTTCGGTACAACCCGTCGCCGCCAAGCTCGCCGCAATGAAAATCGCCAACAAAAAAAATCTTTGCACTGCCTGTCGAAACCGTCGCATACCTCACGCCTCCTTGATAGGTTAAAGCTTATTGCCCCGAAAGCCAATCGATTAAAGCTTTGCCGTCTTCGGGCTCCCAATGCGCGGTGCCATCGTTGCCTGAAATTTTTTGGCAGGTTACCTCGAAAGTTTGTTCGGGCTGCAAAGCAACGCCGTCGATGTATTTGGTCAACGCGCTTACCGCAAGCTTTTGCACGTCGGGGCTGCTTGTAAGTTGGTCTTCAGTCGCGCCGTCAGCTTTGAGTTTGCCGACCATGCCGACAAGAGCTAGGATTTCGCTGTTATCGGCGGCTGAAGTCTTTGCCGTGGCAGCCTGGTCAATCGGCGTCGTCGTCAGCTCGACAACGGGTTTGTCGCCATCACTTTTGAGCGTCGTTTTGAAAGTGACATTGCCCTTGAGCTTGTCGAAAAATACCTGCGTGAGAATCTGCGCGGTCTCGTCGCTTAAAGGCGCGAGTTTCTTCATGGATTTGATAAACGAAGTTACAACCGCCTTGCGAAGAGTGTTTTTGTCGTCTTCGGAAAGACCCGCCGCCGCCAAGTTTTCGCTGTCGCCGGTCATGATAATTTCGGCGCAGGCAAGAACGGCTTTTTCGGGCGTGCCGACGATTTTTTCTTCGCCGCAACCCGTCACGATTAACGCCGTCAACAACGCCGCGCAGATAAAAATTTTCCTGAGCATAAAAAAGTTTCCTCCTTCCGTGTCGCCCGCATTATACCAGAAAAAAATTCGCGCCGCCAAAAATTTTTAACGCGGTCTAAGAACGTGTGTTCACAGCAAAAAAGTGATATAGTAGGTACATTATGAGAGAAAAATACGAAACAGATTTAACAGACGAGCAATGGGAAGTTATTGAACCTTTGTTCGCCAATATGCGTAAGTACAAGTGGGAAAAGAGAGAATTGGTCAATGCGGTATTGTATCTGGTGAAGACAGGCTGTCAGTGGCGCAATTTGCCTCATGATTTCCCGCCGGTGTTCACCGTGCACAGCTTTTATCGTCGCGCGCGGCTAAACGGCTTATGGGACAAAATTCTCCAACATCTCGTAAAGCTGACACGGCAAAAAGCAGGTTTGAGCGAAGAACCGAAGCAGGCTCTAATCGATTCCCAAAGTGTGAAAACGACCGGTGCTGTCGAGCAAAAAGGCTTTGACATGGGAAAAAAACGAAAGGAGTAAAACGGCAAATAGTCACCGACGAGACCGGCTGTCTTTTATCAGTCCTGATTCACAAAGCGAATTTGCACGACACGAAAATAGGCTATTGGGTAGCGGGCTTGGCATCTTTTGCCTATCCGACGTTGAAGAAAATCTGCGGCGATGGTGGCTATCGCGGGTCTTTCGTTTTCGAGGCATACAAATATTTTGGCTTACAGGTTGAAATCAGCAAGAAACTCAAGCCTCACGGCTGGCAAGTCTTACCAAAACGTTGGATAGTAGAGCGAACGTTTGCTTGGCTCAATCATTCTCGCCGACTCAGTAAGGATTACGAGCTAACTGTTGCTTCGGCTGAGACCTTGATTAAAATTTCTCATATTCATACTTTACTCAAACGTTTGTGAACACACATTCTAAAATTTTTGCGATATAAGCTTTGATAAATGCGATTGTGTGTTATAATCGACAAAATTTTTGACTGCAAAGGAGCCGTGAATATGAAAATCCTCAAGAAACTTTTTATAGCCGCGAGCCTGTCGTTGATATTGATTTTGGGCGGCGGCGAAGCAGAGGCAACGGATTATTACAGCGCGATTTATCAGACGGTCAATCGCTACAACGGCAACGAAGTCGAATGCGATTGGATAACGCGCGCGATTCTTTACGCGTCGAGCGAATATCAAGTCGATCCTATTTTGATTACGGCGATAATGGAGGCGGAAAGCAATTTCAACTTCCGTGCGATAAGCCCCGTGGGTGCGGTCGGGCTTATGCAACTGATGCCGTCAACTGCGGCGTCTTTGGGCGTCAATCCGCACAACCCGCTTGAAAATATCGTAGGCGGCACCATTTACATAAAAAATCAGCTCGGACGTTTCAAAGACTGGGGCGCGTATTCCGTGACGGACGCTGTTGCGGCTTACAACGCCGGACCCGGCGCGGTCGAAAAATACGGCGGCGTTCCCAACTATTCCGAAACCGTCAACTACGTCATAAAAGTCGCGGGCAACTACAAAAACCTGCTGAATCTGATTCAATCGTAAAAACGCTTAACCTTGAGGGCGCATGGACGCGCGCCCCTGCCGCGTCAGCAACAGGATGTTGCGTGCGGCTTACGCCCTTTTCTTTGCTGCTTTCTTTTGGGCGCAACAAAAGAAAGCAGATAAACAAATTTTTGACGCGTAAAATTTTTTCGTGTACAATCCTTTTCATAATCCAACTATGGAAAGGACTTCGCTATGGAAAAATTTTTTGAGCTCAAAGAACGCGGCACAGATGTCAGAACCGAAATCACGGCGGGCATTACGACGTTCATGACGATGGCGTATATCCTTGCCGTCAATCCGATTATCCTCGGAGCGTCGGGCATGGATACGGGCGCAATCTTCACGGCAACGGCTCTGGCTTCCGCGTTCGCAACGTTTTGCATGGCATTCTTGGCGAATATGCCGTTCGTCCTGTCGGCGGGCATGGGTCTCAACGCCTACTTTACCTACACGGTCGTTATCGGCATGGGCTACACCTGGCAACAGGCATTGGCGGCAATTTTCGTCGAGGGTGTCATTTTTATTTTCTTGTCGCTGGTCAACATCCGCGAGGCGATTTTTAACGCGATACCCCCGTCGCTGAAAATCGCGGTGTCGGTCGGCATTGGACTTTTCATAAGCTTTATAGGTTTGCAAAACGCGCACATTGTCGTTGCCGGGCCGACGCTCGTCACGCTGTATTCGTTCAGAGATTCCGTCGAAGGCGGCATGTTCCATTCCGAAGGCATAACGGTTTTGCTCGCGCTTATCGGCTTGCTGATAACGGCGTTCCTGCTGATTCGTGAAGTCAAAGGCGCGGTGCTGTTCGGTATAATCGCAACGTGGGGTTTGGGCATGATTTGCCAAGCGACAGGGCTTTACGTCCCCAACCCGGAAGCGGGATTCTTCAGCCTGTTTCCCAACGGGATAATGTCAATGCCGGCGTCACTCGCGCCGACGTTGATGCAGATTGACTTCAGCTCGGTGTTTTCGTTTGAGTTCTTTACGGTGCTAATGGCGTTCCTGTTCGTCGACCTGTTCGACACAATCGGCACGGTCATAGGTTGCGCGTCGAAGGCGAACTTGCTCGACGAAAACGGGCGGCTCCCGAAAGTCAAGCAGGTTTTGTTGACGGACGCAATCGGCACGACGGCGGGCTCGCTTATGGGCACATCGACGATAACCACGTTCGTCGAATCGTCTGCGGGCATTGCCGAAGGCGGCAAGACCGGCTTGACGGCAGTAACGGCGGGTTGTCTGTTCGCGTTGGCGTTATTCTTCTCGCCGGTGTTTTTGGCGATACCCGCGTTTGCGACGGCACCCGCGCTTATTATCGTCGGCTTCCTTATGATGCAACAGGTCGCAAAAATCCATTGGACGGACGACGTGTTGACGGCGGTGCCCGCTTACATTACGATTTTCTCGATGGCGTTCATGTATTCAATCTCGGAAGGCATTTGCTTCGGCGTCATAAGCTACACGCTCCTTCATGTCGGCATGGGCAAGGGCAAAGACGTTACGCCGCTGATGTATATTTTGACGGTTTTATTCATTTTGAAGTACGCGTTCCTTTGATTCGGAGTGATTACGGTGACGAAAACTGAACTGAAAAATTTAATCGACGCGGCGGCGGGCAGACGCCTTGTCGACTTGGTGATAAAGAATTGCCGAATCGTCAACGTCCTCAGCGGCGAAGTTCATGCGGGCTCCGTTGCAATCTTCGACGGCAAAATCGTCGGCATGGGCGCGGCAGAATACGACGCGGCAGAAGTTTTCGACGCGGGCGGCAAATTCCTCGCGCCGGGCTTTATCGACGGGCACATTCACGTTGAGTCGTCGTATATCAGCCCCGAACAGCTCGGCAGGATAATCGTCCCGCGCGGCACCACATCGATTATCGCCGACCCGCACGAGATTGCAAACGTCTGCGGACTGGCGGGCTTGCGTTACATGCTCGACGCCGCAAATCATACGCGCCTTAACATAATTCACGCAATGCCGTCCTGCGTCCCCGCCACGCCGTTTGAGGACGCGGGCGCAACGATTAAAGCGGCGGATATGGCTGAACTTATCGGCGACGAAAATATTTTCGGGCTCGGCGAATTCATGAACGCGCCCGGCATCATCAACTGCGACGACACGGCTCTGGATAAAATTTTGCTCGCGCACAATTCGGGCAAACTTATCGACGGACACGCGCCGAATTTGACGGGCAAAGACTTGAACGCTTACCTCAGCGCGGGAATAGGCGGCGACCACGAATGCACGACTGTCGCCGAAATGTACGAACGCATTGCCAAGGGCATGTACGTCCTGATTCGCGAAGGCTCGGCTTGCCACAACTTGAAAGCGTTGGTTAAAGGCGTTACGCCCGCCAACAGCCGCCGCGTCCTGCTGTGTTCGGACGACTGCCAGCCCAAGACGATTCTTGAACTCGGTCACATGGACAAAAACGTCAAGATGTGCGTCGCCGAAGGGCTCGACCCGATAATCGCGATTCAGCTTGCGACGATAAATGCTGCCGAATCTGTTGACGTCCACGACAGAGGCGTGATTAAAATCGGTGCGCACGCGGATTTGATTTTGCTCGACGACTTGACGGACTTCCGCGTTTCCGACGTTTGGATTGGCGGCGAACACGTGGCGCACGACGGACGTTACTTGCCCGAAATCATTCCCGCCGACACGTCGACCGTTCGCGGCTCCGTCAAGGTTAAAAACTTCAGCGTCGACCGATTGAAACTGCATTTGACGGGCGGCAAAGTCAACGTCATCGGCATTGAACCCGGCGGCGTCGTCACGAAAAAAATTGTCGCCGAAGTCAAGCGCGACGCGACGGGCGATTTTGTCTTCGACCCCGCGCGGGACGTTTGCAAGGTTGCGGTCATCGAACGGCACCGCTCGACGGGCAAAATCGGGCTCGGACTTTTGGGCGGCTACGGCATTAAGCGCGGCGCGATTGCGGTTTCGGTGGCGCACGATTCGCACAACATCATTACGGCGGGCGTGAGCAACGAAGAAATTTTCTGCGCGGTCAAAGCTTTGATTGACATGGAAGGCGGCATGGTTTTGGTCTGCGGCGGCTCTGTCATTGCGTCGATACCCTTGCCGATTGCCGGGCTTATGAGCGAACTCAGCGGCGAAGAACTCAAAGAACAACTCGACGACCTGCACGCAAAAGCCCACGCCGAACTCGGAATCAGCGCGAACGTCGAACCCGTAATGACGCTTACGTTTATGTCGTTGCCCGTAATACCCGAATTGAAATTGACGGCGCGCGGACTCTTCGATTACGCGGCGTTCGACTTTATTGCGCTTGAGGCTCGTTGAGGAGGCTTGGCACGTTGCAAGAATTAATCGGCATAACGAACAACATGCAGGGCAAAAAAATTTTGGTTATCGGCGACGCGGTGGCTGATGTCTACGTCGACGGGCGTATTTCCCGCATTTCACGCGAGGCTCCCGTTTTGATTTTGGAAAAGGCGGGCGAAAAAATCGTGGCGGGCGGCGCGGCGAATGTCGTTGCCAATGTTGCGACGCTCGGCGGTGAAGTCTATGCCGTCGGTGTCATCGGCGACGACGCTCATGCCGAAAGCTTGTGCAATATCTTGAAGAATCTGCGCGTCCATGTCGAAGGGCTCGTTCGCGACAAGTCACGCCCCACGATTTCCAAGACGCGAATCATAGCGGGCGGCAGAGCAACCGTCAGTCAGCAAGTCGTCCGTATCGACGAAGAGAGCAAGACGCCGCTCGGCCATGAAGTCGAGGCTGAACTTCTTGCCAAAATCAACGCGATTCTGCCCAACGTCGACGGGATTATAATGAGCGATTACGGCTCCGGCACGATAACCGCCAACGTCCGCAAGCTTATCACGCGTTGCGCCGCCGCGAAACGGTTGCCGAATATCGTCGATTCGCGCTACAATATCGGCGACTTCGCGGGCGTCGGCTACATCAAGCAAAACGATTCGGAGCTCGGCAACTTCGTCGGCCGTACGCTAAACGACGTGAACGATTTAATCTGCGCAGGCAACAAGCTTTTGACCCGGCTCAACGTCGAGGGCGTGCTGATTACTCGCGGCGAAAAGGGCATGAGTTTATTTGAACGCAACGGCGCGACGCACCACATTCCCGTCAGCGATATGAGCGAAGTCTACGACGTGTCGGGCGCGGGCGATACTTGCGTTGCGGCTTTCCTGCTTGCATTGACGACGGGGGCTCAGCCTGCTCTTGCGGCGAAGATTGCCAATTTCGCGGCGGGCATTGCCGTTCGCAAGCTCGGCACCAGCACCGTCAGCGCGACCGAATTAATTTCAACTTTGGAGCGTGCAAGATAATGTTAATCGACAGAAACGACGCCGCGCAGTTTTGCGAAGACTTGCGGCAACGCGGCAAGCAAATCGTCTTTACCAACGGTTGCTTCGATATAATTCACGCGGGGCACGTCCGTTACCTTACGACGGCAAAAAGTT
Organism: uncultured Selenomonadales bacterium; assembly: GCA_947304355.1. Classification (GTDB taxonomy): domain Bacteria; phylum Bacillota; class Negativicutes; order Selenomonadales; family Selenomonadaceae; genus Quinella. Next base: position 10,324 of record CAMZAX010000019.1, read on the forward strand.
TCGGCGACGTGCTGATTGTCGGGCTCAACACCGATGAATCCGTCAGGCGGCTCAAAGGCGCAAATCGCCCGATAAATTGTCAAGACGACCGCGCCGAAGTGCTCTTGGGGCTAAAAGCCGTCGAACATGTAATTTTTTTCGGCGAACAGACGGCGGAGGCTTTAATCTCCGAAGTCAAGCCCGCTGTCTACGTCAAGGGCGGCGACTACACGCTTGCGACTTTGCCCGAAGCAAAAATCGTTCACGGCTTTGGCGGGCGCGTCGAACTTGTAAACTTGGTTGCAGGGCGTTCCACAACGGGCGTCATCGAAAAAATCTTAGCGGGGCTCAGATAACATGGAAGATTTGAAAAATGTTTTAATCGTCAAGCTTAGCGCGATGGGCGACGTAATTCACGCGTTGCCCGTCAGCTACGCCATAAAAGAAACCTTTCCGGAGGCGAAGTTGACTTGGGTCGTCGAGCCGCCGTCGCTTGAATTGCTCAAAATGAATCCCTGCGTCGACAGAATCATCTTGTTCAAGAAAAAAGACTTCCGCACGCTCAAAGGCTTCATGAAAGAATTTTTCCCTTTCAAGCACGAACTGCAGGAGCAAAGTTACGACGCGGTGCTTGACTTGCAGGGGCTGTTCAAGTCGGCGGCGATTGCTTTCTTCGCCAAGTCGAACATCAAGCTCGGCATCTGCAACATGCGCGAAATGAGCGACAAAGTTTCAAAGCCCGTCGTCGGCGCGAACGCGGAAGGGCATATCGTCGAACGCTACCTGGACACGGCGCGGGCTATCGGTTGCGTGGCGGGTGATGTCGTTTTCCCGCTTCAAGTGCCCGTCGAACAATCGGAGAAGGCGCGCGCGATTATGGAGCACGCCGGCATTCGCGAGGGCAATCCTTTCGTCGTGTTTGTCGTTGGCGCGAATTGGCCGAACAAACGCTGGTCTACCGAATACTTTGCCGCGTTGGGCGACTGGTTTTATCAAATGGCGGTTATTCCCGTGCTTATCGGCAACGGCGACCTTGACGCGCAACTTGCCGCCGAAATCGAATCCAAAATGGAAATCCCGCCGATTAATTTAATCAACCGCACGAATATCCCGCAACTGGCTCACGTGCTCAGGACTGCGCGGCTGGTTATCGGCGGCGATACCGGCCCCGTTCACTTGAGCTCCGCTTTGGGCGTGCGGACGATTATGCTTATGGGGCCGACGAACGTCGAACGCAACGGTCCTTTCGGGCAACTGCAGAACGCCATTGAAGTGGAACGACCGTGCAAGGGTTGTTGGAAACGCGCCTGCCCGAAGAAAGAAATTTGCCTTGACAAAATCCCCGTCGCCTTCGTCAAACAAAAAATCGAATCGATGAGTTAAGGAGGAGCTTGCCGCTTGAAGTTCCTGAAAAGATTTTTCGACGGCATTCAGCGCGACTTGCGGCTGTTCGCGTTCGTGCTGATACTGCTGGAAATTTATCGCGGGCTGTTTATTTTCGTGATGTCGAATTACATAAGCGCGGAGTCGGGCGCGGTGCAAATTTTTTCGGCACTGTTCGCGGGTTTGCGGCTCAGCTTGAAGACGGCGGGCGCGGTGACGCTCGTGTCGTTCGTGTTCGTGACGATCGGCGGCTTATCGGCTCGTCTGCGCTTGCTTATCGGCTTCGTCGCGTCGCTGATTTTCTCGTTGCTGTTCATGTTGCGTTTCCCGTATTATCGCGCGTTTCAATCGACGTTCGGCATGGAGGTCGTCCAAGGCTTTCACGACGACTTGTGGTCGATAATCGTGACGATGTTCCAAGAATACGGCGTGGCGTGGCGATTCCTCGTCGCGTTACTGTTGACGTTGCTTTGCATTGCGGCGTTGAGTCGGCTGTTGATTTTAAAAACTTACCCGTTGCCCGAACTTGTCGGCAAGCTTAAAGTCGCGGGCTTCGGCGCGGGGCTCGTCGTCGCGATTTTCCTGTTCGGGCTGTTCGTGCGTTTCGGCGGCAGTTTCACCTACGCAAGCGGCATAAATTGGGAGAACGCCGGCGTCACGACCGACGACTTTCTGAACGAATGCATACTCGACGACGCGCAGGCTTTGTATCGCGCACGGGCTATGGCGAAACGCATGGAGGCGGGCGAAATTTCCGGCGTCGACCAAAATAAAATCGCCGAAGCCGCGCAGATTATCGCCGTCAACAAAGATCTCGCCGAACAGAATCTTGCGCCCTATCTCGAACGCAAGGCGGCGGGTGCTCGCGTTCAGAAGCCGCGACACATTTTTATAATCCTCGGCGAAACTTTCATGCAGTGGCCTATGCTCGGCAAGTACGACGACCTGTTGCTTGCCGAAGGCATCAAGTCGCTTATCGCGGAGGACAAGTGCTATTACAGCCGCAATTTCATGCCCAACGGCGATTTCACGTCGACGGCGATAACCGGGCTCGTGACGGGCTTGCCCGACGTGAACATTAAAGTCAACTACCAGGCGCGCACCTACGAACGGCTTTACATAACGTCGATGGCACCCGCGTTCAAGGAGCTGGGTTACAACGTCGACTTTTGGTACGGCGGCATGCCAAGTTGGGACTCGATAGCAAAAATGTCGTTGGCGCAGGGCTTTGACAACTTTTACGGCTATCCCGACTTCAACGCGCCCAAGCAGACGACCTGGGGCACCAAGGACGAAAATCTTTTCAACGCGTTGCTTGCCCATCTCGACGCGGAGCCGCCGACCGTGCATTTGATTATGACGACGACCAATCACCCGCCGTATAATCTCGACCTTGCGGCGGAAGGTTATCACATTGACGCCGTAACGGAGGCTTTGCGCAAAATGCCCAACGTCGACGACGTGAGTCAACTTGCGATTGAGTTGGGGCATTACTGGTACATGGACGAGGTTATCACGAATTTCGTCCGCGCCGCGAGCGAAAAGCAACCCGAAAGTCTTTTCGTCGTGACGGGCGACCACGCGGTTAGGACTGACCCTTCGACGCACCCGACGATTTTTGAACATCAAAGCGTTCCGTTCGTGCTGTACGGCGCGGGCGTCACCAAGGAGATTCTTCCGCCCGACGCGGTTGGCGACCACATTTCGATTGTCCCGACGCTTATCGAACTAATCGCGCCCAAAGACTTTGCCTACTACTCAATCGCGCCGAGCCTGTTCCAAAGTGACGGCGTGGGCTTCAACAACGCAGCCTTTGTCACGTCGAAGGTTGCGGGCGAAATCGACGCGGACGTTATCGAACTGTTGCCGCACGTCGCCAGCAACGAACTTAACGACGTAAATCTTACCGACGAACGCGCACACGCCTTGCAGATTATCGGCGCAATGCGAACCGTCGCCTGGTGGATTATCAGCAAGGGGCTTTTCTTCGGCGGGCAGGACGGTAAATAATTAATCAAAAAATAACTTGTGTCCCGTTCGCCGCGTGTTATAATTAAGTAAATTTTTAGCAAGGAGCGGATCAGCATGGCAACGACAAATGTCATCAAAGTCAGCGGATTGAAAATCGAGGAAGTCAACGAGAATTCGGTTAAGATTAAGGGCACCAACAGCGTCAGGCTCTCTATCGCAGACGTCGACAACGACGAAGCAACCAAAATCGTCGCGGGCAAGACGGCGGATTACATTTTGGAGGAACGCGCGCTTTTCACGGGCAACAGGGCGTCTGTCAGCCTCTTCGGCTCGGCGGGCGATTTCGACGCAACGGTTTACGACAAATATTCGGCAGTCAGGACAATCAGCGCGGCGGCGGCGGCAAATGCTATTGCACTCACCGGCAACGACAACGCCAACCAAATCATCGCCGGCGACAGCGGCTCGACACTCGACGGCGGTAAGGGCAACGATACGCTCATCGGCGGCAAGGGCGCGGATTTGTTCATTTATCAAAGCGGCAACGACGTTATCAAAAAGTTCACGGCGTCAACGGACACGCTCAGGATTGACGACGAAGCAGTTTCGGACGCGTCAATAAGCGGCAGCAATGTCGTCCTCAAAATCGACAGCAAGAACACCCTCACCGTCGAAGGCATGAGCAAAAAGGAACTCGCCTTTACCGACTACGACGGCACGAAGATTTTTAAGGACGGCATTTTCTACAACAGCGATAAAACCGCCGCGAAAATAACTTCCGCCTTCACGAAGACCGCCAAGACCGCGATTGACACCTATATTATCGACGCCTCCTCGGCGGCAAAGGGCGTGAATCTCGTCGGCAACAGCTCGAACAACCTCTTCCGCGGCGGCGCGAAAGCCGATACCTTCGACGGCGGTGCTGGTGACGACATCATCGACGGCGGCAAAGGCAACGACAAACTTTACGGCGGCGCGGGCGACGATACGCTTTGGGGCGGCGCGGGCAACGATTCTCTTTGGGGCGGCGACGGCTCCGATACGTTCATCTACGCAAGCGGCGACGGCAAAGACGTTATCGTCGGCTTCGGCAGCGACGATTTGTTGACGCTCGACGACATTGAATTCACGTCCGCCACCGTCAACAGCCGCGGCAAGGAAGTCGCGCTCAAACTCGGCAGCGGCTCCGTCACGTTCAAGAGTTTCGACAACGGCACGCAATTCCACATCGGCGACGACACTTATCAAGTCGTGGCGGCGGGCAGCAACAAGTACACGTTCGACAAGGTTTCGGAAGAATAACACTCCGCCCGTAAAAATTTTCTCCCTGCGTCAAAACGGCGCGGGGATTTTTTTATGTGATTGAACTGTCGACGCGCCTTTGGTATAATCACAGAAATTTTTCAGAGGAGGGAAGAACTGCAATGAGTGATGAACTTGTCCCTTGTCCCTTGTCCCTTGTCCCTAACTTCACGCATTTGCACGTTCACACCGAATACAGTTTGCTCGACGGCGCGGCGCGAATCGGCGACCTGCTCGACGCGGCAAAAAATTTCGGCATGACTTCCCTCGCGATAACCGACCACGGCACAATGTACGGCGTCGTCGATTTTTACAAGGCTGCTCAAAAGCGCGGCGTCAAACCGATTATCGGTTGCGAAGTCTACGTCGCGCCCGGCTCGCGCTTCGACCGAAAAGAAATCGACGGTACAAAATATTTTCATCTTATCCTGCTCGCCGAAAACAACACGGGCTACAAAAATCTCGTCAAGCTGGCGTCGCTGGCGGGCACCGAAGGTTTTTACTATCGTCCGCGTGTCGACAAGGCAATCCTGCGCGAACATCACGACGGGCTTATCGCGTTGAGTGCTTGCGTCGCCGGCGAAATCCCGCGTGCAATTCTCGAAGACGACGACCTTGACCGCGCCCGCAAACTCGTCGACGAATACGTTAAAATTTTCGGGCGGGACAATTTTTTTCTGGAGATACAAAACCACGGGCTCGAAGACGAAAAAAAAGTTCGCGCCGCGCTGAAAATTCTTTCCGCCGAATTGAATATCCCGCTCGTCGCAACAAACGATTCGCATTACGTCCGCCGCGAAGATTCGGAATTTCATGACCTGTTGCTTTGCATTCAGACGGGCAAGACGCTCAAAAGCGACAAGCGGCTAAAATTTTCTTCCGACGATTATTATTTGAAGTCGCCCGCCGAAATGCGTGCGCTGTTCGCCGAAGAGCCCGAAGCTTGCGACAACACGCTGAAGATCGCCGAACGTTGCAACGTGACGCTCGAATTCGGCAAATTTCAAATGCCCGAATTCCCTTTGCCCGAAGGAAAGACCGACGCCGATTATCTGCGCGGGCTGTGCAATGAAAAACTTCCCGCCCGATACGAAACCGTCACTGACGAAATCAAAGCGCGGCTCGCTTACGAATTGGACGTTATTCACGGCATGGGCTACGACGGCTACTTTCTTATCGTTTGGGACTTCATAAACTTCGCGCGACAAAACGGCATCCCCGTCGGACCGGGGCGCGGCTCGGCGGCGGGTAGTCTCGTCGCCTACGTCCTGGGAATCACCGAACTCGACCCGCTGAAATACAATCTGCTGTTTGAACGCTTCCTCAATCCCGAACGCGTTACGTTGCCCGATATCGACGTTGACTTGTGCTACATTCGCCGCGAAGAAGTTATCGAATACGTTCGGCGACGCTACGGCGCGGATAAGGTTGCGCAAATCGCGACGTTCGGCACGTTGGCGGCAAAGGCTTCGATTCGCGACGTTGCCCGCGTGCTCGACCTGTCCTACACCGAAAGTTCGCGCATCGTCAAGTTCATTCCCAACACGCTGAATATCACGCTCGACGACGCGTTGAAGACTTCCAACGACTTCCGCACCGAATACGACACGAACGACAAAACGCGACGGGTTGTCGACTTCGCACGGAAATTGGAAGGCTTGCCGCGTAATCTGTCTGTGCACGCGGCGGGCGTCGTCATATCACGGGAGCCGCTCGACGAAATCGTTCCTTTGCAAATCTCAAGCAAAACCGATGAGGCGGCGTCAAACAAGGTAAAGGTTACGCAATACGACAAAGACAAAGTCGAAGAACTCGGATTGCTGAAAATGGACTTCCTCGGCTTGCGCACGCTGACGATTATGGCGGAGACGTTCAAGAATATCAAAGCGTCACGCGGTTTGACGTTGACGGCGGAGCAAATCCCGTTGCGCGACGCGAAGACTGCGGCAATGTTGACGGCTGGCAAGACAAGCGGCGTCTTCCAAATGGAATCGACGGGCATGACGGCGTTGGTTAAAGAGTTGCGCCCCGAAGGCTTTGAAGACTTAATCCCGACGGTTGCGCTGTATCGTCCGGGGCCGCTCGGTTCGGGCATGGTTGAAGACTTCATTGCGGGCAGGCACGGACGCAGGACGCCGAAATATTTGCACCCGAAACTTGAGCCGATACTTAAAGAGACGTTCGGCGTGATTTTGTATCAGGAACAGGTCATGCAAATCGTGCGGACGCTGGCGGGCTTCACGCTCGGTCAAGCCGACATCTTGCGGCGCGCGATGGGCAAGAAGAAAGCTTCCATCCTCCTCGAACAAAAAGAAAACTTCCTGCGCGGCTGTGAAGTCAACGGCGTCCAAAAATCCTTGGCGGAAAAAATTTTCGACCTGCTCAGCAAATTCGCGGATTACGGCTTCAACAAGTCGCACTCGGCGGCATACGGCTTGCTTGCCTGGCAGACGGCGTACCTTAAAGCGCACTACCCCGCCGAATACCTTGCGGCGATGATGTCCGGCACGCCCGACATTGACAAGGTTGCCGGCTACATTGAGCAGGCGCGGCGCATGGGTATAAAAATTCTTGCCCCCGACGTGAACGCGGGCGACGCCAATTTTACTGTTGAGGGCGGCGCAATTCGATTCGGCTTGGCGGCCGTCAAGACTGTGAGCGAAACCGTTGCCAACGGCATTGTCGCCGAACGCGCTGTCAACGGGCAATTCAAGTCGCCGACAGATTTTTGCGGGCGGCTCGACGTTAAGGCTGTTCCGCGTCGCAGTTTGGAGAACTTGATTAAATGCGGAGCGTTCGACAGCATTGAACAGCGGCGGGCGGCTCTGCTTGCGTCGCTCGATTCGATTATGGCGGCGGGCTACAAACACCTTCGCGAAAAGCGCGGCGGCGTTATAAATCTTTTCGACGATGACGACCTGCAAGATACGACCTTTCCGCTCCCTGAAGTCGACGATTCGCCGCAACAATTTTTTACGTGGGAAAAAGAGACGCTCGGCTTTTATTTGTCGGGGCACCCGCTCGACGCTTGGCGCGAAAAATTTTCACGGCTCACGTCAAGCAACGATGTCAACGACGGCAAGTTTTTGGGCAAACGCGTATCCGTCGGCGGGATTATCACGAATGCGCGGCGCGTCACTACCAAACGCGGCGACACGATGGCTTTCCTCACACTTGAGGACTTCGACGGCGCGATTGACGTTACGCTATTCCCGAACGTTTTTTACACCACGGTAAAAGTTGCTCAGCTCGACGAAATTGTCGTGGTGAAAGGGCGCGTCGAACAAAACGGCGACACATTCCAACTTGTGGCGAACTCTGTCACGGCGGCTAAAGATTACGTGCCCGACTTCTGTTTAACGATTCCCGCGCAGATTGACAACGCCGCCACGTTTGATAAACTTAAGCGAATTTTCTCGGCTCACGCCGGCGATATTCAAGTTTTACTCAATAAAGACGGTAAGGGGAGAAAACTTCCGATAAAAATTTCGGGCGACGCGTTCGACGAACTCAAAGCTTTGCTCGGCGACGACAACGTCCGAATGTATTAAGGGACAAGGGAGCAGGGACAAGGGACAAGTAAAAAAACTTACCCTTGCCCCCTTGTCCCCGACCAAAGGAGCGATGTTTTTGAACGTGAAAAAATTTTTGGCGGCGATAACGATACTGACGCTGATAATTGCGGGCGCGGAAGCTGCTCCCGAAGGACGAATGCCCGCCTCCGAACTCATGCGGCTCGACGAGGCACCCAAAGGCGAAATAGCCCGCCCAATGCAAACGTTGACAAGCGAAAATTCGGGGCTCAATCCCGGCTACTCCGTCACGCCTATTCAAAACACGCGACCTGTTGCGCCCGAAGACCCTCTGCCAAACGTCACGGCGACGGCGGCTATCGTTATCGAAGCGTCGACGGGACACGTCCTTTACGAACGCAACGCCGATCAGCGCATGTTCCCCGCCAGCACGACAAAGATGATGACGCTTATCACCGCGCTTGAAGGCAATAAACTCGACGAAATTGTTACTGTCGGGCCGGGTGCTTACAACGCGGAGGGCTCGACGCTGTGGCTCGACGTTGGCGAAAAAATTCCGTTGGGCGATTTGCTTTACGGCATGATGTTGATAAGCGGCAACGACGGTGCGATTGCCATTGCCGAACACTGCGGCGGCACCGTTGCCGACTTCGCCGCCCGCATGACAGCCCGCGCTCACGAACTCGGTGCGGTCTCCACTAACTTCACCAACGCCAACGGTTTGCCCGACTCAAACCACTACACCACGGCTCGCGACTTGGCGACGATGGCGGCTTACGGTTTCACGCTCCCGCACTTTGAAGAGATTTGCTCGGCGAAGGAAGTTTCGTTCGGTTGGATTCACGACGACACGAAACTTTTGCGCAACGAAAACCAAATGCTGTGGCTCTATCGCGGCGCGAACGGAGTCAAGACGGGCTACACCGACGCGGCGGGACGTTGCCTCGTGACGGCGGCAAAGCAAAACGGCGTTCAACTTATAGCGGTCGTGCTCGACAGTCTGTATATCTGGAACGATACAATTTTCCTGCTCGATTACGGCTTCGGGCGCGTGTCCAGTCAAAAGTTGATTCAGCCCGGCGACGTTGTCAAGACTTTGCCGATAACCTCCGGGCGGCGCAAGTCCATGCAAGTCAAAACTGCGGGCGAAATAATCATGCCGGTCTTTGAGGGCGACGACAACGCTTATAACATTGTTTACGACTTGCCGGAATTTTTGACTGCGCCGATAAAAAGCGGCGAGACAATCGGCAAGATACGCGTGGTGTTGCCCAACGGCAAGGAGGCGGCCTCTGTCGATGTGGTGACGACGGCGGACGTTGAGCAGAAATCTTTTTTCCGTTTGGTACTGAATAAAATTCGCGGCTTCTTCGCGTGACAAAGGAGACTTTTAACATGAGCGACAGAATTACATTGGCGGACGAACTTCACCGCAAAGGTTACAGTTGCGCGCAATCGGTGGCGGTTGCCTGCGCGGACTTGGTTGACGTCCCGAAAGAAACGCTGTTCAAGGCGGCTGAAGGCTTCGGCGCGGGCATGGGCACTATGGACGGCGTGTGCGGCGCGTTGACGGGCGGCTTGCTTATCGCGGGCTTGAAGAACAGCACCGGCAACCTCGACAACCCCAAATCGAAGGCGTCGACGATGAAAATTTCCAAAGCGATGCTTACGAGTTTCCGCGACAAATGCGGCGCACTTATCTGCCGCGAACTTAAAGGCGTCGACACGGGCAAGATGATTTGTTCCTGCCCCGACTGTATCAAACACGGCGTCGAAGTCGTCGAAGAGAACCTGGCACGATGAAAAAATTTTTTGCAGTCTTGTTGCTGTTGCTGAGCTTTATGAACGACGCGGCGGCGGGTCAGGTGTCAGGGGACAGGGAACAGGGGACAGAGGCGGAAATTCGTCTTGCGTGCGCGATTTGCTCCATGGGTGCTTACAGCGACGACGCAAGTTATCTCATGCGTTCGGAGTTGGCGGCTCGCGGCTGGCAGATTGAAAAGATTTCGCGCAAGAACAATCGCGCCGACGCGAAGGCTTACCTCGTCGGCAAGGGCAACGTGATGATTTTGGCGATTGCGGGCACCGAAAGCCTTAAAGATGTCGAAGTCAATTTCCGAATCGGGCGCGTGCAACTCAACGGCAACACCGCGCTTGACGCCGACGAAAAACATTCGGGCGACAAACTTTTCGTGCACCGTGGCTTTCGCGATTATGCAGACGTTGTGTTGGGCGACGGGCTTGCCGAACGCTTGAAGACTGCCCTTGCGCAAAATTCCCGCGCGACGCTTTACTTGACGGGACACAGCTTGGGCGGCTCCGTGGCGACGGTCGCGGCGATTCGCCTGAACGATATGGGCGTCCCAAAATCGCAGCTCAAAGTTATCAGCTTCGGCGCACCGGCGATCGGCTCTCGCGCATTGGCAGCGGCTTACAAGGACAAGCTTGACGTGACCCGCGTCGTCATGAAAGGCGACGTCGTGAAAAAATCTTTGCGCGTGTTGGGTTACGTTCAGTTCGGCAAGGCGTTGGAGTATCGACCGAGCGCAACGAGCGATCACCTTGAACACAAGATGGCGGTCTACCTTGACAGCACGATTCGCGATTACATTAAAGCGGGCGGCTCCTTCCGCCACGACGCGCCCGACAAAATCAACACGCCGATTTACGTCGCGCCGGTGTTGCTTGTCGATAACAGCCTGCACAAGACGGACAGGGAACTGACTCTTAACGCGCTCAACGACAGCCTTGCGAACAATTTCGGCAACGTGACAATCGCGAACGAGCTGAGCGTCAAGATTGACGCCGACGACGTTTTGGACGCGGACTTCGACGAATATGTATCCGCCGCCAAAAATCTGCGTTGCAAGTACGTGTTGATTCGCATCCTCAACGCAAAAAAAATTCGCGACGCGCAGTCGGGCGACAAACTCGTCACGTTGGAGGAAATTATTTTAGACACGAACGGCGTCCCGTTGTCCATGCAGACGGCGGGCGCGTCGACGAAGGATCTTACGATTTTCGAGGCGACGCTTGCCGCGCAGGCGACGCTTACCGAACGATTACGAAATTTTTTTACGGACAAATAATTTTTTCGGGGACTGAAGCGACGGGAACGACTTCCTGCGCGGCGGTCTCCAAATTTTTTACGGTGACGGTCGAGTTCGCAACTTCGTCTTCGCCGACGATAAGCGCGAACTTTGCGCCCGACTTCGCCGCCGCCTTCATTTGCGCTTTCATGCTTTTGCCGCCGAAGTCCATTGCCGCCGTTATGTTTTGACGCCGCAAATCCGTCAACAGCTTGAAGGCATAAACATCAGCCGCTGCTCCGCCGCTCACCACGAACGCGGCGATTTTTTTGTCCTGCGCGGGCAACAGGTTTTGCAGTTCAAGCGCAAGCAAAATTCGTTCCAAGCCCGCCGCGAAGCCGACAGCCGGGGTATCGTCGCCGCCGATTTCCTTAATCAGCCCGTCGTAGCGTCCGCCGCCCGCAACAGCCGATTGCGCACCCAACGGCGCGTATTGAATCTCAAAAGCGGTCTTCGTGTAGTAATCGAGCCCGCGCACCAGCCGATTGTCAATCGTGAACGCAACGCCCGCCGCCGTCAAAAATTTCTTGACGCCGTTGAAATGTTCGCGGCATTCGTCGCAAAGGCACGTTTCAATTTTCGGCGCGTCGTCCATGAAGTCTTTGAGCCCGTCAATCTTGCAGTCGAGGATGCGCAGGGGATTTTTCTCAAGCCGCCGTCGACAATCGCTGCAAAGTTCGTCAGCCTCTTCCGTGAAAAATTCCGTGAGCTTGCGTCGATAAATCGGGCGACACGCGGGACAACCGACGGTATTAATCTTAAGCGTCAAGTCGTCGAGCCCCAAGCCGCGCAGGAAATCCCAAGCCAACAAAATTATTTCGGCGTCGACGGCGGGATTTTTTTCGCCCAACGCCTCCACGCCGAATTGATGAAATTCGCGCAAGCGTCCCGCCTGCGGTCTGTCATAGCGGAACATCGAGCCGATATAAAACAATTTCGCGAGCCCTTTGACGTAAAGTTTGTTCTGCAGGTAGGCGCGCACGACCGACGCGGTGTTTTCGGGGCGCAACGTTATCGACCTGTCGCCGCGATCTGTGAAGGTGTACATTTCCTTATCGACGACGTCTGTGCCTTCGCCTATGCCGCGCAGGAAAAGTTCGGTGTGTTCAAAAGTCGGCGTGCGAATTTCCTCGTAACCGTAAAGCTTGCACAGTTCGCGAATTTTATTTTCAAGCCGAAGCCAATTCGGTGTCTGCTCCGGCAAAATGTCTTTGGTGCCTCTCGGCGCGTTCGTCAGCACATTTCCAGCCTCCTTAGATTTTTAAATCGGCGACGGCGAACAAAACCGCGTTGCCCGAAATTTTGACGCGTTCGCCCGCAAATTCGCAATGCAACACGCCGCCGCGAGCCGACGCTTGTCGCGCAATGAGTTTCGTTTTGCCGAGCCGCTCCGACCAATACGGCGCAATCAGGCAGTGCGTCGAGCCGGTAACGGGGTCTTCGGGCACGCTGATTTTCGGCGCGAACACCCGCGACACGCAATCGAATTGTTCACCTGCGGCAGTCACGGCTTGCGTCATTCCGTCAAGGTTTGCGAGCTTGTTCAAATCGGGCGCAAGTTTTTCGACAGTTTTTACCGACTCCAAAACCATGAGCAAATCGCGGGCAAGGTAAGCCTCCAACACAGTCGCGCCGATTGCGTCGCACATTGCGTCCGTCACGGGGATTCGTTGCGGCGTGTAGGCAGGGAAGTCCATTTCAAACAGCGCGCCCTTGCGTTCGACGGTAAACTTGCCGCTCAACGTCTCGAACACGACGGCGGGCGAATTTTTTTCAATCTGCGTCAAGACGACGTAAGCCGCACCGAGCGTGGCGTGTCCGCAAAAGTCAACCTCGACGGCAGGCGTGAACCACCGCAACCGATAAATGTCGCCGTCCTTCATGACAAACGCCGTCTCCGACAAATTGTTTTCGCGGGCAATGTTTTGCATCAAATCATCGGGCGGGAAGTCTTCGACGACGCAAACAGCCGCCGGGTTGCCGCCGAAAATTTTATTCGTGAACGCGTCGACGATAAATTGTTTCATGCGCGTCGCCTCCTAAGCTTTAGCCTTCGTCTTGCCCAAGACCCGCTTGAACGTATCGTAGTTAATCGTCTCTTGCGGGCGACAGTAAATGGCGAAGATGATTTCTTTGAAACAGCCGTCGAATTCGGGCAAAATTTTTTGGTAGACCTGCGCGACGACTTCGGGATTGTTTTGGAACGCGCCGCAACCGAACGCGCCCGTCACGAAGATGTCAGCACCGTGGTGAGCCGCGACCGTGAACATGTGTCGAAGGCGGCTTTCGTGCAACGCAAAAAGTTCGTCGTCGTTGATGCGGACGGACTTATCGTTACCGGGATTGTAAACGCTATTCGGGCGTTCGCGCAGATTCGGGGCGGCGATCGTTATCACGTCGACCAAATCCCATTTGTCGCGGGGCAAGCGCGCGGGCTTGTCGGTGTCGCTCTTGCAAACGGTGATTTCGGGCGTGTAAATGCAAGCGTCGTCGTGCAAGGGGTTTTTGCGTTCGCGATTGACCGAGTAAAAATTTTTCCAATTAGCGTCGGTGTTGAGCACGGGGTAAAGCGTCGAACAGCGGCAAAGAGCTTCTTCCTGCGCCCGCGAGCCGTATCTGACGCCACCGCCCGGATTCGACGCCGAGGCGAAATTGTGTACCGCAATCCTGAGCTCCAAATATTTTTTCTGCGCCATCATCGCCGCCTCCAACGTCCGCCGCTTCACGACCGTGACGACTGTCTTTTTGAATTTGCGTTCGGGCAACGGCGGATAATCTGACGCGCCGTAAAAAACCGTGCCCTTAATCGAATCGCGAATCGACTGTTTCAAATTCTCGTCGGTGTCGTAAAAATCCATTGTGTCGCGAAAAACTTCAATCATCTCGTCTCTCGTCACGTATGTCATTTGTCAATCGCCTCCTTGGCTTTCGATCGTTTCGGCGGGCGTTTTTTTTTTCTTGGAGGACTCGGCGGGCTCAAGTTCGACGGGTGCAACGGTTTCGACGGACTCGGCGGGCTCAAGTTCGACGGGCTCGACGGGCTCAAGTTCGACGGGCTCGACGGGCTCAAGTTCGACGGGTGCAACGTTTTCAAGTTCGGCGGGTGCAACGTTTTCAAGTTCGACGGTTTCGACGGGCTCGTAAACCATTGCCAAAACTTCTTCGCGCTGAGCAATGTAGCGTTCCAGGTCGCGCAGATAAGTCGTCAAGTCTTTCGCGTTGAAGGCGGTCTGAATTTTTTTGTTGACGGGGTCGGGCACCTTCGTCGACGCAGCCGCGCCCACGCCGAGGATTGTCTGACGTTCGCCCATGATTTGCACGTTGTAAATACCTTCCGCGCCGCGACGACACCAGCCCACGTTTTCAATCTGCCCGCCGCTGTAGCCCTGCCGATAAAGATAGTACGGCACAAATTTTTCCCCGCGCAGAATTTTATCGGCGTGTTCAGCCATCTTGCGGACTTCGGCGTCGTCGGGCAAATCAAAATCCTCCAGGGTGTTAATATCGTCGGCAAGGCTCGTTTGCAGTTTGGAGCCGCGCTTAATCGCCAACGCGTGAATTGTCACGTCGTCGGGGGCAAGCGCAACGACTTTCGCAAGGCTGTCCTTGAAATCGTCAAGACGTTCGCCCGGCAAGCCGACAATCAAATCCATGTTGATATGGAAAGTGCCCGCCGCCCTGAGCGCGTCGAAAGCCCGCGTCACTTCCTCGACGGTGTGTTTTCGCCCGATTATGTCAAGCGTCCGCTGTTGCATTGTCTGCGGATTGACGCTGACGCGCGTGACGCCGAATTTTTTCATGGCGGAAATTTTCTCGTCGGTTATCGTGTCGGGGCGTCCGCATTCAACAGTGAACTCCGCGACGCCCGCGCCGTCGAAGCTCGCGTGAACTTTTTCCAACAGCTCGACGAAAAATTTTTCGGGCAAAGCAGTCGGGGTGCCGCCGCCGATGTAAATCGTCTGCACCTTGAAACCGTAACGCTTAACCGCAGTCGCCGCCGCGTCGATATCGCGCATTAAAGCCGTCATAAATTCGGCAACGTCGTCTTCGCCGGGCAACACGAACGACGGGAACGAACAATACAAACAGCGCGTCTTGCAAAAGGGAATGCCGATGTACACGCTGACGGTCTTTGCGTCGCTTGCGCGGATAATCGGCAACTGAGTAAGCGCAACTTCCGTCAACAGGTCTGCCTTGTCGCGCACGGCGAGGAAGTCCGAACAAATGCGGCGGGCGATTCGGTCGCGGTCGATTATGCCGTGACTCGTGACGCCGAAGCCTTCGTCAAGCCAACGCTGAACAATTTTCGTGGGGCGCACGCCGTTCATTATGCCGTAGGGCACAGGCTCAAGCCCGCATTCGTCGACGAGCAACGTGTAAAGATTTTTCTTGACGAGGCGATTGACTTCCGCGCCGAAGCGTTCGTCGGGGCGTGCGACAGAAGTTTTGCGGAAGTAACTTTCCGCACCGTCCGCCGTGACTTTGAGCCGCGTGATGATTCTGTTGTCGACAATGTCGTTGGAAATTTCCAAGCCGTCGAAATCCGCCGCGCCCTCCGCGTCGATTGAAACCTTCAGCGAACGAAGCACGTCGCCAATGATTTTTGAGAAATCGTTTTTACCGAGCAGTGTCAAGGTTTTTATTTTAGTTTCCAAGGTTGTGCGCCTCCTCCGCCTGACAGTCTTTGCAGTAGCCGAAAAATTTCACTTCGTGATTGAGGATTTGGAAGCCGGATTTTTTCGCGATGTCCGCCTCCAAGTCGTCAAGCAAGTCGTCTTCAAACTCGATGACTTTTTTGCACTTGAGGCAAATCAGGTGGTGATGATGATGAATCGTCGGGTCGGCGGTGTTGAGTTCGTAACGCGCGCAACCGTCGCCGAATTCGACTTTGACGAGAATTCCGAGTTCGCTTAACAAATCCAAGGCGCGATAAACCGTCGCCAAGCCGATTTCCGATTCTCGCTTCTGAAGGATGCCGTAAACGTCCTCCGCGCTCATGTGGTGGTAGTCCGCGTGCTCGACGAATATGCGCAGGATTTCTTGACGTTGCGGCGTCATTTTGTAGCCGCGTTCAGACAATTTGCCGCGCAGATCTTCCAAGCCGAACAGCTGATGGTTTTCGCTCATGGTTGAAGCCTCCTTCACGATTTGAACCGATTATAGCAGTTATCGTCGAAAAGCACAAAAAAAACTTATCCCTGCCCCCTAACCCCTTGTCCCTTGTCCCTTGTCCCTTAACTTGTTATAATCGACAACGTATCAACACCGCTCCCGGAGGAGGAATCTATTTGACGTTCAGAAAGAAAATCGCCCTGCTGATGATTGTCGCGGCGATTCAAATCCCCTGCGCGGGACACGCCGCCGAAGAAGACAAAGACCTTGCGCTTATCGCGGCGGAACAGGCTGACGACGACGAACAGCTCGACAAAATAAATCCCGCGCTCAAAGACAGCATCTCGACCGAACGCACGCAGGAGACCGACAAAGAAATTCGCGCGCGCAAAAAGAAACTCGAACAGGCACGCAAGGAAAAGGAACGCGACAACGAACGCAAGCTCAAGGAAAGCATGAATCGTAAGGAAACGCGCCAACGCGACGAGACGATTATCATTGACCCGAACGAGCCGCCCGCGCCGCCGCCCGAACCGATTAAGTCGACGCCGACGCCCGAACCGATAATCGAAACGCCGCCCGTAACCGAGCCCGTTCAAACGCCGCCGCCCGTAATCGAGCCCGTTCAAACACAGCCGACAGTACCGCCCGCGACGAACTTCACGCCGCCGACGCTTGAAACGGTAAGCTTGCCGGACGAACAGGCAATCTACGCCAATTTCGCCGAAGTCGCACGCGCCGCACGGTTTATCCCGCTTTACATGCCGCGCAAATCCGGCTACGAGATAACCGCGCTTTCCGCAAGCAACGGCGTCGTCGAAATCCGCTACGGGCGCAGATGGGAGCCGATGGTCTCTTTGATTGTGCGGACGCATAAGCGCGCTGACGGCGAGGCTCTGCAGGACATAAGCGGCGTCACGGGCGTCAAGTGGCGCGTCGACACAACCACCGGCACCACCATTTACATTGCCAAAATTTCCGAAACGCAACAGGTCGCGGCGTGGGCTGTAGGTCACTACACTTTTTCCGCGCGCGCCGAAAATCTGTCATACGCGGGCTTTCATTCGCTCGTTGCCGATGAACTCGTCGAACTGTCAACGCATTACTATTTGGACTTGTAAGGAGGTTGTCACATGATTAAACGCTACACTTTGCCCGAAATGGGTAAGCTTTGGTCGATTGAAAACGAGTGGCAGACGATTCTTGACGTGGAGCTTGCCGCTTGTGACGCAATGGCGGAACTCGGCGAAATCCCCGTTGCCGCCGCTCAAAACATTCGCGCCAAGGCAAATTTCAACCTGGAACGCATTCACGAAATCGAATCCGTAACGCACCACGACATTATCGCTTTCCTTACGTGCGTCGGCGAATACGTTGGCGAAGACTCGAAATACATTCACAAGGGCTTGACTTCCAGCGACGTGAAGGATACCGCGATTTGCCTTATGATGAAACGCTCGGCTGAAATCATTCTCGACGACTTGCAAAAGTTCCGCGAAGTGTTGCGCCGCCGCGCCGTCGAATTCAAACACACGCCTTGCATTGGACGCACGCACGGCATTCACGCGGAGCCAATGACGTTCGGGCTGAAGCTGTTGCTTTGGAGCGCGGAGGTTGAACGCGACATTGAACGCGTCGAACACGCGAAAAAAATCGTCAGCGTCGGCAAGCTCAGTGGAGCAGTCGGCACCTACTCGAACATCGACCCGCGCATTGAAGAAATCGTTTGCCGCAAATTGGATTTGACGCCCGTCCGTTTGGCGACGCAGGTCATTCAGCGCGACCGCCACGCCGAATACATGACGACCCTTGCGATAGTGGCAAGCACGCTTGAAAAAATCGCGACGGAGATTCGCAACCTGCAACGCACCGACATTCGCGAGGCTGAAGAATATTTTTCGCCGGGACAAAAGGGCTCGTCCGCCATGCCGCACAAACGCAACCCCATCAACTGTGAACGCGTGGCGGGTATGGCTCGGCTCGTTCGCGGCAACGCAATCGCCGCAATGGAAGACATAACCCTTTGGCACGAACGCGACATTTCGCACAGCTCGGTTGAACGCGTCATCTTGCCCGACTCGACAATCAACGTCGACTACTGCACGCGCAAGATAACCAATATCGTTGACAAGTTGCTTGTCTACCCGGACGCAATGTTGCATAATATGAATCGCACGGGCGGGCTGATTTACAGTCAACGGCTCATGCTTGAAATCGTGGGCAAGGGCGTCCTGCGCGAAGACGCCTACAAGTGGGTTCAGCGCAACGCAATGAAACGCTGGCTCGACGGCGAAGACTTCCGCACGAACGTCGAACGCGACCCCGACATCACGAAATATCTCGCAGCGGAGGAAATTGCCGCCTGCTTCGACTATAATTGGTTCCTGCGCAACGTCAACATGATCTTTGCACGCTTCGGACTCTAAGGGGATAAAAATTTGAAACTCACAATGCTCGGCACAGGCAACGCACTCGTCACGGAGTGTTACAACACTTGCTTCGTGATAAGCGACGGCGACAAAAATTTTTTGGTTGACGGCGGCGGCGGCAGCGGCATTCTCCGTCAGCTTAAGCACGCCGGCTTTGACTGGAAAGACATGCGCGAATTTTTTTTGACGCACAAACACATCAACCATTTTACGGGCGTCTTGTGGCTCGTCCGCATGATTTGCCAATACATGAATCAGCGCGAATACGACGGCACCGCCAAGATTTACAGGTACGCCGAAGTTTTGCGACAGCTTGAAGACATCGCCAAAACGCTCCTTCAGCCGAAAGAGACGCGCTTTATCGGCGACCGACTTTTTTTCGTGCCCGTTGCCGACGGCGAAGTTGTGAACGTTATCGGACGTGCGACGACGTTCTTTGACATTCGCTCGACCAAAACGAAACAATTCGGCTTTGCAATGGACATCGGCGGCGCGCAAAAGTTGACGTGTTGCGGCGACGAACCCTGCAACGACTTCGGAAAGCCCTACGCCGAAAATGCCGCGTGGCTGTTGCACGAGGCGTTCTGCCTTTATTCGCAAGCCGACATCTTCTCGACCCCTACGGCAAGAATCATTCGACGGTTAAGGACGCCTGCGAACTTGCCGAGGCTCTTCACGTCAAAAATCTGTTGCTGTATCACACCGAAGACAAAAACCTTGCCGCACGGAAGAAACTCTACTGCGCGGAGGGACAAAAATATTTCAGCGGGACAATTCATGTGCCCGACGATTTGGAAACGTTGGCACTTTGAAGTTTAAGGAGGTTTTATCATGATTAAGGGCAATCTGTTGTACGAGGGCAAAGCGAAGACCGTCTTCGAGACCGACAACCCCGGCGAGTTGCTTGTTTACTTCAAGGACGACGCCACCGCGCTCAACGGCGAGAAACACGGCGTCATCAACGGCAAAGGCGTCATCAACAACAAAATCAGCGAGTTCTTCTTCAAGCAGCTCAAAGATCGCGGCATTAAGACGCACTTCCTTGAAAAAGTCGGCGAACGCGAAATGCTCGTCAAGCGGCTCGATATGATTAAGCTTGAAGTCGTCGTGCGCAACATCGTCGCGGGCAGTCTCGTCAGTCGTCTCGGCAAGGAGGAGGGCACGCAGCTTTCCGTTCCCGTCGTCGAATACTACTACAAGAGCGACGAACTCGGCGACCCCATGCTCAATCGCTATCACATCATGTCGTTGGACTTGGCGAAAATCGACGAACTCAATCAAATGGAGCACGTCGCCTTTTCCGTCAACACGATTCTGCGCGACCTGCTCAAGGCGAAGAACGTCGACTTGATTGATTTCAAGCTTGAATTCGGGCGCGGCGATTACGGCGAAGTCATTCTTGCTGACGAAATTTCGCCCGACAACTGCCGCTTCTGGGATGTCGTCACGCACGAGAAACTTGACAAAGACCGCTTCCGCAACGACATGGGCGGCGTCGAAGAGGCTTACCAGGAAATGCTGCGTCGCTTGACTCTGTGATAAACATACGGCAACACGGTCATTGGGGACTTGGGACCGGGACTAGATTTTTGAACTTGTCCCTTCTCCCTTGTCCCTTTAAATTTGCGAGGTGATTCGTTTGAAAGTTTACGACTGCTTTACGTTTTACAACGAGTTCGAGCTGTTGGAGTTGCGGCTCATGGCTCTTTGGGACGTTGTGGATTATTTCGTCATCGTCGAGGCGAACTTGAAACACCAAGGCGAACCGAAGGATTTTAATTTGCTCAAGCGCGCCGACGACTTCAAAGACTTTTGGACGAAAATCCGATACGTCGCCGCCGACTTGACGCAAGTTCCGTTCAAGGGCACGGGCGATTGGTCTCTTGAAAACGCGCAACGCAACGCGATAATGAACGGCATCGGCGACGCGGCTGACGACGATTTAATCATGATAAGCGACCTTGACGAGATACCCGCGCCCGATATTTTTCAACGCCTGCAAGAAAATCAAATCGCGCTGATTGCGCCCGCCGTGTTGCCCGTCACGCTCGCCGACAAAGGTATCACTTGCCCCGCGCAGTTGCTTGTACCCGCCGCCGCGTTCCTGGACGTGAGCGCGACGGCTTTGGCGCAGGAATTTTTTTATTATTACTTCGACCGCGTGAGCAAAGACAAATGGCACGGCACCGTTTTGACCAAGCGGAAGAACTTGTCGACGCCGCAAGACATGCGTGACCACCGCAATCACTTGCCGCGTATCGCCGTGGGGGAGGGGTTATCATTTCTCTTACATGGGCGGCATAGACCGCATCATCAACAAAATGCAATCGATTGTCGACGGCAACGAATTCGTCGAACAGTCGGGCGGCAAACTTATCGACAGGCAACACGTCGAAGAATCGATGGCGAAGGGCGAAAGTGTTTATAACTCTGTGCCGGGAATGCCGAAAGGACATTTTCTGCCCTACGACGCGCGGAACATCAAGCTGCCGCACATCGACGAGTTCTTGAGAAAATATCCGCACTTCCTGCGCGAGCCGGAAAAATATTTTAACGATTGAACAGGAGCTGACGTTTATGCAACGAGTTTTGGTAACGGGCGGCGCGGGCTTTTTGGGTTCGCACCTTTGCGACAGGCTTATCGCCGACGGGCACGAGGTCATTTGCCTGGACAATTTCTTCACGGGCAAGAAAAAAAATATCGCGCACCTTTTGGGCAACCCGAACTTTGAAATCATGCGCCACGACGTGATTCAGCCGATTTACGCCGAAGTCGATTGGATTTTCAATATGGCGTGCCCGGCAAGCCCCGTGCACTATCAGCGCGACCCCGTCCGCACGATTAAGACAAACGTCATGGGCGCGTTGAATTCGCTCGGTTGCGCGAAACAAAACAACGCCCGCGTCCTGCAGGCAAGCACGTCCGAAGTCTACGGCGACCCGAAAGTTCATCCGCAGCCCGAAAGCTATCGCGGCGCAGTCAACCCGATTGGTATTCGCGCCTGCTACGACGAGGGCAAGCGCACCGCCGAAACTCTGTTCTTCGACTACCACAGGCAACACGGGCTTGATATTCGCGTCGTGAGGATTTTCAACACCTACGGTCCGCGCATGACCGCTGACGACGGGCGCGTCGTGTCCAACTTTATAATGCAGGCTCTGAGCGGCGAAGACATCACGATTTACGGCGACGGCAAGCAGACGCGCAGTTTCTGTTACGTCGACGACTTGATTGACGGAATCATAAAGATGATGCACGCGGAAGATTTCACCGGACCTGTAAACTTGGGTAACCCCGGTGAATTCACAATGCTTGAACTTGCCGAGCTGGTCTTGAAGTTGACGGGCAGCAAGTCGCAGCTGGTGTATCGTCCGTTGCCTTCCGACGACCCGACGCAGCGTTGTCCCGTCATCGACTTGGCAAAGGAAAAACTCAACTGGGCTCCGACCGTCAAGCTTGAAGACGGGCTAAAGCTGACGATTGACTTTTTCAAGGAGAATTATTGTTAAGGGAGAAGGGACAGGGCGAAGGGACAAGAGTTTTGAACTTGTCCCTTGTCCCATACCCCTTGTCCCTTAAAATCGACCGAAGGGAGATTTTTTCCTATGACGTTGACTTACAAGGATTCGGGCGTGGACATCGACGCGGGCAACGAGTCCGTGCGCCTGATTAAAGATTTTGTCCGCGCGACGTATCGCCCCGAAGTTTTGGGCGACTTGGGCGGCTTCGGCGGTCTGTTCGCGCTCAAACACTACGACGAGCCGATTTTGGTTTCGGGTACAGACGGCGTCGGCACAAAGCTCAAAATCGCGTTCATGCTCAACAAGCACGACACAATCGGGCAGGACGCCGTTGCCATGTGCGTCAATGACATTTTGGTTCAAGGTGCCGAGCCGCTGTTTTTTTTGGACTACTTGGCTGTCGGCAAGCTTATGCCCGCGCAGGTTGCCGAGATCGTTCGCGGCGTCGCCAACGCGTGCAAGGAATCGGGTTGCGCGCTTATCGGCGGCGAGACGGCTGAAATGAGCGGCTTCTATTCGGACGGCGAGTATGACATTGCGGGCTTTGCTGTCGGCGTCGTCGAACTTAAACACTTGATAACGCCTGCGCGGGTCAAAATCGGCGACGTGCTTATCGGCTTGCCGTCGAGCGGCTTGCATTCCAACGGCTTCAGCTTGGTGCGGAAAATCGTCTTCGAGCGCATGAAGTTCACGGGCGCGGAGCAAATCGACGGGCTTGACAAAACTTTGGGCGAGGAGCTTTTGACGCCGACGAGGCTTTATCCCGCGACGGTCTTGTCGCTTATCCGAGAGTACGGCGAAAAAATTCACGGGCTTGTTCACGTGACGGGTGGCGGCTTCTACGACAACATCCCCCGCGCTTTGCCCGCCGGCTTGGGCGCGACGATTGACGCCGATTCTTGGCAAGTCCCGAAGATTTTCAAGCTGCTCAAGGAGTGGGGCAACGTCGAGCGGCGCGAGATGTTCCGAACGTTCAACTGCGGCATTGGCATGATTCTGATTGTCGACGCGGGCATTGCCGACAGCTTGGCGGGCTACAAAATCGGTCGTGTTGTCGAAGGCGCGGGCGTCACGATTAACGGAGGTGAATTCAAAGACTAAGCACATAAAAATTTTTAGGAAGGAGATAAATTATGAGCTTCTCAACGAAGGTTTTAATTGCGGCATTTATTATTGGATGTATATCTGGTAATGAAACGATAGGCATGATATGCATACTTGTAATGTTTGTTATATTTATTGCTGCAGCTGTAAGCAATACATTAGAAGAAATCGGATGGGATGATGACGATAACAATAGTGGCGGCGGCGAATGAGGTGAATTCAATGATTAAACTTGGCGCGCTGTGTTCGGGACGCGGCAGCAACGTGACGTTGCATCCAATGGTCGCGCCTCAACATTGCACCGATTAAGCCAACCGCCCGCGCTTATACGCAACGCATGCGCATTGCTAGCTTCGTAATTTTAGGGAGGTGTATTCAATGATTAAACTTGGCGTGCTGTGTTCGGGACGCGGCACAGATTTGCAGTCGATAATCGACGCGACGGCGAGCGGCTACCTTGCGGCGAAAGTTTCAATCGTCTTGACCGACAAGCCGAACGTCGGAGCTTTGGCGCGTGCCGAGGCGGCGGGTATTAAAAATATTTGCGTCGACAGAAAAAATTTCGCGAGCCGCGCGGATTTCGAGGCTGAACTGTTGCGGCACCTTAAAGGCGTCGACTTGGTTATCTTGGCGGGCTTCATGCGGATTTTGAGCGCGGACTTCGTTCGTCGCTACGAAGGGCGGCTGATGAATATTCACCCGTCGCTTTTGCCCGCGTTCCCCGGCGCGCACGCTCACCGCGACGTTTTGGCTTACGGCGCGAAGGTTTCGGGTTGCACTGTTCATTTCGTCGACGAGGGCACCGATACCGGACCGATTATCATGCAGGCGGCGGTTGAAGTCTTGGAGGACGACACCGAAGAAACTTTGGCGGCGCGTGTCTTGGAGCAGGAGCACAAGATTTATCCGCAGGCGATTAAGCTTTTCATTGACGGGCGTCTGAAAATCGTCGGGCGCAGAGTTGAGATTGGAGGCGGCAAAATGAAAATCAAACGGGCATTAATCAGCGTGTCGAACAAAATCGACGTGGTGGACTTCGCGAAGAAACTCAGCAAGTGCGGCGTCGAGATAATCAGCACGGGCGGCACCGGCAAGGCGATTCGGGCAGCGGGCATTCCCGTCACCTACGTCAGCGATTTGACGGGCTTCCCCGAAATCATGAACGGGCGCGTCAAGACTCTCAACCCGAAAATCCACGGCGGCATCTTGGCTGTGCGCGACAATCCCGAACACGTCAAGCAGATGGCGGAAAACGGTATCGAGCCGATTGATTTGGTCGTCGTCAACCTGTACCCGTTCAAGAAGACGATTCGCAAGCCGAACGTGACGCTGGAGGACGCGATTGAAAATATCGACATCGGCGGCCCCGCAATGATTCGGGCGGCGGCGAAGAACTTCAAATACGTGACGGTCGTTACAAACCCCGAACGCTACGACGAAATCGCCGCGCTGATTAAAGAGCTTGGCGAAATCCCGCTTGACATCCGCAAGACGCTCGCGGCGGAAGCGTTCGCTCATACCGCTGACTACGACGCCGCGATAACGAAATATCTGTCCGAAGTCTGAATCGTTCGTTGCAATCTAAAAGCCTCTCGACGCGCGCCGAGGGGCTGTTTTATTTTGCGCAAAAAAATATCGCCGACAAAACTAATCTTGCTTGTCAGCGATTGTGTTGGCGGCTTCGACGAGGAGATTTTTCGCGATAGTCAAAGCTTTGTCGTCGTGTTCAAAGTTACAGGCTCTCGACAAGCTGTCGGCGAATTTCTCCAGAGCCCTGATGATTCTGCATGCTTCGTCGTATTCGATGCCGAAAAGTTCATTGCCGAGCGCATACGGCGCGAAGATTTCGTAGCAAACCTGTTCAAACAGGCGAGCAACTTTGCGCGGGAGCAAAACCGTTTTATAAAAATCTTTACGGTTCAAACCTTTGATTTGCGGCAAGCGTCCTTCCGGAGCGTGGCTGTGCCCGATTTTGACGACGTTGAAGTTGTCTTTCATGTGAGCAACGTAAACACTTGCGGGCGTGAATTGCCCGGCGACGCGTTTGGGATTTTTTGTCTTCGTGGGTTTGGCGACGACGGGCGCGACGGAATAGTAGCCGTGTTTGCGAATCGACGGCAGAACCTCGTGATAGACCCAACGCTGGAATTCAAGAGCTTCTTTTTTGCGGCCGCGAATGTACAATGTAAGTGCAACAAGTGAAAAACTCATAGTTTCCTGCTAAGATGTTTATAACTCAAAGAAAGCAGGGAGCACCATGAGTTACAATCATCTTAGCATAACGGAGCGCGAATTGATAGCGATTTATCGCGCTGAAGGAAAATCAATCTTCAAAATCGCTAAGCTACCGGGCAGACACAAGAAATGTCGCCCGAACAAATTGCCAATCGTCTCAAGCAAAAGGCTACGTTTCTAATCGCGGCAAAATCCCGATAAGTCACGAGTTATCGGAAAGACCTTTTGCGTCAAATGAGCGAATCCGACGTGGCGATTGGAAAGGTTACGACTTCACGAAACTCAGCGATGAAGACTTACAAAAAGTCGTTGACTTAATCAATCACCGTCCCAGAAAATGTTTGAGTTATAGAACACCTGCTGAAGTTTACTTTTCAACGCTGTTGCACTTAGCTTGACTATTCAAGGCACCCAAAGAAAAAGTAGCAAAAAGAAAGGGCACCGCCGCACGCAACATCCTGTTGCTGACGCGGCGGCGGCCGCCGTCCGTGGCGGCCTCTGATTCGTTCGTGTGCACCTCAAGATTCGCGGCTTGCTTTTATCCCGCGTGCCATTTAAAATGAATTAACTACACGCGAAAGGATTTTGAACATGGGAATATTCGACAAGGTGAAAGACAAAGTCAAAAGCATCCTGCCCAAGCGCAAGGAGCCCGAACTCAAAAACACCGTCCCGAAGGAAAAGGAAACCATTCGCAAGACGTTCGGCGAATATTGCAACGCGAATCACGGCACCGAAGGCGGCAAGCTCTGCGCCAAATGCACCGCCGTCCTGTCGACCGTCATGATAAAAATCAGCCGCTGCCCCTACGGTATCGGCAAGCCCATTTGCGAACAATGCGAAACTCCTTGCTTCGGCGAACGCTTTACCAACGAGTTCACGACAATCATGAAGGGCGGACAGAAAAAAATGTTGCTGTCCCACCCGATTATGGCGGTCAAGCACAAGCTCAAAGGTCTCGGCGCGGAATACGCCAAAATGCAACGCGACAAGAAATCGACCGACAAACAGAAGGAAGACGCCGAAAAAGTCAAAGCCAAGTTCGCCAACGCAACTCGCTCGCCGAAAAAAGCCAAGAAGCGCAAGAAGAAGTAAGGGACAAGGGACAAGGGACAAGAAAAAAGCGGGTGTCGTACCCGCTAAATTTTTTTCAGTCGTTGAAGTCGACGCCGCGCAGATTGTAGCCGTGGTCAAGCGGACCGTTGCCTTTGCCGAGTTCAAGACCGCTCATCAGCGCGCCCGTCAAGTAAGCCTTTGCACGCCCGACGGAAGTTTTCAAGTCATAACCCTTCGCAAGGTTGGCGGCAATCGCCGAGCTCAACGTGCAACCCGTGCCGTGCGTGTTCTTCGTGTCGACGCGTTGACCGTGAAACCATTCGCCCGCGCCGTCGTAAAGATAATCGTTGGCGTCGCTGAATCCGTGTCCGCCCTTCGCCAACACGGCGCAACCGTATTCGTCGTGAAGAATCTGCGCGGCACTTTCCATGTCAGCCGGCGTGGAAAATTTTTTTTGCGTTATCGCCTCAAGTTCGGGCAAGTTTGGCGTGACAACCGTCGCCAACGGAAACAGTTCGGCTTGCAGAGTTTTAACGGCGTCCGCGTCAATCAGTCGCGCGCCCGAAGTCGCAATCATCACCGGGTCGACGACGATGTTTTTCGCCGCACGGAAGCGCAACTTCGCCGCAATGATTTTTATCAGCTCCGCCGAAGACACCATGCCGATTTTCACGGCGTCGGGCTCAATGTCCTCAAAAATCGCGTCGAGTTGGTCAGCCAAAAATTCAGCCGTCGTGTTGCGCACCGAACGCACTCCGCACGTATTTTGCGCCGTCAAAGCCGTTATCGCGCTCATGCCGTAGACGCCGTTCGCCAAAAAAGTTTTCAGGTCGGCTTGAATGCCCGCGCCGCCCGAACTGTCCGAACCTGCAATCGTCAATGCAGTTTTCATTTACAAAGTCCTCAAGAGTTCCAAAATTTTTTCAACGCACTCGTCGCGCCCGAAGTTCAAGAATTCGCCGCTGCGCCGCACTTTGACTTCGACGTTGCCGCCGGCAAGAGTCTTCGGGCTTATCGTCACGCGCAACGGGTAGCCAATGAGGTCGCAATCTTTGAACTTGACGCCCGCGCGTTCAAATCTGTCGTCAAGCAGAGCGTCGACGCCCGCCGATATCAGCTCGGCGTAAATTTTTTTGGCAAAAGTAAGTTGTGCATCGTCCTTGGCATTGACGGGCACGACGACGACTTCAAACGGCGCGATAGCCCTCGGCCAAATGATTCCGTCCGCGTCGTTGTTCTGTTCGATAGCCGCCGCCATCGTCCGCCCGACGCCGATACCGTAACAGCCCATCTCGAACGGTTTGACTTTGCCGTCTTCGTCAAGGAAGGTCGCGTGCAACGACTCCGAATATTTTCTGCCGAGAGTGAAGACTTGTCCGACTTCAATGCCGCGTGTCATCTTCAACGGCGCGCCGCAATGCGGGCAGGGGTCGCCGACTTGCACCATGCGAATATCGGCGACGATAATTTTTTTCGCGTCGAAGTCTCTGCGCGGCGTCACGTTGACAAAATGCGCGTCAACCTCGTTGGCACCGGCGACGGCGTTTGACATCATCATTACGCTTTGGTCGACGACGACAATCGCGCGGTCGTTCAAGCCAATCGGGCTCATGAAACCCGCGACGCTGCCCGCCGCCGTAATCAGCTTGTCGCCCGCCATGTAAAGATGATTCGCGCCCTCGACGGCGTTGATAACCTTGATCTCGTTGACTTCGTGGTCGCCGCGCACGAACGCAACAATCAGCCGCTCGTCGTCGTCCATGAACGCAACCGCCTTAATCGTCTTTTCAATCGGCACGCCCAAAAAATTTTTGACAAGCTCAATCGTGTGACAATCGGGCGTCAAAACTTTTTTCAGCGGGCGCAGTTCTTCGGGCTCGGCTTGAATAAGTTTAAGCTCGGCCTTTTCGTCGCTCGCCGCGTAGTCGCACGCTTCGCAATAAGCAATGGACGATTCGCCGCTTGGAGCCAAGACCGTGAACTCGTGGGAATGCCCGCCGCCGATTGCGCCGTTGTCCGCCTCGACTGCGCGGAACTGCAAACCGCAACGTTTAAAGACGCGGCTGTAGGCGTCGTACATTTTTTCGTAGGAAATGTTCATGCCGTTTACGTCGCGGTCGAAGGAATACAAATCCTTCATGACGAATTCGCGGCTGCGCATGAGACCGAAGCGCGGGCGAATCTCGTCGCGATATTTGTTTTGGATTTGATACAGCATGAGCGGCAGTTGTTTATAGGAGCGCACCTCGTCGCGAATCAGCGTCGTAATCATTTCTTCATGCGTCGGACCGAGCGCGAACTCTCTGCCGTGACGGTCTTTAAGGCGCATCATTTCGTCGCCATAAACTGCCCAGCGTCCGGATTCCTGCCACATTTCGGCGGGCTGAACGATCGGCATCATGATTTCCTGACCGCCCTTGGCGTCCATTTCCTCGCGAATGATTTGCATGATTTTTTTCATGGTGCGCCAACCGAGCGGCAGATAGGAATAGAGACCACCCGCCGCCTTGCGAATGAGACCGGCGCGATACATCAGCTTGTGACTGACAAGTTCGGCTTCTGCGGGCGACTCGCGGAGGGTCGGCGCGTAAAGTTGTGTTGCTTTCAAAATGTTCACCTCAGAAAAATTTTATTTCAAGGGGAAAGGGACAAGGGATAAGGGACAAGTTAAAAATCAAATCTCTTGTCCCTTGTCCCATGTTCCTTGTCCCTTATTAGCGCGTTTGCTCGCCAAAATATTTTCAACCGCCTCGAAGACAAGCGACTTGTCCAACGCGTCCAGTTGCAGGCGGGCGGCTTTGAAGGCGGCGTTCAACATTGCGTTGGAGATATCGGAGCCGCTGATTCCGTCGAATTTTTTTGCAAGCTCGTCGAAGTCAAGATTGTTGGGGACTTCGTGTGGCGTGTACATGCGCCAAAGTTTTCGACGGCAGTCTTCGTCGGGCAACGTGAACTTGACGTGAATCGAAATGCGGCGCATGAACGCCGGGTCGAAGTTCTCAATAAAATTTGTCGCGAAGATGATGAAGTCTTGGAACTCGTTCATGAGCATTAGCATAACCGAACGCGTCTGATTGACGCTGACATCAACCGCCTGCGTCATGTTGGTCACGCGCTTGCTTAGGATTGCGTCGGCCTCGTCGAAAAATAAAATGCTGTCGGACGCCTTCGCCGCCTCGAACGCCTTGCGAATATTTTTTGGCGTCTCGCCAACGTATTTCGATTCGATGTCGGCGTAATTGACGATTAAAATTTTTCTGCCGAGTTCGCGGGCAATGGCGTGCGCTGCCATGGTTTTGCCCGTTCCCGGCGCGCCGTACAGGTTGATTCCGATTCGTCGCGAAAATTTGTGCGTGTGCTTAAATCCCCACAGCTCGAACACGCGATGAGAATTTTCCGAGTAAGTCGCCACGTCCAGGATTTGCGCCTTGACTTCGGCGGGCAAAATTATTTCGTCCAACGACCACTTCGGCTCTTCGGGTATGAAAACTTCTTCGACCTGCGCGGCGGGCTTTGACGGCTCGGCGGCTTTTTTAGGTGTAATCGGCATTGCTGTCACCTCCCAAAATTTTTGTGATAAATTCTGCCTTGGCGGCGCGTTCCCTGCTTGAAATAAAATCGGCGGCGAAATATAATCGACGCAAAAATTTTTCGGAGGACGAGCCGTGAGCAAAACCGAATTTGAATTGACCGATAACGTTATGTACGTCAAGGGCGTCGGCCCCCGCAAGGCGGCGTTGCTTGCGAAATTGAACATCGTCACGAAATACGACCTGCTGACCCATTATCCGCGCACTTACGAGAATCACAGCAGCTTGACGAAAATCGTCGACGTCGCGGCAGGCGAAACGGCTGTAATCGTCGGGCGGCTGTCCGATATTGATTCGCACGAGGCGCGCGGCTTGACGATTATCAACGCGTTCCTTAAAGACGACACGGGTTATATCAAGCTGACGTGGTTCAATCAAAAATATCTTCTGACGAAACTCAAGCCCGGAATGCGGCTGATGATTGTCGGCAAAGCGAAATTCGACCGTTGGGCGGATGGCTTGGCTGTGAATCAAATCCAAAGCTTCACGATACTCGACGAATACGAAGAGCCGCCGCTGGGAATTATGCCGATTTACTCGTCGACAGCCTCGATAACGCAGGGCACGTTTCGCACGGCGATTAAAAATCTTTTGGCGTCAATGCCGCCACTCAAAGAGATTCTGCCGCAAGAAATTATTGATGCGCACGACTTAATGCCGCTCGACGAGGCGGCACGCGAGATTCACTTCCCGAAAGATTTGCTCCGGCTCGACGCGGCGCGGCGGCGTTTGGCGTTCGACGAACTGTTTTTGATTCAATGCGGGCTCATGCTGATAAAGCGGCAGACGCAGGACGAACGACTCGGCATAAGCCACAAAAAGAACGGCAAGCTCGTCAAGGCGGCGTTGGCAAAGTTGCCGTTCGATTTGACGGGCGACCAGAAAAAAACTTTCCGCACCGTCGCGCAGGACATGGAAAGCAAACTTCCGATGCGCCGATTGATTCAAGGCGACGTCGGTTCGGGCAAAACGGTTGTCGCGTTGCTTGCGCTTGTCAAGACCGTGGAGAGCGGCTATCAAGGCGCGTTCATGGCTCCGACTGAAATTTTGGCGGGTCAACACTACGAAAAGTTTTCGGCGTTGCTTACGGGCTTGGGCATACGCGTCGGGTTGCTCAGCGCGAAAGTCACCCGCACGAAAAAATTGCGTGAGGAAATTTATCGACAAATCGCCGCGCAGGAACTCGACATCGTTATCGGGACGCACGCGCTGATTCAGGAGGGCGTGACGTTCGCACGGCTCGGCTTGGTCGTGACGGACGAACAACACCGCTTCGGCGTGGCGCAACGTTCGACGCTCGAAAAAAAATCGGACACGCTGCCCGATATGTTGGTTATGACGGCGACGCCGATACCGCGCACAATGACGCTGACGGTTTACGGCGATTTGGACGTTTCGTTGATTAAAGAGTTGCCGCCGGGACGCAAGCCGATTAAAACAATCGTCAAGACCATGCGCAGTCGACGGAAGGTTTACGAATTCGTTCTCGAAGAAATTTTGGCAGGGCGTCAAGCTTACGTCGTGTGCCCGCTGATTGGACGGAGCGAATCGGAACAGCTTGCCGACATTGAATCTGCGGAAGAAGTCTTTGACATGTTGAGCCGCAGGATTTTCCGCGACGTGCCTTGCGCATTACTTCACGGGAAGATGAAACCCGCCGACAAAGAATCGATTATGGAACAGTTCCGCGACGGCGCGACGAAACTTTTGGTTGCGACGACGGTCATTGAAGTTGGCGTGGATGTGCCCAATGCAAGCGTCATGGTCGTCGAACACGCTGAACGATTCGGGCTTGCGCAACTGCACCAACTGCGCGGGCGAGTAGGTCGCGGCGCGGCGAAATCGTATTGCATACTGCTTTCAGACAGCAAAGCGGACACGGCGCAAACGCGGCTGGATGTAATGGAGACGACCAACGACGGCTTCAAGCTTGCCGAGGAAGATTTGAAACTGCGCGGACCGGGACAATTCTTTGGAGAGACGCAACACGGTTTGGACGACTTAAAAATCGCCGATGCACTCCGCGACGTGGCAGTTTTGCTTCAAGCCCGCGACGCCGCCGAGAAATTCATAACAGACGACGAAAACTTGAAGTACTTCGCCGGTCTGCGCGAGAATCTTGCGCTTGCTTACGGCGACAAGTTCAAGCAGATTGTTGCCAACTAAAAAAACCCCGTCAATCGGCGGGGGATTTTTTTACGGAGTCGTTGCGGTTAGGATGTTCAAGTTGCCGTCCTCAGCGATAGAAAACTTCACGCCGCCCGCGACGACACTGCCCGACGAATTTTCCGCCGTCAAGTCGTTCATGAGCGTCTGCACGTTGACATCGGGCGCAAGGCTTTTAACGAACGCCGTCAGGTGCCAAATCGTGAAAATCGCCTCGTCGCTGTCTTCGGGCGTGGTGTAACACATGCTCAGGCTTTTGAAGTTGCCGTCCTTTTCGCCGGTGCCGACCAACGCAACGCGGTAGTCGCCAAAGACGTGCGCGAAGGTGTCGCCTTCCGCGCCGCTGAAAATTTTGTAGTCCTTAATCAGGAACAGGTGCGCCATACTCGACACGTCGTCGTTGCCCGTCGCCTCCTTGAGAATCACCGTGATTCGTCCGTTGAATTCGTCCTTGAGCGTGGCGGCGTTCATGTTGAGCGTATCGGAGCTTGCGACTTGCCCCGCGCCCATGAAAATTTTATCAAGCTGTGCCTGCGTGAATTCCGCCGCCTCGACGTTGACCGCCAACATCAGCGCGACAGTCAGAGCCGTTAAAAATTTTCTCACGTCAATCAACCGCCTTCGTTGCCGATAACAAAATCAAATCGCCGTCCCGTCCCGCCGTGAACTTGACGCCGCCGCGAATCAGTGTGCCCGATTCCTCCGCGCCCAAATCCTTAAGCACCTGTTGCGGATTTTCTTCGGGCACAACGACCGTGACGAACGCCAACAAAACCATCGACGATACCATTTCCTCGCCGGGGTTTTCGGGTTTCGTGTACGCGCAATTCAAAAGCTTGAAGCGGTTGCTGTCGTTGCCCGTCACGCCGAAAACAGCCGTGTTGTTGCCGAAGACGTTCAGATAAAACAGCCCGCCCTCCGCCTCGAAGATTTGAAAGTCTTTAATCAGGAAAATCTGTTCCATCAAGGCGCGCTCGTCGTCGTTGTCGTATTTGGCTTGATTGAGCACGGGTCTCAGTTCGGTGTTGAAGTTCGTTTTAAACTGCGCGGGCGTCAACATGAGCAACGACTTGTTGTCGGGCGACGCGGCAGGATTTTGGTTGACGGAGTTCATGAGCTTGTCGACCTGTTCCTGCGTGAAGGGTGCCGCCTCAACGAAGCCGCCGAACGCGAACAACACCGCCGCTATCGCCAACGCCGTGAAAAATTTTTTCAAGGTAAATCGTCCTCCTCGATTAAAACGGGCACTTTGTCGTTCATCGCCGAATACAAATACAAATCGCCTTTCATGAAGAACGAAAGCCGCACGCCGTTGCAAGTGACGTTGCCGCCCGGATTTTGGTTCATATCCTCAGCCAATGCCGCAACGTCCGCGCCGGGCACGACGGTTTTAAGGAACGAATCAAAAATCAAGCCCGTCAATATCGTCAAGTTTTGAAGGTCGGTCAATGTGTAGGCGTAAACCAAAAGCTTGCAGTTCTCGTCGCTGTCCGTCACGCCCCAAAGCCCGATGTTGTTGCTGAACGGGTTAATAAAAATTTTGCCGTGCTCCTCGTAGACAATACGAATGTTCTTGATAAGCAAAGCCTCTTCCATAAGCTCGCGGTCGCGCGGTCTTTTGAACGGAATCTTATCAAGCGTGGCGGTTGCCTCGGCGTTGAAACTTTCCTTAAACCAATCAATGTCGCAATCCAGCGCGTAAGGCATTTCGCGGAACGTGGCGGGGTTGGTGTTGATGTAAGTTATAATCTCGTGAATGTGTTCGCCTGTAAAACCCAATCCGTCGGTAGGGTGCACTGTGAATCATCCTTTCGCGGCAAGGTAGTCTTCAAGGATTTTGCGCTTGGAAATTTTGCCGGTGGACGTGCGCGGCATCTCGGCTATCTGTTTGAACTCGCGGGGGATTTTGTACAGCGCAAGATTTTTCTGCAGGAACTGTTTAAGCTCACGAACGTTGACCGTCGCGCCGTCCTGCACCTCGAAGAAACACGCGCCGACTTGCCCGCGCAATTTGTCGTCGACGCCGATAACCGCCGCGTCTTTTATGCCGTCGAAGCGGTAAACGACTTCCTCGACTTCGCGCGGGTAAATGTTCTCGCCCATGCTGATAATCATTTCCTTGATTCGGTTGACGATATAGTAATAGCCGTCCGCGTCGACTTTGCCCACGTCGCCCGTATGTAACCAGCCGTCAGCGTCCAAAGCCTCGGCAGTCGCCTTGGGGTTGTTCCAGTAGCCCAACATGACTTGACCGCCGCGCACCCACACTTCGCCGACTTCGCCTTGAGGAACGTCGCAGCCGTTTTCGTCGACAAGCCGAACCTCCGTGCCCGCAAGCAATTTGCCGCAGGAGCCTTGACGTTCTTCGCCGTGCGTCGTGAGGAACACAGCGGGCGAAGCCTCCGACAGGCCGTAACCTTCCGCAATCGGCGCACCGAATTTCGCCTTGAACTCGTCGACAATCTTATCGGGCAAAGTCGTGCCGCCGCTCATGAAGAAACGAACCGTCTTGAAGTCTTCGGGCTTGGCAAGAGCCGTCACCAGCTTGAAGATTGACGGCACCGCGATTATGTCGGTTATCTCCTGGTCGCGCACCATGTCAATCATATCCTTGGGCTTGAACATGCGCAGGACGTGGTTGGCGGCTCCGCGATAGAACGTATTCAACACGGCGCACGTCCACTCGAAGCAGTGATACATCGGCAGGACGCACAACACGCGGCAATCGCGGCGGCATTTGAACACTTCGCATTGGCGCGTATTGCAGACAAGGTTTTTGTGCGACAGCATTGCGCCCTTGGGGTTGCCGGTCGTGCCAGACGTGTAAATTATGACGCAGGGATTGTTTTCGTCGAAGTCGGCGGGCAAAGCGGGCGCGTCGGGTGCAGGCTCGTCGCCGAAAGTCGCAATGTCGTATTGCGTGACGTTAAGCGGCTCGTCGAAAGTAATCGGCTCGTAAGTCAGCAAATGTTCAACGCCCGCGTCTTGAATTATGTACGCCGTTTCGCGGGGGCTCAGCTGAAAATTTATCGGGACGTTAATCGCGCCCAACGAAGCCGCCGCCATGTAAGCGTAAATGAATTCCGCGCTGTTGCGAGAGAAAATCCCGACGCGGTCGCCTTGACGAATCCCCAACGCGTAAAGCCGATTGCGGTAGCGGTTGATGCCCTGTTTGAGTGCGGCGTAAGTTATCCGGTGCCCTTCGTCGACGACGGCAATATCAGCCTCGTAACCGTTGTTTATGATCTCGTGAACCAGCAAATTTGTTTCCTCCTCATTTAGGCGCAAGTGATTTGCGATACTTCACATACTCGAAAAATTTATCGACGCTCGAATTGACGACGAGTTCGGCGGGGAAGTCGTTGTCAGCCAAAACTTTTTGCGACCGTTCGTGATTGCCCACGTCGTCCTTTACGTGCGCGTCAGAGCCCATGATAACCGCCGCACCGTATTTCTTGCAAGCCGCCAACATCAGCTTTGCCGTCTTCTCGGAACCTGCGCGGTGTCCGCCCGAATAATAGGAGCTGTTGTTTATCTCAAGCAGGACGTGATTGTCTTTGGCGGCGCGGGCTATCGCGTCGTAATCGGCGGGGTAATGCGGGTTGTCGGGATGACCGATTATAACGACGTGCGGGTTACGCATCGCGCCGATTATCGCCGCCGTGTTTTCCGCCAAGCTGCCGAGGTCTATGCACGGGTTGTGCAGACTTGCAACGGCGTAGTCGATTCGTTTCAAAATCTGCGCGGGCAAGTCGGTGCTGCCCGAATAGTCGATTATATTCAGCTCCGCGCCCATTGCGACTTTTATGCCGTTCTGTTCGCGGCGAATGACCTTGAAGTTCAGAAACCAAAAATCGTGCGTGGCTCCGGGCATCTTCGGCGCGTGTTCGGCGATACCGACCAACTCCAAGCCTTTTGCCTTTGCCGTGTCAATGACTTCGCCGAGTGTGCTGTAGGCGTGCCCGCTTGCCGTCGTGTGAATGTGTACGTCCATTACGTCTTTCATTTCTCGTCTGCTCCTTTCGACGCGATTATAACATAAATCCTTGCCCGCGCAAAAATTTTTGCTTACAATGACGTTAAAAACTTTCACGGGGGTTTTGAGCTTGATAGTCTCATGGAACACAACGAACGCGTGCAACATGTACTGTGCGCATTGCTATCGCGACGCGGGCTGCAAGGCGGCGGAAGAATTGTCGACCGCCGAGGCGAAGGAGCTGTTGAATCAGATCGCCCGCGCAGGTTTCAAGATAATGATTTTTTCGGGCGGCGAACCTTTAATGCGTCCCGACATCTTGGAACTTGTCGAACATGCGACGCGTCTGAAGTTAATCGCGGTCTTCGGCACGAACGGCACGCTGATAACGCCGCAAACGGCACGCGACTTGAAATCGGCGGGCGCGAAGGGCATGGGCATATCGCTTGACTCGTTGGACGCGACAAAGCACGACAAGTTTCGTTCGTTCGCGGGCGCGTGGCAAGGCGCAGTCGACGGCATGAAAAATTGTCGGGCGGCGGGCTTGCCGTTTCAAGTGCACACGACGGTTATGGATTGGAACGAACGCGAGCTTGAGGCTTTGACGGATTTCGCAGTCGACATCGGAGCGAAGGCGCATCACTTTTTCTTTCTGGTGCCGACAGGACGTGCAGCGACGATTGAGGAAGAATCATTGCGCGCCGAAGGTTACGAACGAGTCTTGACGCGAATCATGCGCAAGCAGCAGGAAGTATCAATCGAGCTTAAGCCGACGTGCGCGCCGCAGTTTTTGCGAATCGCCGACAAACTCGGCGTGAAGACACGTTTCAGACGCGGTTGCCTTGCCGGCTTGAGTTACTGCATTATCAGCCCGCGCGGCAAAGTCCAACCGTGCGCTTACTTGAACATGGAGCTTGGCGACGTGCGCGAGACGCCCTTTGACGAGATTTGGCGGTCGAATAAAGTTTTGCAGACGCTCAGGACGCTTGACTACAGCGGGAATTGCGGCGGCTGTCGTTACAAGCACAAATGCGGCGGGTGTCGTGCGCGGGCGGCGTGCTACAACGGCGGCGACTTCATGAGCGGCGAACCCTGGTGCTGTTTCAATTAGGGGCTGTTGGTAAATTAAAAGTGAATAACAGAAGCAGCGAGTAAAAAGAA
>CAMZAX010000020.1 GCA_947304355.1 uncultured Selenomonadales bacterium
TTTCTTTTTACTCGCTGCTTCTGTTATTCACTTTTAATTTACCAACAGCCCCTAACTCCTAATTGAATGAGCCGGTTACGGCAAAATTTATCCCTTGTCCGTTAACTCTTGTCCCTAAATATGATACAATGCGCCGCATGGATAAAAAACTTAAACTCTTAACTTACGGTTGCCAAATGAACGTCGCCGACTCCGAACGCATGGCGGGACTCCTGCGGCAAATCGGTTACACTTTGACCGACGACGCAGACGACGCGGACTTGATTTTGATCAACACCTGTTGTGTTCGCGCCACCGCCGAGGATAAAGTCTTCGGACAAATCGGCAGGTTCAAGGCTCTCAAGCGGCTCAAACCGTCGCTGATTTTGGGCGTCGCCGGCTGCATGGCGCAAAAGGAAGGAGCGAATCTTATCAAACGCGCGCCGCATGTCGATTTCGTCTTGGGCACGGGTCAAAGCTGTGAAGTCGCCCGCGTCGTCCAAAGCCTGGAGGAAATGCGAAATGCGCAATGCGTAATGCGCAATGATTCGGACTCAACGTCACGTTCCCACGTCGTCGACGTGTCCAATGTCAGCGGCGATATTCCCGTCGAAGTCTTTCCCCTGCGCGGCGGGCATGTGTCGACGTTCGTGCCGATTATGTACGGTTGCAACAACTTTTGCACGTATTGCATAGTTCCCTACGTGCGCGGGCGCGAGCGCAGTCGCAAGCCCGAAGAAATTTTCGCCGAAGTCAAGCAAGCCGTCGCCGAGGGTTTCAAGGAAATTACCTTGCTTGGACAGAACGTCAACTCCTACGCGGGCGGCATGACCTTCGCCGAGCTGTTGACTGCCGTCGACAACATTGCGGGCGTCGAGCGGTTGCGCTTCATGACGAGCCACCCGAAAGATCTTTCCGACGAACTGATTGCGGCAATCGCGGGCGGGAGACACATTTGCGAGCATATTCATTTGCCCGTGCAATACGGCTCCGACAAAATCCTAAAGCGCATGAATCGCGTCTACACCGTCGAAAATTATTTGCGCCTTGTCGAGAAGATTCGCGCCGCCGTGCCGCACGTCAGCTTGACGACCGATTTGATTGTAGGCTTCCCCGGCGAGACCGATGACGATTTGCAAGAGACGCTGGAATTTTTGCGTGCCGTGCAATTCGACGCGGCGTTCACGTTCATTTACTCCAAACGCAGCGGAACGCCTGCCGCAACCTTCCCCGCGCAGGTCGACGACGAAACTAAACATCGACGCCTTGACGCGCTCATGAAGGTGCAAAACGAAATCAGCCTTGCGAAAAATCGTGCGCTGGTCGATTCGACGGTTGAAGTTCTTGTCGAAGGCGCGAGCAAGACCGACGATAAGATTTTCACGGGACGGACGCGCTCCAACAAATTGGTGCTGTTTGCTCACGGCGACGAACGCGCGGGTGACTTAATCAACGTCAAAATCACGCAGGCGCAAACGTGGTTGCTCAAAGGTGAAGTTCATGTTCTACAAAATTTTTAAACTGCTGTGCCGCATATGGTTCGGGTCGTTGTTCAGGACGCGTGTCGTCGGCGCGGAGAATATCCCGGCAAGCGGCGCGTTCATTTTGGCGGCGAATCACGTCAGCAACTGGGATCCGCCTTTCCTCGGCACGTTCATTGACCGCGAAGTTTGTTACATGGGCAAGGAAGAGCTGTTCAAAAATCCCGTGATGGCTTGGGTTTGTCGCAGTCTGCACGTCTTCCCCGTCAAGCGCGGCGCGGCGGACAAGACTGCCATTAAGACCGCCGTAAAGATTCTCAAGGACGGCAAATGTCTGGGCATTTTTCCGGAAGGCACGCGCTCGAAGACCGGCAAGCTCGGCAAGGCGGAAGCGGGCGTAAGTCTGATCGCCGCAATGACGAAGGCTCCGATTATTCCCGCCGCCATTGTCGCCACAGAAAAAATTTTTTCGTCCGAAGTGAAATTTCCGCGCCTTGCAGTCGTTTACGGCACGCCGATGAAGTTCACGGGCTCGACGAAGGACAGAGACGCCCTTGACGCCTTCGCGCAGTCAATCATGAACGAAATCGCCAAGCTCAAGGCGAACGCGACTTAAAAAAATAAACCCTCCCGCAGGAGGGCTTTTTTATTCGCTGGTCAGAATTTGTTCGGGCGGAGTTATCGGCTCGTTGCGCATTGTGTCCGACGGCGTGGTTACGCGTCGTTGCGTGCCGCGATAAAGCATTTCGGTCAACTGCGCGGCGATTTCGGGCTCCATCTTCGCCAAAACCTGTGCAACGGCGTCTTCGCTCATGCGTTGCAAAATTAAAACGGTCGTGTCCCAATCGACGTTGATTAACGCGTTGGCGGCCTCTTCGGGTTTCATGCTCTCGTAAATGCGCGCAAGTCGTGTGACGCGTTTCTTTTCCTCCGCCTCGCGTTGAGCACGTTGCGCGTCGATTGCTTTGCGGTCGATTTTGACTTCCTTGGGTTTGTCGTCGCGTTTGGGCTTGGGTTTCTCCTCGACGACGGGCGCGGGTTCGGACTTAGGCGGTTCCGGTTCGGCGGCGGGCTTGGGTTCGACCTTGGGCGGTTCCGGTTCGGGCTCCGGCTCAAGCGGCGGGGGCGGCGGCCATTCGATACCTTCGGGCACCTCGAAATATCTGCCGTTGCCGACGAAGGGCAATCGATACAAGCCGAGTTCTTCGTTGAGCATTGCGACATCTTCCGTGCCGAGCACGCCGTATTTAACCGCCGCTGCGAATCCGCCGACAACCAACGCCGTCAGTAAAATCAAGCCGAGTATGACGTTTCGTATCGTACGCAAGACTGCAAAGGCTTTATCCTTTGGAGTTTTTGGCGCGTCGACTTCTTCGGCAACTTCCTCCGCAGCGGCGTTGGCATTTTCGGCAACGGCTTCTTCGACGGTTTCTTTGGCGGTATCTTTATTTTTACGTTTAAAGAAATTCACTTGAAATCACCTTGCAGAAAATTTTTACTGATTGATTCTGCCGCCGCCGCCAATTTCCTGCCGTTAGTGATAAAATCTTTAGGGACAAGGGACAAGGGACAAGGGAGAAGATTTTTATGAGACCGTGTGAAATGTGTCCACGCAGATGCCGCGTCGACAGAGTGAATCGCTTGGGCTTTTGCGGGGCGGGCGAAAAGTTGCGTGTTGCGTTGGTCAGTCTGCACGAATGGGAAGAACCGTGCTTGGTCGGCTCTCGCGGCGCGGGCACGATTTTTTTCGCGCACTGCAACTTGAAATGCGTTTACTGCCAAAATTTTTCAATCAGTCACGACGGCTTCGGCGCGGACGTTTCGATTGAGCGGCTGGCAGAAATTTTTATCGAACAGCAACGGCGCGGCGCGGCGAACGTCGAATTGGTGACGCCCACGCACTACACCGAACAAATCTGCGCGGCGATTGACATTGCCAAAAGTCGCGGGCTGACGTTGCCGATTGTTTGGAACTCGAACGCTTACGAAAACCCGGAGACGTTGGAGCTGTTGCGCGGACGCGTCGATATTTTTTTGCCCGACGTGAAGTATTGCGACGAGACTGCCGCCCGAACGTTTTCCGCCGCCCCGAATTATTTTGCCGTTGCCTGCGCTGCCGTCAAGAAGATGTTCGCTCTCGTTGGTGCCGTGCAGATTCAAGGCGGGCAAATGACGCGCGGGGTTATCGTGCGCCATTTGGTTTTGCCGAATCACAGACGCGACGCAATGAAGATTGTCGATTGGCTTCATGCGACGTTCGGCGACGAAATTTTTATCAGCCTGATGAATCAATACACGCCGCTGTATCGCGCCGCCGAGTTCAAACGGATAAGCCGCCCGCTGACGACCTTTGAATATCAATCCGTCGTCGACCACGCGAACGACCTTGGCGTAAAAAATTGTTTCGTGCAGACGGGCAAGACTGCCGACGCGAAATTTGTTCCGAACTTCGATCTGCGCGGCGTCACTTCGCAAAAGCCGTGATGATAAAATATTTGCCGAAATGTTCAGTGTAATGAGCAATATGACGTCCTGAATAGTTGCCGAGATTTTCGCTGAACGGAGCCATCACGTAGAAGACAGTTCCTTTTTCCGCAACGGATAATTTTTGGGCAAGAAAATCCCAACCGGCTTGCGGGCTTGAAACAAATGCGTGGTTGCTTAAAATTCGATAGGCATAGCGACCGTCGACAGTTCGTTGCAAGTTCGGCAAAAGGTCTCTGTCCCAAGTGTGATTCACGGCGATAATTTCTTCGGGCGCGTTAAAGTACAAACAGCCTCTGACTTTGCCGCCGTGCTCCTTGAAGTCAAACATATCATCATCACCGGTAACGTCGACGCAATAAACTTTGCCGTCGCCGAAGTCAATCCAATTCCACGCGTGCCCGCCGCCGAAAATCCTTCCGACGTTCCAGCCCATCATGCGACCGAGCATGTAAAACGCGTCCGCGTAGCCGTCGCAGTCTGCCTTGCCGTAGACAAGCGCGCCTATCGCGGTATTTTTGTCGAGTTCGTAAGTTACGCGGTTGCAAATTTCGTCGTGAATGTAAAGTTCCTGCGCCAAGGTCGACGGACGTTTTTTAGCCTCGTTGACGATTTCGACCGCTTTGTTGTAAAGTTGCAATTCGTCACTTGTCAAATAATCGGTACTGCCGCGCAGGTAGGCATTGGCGACGCGCGTGCCGGGATATTCCGTTATCCTGAAATGTATCCTCATGTCGTTGCCTTTAATCCAACCGTAAAGCAAATTGAATTCAACGCAAGGCACCATATCGGCGAAGTCTTGTTTGTTGAGTATGGAGGTTTGCCGCGCTTTCGGAAGAATCGAAGGGTTTGTAAGCACCACAGCAAAAGTAATTTGCCCGCGACGGCGTCCGTCTTCGACGTAGCGGACGAAATCAGCCTTGTTGTCGAATCGCGGGACTTTGCTCCAATCAACCTCGGCGGCGGCCTGCGAAGTCAACATCAGCACGGCAAGCATCGCAGCAATGAAAATTTTCTTCAGCACGGCAATCACATCCTTTGTTAAAATTTTCGGCAATTATAACACAGCCGCGACGCACTTGCAAAAGAAATCGGCAACTCCGTCGTGAGACCGAGCCGCCGATTTTTAGTGTATCAGAAGATTTGCAAAGGGATTGACTCCCTGATTAATCACGCGAGAAATTTTGCGTAGTCGACGTATTCGAGACCGAGCGCGTCGGCGACGTTTTTGTTGGTGACTTTGCCGTCAATGGTGTTGAGACCCTTGGCGAGCCCAGCGTCCTCCCGGCAAGCAGCCTTCCAGCCTTTGCCCGCGAGTTTGAGCGCGTAAGGCAAGGTCGCGTTGGTAAGTGCAAGCGTCGACGTTCTTGAAACCGCGCCAGGGATATTGGCAACGGAATAGTGGATGACGCCGTGCTTGACGAACGTCGGGTCGCTGTGCGTTGTCACGTGGTCGCATGTGGCAATGGAGCCGCCCTGGTCAATCGCCACGTCGACGATAACCGAGCCGCGTTTCATAGTCTTAACCATGTCTTCGCTGACGAGTTGCGGAGTCTTCGCGCCGGGAACGAGCACCGCGCCGATAAGCAAGTCCGCCTGCTTAACCCATTGCGCAATGTTGTAGCTGTTGCTCATGACGGTCGAGACTTTGCCGCCGAAAATGTCGTCGAGGTAGCGAAGGCGTTCAATCGACAGGTCGATAACCGTGACGCGCGCGCGCATGCCGAGGGCGATTTTCGCAGCATTGGTGCCGACAACGCCGCCGCCGATTATGACGACTTGACCCGCCGCCACGCCGCTGACGCCCGCCAACAAAATGCCGCGTCCGCCGTATTGACTTTCGAGGAACTGCGCGCCGAGCTGAACTGACATACGACCGGCGATTTCGCTCATGGGTGCAAGCAAAGGCAAGCTTCTGCCGTCACGTCCGACAACCGTTTCGTAAGCGACGCCCGTGACTTTTTTGTCGAGCAATGCTTTGGTAAGCGCGGGTTCGGGCGCAAGGTGCAAGTACGTGAACAGCGTCTGCCCCGCGTGAAAAAGATCGTATTCGGATTCGAGCGGCTCTTTGACTTTGATAATCATCTCCGCGTCGTCGAAGAGTTTCTTTTTGTCCGCGACGATTTCCGCGCCGACAGCCGTGTAGTCCGCGTCCTCAAAGCCGGAACCGATGCCCGCAGTCTGTTCGACGAAAACTTTGTGACCCGCCTTGACGAGAGCGTCCGCGCCCGCCGGTGTCAAGCCGACGCGATTTTCGTTGTTCTTTATTTCCTTCGCCACACCGATAATCATGTTATGCGCCTCCCAAAAATTTTTTTGTCACGTCAATGATAAACCGCCGCCGAAAAAAATACAAGCACCTACCTGAGCGCAATCAAAGCGGCGATTCGTCCCGTGCGGTCGAGTCCGTGTTTCTGCGCGGCGCGGTAGGAAAAGTACCACGAACTTTCGCAACATGTGCAGTTGCCCGCCACGTCGATATTTTCTTCGGGCACGCCGATTTCCAAAAGCTGAACGACATTGACGCGCCACAAGTCCAAAAAAATTTTTCCGTCGCGTTTAATCAAAAGCTCGCCGTGATTCGTCGGGAAAGCCGCCTTGCACTTGTCGACGACCGCGCCGCCGACCTCGTAACAGCAAGCACCTATTGACGGCGCGATACCAATCAGACAATCTTGCGGACGCGTGCCGAATTCGTTCCCCATGCGTTGGAGCGTTTTGGCGGCGATTTTTTTCAGCGTGCCCTTCCAGCCGCCGTGCGCCAAGCCGACCGCGTGATTCTCCACGTCGACAAAAAAAATTGGGGCACAATCGGCGAAGCACAACATAAGCGGCAAGCGCGGCGTGTTCGTGATGAGCGCGTCCGTTTCGGGAATCGAATCGGCGTAATTGGCGGAGCCGCACCCGCGATAATTTTCGTCGACGCGAAAGATTTTGTCGCCGTGAATTTGATTGGGCGTGACAATATCGTTAATGCCGAAGCCCAACGACTGCATGAACCGCCTGCGATTGGCGATAACGTCTTGGGGCTCGTCGCCGACGTGCAACGCAAGATTCAAGCTGTCAAAGGGCGGCTTGCTTACTCCGCCGAGACGCGTCGACACCGCGTGCACAACAAGATTATCGGGGAACGTCGAAAATTTCCCGTGCCAAAGATTATTTTCCGTGCGTTTCAAAAAATAGCTCATTGTAACCCTCCTTACGGCAATTCGGGCAAATTCTTCGCGACCGCCGAATTGTGGATGATTTCTTCTATGCGCTGGTCAAGTGCAAGCTCCTGTTTGTGCAAGCTTGCCGCCGTGTCCAAATCAGCCGCGCTGTTTTGCGTGATGCCCGTTATGTACGACTGCCATGCCAA
This sequence comes from uncultured Selenomonadales bacterium, assembly GCA_947304355.1. Taxonomy (GTDB): domain Bacteria; phylum Bacillota; class Negativicutes; order Selenomonadales; family Selenomonadaceae; genus Quinella. Next base: position 7,303 of record CAMZAX010000020.1, read on the forward strand.
AATCGTCACGCGCGTCGATTCGCGACGAAGCTCCGCCAAAAACTGTGCGCCCTGCGGAACGGGCACTTGGTCAAGTTCAGCCTGCCGATTTTCAAGCGCGGGGATTATCGTGTCCGTTATGTAGCCCGACGTTTCGGCGCGCTGTTGCGTCGTCATGATTCCATACGGCGAACGTTGCAACGTGATAAAAATGTCTTGGTCTTCCTCGAACGCCCGATTGTAGCGATAGACAATCTCCGCCGTGGCGTCAATGTAATCGGACAAGTTCTGTTTGAGAATCGGCGAAACGGTGTCAAGGTATTCGCGGTAGTTGTCGACGCTTACGACTTTCCAATCGCTGCCGCCGAGGTTGAACGTCAAGCCGGGAAATTTTATCTGCTTGCCGAAAAGTTCAAAGTCCGCGCTGCCGACGTTGAAGCTATCGTTCGCCAAATCCTTGAGCGTGACTTTCAGCGTGAAGGGCGTCTGCGTGTAATCTTCGACGATGTTGAACGTTGCCGTCGCCGCGTCGCCTTGATGGTCAACTGCCTCCAAATCGATAAACGACGTGTGCCGAATCAAACTGCGGTCAAGCAAAAGGTCGTAGTCAATGCCGAGTTGCCGCCCTTTGAGGATTTCGCCCGGCAAAGTCCATTCGCCCGTATCGATGTAGGTGTTGATGACTTTGACTGCGCCGTTGCACATTTGCCGCCGAATCAGCACGTAAAAATTTTCAAACAGACTTCGTTCGCGGTCGGTCAGTTGCGTGTCGTATTTGAACAGGTCGCCGGTCAAGTCGTCGTAGCCCTGCAAAGTTATCGAATTCAAATCGACGTGGCGGCGGAAAGTTTTGGCGTCGCCCGCCTTGTACGCCGTTGCCATCTCGCGCATTGCGTATTCGGGCGTCTTGGTATAGACCACAAAGTAAAAGAACACGCCGCACATTATCGCCCCCAAGATAATCAACGCGATGATTCGTTCGCGCTGACGTTGCCTGCGCCTCGCGGCAAGTTTCATTCGCCAAGTATAATCGTCCATGCTTAACCCCTGAAAATTTTGCGCAACTCGACAATCGCCTCGTAATCGGCGGTATCGGCGTGGAGCGGCGTCACGGCGACGAAACCTTGATTGGTCGCGTAAATGTCGGTGCCTTCGCCCGCGTCCAGGTCGACAATCGTCCCGCCGATTCGGAAGTAAGCGCGCCCCGCGTCGTCTGTTCGGCTCGTGAAGGCGTTAATATAGTCGCGGCAACCCAAGCGCGTGCTGACGAATTCGGGCTTGTCTGCGCGGAAAGTCTTCGGGAAGTTGACGTTGTGGAAGAACGGCTCGCTCTTGACGGATAAAATTTTTTCCAAATAGTCAACGGTCGCAGTCGCCGCCTCGCCGAAGGGAATCGCCGAATTTTTATCGCGGGACACGGCAAGCGACGGTATCGCGTGCAAGAAGCCTTCCAACGCCGCGCCCACAGTCCCGGAATACAGCACGTCGGTCGCAAGGTTCGCGCCGTCGTTTATGCCGGAAATCAGCGCGTCGAATTTTTTGTCGCTCATGCCCTCAAGGTAAATCTTGACGCAATCGGTCGGCGTGCCGTCGAAAGCCCAAGCCTCGCAGTCGGCGTTGTCGAAGCGTTTGTATTCGATTTCGCGCAGGAAAGTCAACGCGTGAGCCGTGCCGCTTTGCTGCCTGAACGGCGCGGCGATTGTGACTTCGTGACTGCGAACTTTCAGCGCGTCGGCAAGTGCCCACAGTCCCGCGCCTTGAATCCCGTCGTCGTTCGTCAATAAAATTTTCAAAGGTATCACCTCGTGACGCTCGCAAGAGCCGTCGGTTTGTCGGTTTTGCAAAAGAGTATAACACAGCTTATCAAACGACAGCAACAGAAAAAGACGCCCAAAAATTTTCGGACGCCTTTGATGTTCGTTGCCGATTAGAATCTGACTTCGACGCCGCGACGTTGCAGATACTCTTTGACTTGCCGAATGGTGTATTTGCCGTAGTGGAAGACCGAAGCCGCAAGCACCGCGTCCGCCTTGCCGTCGACAAGCACGTCGTAAAAATGTTCAAGCTCGCCCGCGCCGCCCGAAGCAATGACGGGGACGTTGACCGCCTCGCTGACCGCGCGGGTAAGTTTGATGTCGTAGCCGCCCTTGGTGCCGTCGGCGTCCATGCTCGTCAAGAGGATTTCGCCCGCGCCCAACGCCACGCCGCGCTTAACCCAATCAAGGCAATCGAGACCCGTCGGCTTGCGTCCGCCGTTTACGTAAATTTCCCAGCCGTCGCCCGAACGTTTTGCGTCGACGGCAAGCACCACGCATTGACTGCCGAAACGTTTCGCGCCTTCGTGCAGGAGTTCGGGATTGTTGACAGCCGCGCTGTTGATTGAAATTTTGTCCGCGCCCGCCGCCAACATGACGCGCATATCCTCAACCGTGCGAATGCCGCCGCCGACCGTGAACGGAATGAAAACCTGCGCGGCGCAACTTTTGGCGACTTCGACCATGGTGCCGCGTCCTTCGTGCGAAGCGGTGATGTCAAGGAAAACCAATTCGTCCGCGCGTTCGGCGTCGTAGCGTTTGGCGAGTTCGACGGGATCGCCCGCGTCGCGCAGTCCGACAAAGTTCGTGCCCTTGACGACGCGACCGGCTTTAACGTCCAAGCAAGGGATAATTCGTTTCGTCAACATGTTCAAGCCTCCGCCAATGCAACAGCCGCCGACAAGTCAAGCGAGCCCGTGTAAATTGCTTTGCCAACAATCACGCCGACGACGCCCGACGATTCGACAGCCTTTAACGCGCGAATGTCTTCAATCGATTTGACGCCGCCCGAAGCAACGATTTGCGCGCCCGACGACTTTGCCAGCTCCGCGAAAGTTTTGGCGTTGACGCCGCTCAACATGCCGTCTTTGGAAATATCGGTGTAGATAATCGTTTTGACACCCGCCGCAACGATTTTTTTTGCAAGATCGGTCGCTGCGACGCCGCTTGACTTTTCCCAGCCGTGAATGGCGACGAAGCCGCCGCGCGCGTCAATGCCGACGACAATCTTATCGCCGAAACGTTGAACAGCCTCCGACACGAGCGCGGGATTTTCGACGGCGACACTGCCCAAAATCCCGCGACGCACGCCGAGCGACAAAAGTTTTGCCATATCGTCAAGCGTCCTGATTCCGCCGCCGACTTCAATCGGGATTTCAACCGCGTCAAGGATTTTTTTTATGGCGTCAAGATTTTGCGGCGAACCGGCTCTTGCGCCGTCCAAGTCGACGACGTGCAGGAACTTCGCGCCGCAAGATTGCCAACGCCGTGCAGTCGCTTGCGGGTTGTCTGAATAAACCGTCTCCTTGTCGAAGTCGCCTTGAATCAGCCGCACGCATTTGCCGCCGCGCAGATCTATCGCAGGAAAAATTATCATCGTGTTACCTCCAAGCCCCATGACTTCAAAATTTCGACGGCTTTGCTTGCGAAGGTCGGCACCAACGCCGTCATTGGCGGTGTGAGTTCGACGCCCGCCTCCAAGCTGAACGGTTGCGCGCCAATCAATTCGACGCAGGGAATTTTTTTGCCCGTCAGCTCCAACATCGTCAGCACGTCTTGAATCCCGACTTCGTGCGCCGAAATTTTTTGCGCGAAGTGAGCCTTCAACTCGTCGCCGCGCAGGTGAAACGTCGTGCCGGGTTGAACGCCGCCGTCAATCGAATCGATTATCAACAGTCGCCGCGTGCCCGCCACGAAGTGCAACAGCTCCACACCGAGCGTCCCGCCGTCAATCAGCGCGACGTTTTCGGGGAAGGCGAAATTTTTTTCAAGATACTCGACGACGCGCACGCCGAAGCCTTCGTCGCTTAAAATCGTGTTGCCGACGCCGAGCACCGTGTTTTCCGACACGTAAAGACTTTCCATCAGCGAGCCGTCCTTTCAAGCAACCAAGCCGTCCACGCGTCGAGCCCCGCGCCGTTCGTGCAGGACGTTTCAAAAATTTTTATCGTCGGATGAAGTGTCGTCAAGTCTTCGCGCGCGGCGGGAAGGTTGAAGTTCGTGAACGGCAGCAGATCGATTTTGTTAAGCACGGTCGCCGCCGACTCCTTAAAGATGAGCGGGTACTTGAGCGGCTTGTCGTCACCTTCGGTTATCGACAGGACGACCGCCTTGAAGTTTTCGCCGATGTCGAATTCGGCGGGGCAAACCAAGTTGCCGACATTCTCGACGATAAGCAAATCCGTCGCGGGCAAGTCAAGGGAAGCGCACACCTTTTGAATCATTGGCGCGTCCAGGTGACAGCCGCCCGCCGTGTTGATTTGAATCACGTCGACGCCGGCGCGTTCGATTCGTTCGGCGTCCTTTGCGGTGAACAAGTCGCCCTCAATCACGGCGATTTTAATTTTGTCGGCGAGGCGCGTCAAAGTCTGTTCAAGGAGCGTGGTCTTGCCCGAACCCGGCGAGCCCATCAAGTTCATGACGACGACGCCGCGAGCCGCAAACAGCTTGCGATTCTGCGCGGCAATCTCGTCGTTCGCGCCCAAAATATTTTTCATCAGCTTAATTTCCAAAAGAATCACTCGCAATCAATGAAGTCGACCAAAAGTTCGCGCCCGCTCCGCAGAATCAAGACGCCGTCGCATTCCGGGCAAAAAAAATTGTACCGTTCAAGCGTGAAGACTTTGCCGCACTTATTGCACGCCGCGCAGATTGGCACACGCTTAATCACAAGCTCTGCGTCTTCGGCGGGCGTGTTTTTTTTCAGCACGTCGAAAGCCAACGTCAACGCCTCGACTTCGACACCCGCCATTTCGCCGAGCGTCAAGCCGACCTTGAAAACTTTCGCCGCGTGATTTTGTTCGGCGGCGTCCAGCGCGATGTTCAAGATGTTTTCGGCAAGCGTCGCCTCGTGCAAAGCAGTCACTCCCAAAAAATAAAACGAATTTTGAGGGCGCGCATGGACGCGCGCCCCTGCCGCGTCAGCAACAGGATGTTGCGTGCGGCGACGCCCCTGCGAGGTGCCTTTTCTTTCGCTTCCTTTCTTTGGGCAAGCAAAGAAAGGAAGAACAAAAAGATTCTTTGAACCCTTGATTGCGACGGAAGAAAGGGAAAAAATTTCAGCCGCCAACGCAGAAACCTGACCTCAATTCCGAAGCTGCGCTACAATAACCTCGCGTTGCTGCGTATGCCCTGGCGCGATTGTCAGTACAGTTAGTGTTCGGCGAAACCAAGTCTCTGCGTTCACGGCTGAAACTTTATATTCAATATGTCGATTGCTTTTCTGGCGGAGAGTGAGGGATTTGAACCCTCGGTGCGCTATCAACGCAACACACGATTTCCAGTCGTGCTCCTTAAGCCGCTCGGACAACTCTCCGCAACAACTTCGCGCAGTTTACCATTCGCGTCCGCCGCTGTCAAGGATTCTGCAAAAAAAATCCCCGCCGCGTGACGGGGAAAAATTTTCGTCGTATATGTTTAATCGAGTTCGTTGGCGTCTTTGGGCGTGTGAGCCAAAATCTTTTTGCCGGAGAACATGCTTGAAACTTCGCTTTCGCCTTCCATGAACTCGGCGCGAATGACCATGTACAAATGCCCGATAGCGAACAGGATTATGAACCAGGCAACGTAGTGGTGAATGTAATGCGACATCATTTCGCTGCCGACGAGGACGTTGACCCAGCCGAACAACATGCCGCCCGTCGACGACGGATTTGTCATGAAGTACATTGCGAAGCCCGTAAGAATTTCAATCGCCAGCAAAACATACAACGCCGCGTATGAGCCGCGAGCCAACGGGTTGCGCAGGAACGACGCGTGATGCGGTTTCAACAGCATGTAATGAAGCGCAACGTCGACGGTCTCTTCGTAAAAGTGACCTTCCCAGACGCGCGGGAACAGACGGTCGCCTTTGTTGATTATGAAGCCGTACACGCGCAGAATCAACGACGCGCACAGAATAAACGCCGACGTAAAGTGAATGTCGCGCACCAAATCCATTGACGTTATCGAGAAAACCGGCTCGGTTATCGCCACGTTCATGGGCTTAGTTATCAGCAAGCCCGTCGCGAACAGTATCACGATTTGCGACGCCATAATCCAATGGAAAATGCGCAGGAACGGGCTGAAAATGTAATACTCCTTGCGGTTGACTTCCTTGACAGATTTAATAGCCACAGTCGCTCACCTCCCGTAGGGGTCGGTCGAAATTATGTTAATCTCCTCACCCTTGGCGTTGTACATGTGCGTCGCGCAAGCCATGCACGGATCGAACGAACGGACAACCTTTGCAATCTCAAGCGGCTTGTCGGGAACGGCAACGTGCGTCGTCATCATTGCCTGTTCGTATGCGCCGTGACCTGCTTGGTCGTCGCGCGGGCAGGCGTTCCACGTCGTCGGGACAATGCATTGATAGTTGCTTGTCTTGCCGTCCTTAATGCAAACCCAATGACTCAACGCGCCGCGCGGAGCCTCATACAAGCCGACGCCCATGCATTCGGGTGCCCACGTTTCGGGGAACCATTTTTCGTTGTTCATGGTAGCGGTGTCGCCCGATTTGATGTTGGCAATGAGCTTGTCGAAGAAAAATTTATTGACTTCGGCGGCAAGTTGCGCGTCGAGGCAACGGCAAGCGGTGCGTCCGAGCATGGTAGGCATCCAGACTTCGGCGGACACACCCAACACGCCCGAAACCGCTTCAATCTGTTTAAGCATGAGTTGTTCAGCCCAAGTCGGGTCGTGGAGCAAACCTTTGGCGGCTTTGGTGTAGATGATAATGTAATGCGCGAGCGGCCCCACTTCACAGAGCTTGCCTTTCCACTTCGGCGTTTTGAGCCAGGAATATTTGCCCGCCTCGTTGAGCGTTTCCCACATGGTCGGCGTGCCGGTCTTCGGGCCGGTGTATTTGTCTTTGGTGACGCCCTGCCACGGGTGCAAGTCCTTCGCGCCGCCGTCGGGGTATTCGTACCACGCGTGTTCGACGCCCTCGGTGAAGTCGTCGGGAGCCTTCAAGTCTTCGGGTTTGACTTCAAAGAAACGCGCGTTGGCGAGCCCCTTGCCGAAATCTTCGACGACGCCGTTTGAGCGGACAAGCAGATTGTCGAAGTAGCCGCCGCCGTTTGATGTGCCCTTGTAGCCCGTGAGCGGATAATCGCCGAACGCAAGCACGCGAGTCTTCGACAAGCCGCCGCCGTCGACGCGTCCCGCCTTCGCGTAAATGACGCCGATTGCAACCAAGTCGGGCAGATAGTAGTTGTTCACGAGGTCGCGAGCCATGTTGATTGCTCTGTCGACGATTGCCAAGCGTGCGGTGTTAATCGGCGCGTTGCCGTCTGTCATTGAAATGGAACAGGGCATACCGCCAACTGCGTAGTGCGGGTGCGGATTCTTGCCGCCGAAAATGACGTGCGGCGTGATAATTTCGCGTTGCTTGTCGAGCATTTCAAGATAGTGCGCCACAGCCATGAGATGAACTTCGGGCGGCAACAGCTTGTAATCGGGATGATCCCACCATTGCGCGGCGAAGATGCCCAACTGCCCGCTTGCGACGATTGCTTGAACTTTTGCCTTGATTGCGGCGAAATATTGCGGCGTGGCGGCGGGGAAGTCGTGCGGATAAGCCTCGGTCGCCACTTCGTCGGGAACTTTCAAGTTGAGCCTGTAAGCGTTAAGCACCGCCGTTTGAAGTTCGGCAGTCTTCGCGGGGTCGGCGGCGAGTGCTTCGACGGGACTTACCCAATCGAGCGCGTGCAGATGATAGAAATGAATCAAGTGGTCTTGCACAGTCAACGTCGCCGCCATGATGTTGCGGATATAGTTGGCGTTGTTCGGAATTGAAATGCCCAATGCGTCTTCGACGGCGCGGACGGAGGCGAGCGCGTGAGCCGTGGTGCAGACGCCGCAAATGCGTTGGATGTAAGCCCAAGCGTCGCGCGGGTCGCGGTCTCTCAAAATCAGTTCCAAGCCGCGCCAAGCCGTGCCGCTTGAAATTGCGTCAGTGACGGTGCCGGTTGTCTCGTCGACGGTTATCTCAACGCGCAAGTGCCCTTCAATTCGCGTGATAGGGTCTACTACAACGTGTTGCATAGAAAAATCTCCCTTCGGTCGATTTTTAGGGGCAAGGGGTCAGGGACAAAGGATTTGATTTTAAACTTGTTCCTTGTTCCTTCTTCCTTGTTCCTTATCACTCGTGATGATCTTCGTCAATCAGATTTTCGCGACTGTTGCGCTGAACGACACTGGCCACGGCGTGACCGACAACACCTGCCGCAGTCAAGACGCCCAGAGCCGTGCCGATTTTGTCAGCGTCGCCGATTTTGCCGTATTGCGGCAGACGACTCGTGAACGGGTCTTCGTCCCAGAAGTTGGAATTTGAACAACCAATACACGGCGCGCCCGATTGAATCGGATAGCTCATGCCCTGCCACCAACGCAAATTGCCGCACGAGTTGTAAGTTTCCGGACCGCGACAGCCGAGCTTGTAAAGACACCAGCCCGCCTTTGCGCCGGCGTCGTCGAAAGTTTCCGCGAACATGCCCGCGTCGAAGAACGGACGGCGATAACACGTGTCGTGAATTCTGTTGCCGTAGAATTGTTTAGGACGACCGTCGCCGTCAACGGGCGGAATCGTGCCGAAAAGCGCGACGTGCATGACGACACCCGTCATGACTTCGGGGATTGGCGGACAGCCGGGGACTTTGACGACGGATTTGCCGCCGACGAAACGTTCAATGCCCGCCGAGCCCGTGGGGTTAGGTTTGGCAGCTTGAATGCCGCCGTAAGCCGAGCACGAGCCGTAAGCGATAATCGCCGCCGCGCCCGCCGCCGCCTTTTTGAGCAGGTGCGTGAATGTGTGACCGCCCGACATGCAATAGACGCCGCTGTCTTTGGTTGCAATCGCGCCTTCGACGCAAAGAATATATTGCCCGTTGTATTTGGCAATGGTCTCGTCAAGGTGCGCCTCGAACGGTGCGCCGCAAGCCGCGCTAAGCAAATGGTCATACTCCAAGGCGATTGACGACAGCACGACATCCGAAGCCAGCGGCGCGCCCGAACGGATAAACGATTCGTCGCAACCGGTGCACTCGTGCCCGTGAATCCAGATAACGACAGGCAACGGTTTATTTTCCGCCGCCTCCACGACTTTCGAGAACATATCGGTGCTGAAACCCATGAGCGAAGTCAGCGCGACGCAACCTTTCAAGAAGCTCCGACGACTTAAGCCGCGCCGCAGATATGCCTCCCATAAACTCTCCCTTTTTTCCAATTTCCGCCCCTCCTTAACTGCAATGCGTAATGCGTAATGCGCAATGCGGAATAAATGAGTTCCAAAAAATTTTATCACAGCTTGCGCAATATGAATACGATATCGGCAACCACTTTCGCCAAAATTTTTTCAAATCCTGCCCGACGTTGAACGCGCAAACAAAAAAGCCCGCCGATTGTCGACGAGCGAAAAAATTTTTCGGACGAATTTATTTTACGGGGACGCAGTGTTTGTTGTTGATGTCGGCGACCTTTTGGACGCGGCGACGATATTTTTCGGCAGTCAAAGGTTCGGTCTTGAGCCACGTCTTGACGATTTCCATTGCGATAGCGGAGCCGATAATCTTGCCGCCGATGCAAAGGACGTTGGAATCGGTATGTTCGCGGCTCAGTTGCGCGCAGAACGGGTCTTGGCAGACAGCCGCGTAAATGCCGTAAATTTTGTTGGCGATAAGCGCGCTGCCGTAGCCGACGCCGTCGACGAAAATGCCGCGATCGCATTCGCCCTTCGCCACGGACAACGCGGCGGGATAAACGAAGTCGGACAAGTCGCACGCGCCCTCGTCGTAGGTGCCGAAGTCTTTGACCTCGTAGCCCTGCTCCTCAAGGTACGCTTTGATTTGGTTTTTGAGCGCAGTGCCGGCGTGGTCGTTTGCCATTGCAATTTTCACGTGAATTCCTCCTTAAAAACATTTGGCACAGTGTATCACGTCGCCGCAAAAAAATAAAGCCCGAAAAAATCTTCAGGCTTAAAGGTTGTCGTTCGTGATTGTATTAGAACTGAGCACGCCGCGCAGGACGATGTTTGCTGAAACAATCGCGACAGTAAACGGGGCGATCGTTCCGGGGCTCGAACGGGACTTCGGTTTCCTTGCCGCAGTCGGCGCAAACGACCGTGAACATTTGCCGCTGTTCGCCGCCGTCGCGAGTGCGTTTACGCTTGTCGCGGCAATCCCGGCAACGCACGGGCTCGTTCTCGAAGCCGCGCTCCTGATAAAATTCCTGTTCGCCCGCAGTGAAGATGAATTCTTTTCCGCAGTCCTTGCACACGAGTGTTTTGTCTTCAAAAGCCATTAAAAAAATCTCCTTACAAACCAAAAAATTCTTCGCGTTCAACGCGGGACATGCGCCCCAAATTGATACGCGCAGATTATAACACGCTTTACAAAAAAAGCAAGACGCGTGAACGAAAAGAGACACGCCGCGATTGGCGTGCCTCCGTGATTTTCGATTGGAGCGGGCAATGGGAATCGAACCCACCTCTGAAGCTTGGGAAGCTCCCGTTCTACCGATGAACTATGCCCGCGGTCGTTAAAGATTATGGTAATAAGTTCAAAGCATTTCTCTGATTGTGATTGAAGACGTTGATAGCGAACGTTGCCAGTTGCTCCTGAACCTGACGGTTTTTGAACGCTGTAACTTGCGCGGCGATGTCGGCGTCGCTTGAATTGGATTGAGCGGCGATTTGATTTTCTTCCATTGTCGCGTAGTTGGCTTGTTGCATTTCAAGCCGTTGGAGTTGTGCGCCTTGGGTCGTCGCCTCGTCAAGGGCAACGTCGAAGGCAAAACCGTCGACAACATAATCCTGCATGAAGTGCATCGAGTCGAGAATTGCGCCCGCCTTGGTCGCGGCACTGTCGACGATTTTGAGCGAAGCATTCGCCGCCCCGACCGTCGACACGTCGATTGTAACATTGCCGTCGTTGTCCGTCAAGCCTAAAGATTGCGCCCGCAAGTCGCCGCTTTGGAAGTTCGTCAGCCCGTCGATACCCGAAAGCACGAAAGCGTTGCGTGAGCCGTCGAGCAAGTTCATGCCGTTGTATTGAACGTAGGCATTGGCGTCGATTTGCGCAACGACTTGGTTGATTTGCTTTTGCAGAGCTTGGCGGTCGAGCGAGCCGTTGGTATCGTTTGCCGCGTCGAGCAGGTGCGTTTTCAACGTCGACAAGGCTTGAATCGTGTTGTCGGTCGCGCCCTCGGCGGTTTTTACCATTGCGCTGATGTTCTGCGTGTTTAGAATCGATTGTGAAGTTGCTCCGATGTTGCCGGACAAGCGCACGTCGACGGCGTAATCGGACGCGCCCTGCGCTGCAGTCGGATATTCGGAGCCGGTTGCTATCCTCTGCGCGGTTACTTGTGAGGATTTGTTAATCCCGTTGTAGGTATTGACATAGGGATTGATTCCGCCAACTGTCATAGCCATGCTGTTTCACCCTTCCTTGAATCAAAATACTTCCGTTTGTTGGCAAAATGATAGCATAAAAACGTTTTCCCGACAAGAATTTTTTCGGCGGTTGAAGAAAAATTTTTCGGGCGTCAAACGCAAAAAAAAAGCCCCCGATCGAAGTCGAGAGCCTGAAGAATATTTTAACGTTTCGAGAATTGCGAAGCCTTGCGTGCCTTTTTGAGACCGTATTTGCGACGTTCTTTTTCGCGCGGGTCGCGGGTGACGAAGCCGGCTTTTTTGAGCGCGGGGCGAAGTCCTTCGTCGAGTTCCATGAGTGCGCGGGTTATTCCGTGACGAATTGCGCCCGCTTGACCCGACGTGCCGCCGCCTTTGACGTTGGCAATGACGTCGTATTTATCGTTCATCTCGGTGAGGACGAGCGGCTGACGCACAATCAGTTCCAAAGTCTTCAAACCGAAATATTCTTCCATAGCGCGATTGTTAATCGTGACTTTGCCGTCGCCCGGAACGAGGCGGACGCGTGCAACCGAACTTTTGCGGCGACCGGTGCCGTAGTAGCTTACTTGTGCCATGTTATTCACTCCTTAGCGCGTTTCAAATTTGAGTTCTTCGGGTTTCTGCGCGGCGTAGGGGTGTTTGTCGCCCGCAAAGACGTGAAGTTTCCTGAACAGATCCGCGCCGAGTTTGTTTTTGGGCAACATGCCTTTGACGGCGTGTTCAAAGACGCGTTCGGGGAATTTTTGCATCCATTCGCCCGCCGTGGCGTATTTGCCGCCGCCGAGATAGCCGGTGTGGTGGAAGTAAACTTTCTTGCGCAACTTTTTGCCGGTGAAAACCGCTTTTGCGGCGTTGATGATTATGACGTAATCGCCTGTGTCGACGTGCGGCGTGAAAATCGGTTTATTCTTGCCGCGCAGGACTTTGGCGACTTCAGCGGCGAGGCGACCGACGGTTTTGCCTTCGGCGTCGACGAGATACCATTTTTTCTCGACGGTGCCCGCCTTTGCCATGAATGTGTCTTTCATGAGGATTCCTCCAAAAAATTTTTGTGGTGGGTGCATATGTCCGGGGCTAATGGAAACACAGGCAAGCCGCCATATGCCCGCGATTGTAATAAAAAGTTTTTGCGCTGTCAAGGAGGAGGTCGGCTTTCTTCCCGCGCAAGAAAGTTCTTTTAGAATTATTTTTTAATCTACTTTTCTTTTGTTCGCCCAAAAGAAAAGTAGCAAAAGAAAAGGGCGAGCCGCTCACGACGCATCACGCGTCGAAACGCGGCTGCGGGCGCGCGTCCATGCGCGCCATCAAGCAAATCAGCTCGTCATGAGTTTTGCAAGTGTTGCCGCTTCCGTCATGAGCGTTTGCACTTGATGAATCTTGTTTTCGGCGGATTTTATCGTCGCAACGTTTTTGTCGTCCATCCATTTGGCATAATCCTGCGCGGCGGCTATCGAAATGTCGCAAATCTTCATATAAAGGTTATGCAACGGCACGGCGTCTGTCGGCACGTGCAAACTGAATAATTCTTGCTTGCGAGCCTCCCAATCGGCTTTGAAAACGTCGTTAATCAATGCTTTCAAATCGGCACGCGTTTTTTCCTGAGATAACGACCCCAACGCAAGTATCGCGCCGTATTTTTGCTCCGCATCGCGCATCGTCGCTTCGTGACGGATATTTATTTCGCCCGCTTTTGCCAAATAATCGTCTAATTGCACTCGACGTGCCTGAAGTATCTGCGCGACGTACTCTTGAAAGTTTTGTACGCGATTTACTTGCCAACGATCGTCTTTTGTGCGCGTCAACACGATTTGAATCGGGAATTCGCGACCGAGTTCCGGCTGATAAAGCATTAAATCCGCAAAAGCTTCGTCACGATTGGCGTCGTTTATCTCAATGTTTTTTACGCCGCGTACTTCGATATTGTTCAAGCCGATTCGCTCAATCAACTTCATTATGTCGACGCTTTCGTCGGTTTTAAACGCGCCCGTGGCAACATATGAGTCAATCGCCGACTTCAAGCTCAACATAAGCGGCGTCCGAAACATTTGCGTGAAATTTTTAAGCATATCTTCGGATTCGGGCGATGTGACGGCGGCAGGAGCAATCATGCCGTCGACAAGACCGTTGTAACCCGAATCAAGCACGCCGTCGACGTTCACAACGCGATGAAATTCTTTGACGTCGTGCTCCGCAATCGATTCGCCGACCGTTTTTATCGCGTATTCGGGCGTATCCGTCTGCACGTGGAAATAATAGTAGCCGCCGCCCGCAACTGCCAACGCCAACGCGGCAATTCCCGCGCCCGCAGCCATTTTGATTCGCTTGTTCAAGTCAATTCCTCCGTTTCGTCGGTTCTTTGCCGATTAAATTAGGCGGACGTGAAAATTTTCCTGCCCGTTGCGTCCGCAATTAAAAACTTTTAGAATCTGCGCGGAGGCGAATCATTTTGCTTAATATTAAAGTTTTCGGTATAGTTCAGGGCGTCGGCTTCCGTCCGTTCGTGAAAAATCTTGCTGACGCAAATAAAATCGGCGGTTCCGTCGCAAATCGCGGCTCTTACGTCGAAATTTACGCTCAAGGCGACGATTTTGACTTAAAAAACTTTTTAAACGCACTTCAAACCGAAAATCCGCCGCGTTCCGCGATTTTAAAGGTCGATGTGAATCATTTTCCCGATAAAAATTTTTCCGACTTCCGAATTATCGACAGCGTGCACGAAAAAGGCGATATTTTTGTCTCGCCCGACATTGCGATTTGCGAAAAATGCGCCGAAGAACTCTTCGACCCGAATAATCGCCGCTATTTGCACCCGTTTATTAATTGTACGGCTTGCGGCGCGCGTCTCACAATCATGAAAAATATGCCTTACGACCGCGAACGCACCTCAATGGGCGAATTTCCCATGTGCGACGCCTGCAAAGTCGAATATTCCGATAAAAACAGCCGCCGCTATCACGCTCAGCCCATTTGTTGTAACGATTGCGGTTGCGAAGTCTATATTTTGGGAAAAAATCTGCGCGGGCACGACGCAATTAAATTTTCGCGTGAAATTTTGGCGAACGGCGGAATTGTCGCGATAAAAGGTATCGGCGGCTTTCATTTGGCGTGCGATGCGCGTAATTTCGACGCCGTTCAACGCCTGCGCGATTCAAAAATCCGTCCGACCAAGCCTTTTGCCGTCATGTTTAAAGATGTTTCTTCCGTCAAACGCGAATGTTTACTTTCCGACGCCGAAAAATCTTTTTTGGACAGTCCGCAGAAACCAATCGTACTTTTGCAGAAAAAAATCGGCTCAATCGCCGAAAATGTCGCTCCGAATATCAATAAACTCGGCGCAATGTTGCCTTATACGCCGTTGCATTTGCTGATATTCGATTTTCCCGACGAAATTAAAGATTTTCCCGACGCGCTGGTTATGACCAGCGGAAATCCTTCCGGCGTGCCGATTACAATTGATGACGACGACGCAATTAAAAATTTCGGCTTCTGCGACGCGATTTTGAGCCATAATCGTAAAATTTTGCTCCGCGCGGACGATTCCGTAATGGATTTTATCGAAAATCGCCCGTCAATGATTCGGCGAAGTCGCGGTTATGCGCCCTTGCCGATTTTTTACGATTCAAATAAAAAATCCGTCCTTGCTGTCGGCGGCGAACTGAAAAATACTTTTTGCCTCGCGAAAAACGATTTATTTTACGCTTCGCCGTATATCGGGGACGTTAGCACCCTTCAAACCGTCGAAGTTTTGGAAAAATCGATTGCACGCATGAAAAATTTGCTTGAAATTGCGCCCGAAGTCGTTATTTGCGACCTGCACCCGCGTTATCAGACTGCTTTGCTTGCCGAAAAGATTTCTAAGGAATTAAATGTGCCTTTGATTAAAATTCAGCACCATTACGCGCACATTTTGAGTTGCATGGCGGAAAATAATCATCACGGCGAAATTATCGGCGTCGCGTTCGACGGAACGGGCTACGGAGCCGACGGAACGATTTGGGGCGGCGAATTTTTTATTTGCGACGAGAAAAATTTTGAGCGCGTCGCGTCGATTAAGCCGTTTAAGCAGGCGGGCGGCGATAAATCTGCGCGGGAGGGTTGGCGAATCGCGACGGCTCTGATTGGCGACGTTGCCATTGCGCGCGAATTGAACCTTGCCGGCGACGCCGAATTGCGCGGACAGAAATTTTTGCTTGAAAACAACTTGAACTGCGTCACGTCGACGAGCACTGGCAGAATTTTTGACGCGATTGCCGCGATTTTGGGCATTTGCAACGTTTCTACCTACGAAGGCGAAGCCGCAATGCGTTTGCAAGCCGCCGCCGAAAAGGCAATGCGTAATGCGAAATGCGTAATGCGCAATGAAAATCTGTCAACGGATAAAATTTTCGCCGAGGTGTTGACGCGCCGATTGAACGGTGAGGACGTTTGCGAACTTGCGCGCTTTTTCCACGACGCTCTTGCCGAAATGACCGCGCAGATTTGCGAAGACTTGAGCCGGCGCACAAACATAAAAATCGTCGCGTTGAGCGGCGGCGTATTTCAAAATTCGTTGCTGACGGGTCTTGTGACGGAAAAATTGCGGCGCGGAGGCTTAAAAATCCTTCGTCATGAGCTGATACCTGCCAACGACGGCGGTATTTGTATCGGGCAGGCGGTAGCCGCGATTAATCGGTGAAGTCAATGCGGCATTCAAACATGCGGTGCCACGGATTCGACACGACGAAATTTTTTACGCGCGGGAAATTTTTCTTGGCGAAGTCGTGCATAAGTTGATTCTCGCGCTTTACAATATCCGCCTCGTGTTCGCCGAGATTCAAGTAAATTTGCAAGCCGTCGGGAAGTTTTGCGAGTTCGGCGGCAATATCGGTGCGGACGTTTGCTTGATAAGCCCAGTCGTCGAGGTAGCGGCGGGCAAGGAGCCTGTCAATCGACTTGCGGCTCATTTTTTTTGCCAAAATGCCCGTGCCCAACGCGAAACCGCTCGTATTGGTCGCGGTGTTCCAGCCGCCGTAAGCTTGCAACTTGAAAAGCAAATCGCGTCGTTTAAGCTCTTCCATCAAAGAATTGTCGGAGCCGTTCGCGGTTATGACATCGGCGACGCCCACGGGCAATTTTTTCTTGACGGCGCGTTCAATCTGCGCGGCGAACTGTTTTGCGTTGCGTTGGAAATATTTTTGCTCATTTTTGGTTAGAATTTGCGGCGGAAAGGCATTATGCAACTCGTAAGTCTCGCCGTCGGGGTCGGTGTTGACGAACAGGACAAAATCGGCGCGTTCGGGCTTGGAAACGTACAAGCCGCCTGCGATAATAATTTCGTCGCGAATCGAATCGCCCAGTCGTTCGTCGGAGTAGTGCGGAATAGTCTTTGCGCCTTTTCCGCGATTGAATTGGACGTTGACGAAGGGAATTTCGCCGCTCAAGTCGTTGACGGCACGAGTGAGCAATAACATTGCGTATTCGTCGATGCCGGCGTGCGATTGCACCTTAGTCTTGGGTATTTTTAAATCTTTCAAGTAGGCAAGCAGGCGGCGATTTTCGCGGTGCGTTTGACTAAGCGGCGAATTGTCGTCACGCCCGATTACGAAGTAGTCAATAATTCCTTCGGCGGTGAGGTCGACGAGTTTCAAGGTCGCGTTGAAATTTTTTTCGCGGCGGCCGAAGTAGTCGCGCAGAATGTCGGAGAGAATGTTTTTGGCGGCGGTTTCCAAATAAGATTGTTCCTTGCTGTTCAAGCGCGAAACTTCCTGTTTGTCGAGCAACTTGGTGTATTGAAAGATTTGCGCGCCGTATTGACCGTAGTAAGCGGGCTCTTCGCGGTCGCCGGGCGTGCCGAAGCTTGGCGTGCGCATGAGCGAGCCGAAGACGTAAAGCTTGAGGTCGGGATTGTTTTCGCGCAAGGCTTTGAAATTTTCAACGCGGGCAGTCAACACGTCGGCGGGTATCTCGTGACTGCGCGAGGGAATCAGCCCGCTGTAAAGCAACGCGTCCGAGGCGACGACTGCGGCATTGGCGGCGGGTGCGTTTTCGTTTAACCATTGCCACAAATCGTCGGGGCGCGTCAAAAATTCGGTTGGCGGCATTAAAATTTTGTAACCGAGCTGTGAAACGACTTCGGCGGGCTGTTGGCTTGAAACGGGTCGGTCGTCGTGCGGCACGAACAAAATTTTTTGCGCCGCGCTTGCCGAGTTCGACAACATCAGCAGTGCGACGATTAACGTCAAAAACTTTTTCAGCATGAAATTTTCCTCCGTACATTTTTGTCAAGCTTAACATGCAGAAAAATTTTTGGCAACGCGGCAGGTAAATCGCGACACGGCATAGAAACTTAACAAGAACTTTTTACGGCTTACCCGAACGGATTCATAAAATTTTTTCGCGGAAGGGGATAGATACAGTGGATGCAAAACTCATCAACCCGATAATCGATGCATTCATGGAAGTTATGCCGCAAATGGGTTTCCCCATGCCCAAGCGGCTCAGAGTGTACCTCCAAGACAGAAACGTCGTAAGCAACGGCGCAATGCTGACGGTCGGTTTCACGCAAGGCATGACCGGCAAAGTCGTTTACAACATGACGGCGGAGGCTGCGCGCTATTTCGCCTCGACGATGATGTTGGGCGTGCCCGTCACCAAATTCGGCGATATGGCGCAAAGTGCTCTTCGCGAGATGTCGAACGTGCTCACCGCCCGCGCCGCCACGAATTTTTCGACGCTCGGCTTTGAAGTCGACATAACAACACCCGAACTGATTATCGGCGAAGACCAAACGCTTAAAGTCAGCGACGCGCAATTCCTTACGGTCGAAATGGAAATCGACGGCTACAAAGTCGAAACCGCGCTTGCCGTCGACAAAGACATTTGATTTCACTCGGCAGGGGGCGGTACCAATGAAAAAGATTTTAATCGTGGACGATAACCCCGTGTCGCTCATGACAACCGACAACATGTTGGCGGGGCATTATCAGACCGTGTGCGCCGTCTCCGCCGAACAAGCCCTTGAACTTTGCAACAAAGGCGCGCCCGATTTGCTGTTGTGCAATGTGCATTTGCCGGACATGACGGGCGCGGAACTCCATAAAACTTTGCAGGAAAAAACCGGCGCGGAATTCCCGCTGATAATCGTGACGGCGGACGATGACTCCGACGCGCAAAACCTTGACGGCGCAGCGGCTGCCGTCGTGCAGAGACCCTTCGACCAGAAAAATCTTTTGCGTAACGTCGCCGCCGCCTTGCAAAGCACGCAACAAGCTTCCGCAATGAAAAAGATTTTAATCGTCGACGATATGATTGTCCCGTTGATGATGACTGAAAACATGTTGGCGGACAAGTACGAAACTTTTTGCGCGACGTCCGCCAAAGAGGCAATGGAAATTTATCGCAAGGAAATGCCCGATATGATTCTGTCCGATTTCCGTATGCCGGGCATGACGGGCTACGAAATGCAAATCGCCTTGCAAAACGAGTTCCATAAAAAAATTCCGTTCATGTTCATGACGGCGGACGAGACCGATGAGGTTGAAAGTCGCGGCTTCGACAACGGCGCAATGGATTTGATTCACAAGCCCTTTGAGCCGAAAATTTTACTGCGCCGCGTCGCCAACATCTTGCAGACCGTCGGCGAAATTCAGGACTTGAAAAAAACTTCGTCAATCGACAAACTCACCGGGCTTTTCAACAAGGGCGCGTCCGAAGAAGAACTGCGCAAACTCTGCAAGAAGTCGCACGGCTCGCTTATGATGATTGACCTTGACAGCTTCAAGCTCGTCAACGACATTCACGGGCACGCAATGGGCGACAAGATTTTAATCGCGTTCGCGGACATCTTGCGCGCGGCAATGCGTTCGACAGATTTAATCGGGCGCATGGGCGGCGACGAATTCGTTGCCTTTTGCCACGGCGTCCACGAAGAATCCGCCATTGCCTCCAAGACGCAGTTCATTAACGAAAAAATCACCGAAGCCGCCAAACAGCTCATGGGCGAAGACATGAACATCCCGCTCGGCGCGTCAATCGGTTGCGTGCTCGTCCCGCAGGCAGGCACCGATTTCGCCGAACTCTACAAAAAAGCGGACAAATCCCTTTACATCGTCAAGAAGAACGGCAAGCACGGTTACAACATTTTCAGCGAAGACGCACCCGAAGAAAAGGTAGAGACCGTCGTCACGCTCGCGCAAGTCCAAATGATTCTCGGCGAACGCAATATCGAGGCGGGCGCGTTCGTCCTGCCGTTTGAAAGTTTCCGAATCATTTACCGTTTCCTCAAGCGCACCCGCGCAGGTTACGGCAAAACGATTTGCATTGTGCTCCTTTCGCTCCGGCGCACGCCCGAAGACGACGGCAAAGTTCCGCTCAAATACGCGGGCGATCAGCTGATTGAATGCCTGCATAACACGTTGCGGCGCGGCGATGTCGTTTCGCAAAACGGACGCAATCAATTTCTCGTCCTGCTGACCAACACCGACGGACACCACGACGTTACACGCGCAATCAGTCGCGTCGTCGAGAATTGGGGCAAGCTCCCCGAAAGCAGAAACTTTTACTTCACGCATGAATGGTCGGTGCTTGACTCTTAAGCGCAAAATAAAAAAGGCGGCGAGTTCTTCGGAACCCGTCGCCAAATTTTTTTACAGGTATCGTTTGATAATTTCGTCCAGCGTTATCGCTTCGGAATAGTAATGCCCTTGCACGTTTGTTATCGGGAATTTTTTTACTTCGTCGCGAATCGTCGCGTTCTCGATGCCCTTCAAGCAGACTTGCGTTCCGAGCTCCGCCGCAAGCTCCGACAGGTGCCGCACGATTTGCAAATTGCCCGCGTCGTTCATGTTCGTGATATATTCCTTTTCAAGCTTGATGAAATTCGGCGACAGGTCGCGCAGAAAGTCAATCGACGCAACGCCGCTGCCGAAGTCGTCAATCAAACACAAAATGCCCTTGTCCTTAAGCGCGTGCACGATTCGCCGCAAAATGTCCGGCTCAATCAGTCGACAGCTCTGCGTCAGCTCGAAGCAAAGATTTTCCGGCGGGAAGCCCGTCGACGCAGAAATTTTGTCAATCTCCTCGAACAGGAAGTCGTCGACAATCTGCGCGGGCGAAATGTTCACGTTGACCATCATATCGGGCTTGCGCGCCAAAATTTTCATGCCGTCTTCCATGGCGCGGCGCAGTATCCAATAGCCCAGCTCCTCGAACAGATAATCGCGCTCCAAGACCGGCACGTAAGCCGACGGCGGCACGTCGCCGAAGCGTTCACTGTGCCAACAAAGTAACGCCTCCATTGACGTGAGCCGTTCGGTTTTCGCGTCAAGCACCGGTTGATAGCGCAGAGAAAAATTTTCGCAGTCCATCAAAATGCAGTCGCGCACTTCGGCGAGCAACTCAAGCGATTCGTGCGTGTTCATGCCGATTGCGCCGTTGTAGTTGACAAGCTTGCCGTTGTGATAGAACTTCGATTCTTGATACGCGAAGTTCAAACATGAATGAATCGTGCGTTCGTCATAGTTGCCGCTGTCGAAATGAATCATACCGCCGTTAATCGACAACACTTTGCGGACGTTCTCGACGGGCAAGCCTGCCTGCGCGGCGCGGCGAATTTTTTCGTACTTGGCGGCGACTTCTTCGGGCGACAGGCTCTCGGTCAGGAAAGCGAACTTCGCGCCGTTCATGCGATAAATCGTGCCGTCCTGCCCCAATACTTCTTGAAGGAGCCAGCCCGTCTGTTGCAAGACCGAATTGCCGAACGCGTAACCGTGTTCCTCGTTGATTTGATTCATGCGATTGATTCCGCACAACATCGCCACGCAGTTGCGTTTGAGTTCGACGGCGGCGGCAAGGTCGCGGAAAAAGCCGTAACGATTGCGCAAAACCGTAACGGGGTCGGTGCTCTCGGTCAAGCCTTCGTTGATAATGATTCCGCCGATTAAGTCGGGTTTGCCGTCCGCGTCATTGATAACCGCGCCCATGTAGCGCAACACGGCGTAAGTACCGTCCTTGAGGCGCGTGCGATAACTCATGTCATAGCCCTGCAGTTCGCCGCCGAGCAGGGCTTTTATCGTGCGCGAGTAGACGAAACGGTCTTCGGGGTGAACGTAATTGCCCCAGTTGACGTGTCCGCCCGTGATGTATTCGCCGGGCAAGCCCAACAGCTCCACGGCGGCGGGACTGAAGCGCGAAACGTCGCCCGTCACGTCGTAAACCGAAACGTAATTGCCGCGCCCGATCATCGTGTAAGCGTTAAACAGGTCGTCGAGAATTTTGCGATGCTCCAATATGAATCACTTCCTTATCCAAGTGCTTGAGTTATGGTCGGCAAGATAAGTTTCGCCGCCCAAAGCGAATTCGACAGCCGCCGAGCCTTCGACGTTGAGTCGCCCGCCGTCGGCAAAGTTCAGCGTGACGGAGCCTTGAGCGATTTCCGTCGAGACGATTTCGTTGAGCGTGACGCCCGCCAAATTGATAACGTCGCCGTCGCCCGCGCCGATTGTGTCGAGCCCGTTGCCGAACGCGTAGAAGAAAATATCCTTGCCCGCGCCGCCGATAAGCGCGTCGTTGCCGAGATTGCCGCCCCACAGTGACGCGCCGCCGTCGCCCGCAAGTATTGTGTTGTCCAGGTCATTGCCCGCCAAAAGATTCGTGTCCGCCGATTTCGACGCGTCCAAGACTGCAATGTCGCCAAGGTAGTAAGTGCCGTGCGCGCCCGTCTGTCCGTCGCCGAGCCAAATCGCCGCGTGTTCGTCGACAGTCATTGTCGCGTTGAGCCCCGTCGCCACGAAGCAGTTGGCGTTGGCGTCGTAAGCAATCGAAGTTGCGTCGACCTTCGCGATAAGGTTGTTGATTCGGAAGTCCTTGCCCTGCGCGTCGGCGAGCGTCAACCAATCGTCGCCGTGATTGATTTGCATTAGGACGTTGCCCGCGCCGTCCGTTACGACCGAGGTGACTTCGTCGGTGCCCACGTTGATTTTGTCAGCCGTCGCGAGGTTCGTGCCGTCGTAGAATTCAAAATCGGTGATGGTGTCGCGTCCGTCGCCTGCCGTGAAGTAAAATTCCGTCGAGCCGCCCTTTGCGTCGGATGTGTTGCCGCGCAGGAGGTCGTTGCCCGCGCCGCCCCAAATGCCTGTGCCTGCCGTGCCCGCCGTGAGCGTTTCGTCGTTCGCCGAGCCGACAAGCGTCGCCGAGCCTTTGCCCGCAGTCACGTTGTCGATTCCGTAGAAATAAATATCTTGATCGTCATTGTTGCGCAGGTCGACGAACAGCGCGCCGCCGTAGCCCGTGAAGTCGACGCCCGAATTTTCGCCCGCGTAGATGTCGGCAAGGGTGTCGCCCGCCGCGATGACGGAATTTTTCTGAGCCACGGCAACTTTGTATTCAATGCCGTTGGCGAGCTCTTTGAAGTTCACGAACGCTGCACTGTTGCCGACGCCTTTCAAAATCGCCGAGCCGTTGTCTGTCGTTATGCTGACGTTCGCGCCGTCGAAGGTGTTTTTCCAAGTGCCGTCGCCTGCAATGTTGTCGTTGGTCACGTCAAAGCCCGCGCTGAAATTTTCAATCATGTCTTTGCCGCCTCTGAGTGAAACCGTCACGCCCGGCAAGCCGTTGCGAGTTTCGGGCAATTTGATGACGTTCAAGCCCGCGCCGCCGTCAACGAAATTGCCTGCCGCCGCGAAGATCGTATCGTCGCCCGCACCGCCGCGCAGGGTCGAGTAATCGCCGCCGACGAGAATCAAATCTTGCGTCGCGTCGCTTGCGTCGAGTTGTGCGCTGTCCGAGGCGAAGCCGACTTCTTGACGCGTGCCGCCTCTGTCGAAGAAGTTGACGACTTCACTGCGCGTGCCGAGGTCGACAGTCGCCGAGCCGATTGAAAGTTCGCCGTCGTCGAAGGCAATCGAGCCGCTTTGAATCGCCGCCGCAATGTCAAGATAATTCGTGCCGAAGCCCGTGCCCGTCGAGGCGTCGTAACTTTCGAGCGTCATTTTGCCGCCCGTCGCGAAAAGCCACGTATTGCCGCCCGTCAAGCTGACGTGAACGTTTTTGCCTTGACTGACAACGGTATCGTCGCCCGCCATGATGTTTACGTGAGCCGCAGTCTTTTCGACGACGGTCAAGTCGCCGCCCGTCATTGTGATGTTGTAAATGCCGCCGTCACTCGCGCCGACGACCGTGACGTTTTCGGGCTTGAATCTGTCGATGATGTCCGCCGCCGTCGATTTGCGCGTAAACAACGGGTTGGCGGCGTCGTAAACGTAAGCACCCGCGTCGCCGAGCCCGACGATGATGTCGTTCGCGCCGACAGTGAGCGCGGTGTTGTCGACGACGTAATTGCCCGCCTCCGTGACTTGCAAGCTTGCGCCTTCGCCGAGCCCTACAACTTCCTTGTTGCGAATCCAAATGCCGTCGTCGTCTTCGGTCAACGTTAAGCTGTTGTCGTTGAGCGTCATTGACTCGCCGCGCATTTGAGCCCAGGTTTTATCGACAGCTGAAGTATTAATCGTTGTGGCGTCCGTCGCGTCGTGCAGGTAAAGCAAATTGTTGTAAGCCCCGACCGACGAGATTTCGCCGTCAATCGTGACGCCCGTGCCGTTAATTATCAACTTGTCCGACATGCAGTCGAAGATGATACTGCCTTCGAGGTTGCTGACGGCGGTTAATTCTTGGTCGCTGTTGAATTCAAAGGTAACGTTGTCGTCGCCGCGAATCGTGACGCCGAGCGAATCGTCCGCCGTGTTGCCGAATTGGAACTTGCCCGTCGTGTCCGTGTGCACTTTCGAGACGCCGCCGAGAGCCTCAAGCGTCGAGCCCTTGCTGAGGTTGAAAATTTCCGCACCGCCCGCGCCGTTGGCAATGTCAATCGATCTGTCGCCGTGAACGATAATCGGGTCGCCGCCGTCGAGTGAAACCGCGTGGGGCGTGAAGTCGCCGCTTACCGTGCCGTTCAAGTCGTTGAAGCCGCGCACGTATGACTTATCGGGTTCAAAGTCAACCTTCACGACGACGCTTGAATCGCCGCCGATTGTGTAGGGCTTGTTGCCGATTTGAACGACGCCTTCCGAATCGGTAACGAGGTCGAAAAGAGTTTCCTCCGGTTCGTCGCCAATGTAAGCGGCGGCTTTGACTGTAACGGGCGCGGTTATGCCGATAATCTGTTGCAAGCCGATTAAGTCTGTCTGCACGCGATAGCCGTCGTCGCCGCGAGCCGTAAAGCTTTCCTTGAAGATTTTGCCAATGTCGGACGAATTTGTAATGCCGAGGCGTTCTTCGCTCTCCTTAGTGATTGTCCTTGCGAATTCAAAGCCGTGATTGATGCCCGTGACGCTGATACCCGTCGGGACGTCTTCAGTCAGCTCAAAAATTCTGTTATCGACAGTGACGTTGCCCGCCTCCGTCAAGACGAACGATTTGCTGTTATCCAAGCCCGCCACTTCGACGCCGTTGCCGACAGTTACACCGTCCGCCGTGATGATAACGTTGCCGTTGCCCGTGAACGTCATATCGTCCACGGAAATTTCACTGCCGCGCAGATTGAACGTCATCATGTCGTCCGTCGCCGTAATCGGGATATTGGCGGTGGTCGTCGTTATCTTTTGTCCGTTGAGCGTGTAAGTGCCCGCCTCGCTCGTCGTGAAGTACAGCGCGGGAACAAAGTCCTTGAGGTCGGTGGAAAGGTCGGTGCCTTCAGCGATTTGGAAAATTCCGTGCCCGATATGAATCGTGCCGCTGTTGACGGTAAAGGTGCTTTCCTTGCCGTCGCGCGACCAAGTGATTCGCATTGCGCCCGTGTCCGCCGCGTAGACCGTGCCGTTGTCGACAAAGGAAATGTGTCCCGTGCCGCCGATTGTTTCGAGCGTCGTGAAAATCGGTTGCCCGCCGAGCGTCGTGGTTGCGGTTATCGTCGAGTTGTCATCAAAGGAAACGGTGCCCGCGTTGTAATACAGCGTACCTTTAATGCCGCTGATATTCGTTTGCACGCCGGCGGGCGTCGTCAAGGCGATGTCGAGGTTTTCGTCGGCGGAGGTTATCTTCAAGCCGCGTTGCGCGTCAATGGCAATCGAGCCGGTCGAGCCGTGTGAAGTCATCTTGAGGTTGACGCCGTCCGTCCAGGTGAGGTCGGCAACGGTGCCGTCTTCGAGTGAAATTTTTCCGTCGCCGCCGTAGACGACCGCGCCCGTCAAGCCGAGCGTCACTTTGCGTCCCGCCGTGACGAAATTCAATTCGAGCGCGCCGTCGCCCGCATTCGGAGCAAATCTTATCCCGCCGTCAACAAAAGACAGTTGCCCGCTTGCGTCGTCGAGGGCGGTTATCGTCATTACGTTATCGTCTTGCGTGAGCGTGAGTGTCGTGCCCTTCGTCAAGCCGATTGACTGCGCGGCAGGTTCGAGGACGATTGAGCCGCCGCTGATTGACAGGTTGCTTGCGAAAGTGATTGTGTCGCCGCGCTTTATCGTGAAGTCAATGGAGCCGTCGCCTTCGTCGGGCGTGATTTTGATTTTGCCGTTGTCGACGGACAATTTAACGCTTGCGTCGTCGTTGGCGGTGAATACGGCGGAGAAGTCGCCCGCGTTCAAATCAACGGACGTGCCCTTCGTCATGTAAACTTCCCGCGTCGCGAAATCCAAGCCGATCTTGCCGTCGATAGCGAGGTCGTTGTTGACGAGCGTCTGCCCGTCCTTGCTGAACGTGAACTGCAACGCGTGCTTGCGTTCGTTCGGGAAATTGATTTCAAGCTTGCCGTCGACGAGATCGGGAACGAAAACAACGGTCGTATCGTGGGTGGCGGCTCTGATGTCGTAGGTGCTACCCGAAGTTTGTCCTTTAAGCGTGAGGTTCACGAAAGTGTTGGTGCCGTCGCCGTGGGAGCTGTTCGCGCCCGTCAAGCCGAAAGTGCCCGTCGAGGGTCTGTAGCTTAAGACGCCGCCCATTTCCAAACCACCCGCGAAAATCGTTTGCCCGCCGCTTGAAATTGAAAGATTCGCCGTCGCGCCGTTGTCGAGCATGAAATAATGAACGTCCTCTTCAACTTTGTACGTCGCGGAAATATCTTTGTCGGCAGTGAAGTTGATGATTTGTTCGCCGCGCGTGAATGAAACGGTTGTGCCCGCCGTGCAGGAAAATTTTTTCGTCGCCGGGTCGAAAGTGATTGCGCCGTTCGTGACTTCGACGTTGTTGGTTGCTTTGGTCGTGGCTTGAATCATGCCGTCGCTTTCCGCAACCATGAAGAGCTTGCCGCCTTCAGACGTGGAAATTTTAACGGGCGCGTCGGCGGCGAATGCAACGGTATCGTAATCGTGGAGCACCACTTCGACGTTGTCTTTGGTCGTTGTGATGTTCATGCCGTTGAGCGTGTAGTTGCCCGCCTTTTCGAGCTCAAAAGGAAATTCGTTGTCGTTGGTATCGAAGGTCGCGCCTTCGGACAAAACGATATTCCCTTGTATCGGACCGCTGAAATAATCAGTCAACGTGCCGTTTTGCAATTCCCAAGTGGTGCCTTGAAGATAATCCATGACGAATGTTGCGTTTTCGCCGGGTGAATAATCAATTTCTTCGCCGCCGAAATGAACAGTGGTGGTGCCGCCCGAAGTTCTTAACTCGTTGTCGTTGTAGTAGCCCGCAGGGTCGACGAAGTGAATTGTTGTGCCGTCGCTTGCGGTAAAAGCTCCGCCCTTGTAATTAACCGAACCCGTGATGCCCGAAATTTCGATGATGTCTTCGCCGTCCCGCGACAAAAGAAGATCCAAGGCGTTGGTTGTCGAAGGCGTGATGTCCAAGCCGTTATCGGGCGTGAAAACCATTGAGCCGCTTGCGTCGGTGTTTGCGGTTATCGTCAACTCGTTGCCGTCGGCAAAAACATTTCGGACGACAGTGCCTTGCGTCAGTGAAAAGGAACCGTCAAGCTTGTAAGTTATAGAGCCTGTCATGTCGAGGGAGGCGGTGCGCGTCACGCCGTCGCGAGTGATTGAAAGTTCCAAGCCGCCGTCGTTCGAGCCGGGCACGAAAGTAATTCCGCCCGCGCCGAGAGTAAGCGAGCCGCCCGCGTCGTCGGTCGCCTTGAAGTTGATAATGTAACCGCCGCCGAAGTCGATTTTCAGTTCGGTGCCTTTGGTTACGGTGACTGTGCCGCCTTCGCCGAGAACGAACGAGCCGCTTAAGACTTCAAGGTTTGCGTTAAGGGAGCCGCCCGCGCTTTTAAGCGTGAGGTCGAGCGAGCCGTCGCCCGTGTTCGGAGTGACAGCGATTCCGTTGCCCGTGAGTGACAGGACGCTTGCGGCGTTGCCGTTTGCCGTCGCCGTGAGTTCATAATCGCCGAAGGACAAATTAACCGTCGTGCCGTCCGTCAATGTCATTGCCTGCGTCGTCGGGTTGAAAGTTATCGTGCCGTCGACGCTGACTGTGTTGCTGAAAATCGTCGTGCCGTCCCGCTTGATAGCAATGTCCAGCGCGCCGTCGTTTTTGGCGGGCGTGATTGAAATGGAGCCGTCGTTTGCGATGCCGAGTGTGAAGCTTGCGTCGTCGGTCGCCGTCGCGGATATTGTGTAGTTGCCGAGCGTGACGTTTGCGGTCGTGCCTTTTGTCAAGCCGATTACTTGCCCCATGTTGCCGATAAGGATTGAGCCGCCGCTGACGCTGATGTTGTTGTAAAAAGTCGTTTGACCGTCCTGCTTGAGCGTGATGTCAAGCGAGCCGTCGCCGTTGTCGGGCGTGATGATGAAGTTGCCCGCGCCGTCCGATTCGACTTTAATGCTTGCGTCGCCACCCGTGACTTTGAAGCCGAATTCTTGACCCGTCGGGAGCGCGATTGAAACGTTTGTGCCTTCGGTGAAGGAAAATTTTTGCGTCGTCGGGTCGAAAGTGATTGTGCCGTCGGTTACGTTGAGTTCGCCCGCGAAGACAGGCGTGCCGCCTCTGCGAAGCAAAAGATTTAAGCCGCCGTCGTTTTGCCCCGGAGTGAAGACAAGTTTGTTGCCCTGCAAAGAAATTCCGATTGTTGCGGTGTCGGTGGTTGTCGCCGTCAAAACGTAGTCGCCCTGCGTTAAATTGAAGCTAGTATCCTTATCGAACGTGACGGAGTTGTCGAAGCCCACAGTGATGTTGCCGCTTGTGCATTCCAGTTCGCCTTCAAGGATTGTCGTGTCGCCGCGAGTGAGCGCAACGTTAAGCGTGCCGTCGCCGTGAGCCGGAACAAGAGTTAAGCCGTTCGCGTTCAAGTCAATATTCAAAGCCGCGTCGTCGACAGCGGTCGCCGTCACAGTGTAGCCGCCGATGTGCAGAGCCTCGCTTGAGCCCTTGGTGAGCGTAAAGCCGCGTTCGGTGAATCGGTTGATGACTTTGCCGAATTGTTCAGGGTGCAGTTGCCTGACTTCTACGCCGTCGCTCAAGGTAAAAGTCCCGAAGGTGTGTTGGCTTTCGGTCGTCAAGGCGGTGTTGCTGAAAATGTAGTTGCCGCCGAATTCAAAAGTATTTTCGTTGCGCAGAGTATAATTGCCGCGTTGATTGACAATGGCAAGAGTTGCGCCGACGCCTATGTTGATCGTGTTGCCTACGTAGGTGAATTCGCCGCTGATAAGTTCAATCGCGAAAAGTTTTGTAACCTTGATGACTTTGCCGTCGCCCGTCGCAGAAAAATTAACTGCGCCGTCCGAGGCGTCGAAGGTGACAATCGGGTTGTTGCGCCGCGAGACTGTCGCTTGAACTTTGCCGCTTGCGATACCCGAAACTTTTCCGTCGTCGTCGAGATTGAGCCGAGCATCTTCAAGCGCGGTGTACGTCACGCCGTCGAGCGCGCAGGTGTCGCCCGCAAGGATTGTTACTTCGTCGAAGCGTTGAAGGTCGAAAATGAAATTGCTCATGAAGATTTACCTCCTGTTGAAACTTACGGGCGCATTTTATCACAAAAAAAATCCCCGCCACAATTAACGGGGAAAAATTTTTTAGACGCCGCGCAGATGTTACGCGCTCTGCCAGCCTTTTGTCGCGTGGTTGTATCGCCAAGCCGAGCCGTCCGCGAGTTGGAATGCCGCGCTTAACGCCTCCGAACTTTGTACCGCCACAGCGTTGCCGTTGTTGAACGTCACGGCAACCAAGCCGTTGTTTTCAGCCGTGGCAATGATGTCGCTCAACGTCGCGTCGCTGATGTTGATGATGTCTTTGGTCTCCGCGTTGTTGATGACGTCCGCGCCCTGATACTTGCCTGCGACGAAAATATCCGTGCCCGCGCCGCCGGTCAGCATATCGGACGCCGCGCCGGAGCCGCCCCAAAGTTGACTGCCGCCGTCGCCCGCGTAAATCCAATCGTTGCCCGCCGAGCCGTTGATAAGTTCAAAGCCGCCGAGTCCGCGCCCGTCGATGACGCCCGCATTCGTCGCCGCATATGCCTTGATGAAGTCGTTGCCCGCGCCGTCGGTGAAGTCGACAACTTTATCGGTTGCGTTTTGCACGACGAGGTTACCGCTTGCCGAACTGAGGACGAAGTTGCCGTCGACGAACGCGCCGCCCGTCGGATACGTGCCGAGCGCAATTTTTGCACCCGCCGTGTAGTTTGTGATGACTTGGTCGCCGCCCGTGTAGACGTAAGCCGCCGCGGGTGTCGCCGTCGCCGTCGAAGTCGAAGAGCCGCTGCTCGTCGTCGAACGCGAACTTGAAACGCCGCTGCGCAAAGAGTTCAAAAGGTCGCCGTAACTCGACGAAGCGGAAACGACACTGCTCGTCGTCGAAGTCGCACCGCTGACGACTGAACTCGTGGACGTGCCGCCGCTTGTCGTCGAAGTGGAACTGCCGCCGCTGGTCGTTGAAGTCGAAGAGCCGCCGCTTTGTGTCGTCGTCGAACTTGAACCGCTTACCGTCGGAGTTATCAACGTGCCGCGATGGATTATGGTCGTGCCTTCGCTCGTCGTGCCGCCGCTCGTTGTTACTGTTGAACTGCCGCCGCCGGTCGTCGAAGTGCCGCCACTGGTTGTCGAAGTGGAAACGCCGCTGCTGATTGACGCAAACGGGTCGTCGCCGCCGCTTTGCGTTGCCGGTGCCGGTATGGTAGCACTGCCGCCGCTTGCCGTGCCGAGGATGTGCGGATTGTTCAAAGACGCCGCGCCGAACAGCGTCACGTAATCGGAGCCGACGTTCAAAATCAAATTGTTGCCGCTTGTCGCGCTTGAGTATCTGCCGCCGCCAATGCTCATCGTCGAGTTGGCATTGAAGCCGTAAATCGAATCGGAGCCGCCGCCCGAATTGTAATTGACGAGAGCCCGCGCGGAGTCGAGTGAAATTATGTCGGAGCCGCCCGCGCCGTCAATGGTCGTGGAGCCTCTGCCCGCGATTATCGTGTCGCTGTCGGGGGTGCCGGTTATTGTCGTGTTGCCCGCGCCGCCGCGTATCGAATAGACGTTGTTGACCCATATCGAATTGTTGGTCGCGTCGTAGTCGGTGTTCATGGTGACGTTGAGAGCTTGCGAGACGCCGCTGAAGTCAACGCCGTGATTGTGCGTTGCGCTCGTGCCCACGAAATAAATTCCTTCGCCGCTGTTCAAGTCGGAATTCGATACCTGGTACCAATCATTTTGCGCAATGTAGACGTTGCGTGCTATTGTGTCGCTTGTCTCGTAATAGAGATTGACTTTGGCGGTATCGTCCACGTCGTCGAGCGTCAAGGAGTCGTTGCCGTCGTAGAAAGTCAAGCCGTTTGTTTTGAAGTCGACGCCGGGGTCGCTGCCGGTGTTGACGTAAACGGTATCGGAGCCGTTGCCCCAGCCCGTCTTGAAGCCTTCAACGGTCGTGTTGCCGTCAAAGACGATGTTGGAACCTGCGCTGCCGAGGCTGACAACGTTGTTGCCTGCGCCGCCGTCAATCTTGTTGCCGTTGCCGCTTGAGTTAATCGTATCGTTGCCGCCGAGCGCGTTAATCGTCACGTTGTCGCCGCTGTTGGTTATTCTATCGTTAAATTCGGTGCCGTTGACAGCAACGTTGTCTTCCGTGTTTTCGATTACGATTGCGCCGTCGGTGAGGGTGATTATGCCGTCGCCCGAAAATTCTTGTCCGTCAAAGACGATGCCCGCGTCCGCCTCAAACGTAACGGTGTCGTAATTGGAAAGTACGACTTGAACGCCGTCTTGCGTCGTGGCGATGTTCATGCCGTTGAGAATGTAGTTGCCCGCCTTTTCGAGTATCTCAACGATTAAATCGTCGTTGGAGTTGAAGGTCGCGCCTTCGGACAAAATTGCATATCCGTTATAAGTGTCAGTCAATGTTGTTCCGTTATGCAGTTGCCAAGTATGACCGTCAAGCCAATCAAAAGTGAAAGTCGCGCCTTCGTTGGCGGTGTAGACTGCGCGGTCGGTTCCGAATTTAACGGAAGCCGTGCCGCCGTCGACTGTCAAAATCGAATCATAGCCTTCGTAATCGGTCATAGAAATTTTCGTGCCGTCTGAAACCGTGACAACGCCGCCTGTGTAATTGATTGAGCCCATGATTGACGAGATTTTGGCGACGTCCACACCGCCCGTCGTCAAGACAATATTGAGCGCGTCGGGCGTCGAAGACGTGATGTCCAAACCTCTTTGCGGCGTGAAAATCATCGAGCCGCTTGCGTCGGTGTTTGCGGTTATCGTCAAGACGTTGCCGCTGTCGAAAACATTTCGGACGACGGTGCCCTTTGCCAGCGAGATTGAGCCGTCGAGCCTGTAAGTAACCGAGCCCGTCACGTCGAGGCTTACGGTGCGGGTCACGCCGCCCTGCGTTACGGAAAGTTCCAAGCCGCCGTCGTCGGTGCCGGGCACGAAAGTGATTCCGTCCGCGCCGAGAACGAGCGAGCCGCCCGCGTCGTCGGTCGCCTTGAAGTTGATGACGTAACCGTCGCCGAAGTCGATTTGCAATTCGGTATCCTTCGCAACGGTAAGCAAGCCGTCGTCGCCCAAAATGAACGAGCCGCTGATGACTTCGACATTGGCGTTCAGTGAGCCGTCCGCGCTGTTTATCGTGAGGTTAAGCGAGCCGTCGCCCGGTGTCGGCGTGATTGCAATGCCCGATTCCAGAACCGCAATGCCAACGGTGGCGTCGGCGGTCGTCGTCGCGTTGAGTTCGTAATTGCCGAACGACAGGGAAATGTTCGTGCCCTCCGCCAACGTCATTTCGAGCGTTTCGGGATTGACGAAGATTGCGCCGCTTACGCTGACCGTGTTTTGGAAAATCGTCGAGCCGCCTCTGCTTATGGCAATGTTAAGCGCGCCGTCGTTTTCGCCCGGAACAAAGGCAATCCTGCCGTCGTTTAAGAGAGCGAGTCTGAAACTTGCGTCGTCGGTCGTTGTTGCGGAGATCGTGTAATTGTTGAGCCCCAAAGAAACCGTCGTGCCCTGCGTCAAAGTGACAGCCTGCGTCGCGGGGTCGAAGACGATTGAGCCGTTGCTGACGTTGAACGTGTTTTGGAAAACGGTTCTGCCGTCTCTGCTGACGGAAATTTGCAAAGAGCCGTCGTTATTGTCGGGCGTGAGGACAAATTTGCCGCTGGAGTCCGCCTCGACTTTGATGCTTGCGTCGCCGCCCACGACTTTGAAATCGACCTGCCGTGGCGTGCCGCCGGGGAGCGTAATGGAAATGTTCGTGCCTTCCGTGAAGGAAAATTTCTGCGTCGTCGGGTCGAAAGTGATTGTGCCGTCGGTTACGTTGAGGACGCCGCCGAAAACGGGCGTGGTACCTCTGCGGAGCAAAAGATTCAAGCCGCCGTCGTTTTCGCCCGGCGTCAAGACAAGTTGGTTTCCTTGCAAGGAGACGCCGATTTGAGCCTCGTCGGTGGTTGTCGCCGTCATGGTGTAGCCGTTCCACGTGAAATCCCAGCTCGTATCCTTATCGAACGTGACGGAGTTGTCATAGCCGAAAGTGATTTTGCCGCTGGTGACGTTCAGTTCGCCTGAAATAATTTCCGTGCCGTTGCGGCTTAAAGCAACGTTGAGCGAGCCGTCGCCCGAACCCGGAGTAATGTTAATGCCTTTCGAGTCAACAAAAATCCGTGACGTGGCGTCGGCGTTTGCAGTTGCTTTAACAGTGTAGTTGCCCAAAACTAAACCCATCGACGAGCCTTTTGTGATAGTGAAACCGCCGGTGAATTTGCCGTCAGCTACGCCATTGATAATTTTTCCATTAACAAAGGTAGTGATTGAACGAGCCTGTTCTCCTAAACTTGCGGTGAATATGATAGTTCCCTTTTCGGTCTCTTCAGTCAATGTGGTGTCGGTAATGGTGTAAGTAATGTCAGTGTCGGCGTAATCGTGCCCAAAGACAATGGTGCCGTCGGCGTAAGTCCTGCCGGTGCCAATCCTCAAATCGGAGCCTTTAGCAGCAGTGAGAACATTGCCCGCCAAAGTGAATGTGCCGTTGTCCAATTCAAAAGGTAAAACCTTCGTCAGGGTGAGCACTTCATCTTTGCCCGTCAAAGTGAATTCGGTTGAGCTGTTGGTTGCGTCGACGGTGGCAACAGGGTTGCTCCTTCCCGTGACGACAGCAGAGACCGAACCGCTTGCAATGCCCGAAACTTTTCCGTCGTCGTCGAGGTTAAGCCGAGCGTCTTCGAGCGCGGTGTACGTCACGCCGTCGAGCGCGTATGTGTCGCCCGCTGCGATTGACACTTCGTCGAAACGTTGCAAATCGAAAGTGAACTTCATAATGCAAACACTCCTTAAAAACTTTTAAATATCAATGGCGGGAACCTTCGCCCGCACGACAATCATAACGACAGCAAGACAAGCCAGCCCCGCCGCCAAGCCCAGCCAGCCGTTGAGCGTGACGCCTGCAACCAGATAGCCGACGACACAGCAACTTGAGACCGTCAAGACGTAGGGCACTTGCGTCGACACGTGGTCGATATGATGACACTGCGCGCCCGCCGAAGCGAGAATCGTCGTATCGGAAATGGGTGACGCGTGGTCGCCGCCAACAGAGCCCGCAAGAATCGCCGCAATGCAAATCACCAGCAGTTGAGCCTCCTCTTCAGCGGGCAGATTGACCAAAATTGAAAACGCAATCGGAATCAAAATGCCGAACGTGCCCCAGCTTGTCCCCGTCGCGAACGCCAAGCCAATCGCCACGAGGAAGAAAATCACGGGCAGGAAGCCCGCAAGCGACGAATGTTCCTGAACTATTGTACCAACGTAGCCGCCAAGATTCAAATAGCTGTCCGAGCAAATGCCCGAAAGCGTCCACGCCAGGCACAGAATGAAAATCGCGGGCACCATCGCCTTGAAGCCTTGCGAGTAGCATTCGCAGTATTCGCTGAAGTTGACGACCTTGCGCGGCAGGTAAAGAGCCGAGATGAACAGCAACGCGATAAACGAGCCGAGAGCCAAAGCCTTTGCGGCGTCGCAGTTGGCGAAGGCGTCGGAAATCGATTTGCCTTCGTTGATGCCGCCCGTGTAAAGCATTGCGTAAATGCATACGCCGATAAGTACGACCAGCGGCAGAATCAAATCGGCGATCTTGCCCTTGCCGCCCGCAGTTTGTTCGTCTGCAGTAGCGTCTTTGTATTCGGCGGGGATTTCAAAGTGTTCGTTGTTCTTGCGAACTTCCGCGCCCATGGTGGCGAAGTCTCTGCCCGTCACGATGATGAACGCCATAAACAGCATTGTAAAAATCGCGTACAGATTGAAAGGAATCGTCTGCAGGAAAAGCAAAAAGCCGTCGACGAGCGAGCCTTCGGGCAACGACGAGCCGACAGCCGCCGCCCAACTGGACACGGGCGCGATAATGCAAATCGGAGCCGCCGTCGCGTCGATGATGTAAGCGAGCTTTGCGCGGGCGATTTTAAATTTATCGGTGACGGGGCGCATGATTGTCCCGACCGTCAGGCAGTTGAAGTAGTCGTCGATAAAAATCAACATGCCCAGGAACGCCGTCAAGCCGAGCGCGGAACGTTTGCCGGAAATGACCGAGCGCGCCCAATCGCCGTAAGCCTTCGTTGCGCCGGACTTGCTGATTATCGCGACGAGTATGCCCAAGATAACCAGGAAAATCAAAATATTGACGTTGCCGCCAACCTTCGACTCCATTATCGAGAAGAACGTTACGATTGACTCCAAGAAGTTGCCGCCCGTGAAGAGCATCGCGCCCACGAAAATGCCGACCAGCAGCGACGTGTAGACTTCCTTCGTGACAAGCGCGAGGATTATCGTGATAATCGGCGGCAACATTGACAACGCAGAATTTTCCATTAACGAAATTGCCTCCTTTTTGTTAGTTTGGAGTTAGGATGTAGGAGTTAGAAGTTAAAAGCGCGTACCTAACTCCTCACTCCTAACTGCATGTCTTATGCCGTGCAGATTATACCAGTTGGCGGCGGAAATGACAAAAAAATTTTCCCGTGACGTTGACGGCGGCGATTCTTGTTGGCGGCGGTAGGAAATGCCTGCGCGGCGTCGAAAAAGCAATTAGGAATTAGGAATTAGGAGCCGGGAATGAAAAAAACTAGTCCCTAGTCCCTAGTCCCCAATCCCTGATTTGGAGGCTTACTTATGGCATTGCTTGAAATAAAAACGGCAGGCGACCCGGTTTTGAAAACGGTTTGCACGCCCGTCGACAAGATTACCAAACGCTTGCGGAAACTTTTGGACGACATGGCGGAGACGATGTACGCAAGCGACGGCGTCGGGATTGCCGCGCCGCAAGTCGGCGAATCGATTCGCGTCTGCGTCGTCGACGTTGACAAAAAAAATCGTTACGACTTGATTAATCCCGTCATCACGTGGCGCGAAGGCTCGGTCGTCGACAACGAAGGTTGCCTGTCGTGCCCGCAACTTTTCGGAGACGTTGAGCGCGCTGAAAAAATTCGCGTCGAATACACGAGTCGTTTCGGCAAGAAAAAAACTCTTGAGGCGGACGGCTTGCTTGCCCGTTGCATTCAGCACGAGGTTGACCACCTTGACGGACAGCTGTTTATCGACATCGCCAAGAACATCACCAAGGGCGACAAGCCCAACCGCAAGCGTGACGCTTGACCCTGCGGTCGCGCCGAAGCGTTTCGACAATTTAAAGTCAATCGCCGCGTTCATACGCAACGCTGCGTATTGCTAGCCCGATAAAAAAAAATCCCCGCGCAGTTTGGCGGGGAAATTTTTTTGCTCAATCGTCGTCGTCATGTCTTTTGGCAAGGCGAATCAGCACGCGCGTTATCCGCAAGCCTTCGACTTCCTCGACGTAAAAGGTGTTGCCCTCGAACGCCGCCGATTGACCGACGCGGGGCTCGCCGCCGAGTTTGTCGTTCAACCAGCCGCCGATTGTGTCAACGTCTTCTTCGTCGATGGCAATGTCGAATTCGTCTTCCAATTCTTCAAGCAACATCTTCGCGTCGACGGAGTAAAGGTTATCGTCGCGCTTCTCGGCGTCGGGTCGTTCTTCGTCGAACTCGTCTTGAATCTCGCCGACAATTTCTTCGACAATATCTTCAATGGTGACCATGCCCGCCGTCCCGCCGTATTCGTCGACGACAATCGCAAGCTGCGAACGATTCTTTTGCATGGTCTCAAGCAAGACGCTTACGTCCATGCTTTCCGGGACGAAGAAAACTTTGCGCGCCAACTTCTTGAAACTCGGCTTGCGGTTGCCGCGAAGCATCGCCTTGACGAAATCCTTGATGTGCAGGAAGCCGACGATATGATCTTTGTCTTCGTTGCAAATCGGGTAGCGCGTCATTTCCTCTTCAAGAATCGTCGCAAGATTTTCTTCGTAGCTTTTGTTCAGATAAATGCAAACCATGTCGAGGCGCGGCACCATGATTTCGCGGACGTTGCGTTCGGTGAAGTCGAAGACGTTATCGACGAAATCAACCTCGGTGTCGTCAACGAGTCCCTGTTTGCGGCTCTCCTTCATAAGCAGGCGAATTTCTTCGGGGTTGTGCGCGATTTCGCCTTCGGAAACCGTCAAGCCCAAGTGGTGACTTACGAAGCCCGCCGTCTTATTGAGCAACCACACGAACGGGTACATGACCTTCCAGAAAATCAGCATGGGTATGGCAATGTTCAACAAAATTTTTTCGGCGGCGGCGATTGCCATTGACTTCGGTGTCAGCTCGCCGAGAATGATGTGCATTGACGTTATCAGCGAAAAGGCAAGCACGAACGAAATTGTATGACCAAGCGTCTCGTTGAAACCCGCCGCGTGAATCAACGGCGCGATGAGTTCGGCGACGAACGGCTCGCCGACCCAACCCAAGCCAAGCGACGCAAGCGTTATGCCAAGCTGTGTGACGCTTAATGCCTCGTCGAGTTCGTCGACCAATTTTTTTGCGTACTTCGCGCGGGTGTTGCCCTCTTGAATCAGCGTTTCGAGACGCGACGGACGGATTTTCACGCAACAGAATTCCGCCGCGACGAAGAAGCCGTTCATTGCGATTAGGAACGCCACAAGCAACGTCTGCAGTATTATGGGCACGATGTCCATTTAAAAGCTCCTTACCTTAAAGAAACGATTTGCTGCTGATTGCCTCAAGCTCGTAAGGCGTCTCTTGATAGACGTAATAATTCAGCCAGTTGGCAAAAAGCAAATGCGCCACGCTCCGCCACTTGACGACGGGCTCCCGCGCAGGATTGTCGTCGGGGAAATAATTCTTCGGCACGTTGGGATTGAGCCCTGCGCGGACGTCGCGCTCGTATTCGTTGCGCAAAGTGTTCGGGTCGTATTCGGCGTGACCCGTGATGAAAAACAGACGCGCCTTCAAATCCGCCACGGCATAAACGCCCACTTCGTCCGACTCGGAAAGAATCGTCAGCGCGGGAACTTTTTCAATATCGTCGCGGTGAAAATCTACGAAACGCGAATGCGGAACATAAAATTCGTCGTCGAAGCCGCGCAGAAGTTTTTCGTGCCGGACGCAGAGCCGGTGTTTGTACACGCCCGAAAACTTTTCCGGCAACAGATGTTTCGGCACGCCGTAGAAATGATACAACGCCGCGAACGCACCCCAGCACAAGTAGAACGACGACCAAGCGTGAGTTTTGCTCCACTCCATGATTTCAACAAGTTCCTGCCAATAAGCCACGTCCTCGAAGTCGATAAGCTCAAGCGGCGCGCCCGTCATGATGAAGCCGTCGTAGTTGTTGTTTCGCACGTCGTCGAACGTCCCGTAAAATTCGGTAAGATAATCTTTGGGCGTGTGTGTCGGCGTGTAGGTGCGTGTGTAAATGAAATCAACTTCGACTTGCAGCGGCGTGTTGCCGAGAAGGCGGAGCAGTTGCGTTTCGGTGACGGGCTTTATCGGCATTAAGTTCAGGATTAAAATTTTCAGCGGACGAATGTCCTGCGCATAAGCCCGGTCGGCGTCCATGACGAAAATATTTTCGCCCTCAAGGATGTGCGACGCGGGCAGGTTGTTAGGTATTTTTATCGGCAAAGTGATTCACCTCTTAATCAAGCGAGTAACGGCTGACCCAACGCGAATTTTTCTTGACGTAGGCGCGCAGGCGAACCAAGCCTTTGTAGTCGGGCTCGTCGCTTTTAATCATGCGATATGCGCCGTCGTATTCGTCTTTCAAGTCCTGCCAAGAATTGGTCGGCGTCCAAACTTTGCCGCCCTCTTTAATGACTTCGGTGCCCTGCGTCAAGTTGACGGCTTTTTTCATGAAGCGGATTTCGGTCGTCTTGCCTTCGGGACTTTTGGTGACTTCCCACTCCCAAAGGATAAGATTCGAGCCTTTGAGACGCATGGTCGTCGTGTCGGCGGTTAAGTTTTTGGTCGTGCCGTCGGCGGCGGTATAAGTCCATAAATCAATCCAACGTTCGTCGGCGGGCGCGCGTTTGCGGTCGCGTTCGCCCATCTGAAAAACTTCGTCGACAATTGCGCAGTAAAATTCTTCGTCGAACGCTTGCGAGTTGACTTCCTTAACGCGTCCTTCGCCCTTTGACCAAACGACTTGATCGTTGGCGTTGTAAAAATCTTCGCGGACGTATTGCAGCGTGCGATTTTGCGGATTGACTCTTAGCAACGCAAGGCTGTAATTCAGCGAACGCGGGTCGGGCAAAATTTTCGTTATCTCGTAGTTTTTAATCGTCCGCGCCGCGCCTTCGTAGGAGTAAGTCGTCTTCGTCCAAGCCTCAATCTCAATGGCGATTTCGCGTCCGTCGTTGGTGACGACTTTTTTCGTGACCGTCACGGAGGCGGGGTCGAAGTACTTGCTGTAGTTGTCGTTAGAGTCGAGCCAATACCATTCGGTCGCCGCGCAGGCAGAACGTGTCGTCATAATCATTGCCGCGCAGATTATCGCGAACGCAAGAATTTTTTTGAACAACGTAATCACTCCTTATGCCAGGCGACGATTAATTTCCTCGTCGAGCTCCACGACGCCCGCGCCGGTCTCCGCGCTGACGCACAACGCTTTAAGCCCGGAAACTTCTTCGACAGCCGCAGCCAATGCCGCGCCGCCGTCGTCGAACAAATCCGCCATGCTTATCACGACAATGACCGACGAACCGGCTTTGCGAAGTTTGCTTATCCACGCCAGCTCCATTTCAAATGAATCGTTGCAAATCAGCATGAGCGCGACCGACACGCTTTGCGCTGATTCTTCCGCCGTAGAGCCCTCCACGTCCACGCCGACCGTATCGACCAGCATGACTTTCGTGACGCCGCTGATTTCCATCGCTTTGAACGTCGCTTTGACTTTGTGGCGTGTCAGCGCATACATGAGTGCCGATTTGCCGCTCTTGCGCTTTCCGAATATCCCAACCTGTTTCATGAGCCCGCAACCTCCTGTTATATAAAAATGTATTGAAACTCGAAAGGGTTTTGATAAAATCCAAG
>CAMZAX010000021.1 GCA_947304355.1 uncultured Selenomonadales bacterium
TCTTTTTACTCGCTGCTTCTGTTATTCACTTTTAATTTACCAACAGCCCCTAATATTTTTATCGGGGTCGTCTTCAAACAAGATGGAATTGCCGCGCAGGCCGACTTTTGGAAATTGTTTGTCCAAAGGCTCTCTTATCGTGCGAACTTTCTTTTCGCCTTGCAAATCGTAATAAGAGCTCATGTAAACGACATCGGCCTCAAATCCTCTTGCTGCCGCGTACAACCGTCCGAGCGCGGACGACAGAATAAAATCGTCGGAGTCCATGAAGAAAACATATTCGCCGCGTGAAATTTTAAGTCCGAGGTTGCGCGGGACGTAGCCGCCGCCGCCCGAATTTTTTTCGTCTGCGCGAGCTTTAAGCGTCTGCCGAAACGTTCAAAGTAGCTTTCGACGATTTCAACACTGTTGTCGGTCGAGCAGTCGTCGACGACGATAATTTCAAAGTCCGTGAACACCTGCTCTGCCAAACTGTCGAGGCATTCGCCGATAAACTCTTGCGCGTTGTACATCGGAATAATCACGGAGACTGCGGGATAGCCCAACGGGCTGACCTGACTTAGCTTTTGATTAAGTTCGGCAATGCGCCCTTCTTGACGATTCATATTTTTGCGCTTTGCATTTACGTTGGCGCAAAGCATGGAAACAAGCAAGTCGTGTTCTCCCAAATAATCGCCGAACACTTCGCGGATAAGGGCGGCAAACTCATAAGGCTGCAAACCTCTGCATTCGGCATCTGTTTTGGCAAGATCTGCATTGATAAAATGATTTAAAACTTTGTAGCGCAGTTCGGGAGCATTGCTTAGGACTTCGTTTTTCAACATGAAATCTTCAATGAATCTCAAGTTGCGAATCGACCTGTTCATCCAATCGTAAACGTATTTGGATAAGTCGCTCTGCGGAGCAGAAATGGAGTTATCATGCATTCGCCGTATGTAGTAAGCGTTCGGCACGCGCAAAAGCCGCTTGGCGCAAAACAAAACTTGATAGCACCAGAGCGCATCTTCGGACATTTTAATTTTCGGAAAAGTTATTTCGTTTTCCAGCAAAAGGTCGCGCCGCACCAACCGAAGCCACGCCGTCACCCAATAGTTGAAGCGCACCGCCCGATTGACGCGAGCAGTCATATCCCGTTCTTCGAGTATCGGCTCGTCGGCAAACGGCGGAAATTGGCATTTTGTATCGGCAATGCGCGCGTTGTCTTTGAAGTCTTGCCCGAAACCCTCTGACGTGAAGTAGTTTTCGCAATAAACGACATCGGCGTAATATTCCTTGGCAAAGGCGTGCATTTCCTCAAGCCCCGTCGGAACAAGTGCGTCGTCAATGTCAAGGAAGAAAACGTATTCGCCGCGCGCCAAAGTCAAGCCGATATTGCGCGGCATTGCGCCGCTGCCGGAATTTTTTTCCGTATGCGCAACTTTCAACCGTTCGCCGAATTTTTCACGATAGCTTTCGACGATTTCGACGCCGTTATCGGTCGAGCAATCGTCGACAACTATAATTTCAAAGTCTTTGAACGTCTGCTCAAGCAAGCTGTCAAGGCATTCGCTGACGTATTTCTCGTAGTTGTACAGCGAAACGATGACGGAGACCGCGCAGGTCGACAACGGGTACGATTCGGCGAAATCCGTCATGAGCTTAACGAACGGCGCAGTCAAGTCGTCGTCGCCCGCAGTTTTTTCGGCAAGCAAAGCGTCGCGCACGTCGAGCCAACAAAGCCGCTTGTCTTCCTCGTAAAGCCCGCGCACGAAATATTCAAAGTATTCCTTCACCGTCGTGCAACAAAGTTTGACGTTCGCTCGAAAGAAATCGATTTGCTTCGCCAGCGCGTTGAACTCCTTGAACCACGCGATAAAGCCGACGTTCAGCGCGGGGTCGTAGCCGGCAATCGAACGCTTGGTTTTTATGACGGACGTGCTGTGATAGCGGCGCAGGAAGTACACGGGCGTCGTCACGCGCAAAAATCTTTTGGCGCAGGCGTAAAGGCGGAACGTCCAAATGTTGTCGCCGCCGATGATTATTTCGGGGAAGACGATATTGTTTTCCGTCAGCAGGCTGCGGCGAATCAACTTCGCCCACGGCGTGCGGTGATGATTTTTCATGAGGACTTTGCGCAGAATTTTTTCGAGCGCGTTGACGTACAAAGCCGGCTCGTCTTCCACGCCTTGCGCGAACAATTCGTCGCCGGTCGTGTCGCGTTGAACGGAAATATTATTGGGCTTTTTCAGCCAATAATAATCGGCGGTGTAAACAACGTCGGCGTCGTGTTCCTTTGCCGCAGCGTAGAGCGTTTCCAGCGCGGTGAGCAAAATAAAATCGTCGGCGTCCACGAAGTAAATGTATTCGCCGCGTGCCATGCTCAAGCCGATATTTCGCGGGATGTAACCGCCTCCTCCCGAATTTGTCTCCGTCCGTGCGATTCTCAATCGTCCGTCGAATTTTTCACGATAGCTTTCGGCTATCTCAACGCAGTTGTCGTCGGAGCAGTCGTCGACGATTATAACTTCAAAATCTTGGAACGTCTGCAAAAGAATACTGTCGAGGCATTCGGCAATAAATTCCGCCGCGTTGTACATGGGGATAATGACAGATATTGCAGGGGGGTTCATTGAATCACTCCTTTGTAAGGAACTAGGAACTAGGAACTAGGATTTTATGGCTGTTCGCTGTCTTCGGTGAGTTTGTGTTGACCGAGCATTGTCGTCAACGTGTCGCGGTTAAAGCGGTAGGCGTCGGACGAAAAATCTTGCCCCGCGTCGTAGCGATTCGACGGCGCGTTAATCAGCCCGCAAAACGTGTCGTAGAACATGTCGTTGGTAAAATATTCTTCGCGGCGTCGTTCAAGCGTCGCGGCTCGTTCGGGAAAAAGCTTTTCGTATTCGGGCGACAGATAAACGAACATAGGCACGCGCAACATCTCAAAGCGGAACACGTCGGGGTTGTGCGAAATCTCCAAGTCCTCGCCGTGGTCTGAAAAGTAAATCATCGCCTGCAAGTTCAAATTCGCCGTAGCGTAATCGAAAATCTTCGACAAGACGAAATCGGTGTACAGAATCGAATTGGCGTAGCTCGGCGCGGCAAGCATCATGCGAGTGCCGTCGGCTGTCACCCACTTTTTAAACCTGCGCGGGTAGCGGCTGTTGTAGTAAATGTGGCTGCCCATCAAGTGGAAGACGATAAAATTATTTTCGTTCGGGTCGACGCGCTCAAAAAATTTCAGCAAGATTTCGTCCTCAAGCTCGCTGAAGTCGAAGGCGTCGTCCGTCCAATCGGAAACGTCGGCGGTCTTGGCGACGAGGGTTATTGCGCTGTCGAATTCGCCGTAGCGTCCCTGATTGCTGAACCAGTAAGTCTTGTAGCCGGCAAGCCGCGCGGCGTCGACGATTGAAACCGAATCGAAAAATTCTTTGTCGTTGTATTGACTTTGCTCGGTCAGCGCGCGTTGCAGGACGGGCACGGTCTGCGTCCACGAAGCGTAGACGTTCCGAAAAATAATAAACTTTCCCTGCGCGGGCGTCAAGGCGGGAGTGTTGTCGGACGTCGCCTTATAATCGGGATTAAGTTTCGCGTCGTCGGGCAACGGGAGCGTCGGCGGGATTTTGTCAAGCTTGCCGTCAAGCCAGGGCGTGTCGTCGAACGGGAAGTTCGGATTGTAAGCGTGCATGTACGTCCTGCTCGCCGATTCGCCGATAACGAAAATCACGGTACCCTTTGCCTTGGCGGGCAGAGCGTTCGCGGCGTCGATATGCAAGTCGGCAAGTCGTTCGGCTCGTCCCTGCGAATAAAGTTGCGTCTGCGCGGCGTAGTCCGTTACCGTCTTCCACAAGCCCGCCATTGACGTTTGCGGCGCGTAGTGAATCAGCGCGGCGAAACTGCACAGCATTGCAATCGCGGCGGCGGCAATTCGTTCCGTGTCAAGCTCAAGGCATCGTACAAAGTTCACGTGCGCTTTGAACGTCAACCGCAACAAAAAGCCCGTGCCCGCGCAGATTAACGCGGCTGTCGGCAAACCGATCATTGCGCGGATAAATTCGCCCGCCTCGTGCCAATTCGTCAAGTACAACGCCATGAGCGACGCCGGCGACAGGCAATGCCACGTTAAGCAATAATAAATCAGCTCGACCAGCGGAATCAGCCAGAAAAATAAATTCAGCGCGCAACTCAACGACGGCGAACGAAAAATTATAAGCACGCCCGTCAGCAAAATGAAAATCGCCGTGCCGACCGCGAAGTCGTAATAAATCAGCGACATGAACCATTGCCGTTGATAAGTCCACGTGTAAAGCAGCGGGAACATCACCAGCCACGCCACGCCCGTCAGCAAGTTGGGCAGGTGCACGCGATTGAAAATCTCTGCGCGGGCGGCGTATTGAATCAGCCACAACAGCGCGAGCGTCGCGAGCAACGGCGGCAAAAAATATTGCGGCGCGGCGGGCTGTCCTATGTCAATGTAGAACACTTCGCCCAGGTAGTAATACAACGCTGCGTATGCAAGAAATTTTTTCGTGTCAGTCATTTGTCAAATGGTCATGGAGTTACGATTAAGCCGACGAGCCAAATCGCAATCGGTATCGTGACGAACGCAATGCCGATAAAATCAATGTAAACGCCGGTCTTAATCATTTTGGTTATCGGGACGTAGCCGCTTGCGTAGACAATCGCATTGGGCGGCGTCGACACCGGC
The DNA here is from genome assembly GCA_947304355.1 of uncultured Selenomonadales bacterium. Taxonomy (GTDB): domain Bacteria; phylum Bacillota; class Negativicutes; order Selenomonadales; family Selenomonadaceae; genus Quinella. The sequence continues at coordinate 4,685 of CAMZAX010000021.1, forward strand.
AACATAAATCCGAGCGACGCGCTCAACGCAATGCCGACCGACACGGGCACGGGGCTCAAGCCCGCCGAAACCGCAATCGTTATCGCCAAAGGGCCAATCATGTTCGTCGCCGCCGTGTGAGACGTAAGCTCCGACAACAGCAACGCCAAAACCGAGAACACCGCGACCAACACGACTTGCGAGACCGCGCCGCCCATTGCCTCGACGATTAAGTTGCCAATCCATTGCGATAAGCCCGTCTTGTACATCATGCCGCCCATAGCCAAGCCGCCGCCGAATAAAATCAGCGTGCCCCACTCAATGCCCGCCGACGCATCCTTCCACGTGATTGTGAATTCGCGTTTCGCAAAGTTCACGGGCAACAGGAACAACAGCAACGCGCCGACCATTGCCGCAATCGCTTCGGGGAAAAGCGTATTGTACATTTTGAGTATCGGGCTCGTCGCGCCGAGTAACATGTTCAAAAAGCCGGGGATTATCCACAGCGCAACCGCCAACAGGAACGCGCACAACGTATTTTTTTGCGCCCGCGTCCAGCCGCCCAACTCCGCCTGTCGTGCCCGTATGAATTCTTCCGCGCCGTCAATCCGCTCCACGTCCGCAGGGAACAACTTCGACAGCACGACGTAAGCTATCGCGAAGTAAATCACCATCGCGCAAAAGCCCCAAATCATCCACTCGAAGAACGAAACGTGAATGCCTTCCATTGAGTCAAGGAAGCCGAGCATTATCAAATTCGGCGGCGTGCCGATTGGCGTCAACACTCCGCCTATCGACGCGCTGTAAGCCGTCATCAACATCAAGCCCGTCGCGTATTTGTATTCCGACAAATTAATCTCGCGACCGTTGGCAGCCATCATGTCTTTAATCGAATTGAGCAAGCCGAGGCAAATCGGGAACATCATCGCCGCCGTCGCCGTGTTGCTCACCCAGCCCGAACACAGAGCCGTTGCCAAGCCGATAGCCAAAAAAATTCTGCGTGGATTGGAGCCGACCCAACTTCGCGACAGCAACCAATATGCAAAGCGTTTGTCGAGCCCGTGCAGCATCATCGCCTTTGCCAAAATGAAGCCGCCCATAAACAAAAAAATCATCGGGTTGGCAAAAGCCGCGAACGCCGCGCCCGCCGGGATTGCGCCCGTGATTACTGCCAGCGTCGGACCGATAAGCGACGTTACGGGAATTGGCACGGGCTCGGTTATCCACCACAGCGCGACCAAAACCATTATCGCCAAAAGTTTGTGCGCCTCCAACGACAGCGCGTCTATCGGCGTCAACATGACAGCCGCCGCGAGAATCGGCGCGACGACCAAGCCGAATGTTCGTCGCCGCCTGTCGAAGGCTCGTTCCGCCTCCTTGATTCGCACTGCTTCGGAACCTGTGTCTACCATTGATATGCGCCTCCGTTTCTGCTAAAGTTTAGCAAACGCCGCGCAGATTTTCAACGCAAAGGAGGACGCTTATGACGGCAAATGAATTACTCGACGAGTTAAAAAAAATCAATCAGGAGCGATTGTTGGCGGCACACCACGACGGTTTTTATTTCCAAACTTTCGCGGACGTCGACGCGTTGGACAAAGTTATCATCTTGATAAATCATTTGAGCAACAAAAATCCTTCCGACAAGGTGACCGTCGCCGAACTTTGGAAAGTGGCGGAGATTGACGGCTGACAACAAAAAAACTTCAGGACTTATCGCAAGCTCTGAAGTTTTTTTCGTTAAGGTGTCACGACGAAGTTTATGTTCATGAGTGCGGGACGCGACGCGGCGAACACCGAATCTTTCAGCGAGCCGAGCACGCGCGTCAAGTTCAGCGTCTTTGAGCCGTCGAAATTTTTCGCCGTGGCGTCGACGTTGACGCTCCACAGCTCCACCCACGCCGGCAATCGATAACCGCGCTCCGTCGGCATGACCTTCACGCGCACGAAATTTAATTTGCCTTCCGTCAAAGATTTTTCGGGCGTCAACGCAACTTTCACGAGGCACATGTCCGATTGCCGCTTGTCGCGCATCAAGCTGACGCGCAAATCGTGTTCGGGGCGCGGCGTCCATTGTTCGCCGTCGACCGTGAAAATTTCAACCGCCGTGTCGATTTCCGACAAGTCAAGCGGGCAAGCTCCCAACGGCGGCGTGTACGTCCAATCGAACATGAACGACGCCGGCGCAGAAAATTTGTCCAGCCCGAATTCTTTTACGTGCGCGTCCAAGCCGAGCGTGTCGTCCGAATAAAAATTTTCCTGCTCCTGCAGCGTGAAGGCGGAAAAGTCGCTTGCCGTCTCCGTCAAGTTCTCCGACAACAGCAAGTAGCCCGTGTCGTTGGGCAACGTCTGCCTCTCATTGAACTTGCGCAGGAAAGTCTTAACCGCGTCGTCGCGTCCCATTATCAGCAGGTAGAACGGGCGATAGCGGTCGGGATTGTCCAACGAGTTGTATTGAAACTTCGCGGCGTTCAAGCCCACGTCGAAGATTTCGCCGTAAAACGAATTCCGAATGCCGATAACCGCAACCGCCAAGTGATTCGCAAAAAATTTGTCGCGGAGCTTTTGCGTGACGTTCGACCAATCCGAATCGCTCTCGAACAAATCCGTCACGATAATCGACAGGTGACTTGTGTCCGCCGCGTCGACGACGTTTGCGACAGCAGTTATCGGCTCGGTGTAGACATCGGGCGCGGCGAAGCGTCGGTGGTTCCTGCCGTCAAGCGCGTGAATCTTTTCGCCGAAGCTGAAGAATTTGACATCACCCGCCGCGCCGCACAGGTCGCCAAGTAAATCCGGCAACGTCAAGTAAACATTTCCCGCCGCCAAAGTCGTGAAGCCGCGCATTGAAACCGTCGCGTCGAAGTAAACGTCGGTGTCAAGTCGTTCGGGCGCAGTCAAAGCGTTGGGCAACGTCCCCGGCAACGGCGGAATCTGTTGAATCGCTTGACTGCCGCAACCGATAAGGGACAAAGGACAAAGGACAAGGGACAAGATTATTGTTAACAGAAACTTTTTCATGTCACATAGCTTTGACGGGTACGGGGCCGCGCGACAAGGCAATCGTCCCCGTGCGCGCAATCTCGACGATCTCGTAGTCGCTTAGGACTTCGCAAATGGCGTCGATTTTGTTTTGACTGCCCGTCAACTCGATAACGACGTTTTCGCTGGTTATGTCGACGATTTGCGCGCGGAAGATGTCGACGACGCTCACCAAATCTGCGCGGGTCTCCTTTGTGGCACGGACTTTAATCATGACGAGTTCGCGCTCAATGGACGGCGACTTGCTGAGGTTGACGATTTTAATCACGTCGATGAGCTTTGACAGCTGATTGACGACCTGATCCAGTTCGTTTTCGGATTCGACGCTGACGACGATATTGATACGCGTGACGGAAGGTTCTTCGGTGTAGCCCGCCGAGATTGATTCGATATTGAAGGCGCGGCGGCTGATAAGCCCCGACACGTGCGCCAAGACGCCGGGCTTGTTTTCAACGAGCACCGCGAGAAAATATTTCTTCAAGATAAATCCCCCTTAAATCGTGTTGAAATTTTGACGACCGCCTTGTATAATGACGTTGCTAAATTACCGCAAGGTACAAGCCATTTTTAAAGGAGGTTCGTTATGAAAAAGTTATTCGCATTATTATTGGCAATGTTCGTTTTGTTGGCTGCGGGTTGCGGCGGCGGCAACGAGGAAAAGAAAGATGCTCCCGCAGAACCCAAGCAAGAATCGGCGGACAAAGTCGGTGCACTTATGCCAATCGGTTTGGACGAGAATGGCTACAAACGCTGGACGGAAAACATTGCCGAAGTTGAAGGACGTCCCGCCGGTTACGTCGCTCCGCGCACTGTCGTTTTCTTCGATAATCTCAATTCGATGGTGTCCGCGCTCAAGTCCGAACAAATCAATCGTTTCGCGACTGCCAAAGTCGTCGGCAATTACATTGTTGCTCGAAATGACGACCTTAAGCTGATTGACGACAACTTCAAGCCGATTCTGGGCTACTCAATGGCAATGCAGGAAAAATCCGCAGACCAAATCGCGGAAATTAACACCGCCATTACCGCCATGAGGGAAGACGGAACGCTCGCCAAACTTACCAAAGAAAACATTTCGGACTTGAAGGGAGCCGATCCCGTGCCCGTTGCGTTGCCCGTTATCGACGGTGCGCCGACGCTTAGAGTCGCCGTGACGGGTGACATGCCCGCTATGGACTGCATCCTCGCCGACGGCACGCCTGCAGGCTTCAACGTCGCGTTCCTCAGCGAACTCGGCAAGCGTATCAACAAAAACATTGAACTCGTATCGATTGAATCTGCGGCTCGCGGCTCCGCGCTGTCTTCGGGGCAAGTCGACGCTCTGTTTTGGGTTATCGGCACCTACGACCAAGACGGCAAGGCGTTGCCCTATCCGCTTGACAGCATGAAGGGCGTCGCCGTTTCGCTCCCCTACCTCATGGACAGCCGCGTCGGTGTAGCGCACAAATAAATCGAAAATCGTATCGGCTTGACGAGCACCTTAAAGGGTGCTTGTTTTTTTTGCACCGTGACAGTCGTTTAATCGTTGCCAAGAACCATTTGGTCAAGGCGTCTGCCGCCGGGCACCATGGGCAAAACGTTTTCCTCTTCGGGAACGTAAACGTCGATAACCGCTGCGCCCTTCGAGAACATGATTTCAATCAAGTCGTCTTCAAGTTCGTCCGCCTTAGTCAAGCGATAGCCGCGCAGTCCCATTGCGTTGGCGATTTTCACGAAGTCGCGCTTGCATTTGAGCTCCGACGCCGAGTAGTGATGTTCGTAGAAAAGCCGCTGCCACTGCCCGACCATGCCGAGGATAAAGTTGTGCACGATAACAATCTTAACGTCAATGTCGTGGTCAGCAATCGTGGCGAGCTCTTGAACGTTCATCATGATTGAGCCGTCGCCGGTGAACAGCACGACGTTTTTATCGGGGCAAGCCAACTTCGCGCCCATTGCGGCGGGCAAGCCGAAACCCATTGTGCCGAGCCCGCCCGACGTGAGGAATTGACGGGGCTTGTGCGCTTTGAAGAATTGAGCCGCCCACATTTGGTGTTGCCCAACGTCCGTGACGGCGATTGTGTTGTCGTCGCAGATGCTGCTGATTTTGCTGATAAGCGCGCCGGGTTTAATCGCGTCGCCCTCGTCCTGCCAGCCGAATGGGTATTCCGCGCCCTTGTCGACGGCTTGAGCCTTCCACGCGGAAAATTTTTCGGCAAAGTCAGTCGGCGAGGCGTCGAGCTTTTCACGGAACAGCGGAAGCGATTGACGCAAGTCGCCGATAACTTTCAAGTCTGCGCGGACGTTCTTGTTGACTTCGGCGGGGTCAAGTTCAAAGTGCACGATCTTGGCACCGGGCGCGAAGTCCTTGACGCGTCCCGTCACTCTGTCGCTGAAACGCATTCCGATACACAACAGCAAGTCGCAAGTTTGAATCGCCATGTTCGCGCCGTAAGAGCCGTGCATACCCGCGAAGCCCAAAAAGCCGTCGGTGTCCGCGTCGAGGCAGCCGAGCCCCATAAGCGTCGACGTTGACGGGCAACCGAGCCGCTTGACAATCGCGCGCAAGTCTTCGGACGTTTCGGAACTTATGACGCCGCCGCCGTAAAAAATCAGCGGGCGTTGGCAAGCCTCAACAGCCTTGACGACTTCTTCAATCGCGACCTCCGCGACGGGATTCTTGCCGCTGTAGCCGCGCAGATTAATCGTTTCGGGGTAATTGAAATCGAATTCGGTATTGAACACGTCGGCGGCAATGTCAATCGACACGGGGCCGGGTCTGCCGGTGCGCGCAATGAAGAACGCCTCCTTGACGACGCGCGGCAAGTCGTGCACGTCCTTGACAAGATAGTTGTGCTTGGTTATCGGCGTTGTGATTCCGTAAACGTCGACCTCTTGGAACGAGTCTTTGCCGATTGCGTGATTGGCAACCTGCCCCGTTATGCAGACGATTGGCACCGAATCCATGTTGGCTGTTGCAATGCCCGTGATTAAATTCGCCGCGCCGGGACCGGAAGTGGCGATAACGACGCCGACTTTGCCGCTTGCCCGCGCGTAACCGTCAGCCGCGTGCACTGCGCCTTGTTCGTGTCCCGTCAAGATGTTGGGGAACTTCATTTTATAAATTTCGTCGTAAAGTTTCAGCACGACGCCGCCGGGGTAGCCGAAAACCAATTCGACGCCCTCATTCTTCAGGCTCTCAAGGAGTGCCCGCGCTCCGTTCATTTTCAAAGCTGTAACCTCCAAAAAATTTTTAAGCCGATTATACAACGTCCGCCGCCGCTTGCCAACAAAAATCGTCCGTATTGAGCGATTGAAAAGTTTCTGATATAATCGCGCCAATGCCGTACCTCTTAAGGCGGTAACTCGACGCTTGAGGAGGAGGGTGACAAGTATGACCGAAGTACTCATTGCTTTGGGCGTGACTGTGGTCGGTGGCGTCATTAGCGGCGTTATTACCTACTACATCATTAAACGGTTTTTCTAATCGGCAGAACGTCCACTTGACCGCCCTCTAATCGGACTAATCACCCGGTTATGGCAAAACGAAGCCCCCGTCGGTTAATCACTCCGGCGGGGGTTTTCGTTTTGGTGATAAAGTATGACCGATACTGCAGTACTCATTGCAGTTGTTGTTTAATAATCAACATAGTTAATTTATCATACGCTTGCAAAGTTGTCAATCAGTTCGGCAAGTTGTCGCCAAAGTCGGCGGCGAAGGCAAGCACCGAAACTTTTTCCGCACCGAGTGACTTCAAAACCTTGGCGCACTCTTTGCAGGTCGTGCCCGTCGTGAAAATGTCGTCGACAATCAAAACGCTCTTGCCGCGCAGGTCGACGGGCTGTGCCGCCGCGAACGCGTCCGTCAAAACTTTTTCGCGCTGCGTCTTGTTCATGTCGAACAGCTTGGGTGTCGGCATTCGTCGAATCAAAATATTTTCAAGCGGCAGATTTTTTGCGGCGAGCCAGTCGGCGAAGATTTTTTCCGTCTGATTGAAGCCGCGCTCATTGAGTCGTTCGGCGTGAAGCGGTACGGGCACGACGAGTTTGACGCCGTTAAGCAGTTGTGAAATTTCGTCGCGGTCGGCAACGGAGTCGAGGATTTTTTTCAGCGCGGGCACGACGTTCAAGTTGTTGTCGAACTTGAGCTTGGTCAACAGTTCTCTTGAGCCGTTACGGTATCGCGTGACGCGCAAGACTTTATCAATCGGTGCGGGCGGTCGCGGATAAAAATCGACGCAAAAAATTTTTTCGCCGCACGCCGCGCACAGTTGATAGCGTTCGTCGACCATCTCTCGGCAATTCGGGCAACGCGGCGGGAACAGAAAATAAATCGCCGCCCGCCACAGCTCAAGCAAAAAATTCATACGCTGACCCTCCGTCGGTTGTATACAGAATTTTCAGCGGCGCATTCCGTAAATTGTTTGCAATGCCGCTTGCCGTGTGATAAACTTTCTCCTTAAGTATAACAAATAATTTAGATTTAGTAGGTGAAGACTTTGAAAGGGAAACTGATACTGGCGGACGGCACGACGTTTCGCGGGCAGCTGTTTGGCGGCTCCAATGCCACGACCGAAGGCGAAGTCGTCTTCAACACCGGCATGACCGGCTATCAAGAAATTCTGACCGACCCGTCTTATTGCCGGCAAATCGTCACGTTGACTTACCCGATTGTCGGAAATTACGGCACTGCCAAACAATTCAACCAGAGCCGCAAAAGTTTCGTCGGCGGGCTGATAATCGACGAGCTGTGCGAAAAACCGTCCGGCTCAACAATGGAAAAGACTCTTGCCGAATTCTTGACGGCGGAGAAAATCCCCTGCCTTTACGACGTGGACACCCGCGCCTTGACGAAAAAAATTCGCTCGGCGGGCACCATGAAGGGCGTCATTGTCAGCGAATACACGTCGCAGAGCACGATTAACGAGATGATGGCGTTGCCGATTCGCAAGAACGTCGTCGAAATGGTGTCCACGCCCGTGAGCTATTCGATTGACGCGGGCAAGAACGCGCTCAACGTCGTGACGATGGATTTCGGTATTAAGCGCAACATCCTCGACGCCCTGCGCAAACTCAACTGCCGCGTGACAGTCGTGCCCGCCAAGACCACTGCCGAAGAAATTCTCGCACTCAAGCCCGACGGCGTTTTCCTGTCGAACGGACCCGGTGACCCAAAGGACGTGCCCGAAGCGATTAAAACCGTCAAGCAACTCATCGGCAAGCGTCCGATCTTCGGCATTTGCCTTGGTCATCAGATTTTGGCGTTGGCAATGGGCGCGAACACATACAAACTCAAGTTCGGGCATCGCGGTTGCAATCAGCCCGTCAAGAATCTGGAAACCGGCAAAGTTGCAATTACGTCGCAGAATCACGGCTACGCCATTGAACTCAAATCGCTGAAAGGCTTGCCCGTTAAAGTGACGCACATCTCGTTGAACGACGGCACGATTGAAGGGCTCCGTCATGCGTCGTTGCCGATTAGCTCCGTGCAATATCATCCCGAAGCCGCGCCCGGTCCCAACGACAGCGTCCGATTGTTTGACGAGTTTATAGAACAAATGCGTAATGCTAAGGGGGCATAAAACTTTGCCTAAGAAAAAAAATCTCAACAAAATAATCGTCATCGGTTCCGGACCGATAATCATAGGGCAGGCTGCCGAATTCGATTACGCCGGCTCGCAAGCGTGTCGTTCGCTCAAAGAGGAAGGCTTGGAAGTCGTCCTCGTCAACTCGAATCCCGCGACGATAATGACCGACGCCAACATCGCCGACCGCGTTTATATCGAACCGCTGACCGTCGAATTCCTGACCGCGATAATCGAAAAGGAACGCCCCGACGGTTTGCTCGCGACGCTCGGCGGGCAGGCGGGCTTGAATCTCGCCGTACAGCTCGCGGAAAGCGGCGCGCTCGAAAAGTACAACGTCGAATTGCTCGGCACGTCGATTGACGCCATCAAAAAAGCCGAAGACCGCGAACGCTTCAAAGAAACCATGGAGCGAATCGGCGAACCCATTCCCGAATCGACAATCGTCGAAGACATTCACGGCGCGATTGACTTCGCCAACCAAATCGGCTACCCGTTGATTGTCCGCCCCGCGTACACGCTCGGCGGCACGGGCGGCGGTATCGTCAACAACGAGGAAGAACTTATCGAAACGACCCTGCGCGGGCTCAAGTACTCAATGATCGGTCAAGTGCTTATCGAACGCTCAATCGCCGGCTGGAAGGAAATCGAATACGAAGTCATGCGCGACGGCAACGACACTTGCATAACGATTTGCTCAATGGAGAACTTCGACCCCGTCGGCGTACACACGGGCGATTCAATCGTCGTCGCGCCCACGCAGACCCTAAACGACCACGAATATCAGCTGTTGCGCTCGGCAAGCCTGAAAATCATCCGCGCCCTTGAAATCGAAGGCGGCTGCAACATTCAATTCGCGCTCGACCCGAAGAGCGACAATTATTACGTCATCGAAGTCAATCCGCGCGTCAGCCGTTCAAGTGCATTGGCGTCGAAGGCGACGGGCTATCCCATTGCGAAAGTCAGCGTCAAAATCGCTATCGGCTACACGCTCGACGAAATCGTAAACGCCGTCACGAAGAAAACAAAGGCTTGCTTTGAACCGTCCGTCGATTACATCGTCGTCAAGTTCCCGCGCTGGCCGTTCGATAAATTTGTCTACGCCGACACGACGCTCGGCACGCAAATGAAGGCGACCGGCGAAGTCATGAGCCTTGACCGCTGTTTTGAAGGCGCGATACTCAAAGCCGTCCGCAGTCTCGAAATCGGCGTCAATCGTCTGCACATGGACAAAATGGACGATTGGGACGACGCCAAAATTAAAAAGCGTCTCAGCCGCATTGACCACGAAAGGCTTTTCCTTATCGCGGAGGCACTGCGCAGAAACGTCGCCACCGTCGAAGAAATCGCCGACATCACAAAGATTGACCGCTGGTTTATCGACAAGATTAAGAACATCACCGATATGGAAGTCCGTTTGCAAAAGGGCGAGCCGCTCACTGCAAAGACCCTGCGCGAAGCGAAACTAATCGGGCTTGCCGACAAGTCAATCGCCGAACTCACGGGCACCAACGTCAACGAAGTCCGCGACATGCGCAAGCAATTCCGTATCCTGCCCGTCTACAAGATGGTTGACACCTGCGCGGCGGAATTCGAGGCAATGACGCCTTACTACTATTCGACGTATCGCGGCGAGGTCGACGAGGTTGAAGTAAGCGACAAGCGCAAAATCGTCGTGCTGGGCTCTGGTCCGATTCGCATAGGGCAGGGCGTCGAGTTCGATTACTGTTCCGTGCATTCGGTTTGGGCTCTGCGCGAATTGGGCATTGAGGCGATTATCATCAACAACAACCCCGAAACCGTTTCGACGGACTTCGACATCTCCGACAAGCTTTACTTCGAGCCGCTCACGACTGAGGACGTTCTAAACATCGTCGACAAGGAAAAGCCCGACGGCGTTATCGTGCAATTCGGCGGGCAGACCGCGATTAATCTTGCGGCGTCATTGGCGGCGGCGGGCGTCAAAGTTTTCGGCACGAGCGTCGACAACATTGACCGCGCCGAAGACCGCGAACGCTTCGACGAAATGTTGACCGAGCTTGGCATTCCGCGCCCGAAAGGTATCAGCGTCACAAACCTTGACGACGCGATAAGCGGAGCGGCGAATATCGGCTATCCCGTCATGGTTCGTCCCAGCTACGTCTTGGGCGGGCGCGCAATGGAAATCGTCTACAACGAGGAAGAACTCCGCGACTATATGAGCCGCGCCGTCAAAGTCACGCCCGATCACCCCGTGCTTGTCGACAGATACATGCAGGGCACCGAAGTCGAAGTCGACGCGATTTGTGACGGCATTGACGTTGTTATCCCCGGCATAATGGAGCACGTCGAACGCGCGGGCGTCCACAGCGGCGACAGCATTGCCGTTTACCCGCCGCAAACTTTGCCGTCGAAGATCATCTACACGATAAGCGACTACACCAAACGCATGGCACTCGCGCTCAACGTCAAAGGCTTGCTGAACATTCAATACGTCGTGGCGGACGGGCGCGTCTACGTCATCGAAGTCAATCCGCGTTCAAGCCGCACGGTTCCTTTCCTAAGCAAAGTCACGAACATAAAAATGGTCAACGTTGCGACGCGTGTTGCACTCGGCGCGACGCTTAAAGGCTTGGGCTACTATCCGGGCTTGGTTGAGCCGAAACCCTACGTCGCCGTCAAAGCCCCGGTGTTCTCCTTCGCGAAAATGCAGGACGTTGACATTTCCCTCGGCCCCGAAATGAAGTCGACGGGCGAAGTCATGGGCATTGATTATCACTACGCCCGCGCGCTCTATAAGGCGATAACCGGCGCAGGCATCAGCATTCCGAAAAACGGTTGCATACTCTTCACGGTCGCCGACAAGGACAAGGAGGAAATGAAACAGCTCGCGAAAGCTTTTTCCGAACTCGGCTTCAAAATCGTGGCGACGGAAGGCACGGCACGCGCTCTGCAGTCTATCGGCATTAACGCGGAGATCGTCGGCAAAGTTCATCAACGCAGCACCGACATTATCCAGATGATTAAGCTCGGCAAGATTCACATGGTTATCAACACGCAGGCTCCCGGCAAGCACGTTGCCAAAGATGGTTTCCGCATTCGCCGCGCCACCGTCGAATTGGGCGTTCCGTGCTTCACCAGTCTCGATACGGCTTGGGAAGTTATGCGCGTCCTCAGTTTCATGCGCGACAGACGGCTCGTCTATTCGCTGGCGATTCAAGATTACGTCGGCGGCGGTGACGCTCTCGCATGAGGAGTATTCATACTTTCTTTTGCTGCGCCCAAAAGAAAGTATGCAAAGAAAAGGGCGTTTGCCCGGCAAAAAAACATCCATGTTTTTGTTGCCGGCGGCCGCCGTCCTTGGCGGCCGGGTTCTCACTAACCGCCATAAATCTCTGTTCGTCATTTATACCGAACGCGGCGAAATCACTCGATTAATTTCGGCGAGACGCGCTACTGCACAAGAAAGGAGAGATTATTATGCTGGTAACGAAGGTTATTGACCTCAATGCTCCGTTGACGCCCGAACAACTCGAACGCTTGAAACTCTTGGAGAACATGACTGACGACGACATTGTTTATGACGAAGACTGCCCGCCGCAAACAGAAGAACAACTGAAACAATTCAAACGCGTGAATCCCCGGCGAAAAGAACAGGCAGCAGGTTAATCATTTTGTTTGAACGTCTCGACGCGCAGGCTTTTGCCGTCCGTGCGGAATTTTATCAAGCCGTTGCGGTCTGTCCGATAAATTTTCGTCGGCAAACTTTCAAGACGCTCCAAAACCTCGGCGCGCGGATGTCCGAAATTGTTTCCGTAGCCGACGCAGATGACAGAGCACTTGGGATTGACGGCGCGCAAAAATTCTTCGCTCGAACTCGTCGCGCTGCCGTGGTGACCGACTTTCAAAACCGTACTCGACACGTCGACGCCCGCACGCAAAATCTGCGCCTCAATCTCCTTTACAAGATCGCCCGTTATCAGAAAGCTCACGCCGCCGTAACTCACGCGGTAGACGTTGGAAATTTCGTTGCCCGTCCCGACTTGCGGCGCGAATAAAATTTCAACCTCAACGCCGTCGACGTTAAAGACTTCGCCCGCCTGCCCGGCGCGCAACGGCGGCAAATATTCTTCAGCGATACCGAAAACCGCCGCGTATTCCGAACGCGGTTCGCCCGCAGTGATAACCTCACTGACGGGCAATTTTTTTATGACGGAGCCCGCGCCGCCCGCGTGGTCTTCGTGCACGTGCGTCAAAAAAATTTTGTCGACCGCGCGAATGTTTTCATGCTTAAGATACGGAACGACGACGCGCCCGCCAACGTCAAACATGTGTTCGCGGACGCCGCCCGTGTCGAAAATCAAGCACCTGCCGTGCGGCGTCACGACGACTGCGCAATCGCCTTGACCGACGTCCACGAAATTGACTTCGACATCGCCGCCCACGCGCATGACGCTAACCGCAAGCAACGCGACTATCGGTAACAACAGCAACACTCGACGCCAAATCAGCGCGGCATAGTAGAACGCGCCCGCCAAAAATCCCAACGTCGGCACCTGCACCGCGCTCAACGGCAAATTCGCGAAGAGACGATTAAGCTCCGCACCCGCCCCGAATGTCATTGCCATCATCGTGAAAAAAATCTTCCCGCCCAACGGCACGACCCATGCGATTATTCCGCCGAGCAGCCCGCCGACGATTACGACTTCAAGCAACGGCATGACGAACGCGTTCGCCAAGACCGAAGACAACGAAATTTGATTGAAGTACCACACGACAACCGGCAGGCTTGCCAACTGCGCGGCAATCGTCATTGATGCGGCGTCCGCAAAAAATTTCGGCAAGCGTTCCATTGCGTCGCGCAAGTCCGTCGCCAAATACATAAGTCCCGCCGTCGCCGTGAAGCTCAGCTGAAAACTCACGTCGAACAAAAGCAGCGGCTGATTGATTAACATTGCCAACGCCGTCAACGTCAAGAGCCGTGCGCCTTCCGCCTCCGCGTCCAGCGTCTTCGCGAAGAAAATTAAAATGCCCATCGTCGCCGAGCGTATGACTTGCGGCAACAACGCGCTCAATATCGCGTAACTGCCGATAAAGAACGTGCCGACCGCGAACGTCACGGCGCGCGGCAACTTCAACAGCGCGCAAAACCACGCCGCGAACGCCGCCACCATCGTCATATGCGAGCCGCTGACCGACAGGATATGGACAATGCCCGTCGTCGCGAAGTCTTGAACCAGTTCGGGATTGAGTCCCGCGTAGCCTCCGAACAGCATTGCGAAGACAGCCGCCGCGTCCTCACGCGACATAACCTGTGTCATCGATTCGCGGTAGTGTTCACGAATCGCCGCTACGCCGCGCAGGAATTTCGTCCAAAGCCCGCCGTCTTGTGCCGAGACCGAAATGCCCTGCTTGTCTGCCGACATGCGCGCCGTTATGCCGTCAGCTTTCATGCGCGTCACGCCGTCGATTTGTCCGGGGTTGTTGTAGTTGGTAAGCAGTTTAAGGTTGCCGCCCGCCGAAATCTTGTCGCCGATTCGCGCCGCAGGTAAGGTGTCGCCCGCCTTCGGGTAGTAAGTCAGAATCAGTCCGCCCGAAATTTTTTGCTCCGCGCCTTTGAGCGTAACGGTCTCCGCGTCGACGACGAAACGCATTTGCGTCATGCCGTTGGGCAAAGTTTTGGTTTGAACTTCGTCGCGAACAACGCCCGTCAGCTGAACTGCTTGCCCCGCGAATTTTGACACGTCGTCGGGCGGCAGGGTGTCGACTGCCGAGAAGCGCAACGCTCCGAGCGCAAAAAAAATTATCGCGGCGATTATGCGCGTCGTCAGATTTTTATGCCGCCACGTCGCGAGCAAAGTGACTGCCGCCGTCGCCGCGCACGCTCCGATTAAAATTTTCGGCGAGCGGTTGAAGTGCTCCATAAAAATAATTCCTGCCGCCATTGCCGCCAGCAGGATGTTAAGCGTCGCGTTCGAGACTTTCGGTTTCAAATTAAAATTTTCCATTGGCAAACAGTCGTTCGAGTTCGTTGCGGGCGATTAACTTGATGCCGTTCCTTTTGGCAAGGTCGCGCGCGCCCGACGTGAAATTTTCGGCATTGGTGATGACGACGGGTTGAAAGCGTCGCCCGCCGTATTTGTTCGAGTAATACGCAACCGCCGCGCAGATTTCTTGAATGCCGTCCTTGCCCACTGAAGCGTTGGATTTTTTCGTGTGCTTACACTGAATCAAAAGCCCGGTGTCGTCAGCCGTCGATTGCACGACAACATCCGCGCCGAAGTCGTTGGTGTCGGGCGTCTTCTCCGCCGTGAAGTTGTCCATGGCGTCGAACACGTCCGCAACGATTTGCTCAAAGGCGAGCCCCGTAACCGCGTCGACTGCCTCAAGCGTCCAATGTCGCGCCGAAAATTTTCCGCCGTCATCCAAGCCGAGCATACTTGTCAAAATTTTTGCGTCGTCGTCTTCAGCAGTAAGCGTCGGGAAGAGAACGTTCGCGCTCAAAATTATTTTGTAAGCCAACAACTTGTCAAGGCTTTCGTCGAAGGTCTTGCCGCGCAGATTTTTGTTGACGGCGAGCGGCAAGTAAACGTTGACGCCCTTTTCCTGCCCGATACGATAAACGCGGTCGGTCGCCTGATTTTCTTTGGCGGGGTTCCACGTGCGCTCAAGGTGAATGACGTTGTTCGCCGCCGTTATCGTGAAGCCGACGCCCGCAGCCAGCGGCGACAGAATCAGCGCATTGAAGCCGGCGGACGCCTTGAAGTCGCACGCCCTCCGAGATTCTCAAAATGCCGTGGCGGTCGTCGATTGTGACGGTTATGCCTTCGCGTTCCAATTCGCGTTGCAGGAAGCGCAACAGCTCCGCGCGGGTTACGTCGTTTTGCGTCAGTTGCGCGGTCGCTTGGCTGAAGTTAAGGATAAAGTACGACAGCACGAGGATGAAAATCGCGAGCAAACCCGACATCAAGTCGCTTATGCTTATTGTGAACGAGTCCTGCGCGGGCGCGTCGATTGGTGGCGTTCGTCGTCTCATTTAATCACCGTCCCGCGTTTCTGTTTGACGTAACCGACGATGTCGCCCAAATCGTCAACAGATTGTTGCAAGTAGCTAAAGGCGTCGTTCATTGATTTATCAAACGCGGCAAGTTTTTCTTTCAAGCCCGCGTTCGTCACGCTGTTGTAGTTATCAAGACTGTCCGTGACGATTTTGATTGAGCGTTCGAGTTCGCCGGCAATGCCGTTGAAATTTTGCACGAAGGTCGCGAGGCGCGTCGACAGGTTTGCAAGATTTTCGCGGGTGATTTGATTGGCTTCGGCGAGCGTTTTCATCTGCGCGGAGGTCGCCGTCAAGTTTTGCGTCAGTTGCTGTGTGCTTTGCTTTACGGGGTCGGCGGCGGCTTTGAACGAAGTGCTTGCGTCGTCCATGCTTTCCAACAGCGATTCGGTTTCGTCGAGGAGCTGTTGAATTCGGTCGAAAGTTTTTTTGGTCGTCTCGTTGTGGCGGTCGACGATTTCGCGGAAGGCTTTGACTGCCTCGGTTATCTGCGCGGCGTTGCCGGCTACGGCGTTTCCGGCGTCAGTGGCAGTCTGATTAAGTTTATCGCTCAGCTCTTGCAACGTCTTCAAAAGCTGTTCGTTCATGATTTTGGAAATTTCGTCGGCGGCTTTCAATTTCGCGTCAATGCTGTCGGAGAATCTGTCGAGCGCGTCAGAAAATCTGTCCATCTGTTCGCCGACTCTGTCCGAAAAAATTTCGCCAACCTTTTCGGAACCGCCTTTGCCCAAATGTTCGATTGCCGCGCAGATGTTATCGGACAGCTCAGAAATTTTTTCGTCGAAGCCGTCACTAAGCATTTGTCCGACGCTTTCGCCGAGGTTTTTGAGTGAAACGGTTTGGTCTCTGATGTCGCGATTGTTTTCAGCAAGCCAATCTTCGACGGTGCGGCGCGGATAAATTTCGTCGAGCTTATCGGTGAGCTTTTGAACATTTCCTTGCAATGTTTTCAGCAAAAGATGATGAGCAAAGCTGTAAACGACAGCCGCGCCGATTCCGACGAGCGACGTGACGAAGGCGGTCTCCACGCCCGACAAAAGTTGCTGTATGCTGCCTTTCAAAACTTCGATGTCGCCGCTTGTCATATCGACGCCGTAAAGCCCGAACGTCAAGCCGAAGAACGTTCCCAAAATTCCGAGCCCCGTGAAGATTCCGCCGAAGCTCTGCCAAAACGTCATGTTGAGCCCCTGCGTGAGCGCGGCGACGGAAAAAAATTCGGACGCGTCGACCGTCGAATAAAGCACGTCGTCCGCCTTAGTCAACGAGTTTGCAAAAGCCTTCCACGCGGATTCAATCGGTTTGGATTTTTTCAGCGCGGCGGCAACGTCCTGCGCTTTAAGAGCTTGTTTGATTTCGGCATTGAGCGACCAAATTTTTCCCGCGCATAAATGATAATAAACCGTGAACAAAATCGCCGCGACGATTAATGAAATTATCAACACTGTAATCAAGCTGAATCTTCTCCTCCTTAAGTTGCAACGGGAATCGCAAGCGTGAAGGTCGTGCCCTTGCCGAGTTCGCTGGCGACGGAAATGGTTATCGCGTGGCTGTCGGCAATCCACTTGGCGATAGACAAACCGAGCCCGCTGCCGTTCGCCTCGCTGACCAAATCCTCGCTGTCGATACGGAAGAAACGGTCGAAGATTTTTTTCTGATTCTCCGGCGCAATGCCGATGCCCGAATCCGAAATGGCAAGCAAAATTTTATCGCCGTCCCGCGCGGAGGAAACGCTGATCTTGCCGCCTTCGGGCGTGTACTTGACGGCGTTGTCCAAAAAAATTCTCATCATCTGCCGAATCGTCGTGTCGTCGCCGAAAATCTTCGCAGGGTCGTTTTTAAGGAGTTCAACCGTGTGCGTCTTGATGACGGTTTTCATTTTGCTCATCACGTCGCCGACAATGTCGTCCAAGTCCAAAACTTTTTTGTTGAGCTTTTGGCGGTGTTGGTCGGTACGCGACAGGAACAGCAAATTTTCAAGCAACGCCTGCATGTTCTGCGCCTCGGAGCCGATGACTTTAAGATTTTCCTTCAGGAGAGCTTCGTCGGTCGTGCCGTAGGTTTCGATGAATTCAATGTAGCCCTTGATAACGGCGGCGGGCGTGCGCAATTCGTGTGAGGCGTCGGAGACGAATTGCTTTTGCTTGTTTATGCCGCCCTGCAAGCGGTCAAGCATGGCGTTGAGCGTTTTTGCAAGTTCGTTAAGTTCGTCGTCGGCGTCGCCCGGCGGAATGCGTCCTTCCATTTTCTCGAAGGCAATTTCGCGCGCCAATTCGTTCATGGTTTTAATCGGCGTCAATACGCGGCGGCTGACCATGCGCCCGACGACAAGTGCACCGATAATCCCCAAAACGTCCAGCGCGAAAAGCAATCGCTCCAGGTTGGAGAACAGGGTAAGCTCTGACGTTATCGTTCGGAAAAAATACAGCGTGACGGTCTCGCCGTCGTGCGTGTAATCCATTGCTGCGCGATAAATCCATGCCGAGCCGATTCGCGCGATTTGAAATTCGTCGTCGGCAAAAAACGGCGGGTTCTTTATGCGTCCTTTGTCGAACATCTCAATGGACGGATAATTTTCGTCGGTGTCGATAAAAACTTCGCCGTTATCGTCAACGACCCTGAGCACCACGCCCGTCACCAACGCGCCGCGAAAAGCGTTCGGGTTGAACATGACGTAGTTCGTCTCCAAGGCGTCCAACACCAGCCGAATGCGCTCCATGCTGTAGCGAATCGTCTTTTCTGCGGGGCTGTAAAGCGAACTCATGACGCCGAGCCACATGACCGCGTTGATAACGACAAGCAACAAAATAAAGCACGCGGCATAAGCGAGAGTTATTTTCGTGGAAATTCCGAAGCCGTTAATTTTGCGTTTGACTTTATCAATGGTGCTCATGAGCTGATCTCCTGTGCCGGCTATAAAAAAATGCCTCCCCGCGAATGTGTATAGGGAGGCTCTTGTCGAAAGTTCAACGCAGTTTCAAGCGCACGACGGTTATTCGCGGGTCGGAGCCGCGTTCGAGCTCCATGGTCATGAACGAACCGCGAGTATCGTCGCGCGGGCGCGAGGCACTGCCGGGATTCAAGATAATCGGCGGCCCCATAAGGTATTCGACAATGTGCGTGTGACCGTAAACCGCGATGTCCGCGTTTTGCGACTCCGCCGCCTCCATGATATATTCCTGCGTGTAGCGCACGCCGTAATTGTGTCCGTGGGTGATAAAAATTCTGTGGTCTGATGCCTCAATGATTCTTTCGTAACAAACGTTTCCGGTCGGCCAATCACAGTTGCCCGCCACGCCGTAAACCGGGACGTCAACCAATGATTGCAAATATTCCGCGTCGGGCGTGCAGTCGCCCATGTGAAGCCACATATCCATATTCTGCGCGATACTTACTGCTTGATCAATCGACGACCAATTTCCGTGAGTGTCGCTTATAAGTCCAATCTTCACGGCAGGTGCCGCGCTTAATTTTGCGCGACTCTCCTCCTTTCGTTTTCGGTACATCTCAATAAATTCGTTGTCGCAATATCAAAATCATCTCCTTGAGAGCAGCGCCGCGATGACTGATTTGATTTTTGTCGGCGGGCGAAATTTGCGCCATGGTTTTATCGGCGTCGATATAAAAGTAGGGGTCGTAGCCGAAGCCGCCGTTGCCCTGCGCTGTCGTTTTGATTGTGCCGGCGATTTTGCCTTGTGTGATAATTTCGGTGCCGTCGGTGTCGACGAAGGCGAGCGCGCAACGATAAGCCGCATTGGATTCGGGTGCGCCGATTTTGCCGAGTTCGTCAAGGAGCTTTTGATTATTGGTGGCGTCGTCGGCGTGCCAACCTGCGAAGCGTGCGGAATGAACGCCGGGCAGTCCGCCGAGCGCGTCGACTTCAAGACCGGAATCGTCGGCGAGACAGGCGAGCCCCGTGCGTGCGGCGAAGAATTTTGCCTTGATAAGCGCGTTGTCTTCAAAGGTCGCGCCGTCTTCAACAGCGTCGGGCAGTTCGGGGAAATCGGCGAGCGACAAAATTTCGACGGGCAACACTTGCAGGGCGAGCCGCATTTCTTTGACTTTATCCGAGTTCTTCGACGCGAGTACGATTTTTTTCATCAGCCAACCCTCCCGACACGCCAGACGAGTTCTCTGCCGAGCGCGTCCTTTTGCAACGAGATTAATTCGGCAATTCCGCAAGACGCCATGTCCAACAGTTCATTGAGTTGCGCGCGCGTGAAGGTCTTGTGTTCGGCGGTTATCTGCACTTCGACGAGTTCGCCCGCGCCCGTCATGACGACGTTGCAATCTGCCTCCGCCGCCGAGTCTTCCGCGTAACACAGGTCAAGCAATTTGTCGCCGTCCTTGTCGATGCCCGCCGAAATCGCCGCGACGAAATCTGTGACGGGGAAGGTGCCGCCGACTTGGTAAATCGTTTCGCAAGCCTCAACCAAAGCCACGAACGCGCCGGTTATCGACGCAGTGCGCGTGCCGCCGTCAGCCTGCAAAACGTCACAGTCAACGGTTATGGTGCGTTCGCCTATCGCCGTCAAATCCGTGACAGCGCGCAACGCCCGACCGATAAGCCGCTGAATTTCCATCGTCCTGCCGCTCAGTTTGTTCGACCGTTCGCGCGGGATACGCTCCGCCGCCGCGCCCGGTAACATAGAATATTCCGCGTTGAGCCAGCCGGTACCCGTGCCTTTGAGGAAGTGCGGAACGCGGTCTTCAATCGTCGCGGCGCACAGGACTTTCGTGTTGCCGACTTCAATAAGTGCCGAGCCCGCAGGATATTGTTGCGCCCGCCGCTCAATGAAAACTTCGCGCATTTCGTCCGCCCGCCGCCTGTTCAATCTCAAATCATCACCTCCTCGAAATTTGCTTAAATGGCTAGAACATTGTACACAAAAAATTTTTTCGCCGCAATGTTTTCGCAAAATTTTGTTCGCGCCGTGATTGACGAGTTTTAGCCGCTGTTGTAAAATTTCCCGCAGAATGCAAACAGGACGGTGTATTGAAATGACAATGTATTCGTGGGCGTTTTTCGCCGCTCTGGTTGTCTCGCTCGTCTTGACGCCGGCGGTGATTTTGCTTGCGGAGAAGACCGGGGCAATGGACGCGCCCAACGCCCGAAAAGTTCATACAAAGCCGATACCGCGAATCGGCGGGCTTGCGATTTACGCAGGCTTCATGGCGGCAGTCATCTTCGTCGCGGTGAAGTTCGGACTTGACGGCGAATCACTCAAAGAAACAATCGGATTGATAGTATCGGGCAGTTTAATCGTCGCGCTCGGCTTGCTTGACGATTACAAAAACTTGCCCGCCAAAATAAAATTGCTCGGACAAATTTGCGCGGCGGCGGTGTTGGTCGTCGGCTTCGGCGTGCGAATCGATTTCGTTACAGATCCTTTCGGCGGCTATCTTTATCTTGAGTGGTTCGCGATACCGGCGACGATGTTTTGGCTCGTGGGCTTGACGAACACGGTAAATCTGATTGACGGGCTCGACGGGCTGGCGGCGGGCGTGGCGGCGATAGCCTCGTTTACAATCCTGCTCATTGCGTTGGAACAGAATTTCGTCTTGGTCGCGGTGCTGACGGCGGCATTGGCGGGCTCGGCAGTCGGTTTTTTGAAGTACAACTTCCACCCCGCCGAAATCTTCATGGGCGACACGGGCTCGATGTTCTTGGGTTTTATGCTTGCGGGCATCTCTGTCACGGGCGCAGTCAAATCCGTTGCGGCAATCGCGTTGGTCGTCCCGATATTCGCGCTGGGCTTGCCGATACTCGACACAACGTTTGCAATCGTCAGACGCGTGCGCGGCGGCGTCCCGATTTTCAAGCCCGACAAAGGTCATCTGCACCACAGGCTTTTGAGCGTCGGCTTCACGCAACGGCAGGCGGTCTTGCTCATGTACGTGATAAGCGCGTTGTTCGGCTTGAGTGCGATTGCTTTGACGGAAGTCAGTTGCCAAATTGCGGCGGTGATTCTGGTGCTCGTCGTTGCGGCGATAATCTACGGCGTGCGCAAGTTGGGCATTGCGCGACCCGCCAACTAGGGACAAGGGTTTAGAAACTAGTTCCTAGTTCCTAGTTCCTTAACAGGTGACAATCATGGAAAAGTTAAAAGTTATGTCGGTCTTCGGCACGCGCCCCGAAGCGATTAAAATGGCACCCGTCGTGCTAGAGCTGTGCAAGCAACCCGAAATCAAATCAATCGTCGCAGTCACGGCACAACATCGCGAAATGCTCGACCAGGTGTTGAGTTTGTTCGACATCCGCCCCAACTTCGACCTGAACATCATGAGCGAAGGGCAGACGCTCTTCGACATAACCGGTCGCGCTTTGACGGGCTTGGACAGAGTTTTTGGCGCGGCGGAGCCCGACGTTGTGCTTGTTCACGGCGACACCACCACAACGTTCGCGGGCGCATTGGCGGCTTACTATCATCAAATCGAAGTCGGGCACGTCGAAGCGGGTCTTCGTACGCAGAATAAATTTTCGCCCTACCCCGAAGAAATGAATCGCCGCTTGACGGGCGCGCTTGCCGATTTGCACTTCGCACCCACGCCCACTGCCAAAGAAAACCTCCTGCGCGAAGGCGTCGACGCCGATAAAATTTTCGTCACAGGCAATACCGTTATCGATGCGCTGTTGCAAACCGTCCGCTCAGATTACAAATTCCAACACGTCAGCAAGGACAAGCGAGTCATTCTCGTTACGACGCACCGCCGCGAAAATCTTGGCGAGCCGCTCCGTCACGTCTACAAGGCTTTGAAGTCGTTGGTTGAGGAGTTCCCCGACGTCGAAGTAATTTTCCCTGTGCACAAGAATCCGAAAGTCCGCGAAGTCGTCAACGAGGAGCTGGGCGGCTTGGAACGCGTTTGCTTGACCGACCCGCTTGACTACGAGCCGTTCGCCAACCTTATGAATCGTGCGACGCTTATCTTGACGGATTCGGGCGGCGTGCAGGAAGAAGCACCCGCGTTGGGCAAGCCGGTACTTGTCCTGCGCGACACCACCGAACGCCCCGAAGCTGTCGAAGCGGGCACCGTCAAGCTTATCGGCACGAATCAAGCGACGGTCTACGGCGCGGCGAAAGAATTGCTCACGGACGCGGCGGCTTATCGGCGCATGGCGGAGGCGCGCAGTCCCTACGGCGACGGGCACGCTGCCGAACGTATCGTCAAGGCTCTGTTGTGGCGTCACGGATTTTTATCGTCGCGCCCCGAAGAATTTACGGGCTGAAAAATTTTTCTTGACACGCGATACACGTTGTGATATAAATTGGCGCGTTGAATTGATTTGCCGACTTGGCTCAGTTGGTAGAGCAGCGCATTCGTAATGCGCAGGTCGTCAGTTCGAGTCTGACAGTCGGCTCCATACGAAATCACAGCCTCGGCGGAAACGTCGGGGCTTTAAACTTTCATAAACAGAAAACCCGCCGCTCCAATGAGTGACGGGCTTTTTGTTTTGTCAAAAGCGTTACATCGGGGGCGGAGGCATACGACGACCGCCCATGCCGCCCATGCCGCCTTGGGAAGTCGTTTTCTTTTCTGCCGCCTCGTAAGTCGTGGAAACTTCGTCGCCGGGTTTCAAGTCGCCGCTCGTGACTTCAACGGATTCTTCGCCGTAAAGCCCGACAGTAATGTAAACTTTTTCGGCAACGTCCTTGCCCTGCGCGTCCTTGGTGATTCGCTCGACGTAGGAGCCCTGCGCGTCAGTCTTCAGCGCGGCAATCGGCACACACAGCGCGTCGCGAACGTAACCTACCACAATGTCAAGCCGCGCGGTCATTGCGGGGAGCAAAAGATTTTCTGCGTCGGGCGCGGCGAACGTGACGTAGTAGTAAATGACGGCGTTGCTTGAACTGTTGCTTGAGCTCGTCGAAGAAGAATTCGTGTCCCATGAATTGGCGGTGTCGGTTTGCGAAATTTTTGTAACCTCGGCATCGAAAGTCTTATCGGGGTAGGCGTCGACGGTGAAGGTTGCGCGCTCGCCCACGCGGACGCTGCCGATGTCGGTTTCGTCGACTTTCGCCTTAACGAGTTTTTCGCTCAAATCGGCAATGCGCATGATGACGGTCGGGTTGGCGTTGCCTTGAACAGCCATTGTGCCGGGCGTCTTGGGCTCGCCGACGACGACGCCGTCCATTGGCGCGGTGATGACGGTCTGATTAACGTCGTCCTCGGCAAGCTCGACGGCGGACTTTGCGCGGTCGTATTCGTATTGCGCGTCTTGAAGTTCCTGCAACGACTTCGCGCCGATATTGTAAAGCCGCTCGGTGCGTTCAAGCTTTTGGCGGGCGTTGGTCAGCGTGAAGTTCGCTTGGTCAAGCTTTGCCTCGAAATCCTTGCCGTCAAGGATTGCGACGACTTGCCCTTCGGTGACGTGGTCGTTTTCCTCGACCAAAATTTCTTGGATACGCGCGGTGACTTTGCCGCTGACTTCAACGCTGTCGCGGGGCTGAACGGTGCCCGTCGCCGAAACGGTTTTAATCAAGTCCATGCGCATGACTTTTGTCGTGTCGTAGGTCTTGACGGTCTCGGCGACGATTTTCTGATTGTAAAAGTAGTAGCCCGCCGCCGCGCCGATTATCAGCACCGCGCCGATTAAAATTTTCCAGTTCATTACAAATTCCTCATTCATTGCGCATTACGCATTACTAATTGCCTTAAGCGTGTTGCCGACGGCGTGAGCAAGGTCGAAACTGTAACGCGCCACGTCATAGCGTGCGCTGACGTTATTTTTCTTGGCGGTGGACAGCGCAACTTCGGCGTCAAGGATGTCAAGCAAAATGCCTTCGCCGGAGTTGTAGCGTTCGGTGGCAATGTAGCGTTCTTCCTCGGCAAGGTCAACCGCCTTTTGCGTCGTCGTCAATCGCAGGAGCGCGATTCGCAAATTTTTGTGCGCGGTGATAACCGACTCGTGCACGCCGTCCAAATCGGCGTCAAGGGCAAGCTTGAGCCTGTCGACTTCGACCTTTGCCGATTCAACTTCCGCCCGCGTGACGCCGCTGTCGAAAATACTCCACGACGCGCTTATTCCCGCCGAAGCATCAGGCGTGACGTGCCAACGTCGCGACGCCGCGCTGAAATCGGTGCCGACGTTCGCGTTGACGTTCGGCAACCAACCCGACTTCGCGCTTACAACGTCAAGCTCGCCCTGTTCGATACGCAACGCCGCCGCCTTCAAGTCACGACGATTTTCATCAGCCTCGGTCAGATAAATTTCCACGTCGTCAAGCGCAAGGTGCGTGTCGAAGTCTTCGACCGTCAAGCTCGCGATTGAATCAGCCGACATCAGCGCGGCAAGATTTGTCAGCGCGACTTCGTAAGCGGCTTGGGAACGGGCGGCGGTCTGCAAGGCGTTGCTCGTCTCGACCTGCGCGCGGAGCAAGTCAATCTTCGCCTTCGCGCCCGCCGCGTATTGTGCGCCGATCATTCGTTCGTGCGCCGACAAATTTTGTTCGGTCTCGTAATCGACTTTCGACGTGGCGAGATTTTCAAGCGCGTTGACGTAGGCTGTCGCCACTTGATAGATTAAGTCGTCCTGCGACTGCGAAAAGTCCAGCTTGGAAATTTCGATGCCCAATTCAGCCGAACGAATCGCCGCCTCCAATCGTCCGCCCGAATACAACGGCAACGACGCGCTGATTCCCGTTGACGCCCGCTGTGAATCTTCGACGCCTTCGGTTTTGGACGCGTTAATCGAACCCGACGCGCTGACCGTCACGCCTTTGCGACCCCGCGCAGATTTGAGCGACTCTTCAGCCACGCGGATTGACTGTTCCGTCCGCTGCAGGTTTGGATTGTTTGTCAACGCCGTCTGAACCGCTTCCTGCACCGGCAACGCTTGCGCGGGCGTCGACAACAGGAGCGTCGTTAGGATTACCGTTAGAAACTTTTTCATTGCTGCTCTCCTTGACAATCGGTCGTTCTTTTGCAGAGTGTATAATTTCGTCGACGGTCATGCCCGGCGTCGGCGAAACTTTTTCGACGGGCTTATCGACGGGCGCGGGCTTTTTGGCGGGCTCAAGGTCTTCGTTGAGCGTTTCGGACAGAGCCGCTTGCGCCTTGCGGAATTCGCGTAAGAGTTTGCCGAGACTGCGCCCGACTTCGGGAAGTTTGCTCGGACCGAAGACAATCAGCCCGACGATTAAAATTATGATGAATTCACCCGCGCCTATACCGAACATCTGAATCACTTCCAAAATTTTTTGCGCCGATTATATCATGCGGGCGGCGGGTTATTCAATTATTTTTCAGGAAAAATTTTTGCCGCGCGAATATGACAAACGGCATGAAGATTTTTCCGCGCCGTATGCAAAGCCCCCTTGAAAAGGCGGTTGACGCTGTTGTATAATCGTGACACAAATTTTTAATCAAATTATAAGGGGGAAATTTTGATGATTTACACCGTAACGTTCAATCCCGCGATCGATTACATCATTCGGCTCGAAAAGCTCACACCCGGCGCGATAAACCGCGTGAACTATGAGCAGGTGCTCGGCGGCGGCAAAGGTGTCAACGTCTCAATCGTTTTGGGCAACCTCGGACACAAGTCGACGGCAACGGGCTTCCTCGCGGGCTTCACGGGCGATGAGATTGTCCGCCAGTTGCGCGAATTCAATGCGGCGGACGACTTCGTTAAGCTCGACGAAGGTTTCTCCCGCATTAACGTCAAAATCAAAGCCGACGTCGAAACCGAAATCAACGGTCAAGGTCCGAAAATCAGCGACGCCAAACGCGAAGAACTCTTCCAAAAACTCAGCAAGCTCGGCGCGGACGACACGCTGATTCTCTCCGGCTCAATCCCCAACACGTTGCCCGACGACATGTACGAACAGACACTCAGCCGCATTCAGGGCAAGGGCATTCGTTTCGTCGTCGACGCCGAAAAGGGTCTTCTGCTCAAAGTCTTGAAATTCAACCCGTGGCTTATCAAACCCAACAATCACGAACTCGGCGACATGTTCGGCGTCAAGCTCACGTCCGACGAAGAAATTGTCACCTACGCCAAAAAGCTCCAGGAAAAAGGCGCGCGCAACGTTCTGATTTCCATGGCGGGCGACGGTGCGATTTTCGTGCCCGAAGGCGGCGAAACGTTCTTCAAGTCTCCGGCTCCCAAAGGCAAGCTCGTCAACTCGGTCGGCGCGGGCGATTCAATGGTCGCGGGTTTCGTCGCGGGCTATATTGAAAGCAACGGCGATTACGAACGCGCATTCAAGATGGGACTTTGCACGGGCTCGGCGTCCGCGTTCTCCGAAAACCTCGCCACGCGTCCCGAAGTCGAAGCGTTGCTTAAATCTCTCGACAAATAATGCCTTGCCGAATAAACGACAAAGGTTGTGATCCTTGTGAAAATTACAAACTTCATTTCAAAAAAATCTATTGCGCTGAACGTGCACCCCGCCGACAAAACCGAAGCGATTGACATGCTGGTCGATTTGCTCATGACGGCGGGCACGATTCGCGACAAAGCGTTGGTCAAGCGCGACGTTCTGCGCCGTGAAACGCAAGGCTCGACGGGTTTGGCGAACGGGCTGGCGACGCCGCACGCGCAAAACAGCTCCGTCAAAAAGCCGTCAATCTCGATAATCACGGTGCCCGAAGGCGTCGAATTCAATTCGCTCGACGGCAAACCTGCGCGGCTGTTGATGTTGTTTGCTGCGCCCGAAAAAGCTGACGATGCCGCAATGACGAACATGGGTCGCCTTGCGGTCTTGCTCATGGATGACGAATTCAAGGAAAATCTTATCAAAGCGAAGTCGCCCACCGAAATCATCAAGATTATCGACGACAAGGAAATCGCGCGCGCCAAAGCCGAGACGCCCGAACCCGACGTTTCCGCCAACACAAAGATTATCGCGGTCACGGCTTGCCCTACGGGAATATCGTCTTCGTTCATGGCTCGCGAATCCCTCAAGCAGTGTGCCGAGAAAATGGGCTTAAGCATTCGCGTCGAAGTACACGGCGCGGCAGGTGTCTATCACGCGCTTTCCGACGAGGAAATCAAAAACGCCGACGTCGTTATCGTCGCGGCAAGCAAGCGCGTCCCGTTGGCTCGTTTCGACGGCAAGCTTATGATTCAGACCGCCGTCAACACGGGCATTCGCAAGCCGGAGCAACTCTTCAACCGAATCAAGGCAGGTCAGGCGCAAGTCTTCCACGCCACCGAAGACGACTCGACACTCGGCGAAAAGCTTTTCAACAAAATTAAGAGTATCTTTTCATGAGACCGTTAAAAATTTTTCTTGTCGCAATGGTGTTCGTCGCGTCCGCGCAGGTTACGGCTCTTGCGGCGAACACCGAGCGGCTGGAGATTATCAACGACACCGGGCAAATTATCGAGTCGCTGTACATCGCGCCCGTCGGCAACACGAATTGGGGCAAGGACTTCGCCGAGGAAACGCCCTTTGACGCCTACCAAAAGAAAGTCATCAAGTACAACCCCGCAATTCGTTACTTCAAGCTCAAGTTCACGCTTTGGGACGGGCGCGAGATTGTTTGGCAGGACGACAAGCGGCTTGACTTTTCGCGGGCGTGGCGATTGATTCTCTACAGCGGCAAGCGCGACGAAATCAAGTACACGATTTACAAGTTGCCCGACGAAAAATCCAAGCGCAAATCATCCGATTGACGGGGAGGCTTGATAACCATGATTAAGTTCCGTGCGCCCGCGCACTTCGTCAGAGTTTTGGCGTTGGCGGCGTTCCTGCTTGCGTCGATTCAAACGGCTTCGGCTGCCGAAGAGTGGAAGGATTGCGAAATGTTCAACTTCACGGATCGCACCGTCACTCAAGTTTACATGTGCGCGGCGGACGTCGACATCAACGAATACGGAAAGAATATGCTTGAAGGTCGGTCGCCCTTGAAAAACGGTGACGGAATTGCCGTTCAGTATCCTGCCGAACATCGCTACTACAATTTCAGAATCGTTTTCGATAACGGCGACTTCGTCGATTGGACAAACTTCGATTGCGCCGACATGCACAGGGTAACTTTTTTCAACGACGGCGACGGCTATAAAATCAGAGCGAATTAATCACGAATTAGAATCGGCTCGGAAACCGACGGCAGGTTTTTTCTCGACTCACGAGGAGGATTGGTTTTTATGTCTAAGTTCAATATCCCCCCCCCCACTCGATCTGAAGCTTAACATCGCGGCGTTCGTCAAGGTTTTCGTTTTGGCGGCGTTCCTCGTCGCGGCGGTGCAACCGTCGGCTTTCGCAGAGTGGAAAAATCTTGAAGTCGTCAATCACACGGGTTTTGACATAAAGAGACTTTACATTTCTAGCAGTGGAAGTGGAGTTTGGGGCAAAGATTTGCTTGGTAGCAAGATTTTGAAGAACGGTGACACCAAAACAATAAGTTACAATGGCGAATATCGTTATTATGATTTAAAAATCGTTTTTATGAATGACACATATCGCGAATGGACAGGAGATCATCGGTGCGACTTCAAAAACGCTTGGAGGATGACGATTTACAATAGCGGTCGCAGGGGATCCAATGGTATGATTTTTACCGTGTCCATGAACTGAACGTGTCGGCTGATTCGTCCCAAACGAAAACCACACAAGCGGTCGCGATTCACGGCGTCTAATGACAATTGCAACTAAAAACTTTCCGAGCCGGTTTTAAGCAAATTTATCAGCGTCAACAGTCGGCGACTCAACGTCGTCGATTGAATAACCCGTCGTCAAAAAGCATTCGGTAATCGGGAATTACCTTTTGTAATCATTCCTCATTCCACATTCCTAATTCCTAATTGCTTTTTCGGCGGCGGCAGAAATTATTTATTCGTATCATTTGTAAGGAGAAGTGCACTATGAGAGTTACCGATTTGCTCAAAAATGCGAGCATCGACCTCGGTGCCCACGTCAAGGACAAGCAGGACGCCATTTCGCACCTGGTTGACTTGATGGAGAAGGGCGGCAACCTCAAGGACAAGGCGCAATACAAAAAAGACGTCCTTGCTCGTGAGGCGTCCGGCACGACGGGTCTGGGCGACGGCATCGCTACGCCGCACGCCAAATCAGCCGGCGTCAAAGCACCCGGCTTGGCCGCAATGACAATCCCCGACGGCATTGACTTCCAATCAATGGACGGCAACCCCGCGCGGTTGTTCTTCGCGATTGCGGCTCCCGACGGCGGCAACGACGAACACTTGATGATTCTGTCGAAGCTCGCCACAATGGTCATGGATCCCGACTTCAAGGAAGCTCTTATCAAGGCGACCACGAAGGAAGAGTTCCTCAAAATTATCGACGACAAGGAAGACGGCAAATTCCAAGCACCCGAAAGCGCGTCGTCCGCGCCCGTGTCCGCTGCCGACCACATTCAGATTTTGGCAGTCACGGCTTGCCCGACGGGTATCGCGCACACGTTCATGGCGGCGGAAAGTCTCGAACAACACGCCAAGAAACGCGGCATTTCAATCAAAGTCGAAACGAACGGCTCCGGCGGCGCAAAGAACGTTTTGACTGCCGACGAAATCGCCAAAGCTGACGGCATTATCGTCGCGGCGGACAAGAACGTCGCAATGGCTCGTTTCGACGGCAAGCACGTCGTCATAACCAAAGTCGCCGACGGTATCAACAAAGCTGATGAACTGATTGACAAGGCGTTGAGCGGCTCGGCTCCCATCTATCACGCGAAGGCGGGCGATTCTGCGGGCGACGCAGGCGGCGGCGGCGAAAACGAAAGTATCGGTCGTCAAGTCTACAAGCACCTCATGAACGGCGTCAGCCACATGTTGCCGTTCGTTATCGGCGGTGGTATCTTAATCGCTCTTGCGTTTCTGGTTGACGGCTTTTCCGTCGACTTGAACAGCTTGCCGCCCGAAGAGCGCAGTAAATTCGGCTCGATGACTCCTGTCGCCGCGACGTTCATGGGCATAGGCGGCGCGTCCTTCGGATTCATGTTACCTGTCCTGTCGGGCTTTATCGCGATGTCAATCGCTGACCGTCCCGGTTTGGCGGCGGGCTTCGTCGGCGGCGCGTTAAGTGCGTCAAACGGCTCCGGCTTCCTCGGCGCGTTACTTGCGGGTTTCCTCGCGGGCTTTATCGTCAACTGGCTCAAAAAAGCTCTCAGCTTCTTCCCGCCGTCGCTTGAAGGCACAAAACCGATTCTGTTTTATCCGTTGCTCGGCGTCCTGTTTATCGGCTTAATTTGTAACTTCGTTATCGGACCGCCTGTCGCGGGTATCAACGAGGCTCTCAAGAATACGCTTGCCAACATGGATCCTTCCGCGAAACTCTTTATGGGTGCGGTTATCGGCGGCATGATGGCTGTCGACATGGGCGGCCCTGTGAACAAGGCGGCTTACGTCACGGGTGTCGGCTTGCTTGCTGACGGCAACTACTACGTCATTGCGGCGGCTATGGCGGGCGGCATGGTTCCTCCTCTTGCGATTGCCGTTGCGATAATTTTCTTCAAGAATAAGTTTACTAAAAATGAACAAAAAACAACGATAACTAACATAATTATGGGATTCAGTTTTATTTCAGAGGCGGCTATCCCATTTGGAGCAGGAGATCCTTTGCATGTCATTCCGGCATGTGTCGTCGGCTCGGCTATTGCAGGTGCGGGCGTCATGATGTTCGGTTGCCAACTTATGGCTCCGCACGGCGGTATTTTCGTCGTACCCACGATTACCAATCCCGTAATGTATCTGCTTTCTATAATTGTCGGCTCGATTGTCGGCGGCGTGATTCTCGGCTTAATCAGAAAACCAAGACCGCAGGATTAATGCGCAGTGCGTAATGCGTAATGCGCAATGAATTCGGAATAAAAAACGGCGGCAGGCTCAAAAGCTTGTCGCCGAATTTTTTTGCGTTGAAAGACATTAACCGTCGTCGCGTTGCATAAGATATTCTGCGGGCTTGCCAAGAATCTCCGAAAGTTTTTGCCACTGCGCGTCCGTAAATTTTTTCTTGCCGCTCATTTTTTCGGAAATTGATTGATGAGTCACGCCCAAAATTTTGCCGAGGTCGGTGTAGGATATGTTCTGCTTTTGCAGTTCTTTTGCCAGATTTTTGAAGGAAGTTTTGCCGCGATTTGAGGGTACCATTATTTGCCCGTCGTCGCGTGCAAGCAAATATTCCGCAGGCATTCCGAAAATCTCAACGAGTTTGTTAATGTCCTTACGCGTGAAACGCCGCTCACCGAGCATTTTGCGCGAAAGATTTGCTTGCGATATGGCAAGGAGTACTGCCAAGTTTCTGTACGAAATGAACCGCTTTGCCATCTCCGCCAAAAGATTTTTGTAGGGGGAATCGCCGCGATTGTTTTCCGAGAAGGTCATTCTGTCTTTGTCTTTGTGGTGCTTACCGAAGAACGGATTTTTTTCGCCGCTCCTGGACGCCAACACCAACGGCTTGCCGTCCGTGCGTGAAAACAGATATTCGGCGGGCTTGTCGAAAAATGCAACGAACTTGTCGACGTCGTCCTCCGTGAACTGAAGTTTGTCCCGCATTTTCATTGAAAGCGCGCTTTGCGTCATACCAACGAGTTTGGCAAACGCCCCATAAGAAAGTTGACGTTCAAGCATTTCGTTCAATAAATTTTGATACGGCGTGTCAGCGCGTTTCGCGTCCGCCATTTTTACGGTCGACTCTGGGGGGATGTGCTTGCCGAACCAATAATTGTCTTCGCCCGTAAGTACCGGATCTCTGTCGCCGCCTTCGGTGCGATTGTAACCGTTAGGGTATTTGGTGTCGCGGTATTTAATGAAATGCCGTTCCCAAAAATCGAGTTCCTCTCTGGTGTAGCAAACCTTCAAAATTACGATAACGAACATGTCTGCGCCGTGAGCCTGAATCATACTGCCGACGAGAGTATCGGCACATGCGTGCTCCCTGAAACGCACTTCGATCGGGCGCGTCGTCTGCCCGATGTACTCAAAATCATTGGTGCAGTCGATTAGGTCGTAAATTACTCCGGGCTCTTCCATAATATCATTCCGCCTTTCGTTTGACAGCACGGCGCGTGCGTTGTAAAATCAAAATGTGTTTTTTCCGCAAGCTCTTCGTGTTTGGTTGGTTGTTTCCAGGTCAATCTTAACACGCAGAGCTTTTTCCGTCAAACGAACTTTTCAACAAATAAAGCGGTTATTTCAGTCAAGGGGGTCGCTAACATGAGAAGCATTCTGGCAATAATCTCGCTCGTCGGCTTGATGGTTATAGGTTTACTCGTGTACAGCATGTCGACATCGGTGGACGAAATGGAGCAGACCGCAACCAATTACAAGCAAGGCGTCAAGCAAGAACTTTCGGCGAAGACCAAGGAACTCGCCAAGCCCGTGCTTGACAAGCTCGGCGTCGACGTTGACATCGACAAAGTAAGCACGGACGATCTGAACGTCGTCAAGCAAAAGATTGAGGAAGCAAGCAGTGCCGTCAACGAGGCGACCAAGCAAATCGGCGGCGCGAAGTAAGGAGTTGTTCAGTTTGATTAGAATTACCCCCGCGCTCGAAGAATTTCAAGCCTTCGCGCAGACTTCAAACCTGATAGCCGTCAGCGCGGACATCAACACCGATTTGGATACGCCCGTCTCGATTTTCTACAAACTGGTCGGCGACGGGCGCGGCTTTATTTTGGAATCGGTCGACACCACGCAACAGGCCTTCGGAAGATTTTCTTTCGTCGGCGCGGAGCCGTTCGTTGAGTTGCAAGTTTTCAAATCCAAGCTCATGATTCGCGACGGCGACTTGATGAAATGCATTGACGGCGCACCCGTCG
>CAMZAX010000022.1 GCA_947304355.1 uncultured Selenomonadales bacterium
TCGTCGCTGACGCACATGATGCGATTGCAACCGGTGACCTTCGACCAGACCGTCGCAACTTGACCGTGAATCAAGCGGTCGTCGATTCTGCAGAAAGCTATCTCCATAATACAGACCTCCTTTTATAAGGCGAAATGCGTAATGCGTAATGCGCAATCAAAACCGAATTCATTACGCATTGCGCATTGCTCATTCCTAATTGCAGTTCAAAGTTCGTCGTCGTCGGATTCGGCGTTCAAGCTCTCGTAAGACGAAATGGCGACGCCGTCTCTGCACGCCTCGAAAGCCTCGTTCATGATTTGTTCGATAGGCGTCGTGCCGTCGTCGACATCCTGCGCGGCGGACATGGCGATAAGTCCGGGCAGGTTGACGCCCGCGACAATGCCGTAGTGTTCGTGAGTGGCGACGAGCCTGCACGCCGCGTTGTAGGGGCTGCCGCCCATCAGGTCGTTGAAGAACAAAATCCTGTCGGGGTTGCCGAGCTCCTCAATCGCCTTTTCGTACTTGGCAACGACATCGTCGGGACCTTCGCCCGGCATGAGCGTCACCGCTTTGAGATTGTCGCGCTTGCCGAAAATCATTTCGCACGACTGAACGATACCCACAGCGAATTGACCGTGGGTGCCGACAATTATACCAAACATGTAAACCACGCCTCCCCAAAATGAAACTTTTACCACGAAAAACATTTTAGCCGCGCAAAAAACTTTTATCAAGCTGAAAGTCGTCATTGAAATTTTTTGGCGGCTTGTGACATTTGTAATGTGTTCGCGTCGATGATTTGATTCAGCGCGTCGAAGAACAAAGCCTCGCCGTCGATTTTAACGTCCGGATTCAGCTCGGCGAAAACAGCCGCGTCGTCGAAGGCAAGATTTATGAAAGTCTCAACGGCGTCCCAATTGGTGTCTTCGGCGCAGAAAACGGATGGGAAATTTTCAAACCACTTGACGCCCGAAGAAATTTTCGTGTCCAAAGACTTGAACGCAAGGACGGGCGTTCGTGTGATAAACGCGAAAATCACGCCGTGAAGGCTGTCCGTGACGACAAGCTTGCTTTTGCGAATCTTCATCAGCGCGGCGCGAATTTTTTCGTCGCGATTGTTCGCCGTGACCGTTTCGTCAATGACGGTGTCGACGAACGCGAACGGGATATTCGCGTCGGCAAAAGACTCCCGCAGGACTTGAATCTTGGCGTCGTCACGAACTTTGTCGCCGCGCAGGACGAACAGCACGCCCTCACGCGCAACGTCGACGTCGTCCAACATGCCGTGCAAGGCGATTGCGGCGTCGGGCAAAAGGTAGTTGTTCACTCGCGGGAAAAATTCTTGTGCGAAGTCGAAGCTCACTTCGTCGCGCGTCATAAGGTGCAAATCGTCATGCGCGTTGTAAATCTGTTGACTGCGTGCCAATTCCCTGCGCCCGGCGTCGTCGTCGGTGAAGTCAATGCTTTGCGGGAAGAGGACAATTTTGTTGTCGGGAAATGTTTCAATCAGCGCGCGACGAAGTTTCTCTTCATTGAGCCGCCTGTTGCCGAGAGTGCCGCCGTGCATGAAAATCAAATCGTCGCGGCGAACGTTCTTTGCAAAGTCGAGTCTGCCTGTCAAATCGTCGTAAGGAACTTCGATAACTTCACGGTCGGGGAAATAATCTTTCAAGACGCGCAATTCACCCGCAACGGTCGCCAGGTCGCCGTGCGTCGGCGTGCCGAGCAAAAAAATTCGTTTGTCGGCGCGTTGTTCGCCTTTAAGCCGTTGAATTTCCTCACGAAGACTTTGCACCTGTTGTTCAAGGATTTTGCCTTGACAAAAGAAAATGTGATAGCCGTTGAACAGATTGCTGACGAAGGGCGCGTATTCGCCGAAAAGTTTTTCAAAGGCAACGTTGGCGGCGGCGGACGCTTCCGGGCTCAAAGTCAAATCCGCGTAATACCCCAGCGTCTGCGCGGACACGAATCGCCCGATATACGCGTTCACGATTTCAGCGCACCATTGTTCGTAACGTTCAAAGTGCGGAATGCTGTCGAGCAAAATTTTTATGTAAGCCGCGCCGCGTGCAACGGACGGAATGCATTTTGCAAGATGTTCGGCGTTGCGCGTAAACATGACCGAATCTTTGTGCCTGCGATAGACGTAGAGCGTCGCGGGCAGGACGTAATAACGGCGGGCGCAAAAAAGCAACGCGAAATGAAAAATATCGTCCTCCGTAACGATCGGCAGGAATTCGATACCGTTTTCTTGCAGGAAGTCGCGGCGACAAAAGCACATCCACACCATTGAATAAGTCCGATATTTCGTCCAATGCTCGTCCAATCTGTAAAGCAAATCCGTCGACAGAAAACCTTCGCGGGTGTAGTCGTCGCCGCCCGCCTCCAAATCTTCCGGACGAACGGGCGCGGGCT
The DNA here is from genome assembly GCA_947304355.1 of uncultured Selenomonadales bacterium. Lineage (GTDB taxonomy): Bacteria > Bacillota > Negativicutes > Selenomonadales > Selenomonadaceae > Quinella. Next base: position 2,398 of record CAMZAX010000022.1, read on the forward strand.
CGTCTTGATACAACGCATACCAGCCCGTCGCGTGAACGACATCGGCACCGGTTTTTTCGGCGGTGTTGAAAAATTTTTCAAGCGCGTCGGGCAAAAGCAAATCGTCGCTGTCGACGAAGTAAATGTATTTGCCGCGCGCATGTTTCATGCCGGTGTTGCGTGCAGCTCCTTGGCAAAGATTTTTTTCGTGGCGAAGGATTTTGATTTTGTCGTTGTCGCCGTAGAGTTTTCGACAAAGCGCGAAACTGTCGTCGGGCGACGCGTCGTCCACCAAAATGATTTCAAAGTCTTGGAAGGTCTGCGCCAAAATGCTGTCGACGCATTGCTTTATGTAACGCTCTGCCTTGTAGACGGGCACGATAATTGAAACGCTCGGATTGCTCACGATATCGCCTCCAAAAATTTTTTCTGAACTAATGAACTTCAATTCGTCGGCGATGCTTTTGAAAACGAATTCGCTCGCCGTCATGCCGTTGCGCTTGTAATAGTTCAGGTATTCGTCGAAAATTTTACGTCGGGCGTCTTTCAGCGGGTCGTTGCCTTCGATAAATATTTTTTGTATCGCGGCGGAGATTGCGCTCAAGTTGCGCCCGTCGACGCGATAAGACGCGGACAGAATTTTTTCGCCAAGCTCGTTAAATTTTTGCGTGTCGCGCGTCAAATAAATCATGGGCTTGTCGACGTATTGATACTCGGCGGTAAAGGAGCCGCTGTCGTGAATCATGCCGTCGCTCGTGGCGAACAACGCTTGATAGTAAGCACCGGTGTAAACCTGCGCGTTGGGCAAATCGTTCCACGCCTTCAAATACGCCTCGAAAGCCGCCGCCGAAGGGAAGACTCCGGCTTTTACCGCCGAAAACAGCAGATTCGGGTGCGGCTTGACGACCCAAGACGTTTCGGGGTGCGCCCGCGCGAATTCGTACATGAATTGATAATTCCATTGGAAGGTTGAAAATCTTATGCCGTCGCCTATTGACCAATGCGGAGCCCAAATAATTTTCTTCGCATCGGGGCGCGTCATCTTCCAATCGAAATGAAAATCATGATTCGCGTCAAAGAATACGTCCAATCGCGGATAACCGCTGTACAACCCGCGCGGCATTCCTGTACGACATTTTATTTTAAAAAGTTCCAGTTGCGGAATCGACTCGAAAAATATTTTCCAAGGTACGCGCATAATTTTACTTTCGGAAATATCATATTTTGTTATGACAAAGCCATACATTATGAATGCCAAAAGCGTCCGTGCAGTCAGTTGCGACAACTGAAAAGCGTCGGGCATGACTTCAAAGTAAGGCGTCAAGAAAAGCAACACGTCCTGCGCTGGGACGGCGGCATTTATTTCCGCGACGGGTACGACGTTTAAACCGCGCGACTTGAATTGCTCGACGCCGTGCAGAAAATCTTGCTTGACGTTTTCCTTGTCTCCTTGGTCGGTGCGCAGGCAGAGAAAAACCGTCGGCTCAAATTTTTCGTCGCGGGCAAAATAATTGTACAGCTCGTCGCCGCACCACATGGACGAATCATACAAAACGAAACCGACTTTGATTTTGTCTTTGCCGCGAATCATCTGCGCAGACATATCGAAGACGCGTGCCATCAGCGCGTTGTATTTGTCCTTCGGCAACAAAATCGACAGCAGGTTAAAATATTCATAGTTCATATCGCAGAAAGTTTCTTTTGGCAAAAGTTTTTGTTCGTGCAAGTGCAAACTCAGGAGAGTGCTCGCCGCCGCCGCGCCGCGCAAATTCAAATGTGCCGTGTTGTAAAAACAATCGTAACCCAGCTTGAGGTCGAACAAGTCCGCGCAGGTGAAGTCATAACTTTCCTGCAACCGGCGAATCGCCGAACGGAAACTCGTCAAAAGATTTTCGTCGAAGTTTTTGCGAATGATGGGCGCAAACGGGAAAATCACGCCGACGGGTTTCGCGCCGTGTTGCAGGCATAGCTTGATGTAATCTTCAAGTATGCTTAAATTTTTTTCAATGACTTGCGGGCGCAGTTTCTTGGTCACGTTGTCCAATTCGGCTTCCCAATCAATCAAAGTCTTCGCGGGAATGTCGCCGTTAAGAAAGTTTTTTGTCCGGTTGAAGTTTAAATCCGCATTCTCCGCCTTCACGTCAGTGAAAAGATTTTTAACGTTATCGCCGACCAAATTTTTCAGCAGGCGATCATGAACAGTCTCTTCCTTGACGTTGAGAGCAAGCATGTATTGCAAGTTCCGCGAGCAGACGGAAAAAGATTCGGCGTTGCTGTAGCGCAGGGAATAGGGCGTCAGTCCGATTAGGACGAATTTAATCGTGCCGGGCTTGACGTGTTCAAAGACGTATTTCGCCGTAAGATAACCCTGCCGCAAATCCTGATTGGAGCCGGCAAGATTGACGCCTCGACCGAAACTGTGGGGAATGTAGCGCAAATCCAGCCCGACTTCGGTATAGGAAATGCCCGTCGCGAAAAAGTCCGCGCCGTGTTCTTCGACGTAACGCAGATTCGCAATCCACTCGACACTTACCATCAATTCAAAGTTGACGATATTGTCTTGAGGCACGCCGCTTTTCGTCAAAAATTTTTTGAACTTCCACAGGTCGCCGAAGTTGCCCGCGTGACCGCTTATCAGCCAGAGAAAATTTTTGTCGGCGTCAATGAGCCTGTGCACGTACGCAAAAGAAACGAGCGGAATCGAACGTTCGCCGATATTTAAAACTTGACCGTTGCCGCCTTCGACAACTATCGCGACGAGATTTGCGACGGCGAAGTTCAAACTCCGAACAGATATTTCAAGAGCCGCTTTGTTCAAGACGACAAGCACAACGTTTGCTTTTTCCAAATCATCGCCTCCAAAAAGAAACGTGACGTCAATCGATTTCCCTGACCGGCTTGAGTGCGTGGCTTATGACGGTGGAGCTGACACACTTGCTGTAGGGGAAGTAAATGACTTTGACGCCGACGCGCCGAAATAAACCAATCGTTTGTTTAAAAAATTTGGCACGCGCCCGAACCTGTTGCGGCAATCACAACATTTTTAACAGTTTGCACAGTGCACCTGCGTTATAAACGACGTAATTGGAAACGGAAATTGCCGCACTCACGGGCTTGTGGATGCCGCCGTAAGCTATGGAAATGTTAGCCTCCTCAAACATCGGCACATCGTTAAAGCTTTCGCCGACCGCAATGACTTTGTTGTAAGTTTTTTTCAACGCGCGAATCGCCGCGCCTTTGTCGAGGATTTCCTTCAGAACGGGAACATTTTTTTCGTCGGGTCGGCTTGTCGAGGAAAAACTTTCGCAACCGAGCTTGGCGATAATCGGCTCAATCCAACAGTCCAAATTGCCCGTGACAATCGCGCAGTGCTTTTTGTTTTCGCGAATAAACGCAACAAGTTCTTCGTCGAGTTCGACGCTGTCCATTACGTCTTGAATTTTTTTCAGCGGGATGTTGCGCAAGATCAGATAACGCATAAGGAACGATTTCTTAAACGAAATTTTCCCGCTCAAAGTCAAGTCCGTCAAAAGTTTCATTTCGTCGGCAAGGTCAAGTTCCTCGGCAAGCAACGGGAGCGTCTCAACTTTGGTCAAGGTGCCGTCCAAATCAAAAGCGAATTTTTTCATTTCATCATCCGGCAGATTTTTTGGATTCAAGATGCCTCCTTCAATGGGGACGCCGATAAAATTATTTCGCCCAACGCATTGAATTTCCCGCCTTCATGCGTCAAAAAAATTCTGTTAAGCACGATAAGCACGACGTTAATTTTTTCAAGCCGATGCCTCCGAATGCCATAAAAAAATTCGCCTGAAATCGGGCGAATTATATTACACGCGTAAAACTTTTTCAACGCGGTCAGTCGGGCAGTTCGTCGAGCAGTTTGAGATTTGTGCCGTCCGCGAAGATTATTTCGGCGATTTCGATATGAATGTCGCGTTTGCGGAGCCCGTGCTTCATTGCGTCCGAATCCGTCTTCACGAAGGGATTGAGCGTCTTTATCACATTGAAAGTCTGCAAGCCCTGCGCCACGCCCGTCATATCGATTTCAAACGGCGCAACGCTTGTGGATTCGCCCTTGCCGATGTTGATTCTGCCGACGACCTTCAACAGCGGCTTGTCGGATTTGACATCAGCTTTAATCGAGACGTTCAAGTTTTTGGAGAAGCCGTATTCGTCGCCGCCCGCGCCTTCCACGCGGAAACTCTTCACGAGAAAAATATCGTCCATCTGATGAGCGATCGGCGCGTTGAGCGCGGCAAGTCTTTTGTTCAGCGCGCGAAGGTAGCCGGCGAAATAATTTTCAAAGCCCTTCGCGCTTGAGATTCGCCAACCGCCGTCCGCGTCTTCCCGAATTTCAAGCTCCAGTTCAAAGCCGAATTTCATTTGCGGGTTGTAAAACATGACCGTCGAATATTGCGTGTGCCCTTCCAAATGCGGCTTGGTTAAGCTTTTGATTTCGCAGGACGCCGCACCCGATTGCTTAAGGAATTTTTGCGCTTCGGTGAGCGTGGCGGGGTAAGTGACTTTGCCCGTCGTTATGTACTCGTCGAGAGCCGCCCGCGCAGATTGCACGAAGTCGGGCTTCATTTGATTTTCGTAGCGCGTTTTGATTTCGTCGACGGAGTAAGTTGCGGGCGTCATAGATGAATTTATTTGCGCCGTCAAGATTTGCGTCGCCGCCTGTTCGATAAGCGCGTCCGTGTCGACATATTGATTGAACTTCGCGAGGTCGTGCGCTTCGATTGCCTTGCGAGCCTCCTGCGTGGCGGTGCCGGGGCGATTCATCAGCTTTTGAACGTTGTCGTAAATGCCGACGCCCAGCGCGACCATGACAATCAAAAAGACGGCGACTGCCGCAAAAATTTTGAACGCCTTGGACGTGACGACGCTGCGGGCGCGTCCCAACAGTCGGGCGGCCGAGTCTTTTGCTGCGTCAGGATTTATTGCCAACTCATCACTCCTCACAGATTAAGTCAGGTCTTCTGCTACGTGTCAACGTCAACGCTTGAGCGGCGCGCCACTTTTTAATTTCGGCGTGGTTGCCCGAAAGCAAAACTTCGGGGACGAGCTTGCCTTCAAATTCGCGCGGGCGAGTGTACTGCGGAAAGCCCAACATGCCGTCGAAAAACGAGTCGGTCTCCGCAGATTCCGCCGAGCCCAAAACGTCGGGCAACATGCGCGCCACCGCGTCGACGATAACCATTGCGGGCAATTCGCCGCCCGTCAACACGTAGTCGCCGATTGAAATCAATTCGTCGGCAAGGTCGTAAATTCTTGCATCGAAGCCCTCGTAATGTCCGCAGACGAAAACGATTTGATCAAGCACGGCGAGTTCCTTAGCCTTGCTCTGCGTGAAGACCGCGCCGCCGGGGTCGGTGATTATTATCTTGCGCGAAGAATTTTCGTCGGACTTGGCGAGCACGTCGCGAACGGCACGATAAACGGGTTCGGGCTTGAGCACCATGCCCGCGCCGCCGCCGAAGGGCGAATCGTCAACCTGCCTGTGCTTGTCGAAGGCGAAGTCGCGCAGTTGCGTGAAACGAATCGTCAAAATATTTTTCTCGACGGCGCGCTTGATAATGCTTTCGCCGAAGACGCCCGCAAACATTTCGGGAAACAGCGTTATGATGTCAATAAGCATTGGCGTCAACCAGAATTTTTTTTGCGGCGATGTCAATGGAACGGACGACGGATTTGAGCGCGGGAATCAAAAGCTTGCCGTCGATCTCGAACACGTCATTGCTGCCGGTCTTCAGGACGTTGGTGACGGTGCCGAGCCTTTTATCGTCGGCGAAGACTTCGCAACCGATTATGTCGAAGGTGTAAAATTCCCCGTCGGCGAGCGGCGCGGCGTCCTGCCTGTCGACCGTCAAGAATTGATTCGTCAGAGCCCGCGCGTCTTCGCGACTGTCGACGCCCGCGAACTTCATGAACAGTTGCCCGCCGATGTGCTTGACCGCCTCGACGCCGAAAATTTTTCCGCCGACAGAAATTTTTTCCAACGCGTCAAAGCGTCCGTCGAAGTCCGTCAACGGGATTATGCGAACGGTGCCGTCAAGCCCGCGAGCCGCGCCGACCTTCCCGATGATTACGTCAGCTGCGGATTGCAATGATTTTGTCATCTTCAACCAAAATTTCGACGTTCATGGCGTCGCGCAGGTTGTCGCCCACGCGCAATTCGACTTGGCGTTCGGTGGTGCCCTGAACGATTTCCGCGCCGAGAGCGAGCTTTTCAATCGTCTCTTTGCGGTGAAGGGCGTCGTCGCGTCTGCCTTGGCGGGGAGCCATTTCGTTGCTGAAGAAGTTGCGGATTTGCCGTTCGTGTTCCGGCGAGCGTTCCAGTTCGCGTTGCATGTCGATGTCGATTTGCTTAAGCTCAAGCGTCATCTGGTCGATAACCTTGGTCAAGTCGTCGACGATACGCGCGCGCAATTTCTCGGTAAGTTTGGCTTTTACGGTAACGGGCACCGTCATTAAAATGCTGTTCATGCTGTTGCCTCCAAAAAAATAATACGCATAAAAAAAGCGGCAAGCCGTGTCTGCTCACCGCGCCAACTGTGTCATTCGATGTCAACTGAAACTTTTTTCTTTTCGCGTGTTGCGGCGGATTTGACTATAGTACGAATCGCTTTGGCAATTCGCCCTTGTTTGCCAATGACCCTGCCCATATCTTCCTGCGCGACGTGCAGTTTCAAAACCGTGCGCTCTTCTTCTTCGACCGCCTCGACCTGCACCTCGTCGGGTTTTTCGACTAGTGCCTTTGCCAGCACCGTAACAAGTTCTTGCATTGTCCTCTACCTCAATTAAAGTGTTCGATGGTTACTTTGCAGCCTTGGCCGCCTTGCGTTCGTCGTGGATTTTTTTCATGATACCTTTCTTGCTGAGGAGCGAACGAACGGTATCAGTCGGCTGTGCGCCGTTTTGAATCCAGCCGATTACTTTGTCTTCGTCGACGTTGACAACAGCAGGGTTTTTGGTGGGGTCGTAGTTGCCGACGATTTCGATGAATCGACCGTCGCGCGGGGAACGACTGTCCGCGACGACGATGCGATAGAAGGGTTGTTTCTTCGCGCCCATTCGATTGAGCCTGATTTTTACCACCTTATCACCACCTTTCGTTTATGGTGTAAAAATTTTTAGCTACTTCATGAAAGGGAACTTGCCGCCGAGCTGACCCAAAATTCCTCCGAGATTCGGGAGCGTCGGCATTTTAGGTTTAGTATTCTTCCCCTTTTTAACTTTTCCTTTTTTGCCTTTAATTTTTTTTAACGCCTGTTGTTGTTGGGTTTGACTTGTTTTGAACCGGCGCATCATCTTGCGCATTTCGTCGAACTGTTTGAGGAGTTTGTTGACATCGGCGACTTTGGTGCCGGAGCCGAGCGCGATACGCTTGCGGCGTTTGGCGTCGATAATGCTTGTGTCGGCGCGTTCTTTGGGCGTCATTGACAGGATAATCGCTTCCATGTGCTTGACTTCCTTGCCGTCAAGGTCAAGGTCGACGCCCGTCAACTTTTTGCGGAGCCCGCCGAGCCCCGGCACCATGCCGAGCAAATCGTTGAGCGAGCCGAGCTTTTTGACTTGCTGAAGTTGTTCAAGGAAGTCTTGCAAGGTGAATTCGTCGGACTTGATTTTCTTGACCATCTTTTCGGCGGTCTTGGCGTCGATAGTCGATTGCGCCTTTTCAATCAAGCTGAGCACGTCGCCCATGCCGAGGATTCGGGACGCCATGCGGTCGGGGTGGAAAATTTCCAACGCTTCGAGCTTTTCGCCCATGCCGACGAATTTAATCGGGCAACCCGTGGCGGCTTTGATTGACAGAGCAGCACCGCCGCGAGCGTCGCCGTCGAGTTTGGTAAGTACAATGCCGTCGACACCGAGCGCATTGTGGAAAGTCTCCGCGACGTTGACGGCCTCTTGACCGATCATTGCGTCGACAACCAGTAAAATTTCGTGCGGCTTGACGGTTGCCTTGATGTCCTTGAGCTCCTGCATAAGGCGTTCGTCGATTTGCAAGCGACCGGCGGTGTCGATAATCAACACGTCGCGGGCGTGCTTGTTCGCGAAGGCAATCGAGTCGCGGGCGATTTGCACGGCGTCTTTAATATCTTCGGTGAAAACGGGCACGTCCGCCTGTTCGCCGACAACCTGCAACTGCTTAATGGCGGCGGGGCGATAAATATCGGCTGCGACGAGCGCGGGACGTTTGCCCTGCCGTTTCATTTGCAACGCGAGCTTGCCTGCCGAAGTCGTCTTGCCGGAACCTTGCAGACCAACCATAAGGATAATCGTCGGCGGGCGCGAGGAAATGTTTAACTTCGCCGCTTTGCCGCCCATTAGCTTGGCAAGTTCTTCGTCGACGATTTTGATGACGGACTGCGCGGGCGTCAAGTTGCTGAGGACTTCGGTGCCGATTGCACGTGCTTTGACGGCTTTCTCGAAGTCGCGAACGATTTTGTAATTCACGTCCGCCGAAAGCAGAGCCATGCGCACGTCTTTTAACGCCTTGGTGATGTCCTCGTCGTTGAGTTTGCCGCGCCCGCGCAGTTTTCGGAACGCCTCTTGGATGTTTTGGGAGAGGTCTTCAAACATGATTTTGCCCCTGTCAAAATAATAGGCACTCCCCGAATCGGCAGTGCCGGATTTTACTAAGCTGGAGGCGACACCCGGAATCGGACCGGGGATAGAGGTTTTGCAGACCTCGGCCTTACCACTTGGCTATGTCGCCGTGTCAACGGTTTAAGCCGTCAACGCGGTTGATTATAAACGTTGGTTGTTGACAAGTCAAGTATTTTCTTCAAAAGCCGCTGTCACGAACGGCGGGCGCGCTAAAAAATAAATTTCTGTCGATGCATGTGAATGTTCAGCAGAATCGCTATCGCCAAAATGTTTGTCGTCAAAGAGCTGATGCCGTAACTCATGAGCGGCAACGGAATGCCCGTAACCGGCATAATTCCCGTCGTCATGCCGACGTTAACCAGCACGTGGAACGCAAGCATTGACGTTATCCCGACGGCAAGCAGACGCCCGAAAACGTCGCTTGCGTCCTTGGCGATTTGAAGTCCGCGCCACAAGACGATTAAATACAACAGCAACAGCACAACCGCGCCGACGAAGCCGAGTTCCTCGCCGACGACCGCGAAGATAAAATCCGTGTGATTTTCGGGCAGGAAGTTCAGCTGACTTTGCGTGCCCTCGAAAAGCCCCTTGCCGAACAACATGCCGGAGCCGATTGCGATTTTCGATTGGATGATGTGATAGCCGCTGCCCAACGGGTCAACGTTCGGGTCAAGGAACACCATGATTCGCATTTTCTGATAGTCCTTGAGGAACTGCCAAAGCACCGGCATTGACGCTATACCCACGACAGTTATCAGGGCGAGAATCCGCCACGGCATACCGCACGCTATCACCATGCCGAAGAATATCGCCATGAAGACCAGCGACGTGCCCAAGTCCGGTTGCTTTAAAACCAAGATGAACGGCAAGCCGACGTAAAGCGCGATCGGCAACAAATCTTGAATGTAGTTGAGTTTGCCCATGCGCTCTTCCAAAACCGACGCAAGGCAGATTATCATGATGAGCTTTGAAAACTCCGACGGCTGAATGCTTATCGGACCGATTTGAATCCAGCGTTGCGCGCCAAGTGCCGCGTGCCCGAACAGCATGACCGCCAACAGCATTATAAGGTTGAAGATGTAAAGTTTCTTGCCGTGTTGCGACAGCCCGCGATAATCGAAGTTCATGAACAGAATCGCGAGCACCGCGTTGACGAGCGCGAACAGCCCTTGCCTTTGCACGAACCAAAAACGCTCTTCGCCCGGCGTGTTGATGTGCGTCGCGCTTGAGATTATGACGAGCCCGTATATGACAATCGCCGCCGCCGCCAAAAGCAGCGCGAAGTCGATTCGGCGGAGGAGACGTTTGCTTTCCATAGAAAATAATGCCAAGTCGTTCACCTCTTGTTTCAAGATACGAATTGCCTTTTCTGTCGACGCGAAAATTTTCCTGCCCGACGATTATTTTTTTGCAACGGCAAATGATACCTGTTATAATCGGCGCGTCAACACTTTAAAAATTTTTTCATGGAGGCGAGTTTGTTGACGGAAAACGTATTCGACACACTCACGGAGCGCGGCTTTATCGCGCAGTGCACCGACGCCGACGAAGTAAAAAAATTGCTCGGTGAAAAAAAAGTCACGTTCTATATAGGCTTCGACCCGACGGCGGACAGCTTGCACGCGGGACACTTTATCGCGCTCATGGCAATGGCTCATATGCAACGCGCGGGACACCGCCCGATTTGCCTTGTCGGCGGCGGCACCGGCACTATCGGCGACCCCTCCGGACGCAGCGACTTGCGCAAGGTCATGACGGACGAAGTTATTCACCACAACTGCGAATGTTTCAAAAAGCAGATGGCGCGCTTTATCGACTTCAGCGACGGCAAGGCTTTAATGGTCAACAACGGTGACTGGCTCCGCAAGCTCGGCTACATAGACCTGCTCCGCGAAGTCGGCGCGCATTTCACGGTTAATCGAATGCTCGCCGCCGAATGTTACAAGCAACGCTGGGACAAAGGCTTGACGTTTCTTGAATTCAACTACATGGTCATGCAGGCTTACGACTTTTACAAGCTCAACGGCGATTACGATTGCGTCTTGCAAATGGGCGGCGACGATCAGTGGTCGAATATCATTGCGGGCGTCGAACTCACGCGGCGCAAGACCGGACGCGCGGCTTACGGCTTGACGAACAAACTTTTGCTCAAGTCCGACGGCTCCAAGATGGGCAAGACTGCCAGCGGCGCGCTCTGGCTCGACGAAAATAAAGTTTCGCCCTACGACTTCTATCAGTATTGGCGCAACGTCGACGACGCGGACGTTAAGACTTGCCTGAGCTTGCTGACGTTCGTGCCAATGGACGAAGTCAACCGCCTGTCGAACTTGAAAGACGCCGCCATTAACGAGGCGAAAAAAGTTTTGGCTTACGAAGTCACGAAACTCGTCCACGGCGAAGCTGCCGCCAAGCAGGCGCAACAATCCGCCGCAGAAATTTTTGCGGGACAAGGCTCCGACAACATGCCGACCGTCGAAGTCACCGACGCTGTTGGCAAGAAACTGCTTGACGTGCTCGCCGCCGCGCAGATTATCGATTCCAAATCGGAAGGACGCAGACTTATCGCGCAGAGCGGCTTGACACTCAACGACGCCAAGGTTTCCGACGCCGATTACGTCTTGCAAGCCGACGACTTCCCTGCCGTCATTCGCAAGGGCAAAAAGAAATTCTTCAAGGTTGTGAACGCATGACTAAGGGACAAGGGACACGGGACAAGGGACAAGTTCATTGCGCATTACGCATTGCGCATTACGTATTATTTTCAGCGGCGGTGATTGTTATGACTTTGATGACGACGCCCGCGCAGGCGACCGATTCGCGCGTCGAGGCGGCTGTTCAATGGGCGATTGAAATTGCCAACGACCCGATTCACGGCTACTCGCAGGGCGCGGAAAACGCCACGCCGTCACGCCCCTATACCGGCTCGCGCGAAGGTCCCGACTACGATTGCGCGTCGCTGGTCTATCACGCCTTCCAACAGGCGGGCTTCGACATAATCGGCGCGTGGCACAAAAATCCCCAATACACGGCGCGCTACAACGGCAGACAATATTCGGGCGACGCCGACACCATTTGGGACGACTTGCAGACTCTCGGCGGTTGGCAAAAATTTTCATGGGCTGAAGTCGCCGATAACCTTCAGCGCGGCGACATTCTTTGCCGCCCGCAATTTCACGTTGCGATTTATAAGGGCGACGGCTTGACGGTGGAGGCTCGCGGCGTCAACAATCCGACGGGGCTCGGACGCTACGAGACGGGCGATCAGGGCGGCGAAATTGATTTCTATGACGCTTACGGGCGCGGCTGGACGGAAGTTTATCGCTATGTCGGAAATTAAAATCGTCGACGGCACGGAGCATTTGGACGCGGTCAAGCGGCTTGTCATTGAGTACACGAAATTTTTGGGGCGCGACTTGTCGTTTCAACACTTCGACGACGAGATTAAGGATTTGTCGGCAAAGTACGCGCCGCCCGAAGGTCGATTGCTCTGCGCGGCTGTCGACGGCGAAATTATCGGTTGCGTCGCTTATCACAAGCACACCGCCGCCCGTTGCGAAATGAAACGGCTTTTTGTGCGCGAAGGCTATCGCGAACACCACGCGGGCAGTCGGCTTGTCGAGGCGATTATCGAATCTGCGCGGGCGGACGGTTTCAGCGAAATGGTTTTGGACACGATAACGCCGTTCAAAAGCGCGATTCGCCTTTACAAAAAATTCGGCTTCGTCGAGTGTAAGCCTTACTATCCGAATCCGATGAGCGACGTAATTTACATGAAAAAATTTTTATGACGGAGGAGCGAAATTTTTATGTCAGGACATTCTAAATGGGCGACGATTAAACGCAAGAAAGGTGCCAACGACGCGATTCGCGGAGCCATGACGACCAAAATCAGCCGCGAAATCACAATCGCCGTCAAAATGGGCGGCGCCGACCCGACGGGCAACATGCGCCTCAAGCTCGCGTTGTCGAAGGCAAAATCCAACAACGTCACCAAGGACAACATCAACCGCGCGATTCAAAAGGGGCTCGGCGCGTCCGACACTTCCAACTACGAAGAAATTACCTACGAAGGCTACGGACCCGGCGGCGCGGCTTTGATGCTCGACATCCTCACCGACAACCGCAATCGCACGGCTGCGAACATTCGTCACATTTTCAGCAAGCACGGCGGCAATCTCGGCGAAAACGGCTGCGTCGCGTGGATGTTCAAAAAGAAAGCCGTCTTCGTCGTCGACAAAGAAACTTTTGACGATGAAGACGCGCTCATGGAAATCGCAATGGACGCCGGCGCCGAAGATTTCGCGGCGGAAGACGACAGCTTTGAGATAACCGCCGCGCCCGAAGACTTCAACGCCATTGAGTCCGCGCTCGCCGAAAAGGGAATCGAAACCGCCTCAGCCGAAATCACGCAGGTGCCCGATACAACTGTCGCGCTCGCCGACAAGGACGCCGAAAAAATGCAGAAACTCCTTGACGCGCTCGACGAGGACGACGACGTTCAGAACGTCTACGGCAATTACGAGTTCGCCGATTAAATGATCGCTTTAGGGATTGACCCCGGCTCGGCGATTTGCGGCTACGGTTTTGTTGAGCTGAACGGCGGACAAGTCGTCGCGAAAAATTTTGGCGTCATAACCACAAGCCCCAAAGCCCGTATGCAAGACCGCCTGCTTAAGATTCACACGGAGCTTGACGCGCTGATTAAAACTTTCCGCCCGCAAATCATGGGTATCGAAAAACTTTTCTTCGGCAAGAACGCGACGACCGCCATACCCGTCGGGCAAGCGCGGGGCGTCGTGCTGTTGTGCGCCGCGCAAAACAATCTTGACGTGCTGGAGATAACGCCCAACGAAGTCAAGCAATCGATAACGGGTTACGGCGGCGCGGACAAGGCGCAAGTCATTTACATGGTGACAAAGCTTTTACGACTTGCCGAACCGCCCAAGCCCGACGATGCGGCTGACGCGTTGGCAATCGCAATCGCGGCGGGTTATGAGGCAAACTCTTTTGCGCGACGCAACTCGTTATAAAAAAAGACCGCTCTTATGTGAGCGGCTTTTTAATTTGTCGTGCCGAGCTTGATGTGATAATCAATGCCATAGCTTTCGCAGAATGCGATAACCGTTGCGACGCAGTCGTTGTAAAAATTTTTGAGCCCGTGGTAATGGCTGACTTCCGTGTTGTAGTTGGTGCGCCCGAAGATAATCTTGTCGACGAATGAGACCGCCTCCAGCAACGCCGGCAAGTCCTGTTCAATCAGATTCGGCGTCGGGTAGGGCTCCATGCTTATCCAAGTGTGACAACCCGCCTGGTGCAAAGCCTTCAACGACGCCAATCGCTCGGCGTAGGGTGCCGCCCCCGGCTCGTAACGAGCGCGGAAGTTTTCGGCGAGTGATACCAGCGTTATGCCGTATTCATTTTCGGGCGACAGCTCGGCAAGTTCAATCGGCAACAAACCTTTGGTCAGCACCGTGCACTTAATGCCCGCGTCGTTTAATTTGCGAACAGCTGCCAAGCTCAGAGCAACGATTTCTTCGACGCCGTACATAAACGGATCCGTCGTGAAACAAAGTTGCACCGATTTAATTTTGTCCTTGAGGCGTGGAATTTCCTTATCCAAAAGTTCAAGCGTATTGCCGACGAGTTTAGGGCGGCACCACTCCTCGTAAGACTTGACTTGACCGAAGCGTTTTTTTTGCAGGAAGGCATAGCAAGGAAATTTGCAACCGTGACTGCAACCGAGCGCGTGATTCATCGTGTAGTCGCCGTATTCCACACCCGTCTTGTACAGCAGTGATTTGCGCGTTATATACTCCAAGCGTTTCACCTCTAAGCAAAATCTGCAGTGCTCTTGCCAATTCTGCAACGCCCCGTCAATGTCAACTTGCCTTTTATTTCATTCTTGTAACCTTCCGTCGGGAAGATAGGATGTTCGTCAACAAAATTCCAAATTTCTGCAAACGACACAGTTTTCCGCTCCTTGAAGTTGTCGACGATATAATCGGCAATGTCACTGACGGTGTAACACTGTTTGTCTTCGGGCGGCGTCGGGAAAAGAGTTTGCTGAATTTCCGCGCCGTGCGTGTTTTGATTGGAAGACTTGCCGCCGAAAGTTTTCCACGCGGCGGTTTTAAATTTTTTGAAGCCTTTAATGTGTTTCGTAAAAAAGACAAGGTCATAAATCAACGCGTTGGTTTTTATGAAAAAAGGAATAGTTACCACGTAATACTTTTTACTTAACTTTTGACATAAGTTTTCAATTATATGTACCAACCGTTGCTCGTATTCTTTTCTGTCGCCAACAGAGTTCATTAAGCTTTCAAAAGGTGTCAAATATGTTTGTTCATACTTATGCTTTACTTCGGGACGCTTGGCTTGTTTGAGAGCCCTTACAGAATCGGAAAGCATGTGGTTGAGTATAAATTCGCCCCAGCCGAAAAAATATGGCGCGAGGACTTCCCAATTAATTGACGCCGTGTAAGGGTCGTAGAAAAGAAGATAGTGCACGCCGTCCTTTTTCAACAGTGCCGGTTTCAATTTCTTCAGCAAATCGTTGCCGTCGCCGATGCTTGTTTCAATGCGAAAGTTATCCGTCGCGGCGGGCAAATGCCGTTCAAGCTCCGCGATTTTCTCGGCGTCACTGTCGTTGAAATAAAGCACGGCTTTTTTGTCGGAGTACTTCGTCATTGCGTCCGCGATAACTTGTGCGACGCGAATCGGCGTGCCCTCAACTCGATTGCCGCCGTCGTCCTCGTAAATTCCACTGTTGCACATGCAGTCGATAAACACAAGTTCTTTGCAATCTTTTGTGTTCAATAATGTATGCGCCCAAGTTTCGACGTAATGAGCTATCAGCTCAAATTTTTTCACGGTATGTTCGGATATTTTGTTTTCATTATACATTATCGCAACCTCCGTACACTTTAAGCGGGCGGGATAAAAATTTTGTTAATGGGCATATCGGCGGGCTCAAGCTCGGCGTCCTGCGCGCTCAACCTGCCTCGCGAACGTTCGATTATCTCGGCATTGTGCTTGCGCGCCCACTCCAATATCGTGCGGTAAAAATTGTAGCGAATGTCTTTGCTCGGAATATTTTTCAATTCAAGCGGCTCGCCCGAAGCGTCTCTGTCAAGCGGTGCCCAAGTGTCGTCCAAATCGACGCGTTCGACGACCTGCACCGTTCCGTTGGGCAAATCGAATTTCAGATAATCTGCGCGGCCGGCAAGTCTGTCGTAACCCGCCGTGGAGAGTTTGCGCCAACGCCGCTTTTGAATTACGTCTTCGATTTGAATGTTGTCGTACATGCAGACCGTCGGCACCATCAGCGTATTCAAGTCAAGTGTGCCGTCGTCGTTTACGCGATAGCCCATGTGCAGATGATTGAACCAATAATCGGCGCGCGGCGTCGACTGCACCCATGTATAAATGTCCGTCGGAACTTCCTTTATGATTTCGCCGTCGTCTTCGGGCGCGGCGGTCGTCGTCAAGGAAAAGAGCATTGCCGCCGATATTATCCCCGCGAAAAGTTTCTTGCGTCGAAAAAATTTCATGTCGCTCATCCTTTCCGCGAAGATTATATCAAAAGTTATTTTGCCTTTGCAACGTCACTTAAGGCGACCAACGTCGACGCGACCCGCGCTTTTGACGTAGCGGGGCAGCTCGTCGAGAGTGAAACGCGCGCAACTTTTGTCGTTGCCGGCGGCGGGATAAATAACGTCGAAACGTTCAAGCGACGCGTCAAGATAAATCGGCACACCCGCGTTGACGGCGAACGGACACACTCCGCCGACCGCGTGACCGATTAAAGCCTCCACCTCGTCGACGGGAATCATGTTCGGGCGGCAGTGGAATTGCGCCTTGAATTTTTTGTTGTCGATTTTCATATCGCCCGACATCAGAATCAGCACGGGCTTTTTGTCGACGAAAACCGAAATCGTCTTGGCAATACGCCCGACTTCGCAACCGAGAGCCTGCGCGGCAAGTTCACTGGTAAAAGTCGATTGCTCAAACTCAATGACGCGTTCGGGCTCGCCAATCGCCGCGAAGTAAGCTTTAACCTTTTCAATAGACAAATTAATTTCCTCCCAAAAAATTTTTCAGCGGCACACCGTCGCGCGTTCGCCACTCCTGGTGACCGTTCGCGTTATTTCCGATAACAAATTCTGCGGCAGTTGACGACGAATTAAACTCCACATCTTCAAGTAAATGCCCGTCAGCTACTTTGTCCGAGTTACGAAGTTTTTTCAGCGTCGCGGATAAGTTCGGATTTTCATGCTTGGAAACGTCACTGCCCGCCAAAACTTTGTAACCCGTCGGCGTGCGTTTCATTTGCGCGTTGATTGTCCTGCCGAGTGCTTTTATTCGGCGCGACAGATAGAAAATTTCTTCGTCGGACTGCACGGGCGGAGGCGGAGAAATTTTTTGTTGCGGCTCAAAAATTTTGTAACCGATCGCGCTCAAAACCAGTTGCGCAAATTCGGCGTGGTCTTCAAGGTCGCTTTGCTTTTCCTCGGTGATGTTGCCGGGCGAAGGGTCGTTGCCGTTAAGGACTTCGTAACGCGCCGCCTTAATCGCCATGTTGCAAAATTTGTGTTCGAGCCAACTTATCTCCGTCGCGCCGAAAGAATTATTCGACGTGGTGAGGATAATCGCTTCCGTCCAAAAATTTTTGTCGGCGTTGCGGTCGTGTTCGTTCAGGCGGGCGAGAATGCCTTTGCCGTTCTTGCGACTGCCCGCTTGCCCGACGTAAATTTTCTGCCGCCCGTCCTCTTCACCGAGCAGGAAATAAACGCCGTCGTTGTCCAAGCCGTCAAGCTTTTTGCTGTCCGCCAAGTCTTTGCGCGGAATGCGGAATATAACGCCCGTCCTGCTGTTGATTGAACATTTGATTCGTCCGTTCGCCGTGCCGTCAAGCAAAAGCAAATTTATTGTAGTTCGTGCCATGTCGTGTCTCCCGAATTATTTCTTGCCGCCGAATTTCCGAAGCTCAAGCCACAACGGACCCGCGATAAAGATTGACGAATAACAACCGCTCATGAAGCCGACGATAAGCGCGAATGCAAAATCTTTGGTCGTCTCGCCGCCGAAGAAGAACAGCGCGAACGTCGTGAACAAGCACGTAAACACCGTGTACAGCGAACGAGTCAGCGTCTGATACACGGAGCGGTTGACCAATTCGACGACGTTGCCGCCGCGCCGGAAGTGCAATTTCAAATTCTCGCGTATCCTGTCGAAGATAACGATCGTGTCGTTGATTGAGTAGCCGACGACCGTCAGCAACGCCGCCACGAACGACGAATCGACTTGCCGCTGCGTGAACGAGAAGAACGCCAACACGATTAAAATATCGTGAACGAGAGCCGCGACCGCCGCGATGCCGAAGCGGAACTCGAAACGGTAAGCGACGTACAAAATTATTAGCACCCAAGAAACTACAAGCGCAAGCACCGCGTTCATAATCAGTTCGCCGCCGATAGTCGCGCCGACTTTTTCTTCGCGCATGACTTCGTAGCCGCCGACGTGTTCGCGAATCGCCGCCATGACTTCTTTGCGCTGAACTTCTTCCAAGTCAATCGTGCGGATCATAACGTCCGTCGAAGTGGCAACGTCCGAAGTCTCGCCCGAAAGCTGAATCGTCGCGCCGTCAAGCCCGAACGGTTTCAAGCTCTCGCGGACTTGCGCAATCGCCACGGGCTCGGCGAATTTCAAATCGATAATCGTGCCGCCCGTGAAGTCAATCCCGAAGTTGAAGCCGCGCACGACCATCGAAATCAAGCCGGGGACGATAATCAGCAGCGAAATGACAAACCACATCTTGCCGCGCCCGGCAATGTCAAAGCTCGGCATAATCACTTCACCGCCTTTCCGTCAGCCGCCGCGTCGAAGAGTACGAAGCAGTTCGCGCCGTATGCCGACGGGCTCTCGACAATCTTCGCGTTGACCAAAAGTTTCAACATGAATTGCGTCAGCGATACCGCCGTCAACATGCTCAGCAACACGCCAAGCCCCAACGTTATCGCGAAGCCGCGAATGGTGCCCGTGCCGAACAGGAACAGCACGCCCGCCGCGATTATCGTCGTGATGTTGGAGTCGAAAATCGTCGTGAATGCCCGCTTGAAGCCCGCGTCCATTGACAGCCGAATCGATTTGCCCAAGCGATATTCTTCCTTAAAGTGCTCGAAAATCAAAACGTTGGCGTCGACAGCCATGCCGATTGACAAAATGATTCCCGCCACGCCCGGCAATGTCAGCGTCGCGTCCAAACCTTTCAGCACGCCTAAAAGCATGAGCGTATACGCCATTAAGCTGATGTCCGCGATAAAGCCCGGCAGGCGATAGAATAACAGCATGAAGACAAGCACCGCCGCGATACCGACGACGAACGCGAATTCCGATTTGTCTTTGGAGTCTTGACCGAGCGAAGGTCCGACGGTGCGCGTTTCGATTATGTTGACTTTGACGGGCAGCGCGCCGCTCCTCAACAACACGGCAAGATGTTGCGCCTCTTCAAGGTCGCGTTGACCGGAGATTTCGGCTTTGCCGCCGAGGATCGGTTCGCGCACGACTGGGTTGGTTAAAATTTCGCCGTCAAGCAGAATCGCGATTTGCCGCCCGACGTTTTCAAGCGTGGCGTCCGCAAATTTCTGCGCGCCCTCGTCGCTGAATTCAAGGTTGACGACGCATTGACCGTTCTGCTGATTCATTGCGGCTTGCGCGTCCTTCAGGTCGGTGCCCGTCAAAAGGGTGTTGCCCTCTTCGTCTTTGAACTCAAGCATTGCGGTCTTGCCGATGGTTTCAATCGCCTTGTCGGGGTCTTTTATGCCCGGCAGTTCGATTATGACGCGGCGTTCGCCTTCGCGCTGAATTATCGGCTCCGTCAAGCCCAATTCGTTTATGCGCCGCTCCATGATTGATACGACGCGTTGCATTGCGTCTTCGTTGACCTGCGCGATTTCGGTATCTTCGGCTTGAAGTACGACGTGGGTGCCGCCCTGCAAGTCGAGCCCCTGCCGAATCGAGTGCGCCAGCGGCCGAATGAAAATCACGAACAACGCAACAATCGCGCCGAGGCATATCAGCAACTTGATTAAACTGTTCGTCCTCACAAAAAGTGTTCTCCCTTCCAATTTTCATGTTCGCCCGCCAATATACTACAACGCCGCGACAAATTCAATTAGGAATTAAGAGTTGAACACTTGTTCCTTGTTCCTTATAAAAAAATCTGCGAGTCTTGAAATATTTTTCGGCGTATGTTAGCTTTAACACTGCAAAGGAGGCTTATTGATGAAACAACAAATAAAGGAACTGCGCTTACGTGCGGGCACGGCGATCGGCTCGGCGACGACGCTCAAAGAGCTTGACGACGTGCGCGTCCGTTTTTTGGGCAAGAAAGGCGAACTGACTGCCTTACTGCGCGGCATGAGCAAACTTTCAGCCGAAGAACGTCCGCTTGTCGGCAAAATCGTCAACGAGGCGCGCGCCGAACTTGAACAACTTATCGCGGAAAAAAATTCGCAACTCAAAGCGTCGGAGCTTCAATCAAAGCTTGCGTCGGAGCGAATCGACGTGACGTTACCGGGTCGGCGCGTCCACGCAGGACACCTGCATCCGCTGACATTGACGCTCAATCGCGTGAAAGAAATTTTCGTGAGCATGGGTTACAGCGTCGAGGAAGGTCCCGAAGTCGAAACCGATTATTACAACTTCGAGGCGTTGAACTTGCCCAAAGACCACCCCGCCCGCGACATGCAGGATTCGTTTTACATAACCGAAGAAATTTTGCTTCGGACGCAAACTTCGCCCGTGCAGGCGCGCACGATGGAACGCCACAAGGACAACGAGCCGATTCGCATGATTGCGCCCGGCAGAGTCTATCGCCGCGACGATTACGACGCGTCGCATTCGCCGATGTTCACGCAGGTTGAAGGGCTTGTTATCGACAAGGGCATAAGCTTCGCCGACTTGAAAGGCACGCTTGAAGACTTCAGCAAAAAAATTTTCGGCGAGAAAACCAAAATCCGTCTGCGTCCGAGTTTCTTCCCGTTCACCGAGCCGAGCGCGGAAGTCGACGTGTCGTGCGTCATGTGTCACGGCGCGGGCTGCAAAGTCTGTCAAGGCACCGGTTGGCTTGAAATTTTGGGCGCGGGCATGGTTCACCCCGACGTACTCAAAATGAGCGGCTACGACCCCGCCAAGGTCAGCGGCTTCGCGTTCGGCATGGGCATTGAACGCATTGCCATGTTGACTTACGGGCTTGACGACATGCGTTTGCTTTACGATAACGACGTAAGATTTCTTAAGCAATTTTGAGGCGGTGATTTTGTGCAAGTTTCTACCAAGTGGCTGAAAGATTACATTGACATAGATTTGACGGCGGACGAATTGGCGGAACGATTCACGTTGGCGGGCATTCCCGTCGAAAACGTGATTCACGCCGGCGAAGGTCTCGAAAAAGTCGTGACGGGTCGTATTGACGAACTCAAGCCGCATCCCGATTCCGATCACCTTTTGGTTTGTCAAATGGACGTCGGCGAAGAAAATCCGTTGCAAATCGTGACGGGCGCGCCCAACGTCAAGCAGGGGCAAATCGTTCCCGTCGCGCTTGTCGGAGCCAACCTGCCTTGCGGCAAAAAAATTTCCAAGGGCAAAATGCGCGGCGTCGCCTCCAACGGCATGTTGTGTTCAGCTGACGAATTGCGCCTTGACGTGGAGGACGCGGTTGACGGCATTTACATCTTGCCCGAAGACACGCCCGTCGGTGTGCCCGCCGCCGAAGTGTTGGGGCTTGACGACGACATTCTTGAATTTGAACTCACGGCGAATCGCGGCGATTGTTTCAGCGTCGTCGGGCTTGTGCGCGAGCTTGCCGTCCTTACCAAAAAATCTGCGCGGCTGCCCGAAATCAAAGTCGACGAAGACGACGCGGCTTCGGCTGACGCTCTGGTTAAAATCGGTATCGACGCGCCCGATTTGTGTTCAAGATTCTCCGCGCGGGTGCTGACCAACGTCAAGCTTGCGCCGTCGCCCGATTGGATGGTTAAGCGGCTTGAGGGAGCGGGTATGCGTGCCATTAACAACGTCGTCGACGTAACCAACTTCGTCATGCTGGAGCTTGGGCAACCGCTTCACGCTTACGACTTCGATAAAGTTGTCGGCCATCAATTGACTGCGCGGCGTGCCGTTGAGGGCGAACCCCTTCACACGCTGGACGACACCAACCGTCTTGCGAAAGGCGGCGAACTCGTCATTGCGGACGCCGAAAACGCTGCGGGTCTTGCGGGCATCATGGGCGGTTTTGAAAGCGAAATCACCGAGTCAACCAAAACCGTTATCCTTGAGGCGGCGTGTTTCAATTCCGCGTCGATTCGTCGCACAAGTCGCGCAGTCGGCATTCACACCGAGGCAAGCGGACGATTCGAGCGCGGCACCAACGTCAACGGCACCGTCGCCGCTCTTGACCGCGTCGCGCAACTCCTGCAGGATATGGGCGCGTGCAAAGTCTGCAAGGGCGTCGTCGACGTTTACCCGAACCCGAAACCCGTCACTAAAATTAAATTCACCGCCGCGCAGATTAATTCACGGCTTGGCACGTCCTACAGCGACAAGGAAATCGTCGACGTGCTTGAGGCTCTCGGCTTCGAGATTGACCCCATCAACAAGGTCGAAGAGATGAGCGATGAGGTCGTCGACAAAATCGCCTCCGCCACGAAAAATTTCAGCAAGGCGGCGCGCGAAATCGGCAAGAAATCCAACGTCGAAAACTTTATCGGCAATATCGGCGCGACGTTCGGCAACCTGTTCAAGAACGCCGGCGCGAAGGCTGACGATATGGCACAAAAGGCGGGCGCAAAAGCCAACGATATGGCGCAAAAAGCGGGCGTCGACGATTTTGTTCAGAATATCAGCGCGGCGGTCGGCGACATGGTCAAGACCGTCGACATAAAACTTTCTTCGGCTTACGAGGCAACCGTCCCCGATTGGCGCAACGATGTCACTTTGCCCGACGATTTGTCCGAGGAAGTCGCGCGCATTTACGGCTTCGATAAAATTCCGTCGACGCTCCCGAAAGGCAATCAGCAAGGTCGGCAATCGGCGACGCAGACGTTCATTGACCGAATCAAAGCGATTCTGTCGAGCCTTGGGCTTTGCGAAGAATTGTCGTTCGCTTTCACGAGCGAGGCGATGTTTGACAAGATGCGCGTGCCCGCCGATTCGGAACTGCGTCGCGCCGTGCCGATAATGAATCCGTTGACGGACGTGGCTCCGTTGCTCCGCACGACGCTGTTGGCTTCGATATTCGAGAACGCCGCCCGCAACTTCAGCCGCAAAAATGAAGACGTGCGCTTATTCGAGGTCGCGCCCGTGTTCCTGCCCAAAGCCCTGCCCGTGACCGAACAGCCGCTTGAACGTCAACAGGTTGTCGGCTTGATGATGGGTCGCCGCGAGCCCAAAGGTTGGTCGCAGGACGCCGCGCAGATTGACTTTTACGACGCAAAGGGCGTTGTCGAGGAACTGTTGGCGGGCTTGTCGATTGGCAATTACATCGTCGAGGCGGGCGAGCATTACGCTTTGCACCCCGGCAAAACCGCCGTCTTCAAGAAAGGCCGCGACGTGTTGGTTACGGTCGGCGAAGTGCACCCCGCCGTTGCCGAGGCGTTGGGCATTCGCAAAAAAATTTGCGTCTTCGAGGCGGACGTCGAGACTTTGCACCGCTTTGCCGCCAAAAAGTTCAGCCTTGAGAGTCTGCCGAAATATCCGTCGATAAGCCGCGACTTGGCGATTCTGGTTAGTCACGACACGGCGGCGGGCGACGTTGAAAAAATTATCGCCAAAAACGGCGGGCAGTTCTTCAAGGGCGTGACGCTGTTCGACGTTTACACCGGCGAGCGCATTTCCGCCGACAAAAAATCTTTGGCGTTCGCGATTGAATTCCGGTCGAACGAACGGACGCTCAAAGACGAGGAGGCTGACTATGCCTTTGCGAACATTTTGGCGGCGGTTGAAAAGGACTTCGGCGCGACGTTGAGGAGTTGATTTTATGGCGTTGAAGGACAGCAAACCTGCCGGCGATATGAAACGCGTCGAGGTTGAAATTTTCGGCGAAGTTTACCGCCTGCGCACCGAAGATCCCGACGGCTTGGCAAAACTCGTGCGCATGGTCGATTCGACGATGAAATCCATTTCGCAGAGCACGCGGACTTTCGCGGGCAGTCGCATTGCGGTTTTGGCGGCACTCAAAATCGCCGAAGACTATCAGCAGCTCAAGAAAGATTACGACGAACTTTTACAACTGCTTGACGAAAACAAATGACTGCTTGCAAAAAAAATTAAAGGGGCTCAAATTCATGAGCTCCTTTTTGTTTGCGGAATTATTTTTGGACGCCGCGCAGATCATTCGACTTCCGTGCCGATACCCGAATTCGTGAACAGCTCCAGGATAATCGAATGCTCCAGTCGTCCGTCGATGATGTAAGCCTTGTTCGTGCCGCGTTCAATCGCCCGCAAGCACGCTTCGACTTTGGGAATCATGCCGCCCGAAATTACGCCGCTCTTGATGAATTCGCGCGCCTCGACAGATTTGAGCGTCGAAATGAAACTTTGCTTGTCGGCGAAATTTTTGTAGACGCCTTCCGTATCGGTGAGCAGCAAAAGTTTTTCAGCCTTAAGCGCGCCCGCAATGTCCGCCGCAACGTAATCGGCGTTGATGTTGTAGCTCGCGCCGTCTTCGCCCACGCCAATCGGCGCAATGACGGGGACGTAGCCCTTGCCGATTAAATCGTTGACGATTTGGATGTTGACTTGCTTCGCCTTGCCGACGTAGCCGATGTCGACTTTGGTTTTCTCGCCGCCGTCGTAGACCGTCGCCAATTTTTTTTCGGCGCGAATCAAATCGGCGTCCTTGCCGCTCAAGCCGACAGCCCGCAACCCGCGACGATTCAACAGCGTGACGATTTCCGAATTGATTTTGCCGTCAAGCACCATCTCCGCGATTTCAACGGTTTCTTCGTCCGTGACGCGCAGGCCGCTGACGAACGAACTTTCCTTGCCGAGTTTCTTGAGGAAACCGGTAATTTCGGGGCCGCCGCCGTGCACGATTACGACGTTGATGCCGACGTACTTCATGAGCGCAACATCCTGCATGACGGACGCCTTGAGCGCGTCGTTGACCATTGCGTTGCCGCCGTACTTTATGACAATCGTCTTGCCGTGGAACTCTTGAATGTAGGGCAACGCCTCGACGAGGACAGCCGCCCTGTCGCTTGCGGTGAAGTCTTTGGTTTCGACAATCTGCGCGGCAAGGCGTGAAGTCGTCGAAGTCAAGCTTGCGTCGCCCGAAATGTTCAACGCGCCGGCGTCGGCAGTCTTGCTTAAGTCGTCCTTGAGCACGGTTAAAACTTCGGCTTGCGGCGCGGCGGAGTAGCGTGACGCGTCCGGATTTGCAACGTCGTTTGAAATGTTGAGCTTGCCGGCGTCATCAGCAACCTTGCCGTCTTTAAGCGGTGTAAGAACGTCGTCGCGCATTTCGGCGGCGGGCGTCGCGTCGCTTGAAATGTTCAAGTTGCCCGCGTCGGCAGTCTTGCTTAAATCGTCTTTTAGCACGGTTAAAATTTCTTCGTGCGGCTCGGCGGCGTAGCGTGAGGCGTCCAAGCTTGCAACGTCGTTTGAAATGTTGAGCTTGCCGGCGTCGTCGGTAACCTTGCCGTCTTTGAGCGGCGTCAAAATTTCTTCGCGGCGTTGATGTTGCTTGTCGAGTTCGGCTTTGAGTTCCGCCAAAATATTTTCGTGCGATTCGGCGGGCAGAAACTTTTTGAGAATCTGCGCCGCCAAGTCCAGTTGTAAAGTTTCGTCAATCATGTTGTTCCTCCGAATCGTTTTGGTCAGGCTCGTCGGGCGCGTCGGGCTCGTCAAGTGCTTCAATGTCGGGCATGTCAATCACTTCGTTGAAGGGCACGATTTTTTCTTCGCCGTGTTCGTTGTCGACGTAACGGAAGCCGTCCTCGGTGACGACCGCCTGATCGGCCTGCAACGCCGTCGCCAACGCCGCACTTTGCTGGTCAATGCTTATGACGCCGAAATTGCTCAGCAGTTTCTTGAGGACGGTTTTCTTAGCCATCGCGTCGAAATTCGTCGACCAGACCGAAGACTTTCTGCCCGAACGAATGTCGTAAGCGTAGGACTGCGAATATTTTTCGGCGTGCGCCTGCAGTTCCTCGACCGTCATGTAAAGCGACTTGTAAAAGCCGTTGACGAGCTCCATGTAGGCGACGTAGCCGACAATCGTATCGGAAATTTTTTCGCCGCGAATAATTTCGCCCGTCACGAAGTCAATATCGGCGATTTGTCCTTCGCGAATCGCGCCCGAATTCAGCGTGCGATATTGTCCGCTGCGCATTGCAAGCTGAACGTAACCGCGCCAACCCATTTGGAATTGGGCAGTTCCTTTGTAAGGCACAATGTGCGCGAAACTCAGGCTTGGGTTAATCGGCAACTTGAGCGCGGCGGCGATTCCTGCGGCGGCAAGTATCGAATGCGGGTCACACTCGCGGAGCTTTTTGTTGCTGTTGAAGATTGCAAGTATCGACGAGATGAATGACGGCGCGGCTTTGTCAAGGAGTTCCTCGAAACGCCGCTTGATGCCCGCCGAATTCAAAAGCTGTTGCAATGTCGGATTAGGTTGGCTCACGTTGATTCATCCTTTCAAGCTGCTTGACGTTCGTCGGTGTATTCGTAGTAAGCCGCAATCGCCTCGGCGAAACGACCTTGCACGTCGCGCAACAGATACAAACCGTCGGCGTTCGCCCGCAAGCCCTTCAAGCGCAACGAATACACGCGCGGCGGATTTTCAAGCGTCATGGGCGTCAGGCTCCGAATCTGCGCGGTGTCGGGGTAAACGAGATTCAACGCGGCATAATCTTCGCCATCGGTGCCGTGCCATTTTTCGATAACGAACTTGACGCCAATGGGTGTCTTCGCGTCGATAACGCCGGGCAACGAATAATTTTCGGCGCGCAACGCTCCCAACAGACCGATGATGTTCGTGTCGTGCCCGCACAGGAAGGTAAAGCGGCGGCTGTCGTTATTAAGCTCGGAACTCATGCACTCAAGCAACGGGTGCGCCTCGACGGCGGAAATCGAAGGCATACCGGCAATCCCGATAAAATACGAATTCATCTCGCCGATTTGCTGCCACTGCTTGTCGGTAAGCTTTTTCCCGAAGGCTGCCTTCGCGTTCGTCGGCTCCTCGTAGAACTGCATGATAAGTGCGTCGTTGGCAGTGTGCGCCGCCCGAATCGTGCCGCTGAACGTCGGTTCCTTGCCAACCTCAAGGACAAGTTTCGTGTCGCCGCTGCGCAAAGTCGTTATGCCGTGTTCGCGGGCGTAGGGCGAATCTTTGAAGTCAAGAACTTTTTCCAACAGGGTAAGACCGTCCGCGAAACGTTTTTCCATGTCGCGCACATTTTTGATGTTCAAGTACTCGTTGACTTCCTTTTCGGCGGCGGTGCGGAATTTTTCGTTGACGAACTTCAACTTCATGTCAAAGACCGGGTCGAAGGTGCCGAGCTTGTATTTGCGCACGACTTTGACGTTGGCAATGGGCAACATGCCGCTTGAAAAGTATTGCGCCGTCGCGATTGTGCGCTGATACGAATTGGCGTAGAACAAGAACTCTCCTTCGGCGGGCACGTAATTTTCCGGCATGAAACCTTCGTCGATTAAGTACTTGCGGAAATATTGACCGAGCTCCGTTTCAAGCGCGCCGCCGCGCAGAGACAGTTCACGTGACGGCGAAGTCCACTTGAACCACTTGTGCGGCGTCAACGGGTTGGCTTGGTCGGCGTGCGGCGAACGGATGTTGTGGCGGCTGAAAATTAAAACCTTTTCCAGTTTGTAATCGTCGCCGTACTTTTTCGCCTCCGCCGTCGTCAGCGACAAAACCATTGCCGCCAAGACCAGCAACGTCAAAAATTTTTTCATGATACGACCTCCAATCAAACGATACTGCGTTCAAACTTCGCAAGCGCGGCGGGCGTCCCGATAACAAAAATCGTATCGCCCTCGGCAAAGACGTGCGCGGGCGGCGGCGTGACTTTCGTTTTGCCGTCGCTGATTATCGCGATTATATTCACGTCGAAGGCGGCGCGCAAGTTTGCTTGAATCAAATTCTTGCCGATAAGATTTTTCGGCGCGGGCAAGCTCAAAACTTTTATGTTCGCGTCAATGGTCATGAAGTCGACGGCGTAATCGGAGACCAACTGCAACGCCACACGCCGCGCCATGTCGCGTTCGGAGAAAACAATTTTCGTCGCGCCGAGCCGCTTTGCCATTTCGGCATGTCGTTCGTCAATCGCCTTCACGACGACTTCGGGCACCCCGGCTTCCTTGCAAAGCATTGTTGCCATCAAACTCGCCTCAAGATTTTTCGACGCGATAATCACGGCGTCAAAGTCTTCAATGCCCGCCTCGTGCAGGGCTTTCGCGTCGCGCACGTCGAAGCTCACGACACGCGTCAAACTGTCCGTCAAACTCGCCGCAACTGTTTCGTCCCGGTCGACGCCCAGAACGTTGTAACCCATTTGCTCCAGCGTCAGCGCGACACTTCTGCCGAAGCGTCCCAAGCCGAATACTGCAAAATTTTTGTTCGCCATGTTTAACATCATCCAATCATAATATCTTCCGGCGGGTATTTAATCCGCGATTCTTTTTGCGTGATAAGCGACAGCATGAACGTCATTATGCCGACCCTGCCGACCAACATCGTCAACGCCAAAACCAACTTGCCGCAAACGTCCCACTCCGACGTTATTCCGATTCCCATGCCGACCGTCCCGAAGCCCGACACCGTCTCGAAAATAACCGTTTCCAAGTTGTGGACTTCGCCGTCCAGTGCCGACAAAATTATTCCCGCCGTCACGACCCATATCGTGCCCATGGTGAATATCGCGAACGCCTGGTTGCGCAGTTCGTGACTTATGCGCCGCCCGAACACAACGATTTCCTGCCTGCCGCGAAAGACCGACCACATCGACAGCAAGATTATAAAAAACGTCGTGCTCTTTATGCCGCCGCCCGTCGACAGCGGACTCGCGCCAATGAACATCAAGATTATCATTACAAGTTGCGTAATTTGTTCAGCCGCCGCCAAGTCGAACGAGTTGAAGCCCGCAGTCCTGCACGACACCGACGTAAAACACGCGTTGGCAAGCTGCGCGGGCACGCTCAAGTTGCCGACCGTATCGGGATTGTAATATTCCACACCGAAAATCAGCAACGTCCCGACGATTATCAGCGCGGCGTTCATTACGATAACAATCTTAGTGTGCAGGGAAAATTTTCGCCAGCGGCGGCGGGTAATCACGTCAGACATCACCGTAAAGCCGATGCCGCCCAAAATTATCAGCAAGCCGATACACGCCATCAAAAAATAATCGTCGTTGCGCTTGCAAAGGCTGTCGTAGTTCCCGAACAAATCGAAGCCCGCGTTGCAGAACGCCGACACCGAATGAAATATCCCGTAGCCGACAGCGTTCAAGCCGAATTCGGGCGCAAAGTGAATCGCCAACACCACGGCGAAGAAGCCCTCGATTGCAAGCGTGTACTTTATCATGCGGCGAATCAGCTCGACGACGCCGGCGCGCCCGCCTTGATTCAGCGACTCTTGTATCGTCAAGCTCTCCTTGAGCCGAAAACGATAGCCCAGCTCGTGCACGACCAGCGTCGCCAACGTCATTATCCCAAGCCCGCCGACTTGTATCAACATCAACATGACGAGCGTCCCGAAAATCGTCAAGTCGTTGTGCACGTCCACGACCGTCAAGCCCGTCACGCAAGAAGCTGAAGTCGACACAAACAGCGCGTCAATCCAACGCAAGCCCGCGCCGTTCGTCGTGCTTATCGGCAACATCAAAAGCAATGTTCCCAACGCTATCATAAACATGAAGCTCAAGATTATGACGCGCGTCGGCTTTAATCGAAACAGCTCGTGTAATCGGTTCACTTTTTAGCCTCCGCTGAATTTTCTGCCGCGCAGAGCCGCGAGGACTTTTCGACGAACAACACTGTAGCCGCCGAGATTTTTGATTTTCACGTCGGCACGTTTGCAAATTTCTTGAACGGGCATTTGCGCGTTGATTCGGGACATGGCTTGTTGCTTGGTCAAGTTGTCGCGCATCATCAGCCGCCAAATTTGAGTTTGCCGATTGGTGTAGACCGCCCAAATTTCGTCGAACAAAAATTCCCAGCCCGCCTCGAACAAAAGCGGCACTTCCAAAACGACGAGCCCCGCGCCGACTTCCGAACAGTTGACGAGAAAATCACGCGCCTTGTTGAGCAGGACGGGATGCGCCACGGAATTAATCCACGCGCGTTCGTCGGGGTGGTTGAAGATGATTTCGCCGATAAGCCGCCGATTGAGGACGCCTTCGCGCGTGACGACGTAGCCGCCGAAATGCCGAACGTAAACGTCGAACAGCGCGCCGCCGGGTTCCAAAAGCCAGCGCGTGATTTGGTCGATGTCAAGGGTGACCGCGCCGCAGTAACGTCGCAAAGTCTCCGCGACGGCGGACTTTCCGCAGGCGATGCCTCCCGTCAAGCCGATTATGTACAAAGTTGCTCACCGTCCAATTCCGAGTCGTGTCATGATAAATTTTTGTTCGGTCTCCATTTCGCGGCGTTCGTCGTCGTCAATGTGGTCGTAGCCGAGCAAATGTAAAAGCCCGTGCACTTCCAGGAAGATGACTTCGCGCAGGAACGAATGCCCGAACTCTTGCGCCTGCGCGGCAGCACGCTCCAATGAAATAATCACGTCGCCCAAGATTTCAAAATCCGCGCCGATGACTTCGGGCTCGTCGCTTTCGCGGAAGGCAAACGACAGCACGTCCGTCGCTCTGTCGACGCCGCGAAATTTTTTGTTCAGCGCGTGAATGTGTTCGTCGTCGGTCAAAGTTACGCTGAATTCGGCACTTTCGACGCCGTAGACTTCGCCGACGACATCAGCCGCCCGCAAAATCTCTGCAAGCAAATTTTCTTCCGCCGACAACGTTTCGGGTTCAAAGCTTATTGTCGTGTTCACGTTGCACCTCGTATCTTTCGTAAGCCTCGACGATTCGGGAAACGACTTCGTGCCTTACAACGTCCGTGGAAGAGAGCTCGGCAATGCCGACACCTTTGACGCCGTGCAAAATTTCAACCGCCTCTGCAAGACCCGACTGCACGCCGCGCGGCAAATCGATTTGCGACAAGTCGCCCGTTATGACCATGCGTGAGCCGAAGCCCAAACGCGTAAGGAACATTTTCATTTGCTTGGACGTGGTGTTTTGCGCCTCGTCAAGGATAATGAACGCGTCGCTCAACGTCCGCCCGCGCATGTACGCCAGCGGCGCGATTTCTATCACGTTGCGGTTGAAAAACTTTTGGTAAAGGTCGAAGCCCAAAATTTCTTTCAGCGCGTCATAAAGCGGGCGCAGATACGGATCAACTTTTTCCTGCACGTCGCCCGGCAAAAAGCCCAGTCGTTCGCCCGCCTCGACAGCCGGTCGCGTCAAGATGATTTTGCGCACTTCTTTGACGCGCAGATAATACGACGCCAACGCCACAGCCAAAAAAGTTTTTCCGGTGCCCGCCGCGCCGATTCCGAAGGTGACGACGTGTCGACGCATCGTCTCGATATAATTTTGCTGACCCGCGCTTTTGGCTTGAATGTGGACGCCGTTCGCCGTGACGATAACCGTTTCGCCGAAAATTTTCTGCTCGTTGATTCTGTTCGTCAAGGATTCGCCTCCTTTTTAGGAACTTGTCCCTTGTCCCTTGTCCCTTGTCCCTTGTCCCTTGTCCCTTATTCCTATCTTAAAAGCAATTCGCCGCGCCCGTCAAGATTTTTCTGTCGCGCTGTTCCTTTACTTTCCGCGCCGCTTTTGTTAAACTGTGCGCGTAAGAAAATTTTCGCAGGAGGTGGCATGAGTTGAATATCGGCGATAAGGTTGTTTACCCGATGCACGGTGCCGGCGAGATTACGGGCATTGAAGAAAACGAGGTCGGAGGCGTCACAGATTCTTATTACGTCTTTCGCTTGCCGGTGGGTGATATGAAGCTCATGTTGCCGGTCGACAAGGTTGCGGAAGCGGGCTTGCGTCCTCTTATCGACGCCGCGCAGGTTGACGAAGTTGTAAAGGTCTTGCAGGCCGAGAGCGAACAGTTGCAGGGCTCGTGGAACAAACGCTTTCACATGAACTTGGAGCGGCTAAAGACGGGCAATATTTTGGACGCGGCGGCAATAGCGCGGAATTTGTCGCGCCAAAACGCCAAGAAAAAAATTTCCAGCGGCGAACGCAGATTGTTGGACTTGTCCCGGCAAATTTTAATCACGGAGCTTGTCTACGTCTGCGGCAAGACGCCCGACGAGATCACGGCTTGGGTTGACGAGCTGATTGGCGTGGCGACGCCCGAAGCGGACGCAACGTGAAAAACCGCAAATTTGTTTGAGCGCGGTGACTGACTCTAAGTTACCAAAACGTAGCGGCGCGACCGTTGGATGCAACGTCACGTTGCTTTTTTTTGAGGAGGGTGCAAGTTGTTATCAAAGGTCACAAAAGTTTACGGCGAGACGGCTCTGATAAAGTTAATCGCCGTGGGTCTGGTAATCGGCATTGCGTTGGCGTTGTTCGTGCCCGTCATTGTGCCGGTTATCGCGGTCTTCGGCAAGCTGTTCGTCAGCGCATTGAAGGCAGTCGCGCCGATTTTGGTTTTCGTGCTTGTCATGAACGCCATGAGCCAACGTTCCGAATCCAACGCGACAATGAAGCCGATAATTCAGCTTTACGTTATCGGAACATTTTTGGCGTCGCTTGTCGCAGTCACGGCATCATTTTTATTCCCGACGACGTTGAAGTTGCAGATTGACCCCGACACGTCAATTTCGCCGCCGGGCGGCATAATCGAAGTCTTGCAGAACGTCATAATGAACGTCGTCGACAATCCGATTCACGCGCTTACGACGGCGAATTACATCGGCATATTGGCTTGGGGCGTCATCATGGGCTTGGCGTTCCGTCACGCGGGCGACGAACTTCACAACGTGCTTGCCGACTTGGCGAAGGCAGTGACGAAGGTCGTGCAATGGGTGATTCGATTCGCGCCGTTCGGCATCATGGGTTTGGTCGCCGACGCGATAGCAACCAGCGGCGTCGACGCGCTTTTGGGTTACGCGAAACTTTTGGCGGTACTTTTGGGCGCGTTCTTCAGTGTTGCACTTATCATGAATCCGCTGATTGTCTTTTTCAAAATCGGCATGAATCCTTACCCGTTGGTCTTTGCGACGTTGCGCGAGAGCGGCATTTACGCATTCTTTACGCGTTCGAGCGCGGCGAACATCCCCGTCAACATGAGCCTTTGCAAACGCTTGGGGCTTAATGAGGACTTGTATTCGATTTCGATTCCGCTCGGCGCGACGATAAACATGGCGGGCGCGTCGATTACGATTGCGGTGTTGAGCTTGGCGGCGGCGCACACGCTTGGCATTTCGGTCGACATGCCAACGGCGTTGTTGCTGTGTATCATTTCGACGGTCGGCGCGTGCGGAGCTTCGGGCGTGGCGGGCGGCTCGTTGCTTTTGATTCCCGTCGCCTGTTCGAGTTTCGGCATAACCAACGATATCGCAATGCAGGTCGTTGGCGTGGGCTTCATTATCGGCGTGTTGCAAGACTCGTGCGAAACGGCCTTGAATTCGTCGAGCGACGCGCTGTTTACGGCAACGGCAGAGTTCGCCGAACGCAAGAAACAGGGCAAGCTTAAAGCCTCCGACTTGGTTCCGAAGACTGAAGATTAAATTCTTTTAGCATTGACTGCAGGTGATTGACATGAAAAAATTTTTTGTCGCGGTGTTGGTAATTTTGTTGAGTACCTTTGCCGTCAATGCTGCCGTCGAGACTTACGAGGGCGTCGACGAATATTACGTTTTGGGCGCAGTGGAAAACATCAACGTCGCCCGCGAACGAGCCCGCGAACGCGCAATCCGCGACGCACGCGAAAAAGCCGGCGTTTACATTCACACCGTGTCAAAGGTCGTCAACATGAAGCTTGTCGACGACGAAATCATTTCCGTGGCGAGCGGCGTCCTGCGTGTCGTCGACACCGCTTACGAAGTTATTCAGCTTACCGACATGGACGGCTACCTGATTCGCGCCACCGTCAAGGCAGACATCGACACCGGCGACCTTGACAGATTCTTGGAAAAAGACGCCGAGGAACTTGCCAACATCGTCGCCAAAGATAAAGTCATTCGTCAGCAAGAGCACCGGCAAGACCAACGTATCGAGACGCTCAAGCAGGAGTACCGTCAAGCCGAGACGCCTGAACAAAAGGAAATCATCGCCGCGCAGATTGTCGTCGAGGACAAAATTTTTCTGTCGAACGTGAAACTGCGCGAGGGCAATCGGTATCGCGACGAGGGCGACCATAAGCAGGCGGAGAAACTTTTCACCGAGGCGATTGAACTCAACCCCGACAACGCGTTGGCTTGGCACAACCGCGCTTGGGCTTACATCGACCTGAAACGTTATCAGCAGGCAATTAACGACTTCAACAAGGCGTCCGCGCTCAACCCGAATTGGGATCTGCCGTACTTCGGGCGCGGCTGGATTTACAATCTGCGCAAGGAATATGCGTCGGCGATTGCCGAATATGACAAGGCGATTGCACTCAATCCGAAATATCCCAACAGCTGGAACAATCGCGGCGCGGCGAAGTCTTGGCTCAATCAAATGCGCGAGGCGATTGCCGATTACGACAAAGCCATTGAACTCAAGCCCAATTACGTCAAGGCTTACGAGAATCGCGGCAAGGCTTACGGTGCTTTGGGCGACAACGCGCACGCCGCCGAAGATTTGAATCGTGCCGCCAAAATCGACAGCTCGAACAAGGGTGCCGACAAAATCATCGAAGAGTCCGAAGCTCTCGTCAAGCGCGGCAACTACACCGAGGCGTTGAATCTTTTGAATAAAGCCGCCGAACTTTTCCCCGACAATCAATTCGTCTTCGTCAATCGCGGCAACCTTTACAACGACAACTTCCGCGACTTCGACAAGGCGATTGCCGACTACAACAAGACGATTGCGCTTAACGACAAGTTCTCGTGGCCGTATCACAACCGCGCTATTGCTTTGGGGCGGCTCAAGCGTTGGGACGAAGCCATTGCCGATTACGGGCGCGCCATTGAACTCAATCCGACTTTCGCCGCCGCTTACAACGGACGCGCTTGGGCTTACTGTCAAATCGGAAATTTCGAGGCGGCACTCGTCGACGCCGACAAAGCCTTGGAACTCATGCCCAATGAAGCGAATTACTTCGACACCCGCGCCACCGCTTACGCCAGCTTGGGGCGTTTCGACGACGCGCTTGCCGACATGAACAAGGCGATTAAACTTTCGCCCGAAGGTTGGCTGTACCACGGGCGCGGCAAAATTTACAAGCTCATGGGCGACGAAGCTAAAGCCAAATCCGATTTCGACAAAGCAAAGCAACTGGGCTACACCGAATAAAAAAAATCCCCGTCACTCACGAAGAGCGGCGGGGATTTGTAATTTCTACTTCCTACTTCCTAGGGGTTGTTGGTAAACTCAAGTAAAAGAAAAACATAAGCAGTTCTCTGA
>CAMZAX010000023.1 GCA_947304355.1 uncultured Selenomonadales bacterium
CAACGACAGGCTCTTGGGTCAAAACGGCAACGACTATCTGTACGGCGGCGCGGGTAACGATTTGCTAAGCGGTTACCTCGGCGACGACACGCTTTGGGGCGGCGAAGGCTCTGACACGCTCATGGGCGGCACCGGCGCGGATACCTTCATCTACACGGCGGGCAACGACGTTGTAACCGATTTCGGTAACGATGACTTGTTGCAAATCACGGGCGATTGGACGGCGACCTACAGCGCGTCGACGAACGCAATTACCTTCCAAGTGGGCACGACGACAAGTGCGCTTACCTTGCAAAATGTCACGGCGTCGAGCACGTTCAACATAAACGGCGACTCTTACGTTATAAGCGGCACGACTTTGGCAAAGAACAGCTGAACTTTGACCGTAAAAAAAATTAATGCCCGTCACTCTTCGGAGCGGCGGGTTTTTTCTTGCTCGTGATTCGTTATTTGGATACGTGCGCATTGACGAAAGCTTTGACTTCCGCGAAAGATTTAATGCTGTCGTCGATATCTGGCAGGAGCAACGGGAAGTCGTGCGGCATTCCTTGATAGACGCTCAGCGTGACGTTGAGTTCGTCAGCCGTCGCCTTGCGCAAAAGTTCAATGCCCTCGTCGACGAAAAGTTCATGACCGCCAACTTGAATCAACGTGGGCGGCAAGCCCGTCAAGTCCGCGTAAATCGGCGACA
This sequence comes from uncultured Selenomonadales bacterium, assembly GCA_947304355.1. Lineage (GTDB taxonomy): Bacteria > Bacillota > Negativicutes > Selenomonadales > Selenomonadaceae > Quinella. The sequence goes on from CAMZAX010000023.1 coordinate 692, forward strand.
GGCGCGGGTCGTTCCACGGAATATCGCCGCCGTAACTCGGATTCGCGACTTCGTTGTACATGTAGGGATTTACCTTGCCCAAAGCCCAATCGCGGTCGGCGTTGCTCGTGCGCGACGGCAAATCGGTTTCAAACGTCGTCCACGGCGAATTCAGAATCAACGCGGCGGGTTGCGGCAAATTGTTTTCGCGCAGGTAAATCGACAGCTCCAACGCGAGATTGCCGCCCGCAGAGTCGCCGAAGACGATTAAATTTTTCGGGTCGACGCCGCGTTTCAACAGTTCACGATAAACCGTTACGGCGTCGTCGAGTGCGGCGGGATAAAGATTTTCGGGCGCGAGTCGATAATCAATCAGCCAGACTTCGCGCGCATCGGTCAGCACCGCCTGCTTGATTGCAAGGTCGCGGTGCAAGTTGCCCAGCCCGTCGATATAGCCGCCGCCGTGCAGTTGCAGGAAGACGCGCTTGGATTTTTTCGCCTTGGGATTGACGAGCCGCTCAGCCTTGACGCCGTTGACGGTGAGTTTTTCGTAAGCCCACTTGTCGGGCGCGGCGAACGCGGGTTTAATTTCGCCACGGAAAAATTTTCCCATGTAGTCGGCAACGTAAGCGTCCTTGGCGTCGGCGGTCGCGAAAGTCTTGCCGGCTTGCGGCAGTTGCCACGCCGGTGCTGCGTAAGTTGTGCCTGTCAGCAGGCTCAAGCTCAACACGCCCGTCGCAATGATTTTGGTCAGTTTCAAAATAAAACGCCCCCTTTGCGATTTGGGGCTATGGTAAAAAATTTATTTTCGGGCGTCAAGACTTGACGGATTATTTGGTCGGCGGCGCGGCGAGTTTTTTTATCGACGGGTCGTTAATGAACGCTTTCAAATCGGTTATCGCTTTGCGGACTGTCGTTTCGGAGACGGGCTTAAATTTCGCAACACCTTTGACAAGGACTTTTATGAACCTGCAAACGTCGTAGAAATTAGCGCAAAAAAATTCCCCTTCCAACTTGAAAGGGGCATGATACTCAAGGCAAATCGATTCGGAGGTGCGAGCATCTTTGCGGGGCATACGGAACGTCTGATAAATGTCGTCGCAATCCATATCTTTGATTTGAGCCACGCGTTTTCTCGGATTGTTGCTCTGTCCGATTTTGACGATGTTGAAATTGCCCTTCTTGTGGGCGACGTAAACGCAGGCGTCGGTGAGCTGTCCGTTGACGCGGTTTTGATTTTTTTCGCGCTTGACGACGACGGGCGCGGCGGACGGAACGAGCGAATAGGTACCGGTTTCGCGAATCGCCGGCAGGACTTCTTCGCAGACCCAATCGGAAAATTCTTCGGCGGCAGGCAAATTGCTCCGCAAAATGAGCTTGTAAAGCCCAGCCTCGTTAATGAAAGTCAAACCACGCGGTGAGTCGAATTCAAAAACTGGCGAATCGCCACCTTTTGATTCTGACGCCATTTGTTGAAGTGTTTTGGCGTTAATGACACATTTGAACTTTTTAGGGACATGTGTTTTGAGCGCATTTACCGTGTCTTTGTAACCGAGGGCGTTTGCGGCGTCATTGCCGACGAAATACGGCTTGCCGCCCAGCGTGAGACCGCGAATTACTCCGAACTTCGGGTGCTCGAAGACGAAAGCGCGGTTTGTCTGCGGCGCGAGCGGCGGCGCGGGGGTTTGCAACGGGTTTTCCATGATAACTGCTCCTTTCGGGGGACACTTAATAACAACAATCTTGACTTTCTTTAAAGCCTTTGCTACAATCTGCAATGTAAACGGTTGTTTACGCGTCTCGCGTGTTTTGTATTAGGCTAGTAAGAATTATAAGCGCGGACGGATGAAAAGTCAACGATAATTTCATAAAATCCGCCGCGCAGGCGAATTTTTCATTTATGGGACAAATGCGGAGGTCAGCACATGGCAAGCGTCAAACTCCTCGACACGAACACGATAAACAAAATCGCGGCGGGCGAAGTCGTCGAACGCCCCGCCTCGTGCGTCAAGGAACTCGTGGAAAACGCAATCGACGCGGGCGCGACACGTATCGAAATAGAAATACAAAACGGCGGCAAGGCTTTGATTCGCGTGACCGACGACGGCGCGGGCATGAGCCGCGAAGATGCCGCCCTGTCCGTCAAACGCCACGCGACAAGCAAACTCGCGAACGCCGCCGATTTGCAAAACATTTCGACGCTCGGTTTTCGCGGTGAGGCTCTGCCGACGATCGCTGCCGTGAGCAAGTTCACTTTGCAGACGCGCCGCCCCGATGACGAACTCGGCACCAAAATTCGAATCGACGGCGGGAAAGTCGTCGACACCTGCGAAGTCGGCTGCAAGGCCGGCACGACGGTTTTGGTTGAGGATTTATTTTTCAACACGCCTGCGCGGCTGAAGTTCCTTAAAGCGACGCCCACCGAGGCAAACAAAATTCACGATTACATTGTCAAGCTGTCGTTGAGCCGCCCTGAAGTCGCGTTCCGATTCGTCAACGGCAACCGCGTCGCGCTTTCGACGCCCGGCAACGGCAAATTGCTTGACGCCTTGAGCGCGATTTACGGCACGGAGCTGACCGATTCGCTCTTGACGATGAGCCTTGACGCCGACGATTTGAAACTGCGCGGCTTCGTGACCAAGCCCAACATCCTGAAAAGTTATCGCAACTGGCAGACGTTCATAATCAACGGGCGCGTCGTCGAAAGTCGCACGATAGCCAAGGCTGTCGACGAGGCGTACAAATCGCTGATTCCCAAGACGGGCTTCCCGCTGGTCGTGGCAGTTTTGGACGTCCCGCCCAATTCAATCGACGTGAACGTTCACCCGCAGAAGATTGAAATTAAATTCGAGGACGAGGGCAAAATCTTCAAGGCGATTTACCACGCGACGTGCGCGGCCGTCGAGGGCAAGCCCGCAATCAAAGCGCACGACTTGACCGCAGTGGCGTCCGCGCCTGCAACTCCGCGCTTCAAGCAACTGAACTTAGACGGGGAACTGCAAGAGCCGCCGTCGCCAAAAAAATCCGCCGAGCCCAAAAAGAAACCCGTCGACGATTTGGATTTTGAACAGGCTTTGACAAAAGGCAACGTGACGTTGCATCCTGTTGACGTGCCCAAAGCTTCGACAGCTCAAACGTTATCACCGCGTTCGGAAGTTCAATCTGTCGAAAAATCACCCGCACCCGCGCTTGAACTTGAGCCAATCGGGCAGGTGGCGCGTTGCTACATTGTGGCGCAGAGCGGTCGGGATTTGTACATCGTCGACCAACACGCCGCGCATGAACGAATTTTGTTCGACAGGCTGAGCGGCTACGCCGAACGAGTGCCCGCGCAGGGTTTGCTGATTCATTTGCTTTTGAAATTCGATTCGCGTGAGGCGGAGCTGATTGAAAAAAATTTGTCACTCTTCGCGGAGCTGGGCTTCACAATGGAGCCGAGCGGCGAAAACGAATTCCGCTTGACCGAAGTGCCTGTCGACGCCTCAAATGCCGACCTCGAAAATCTTCTGCGCGGGATAATCGCGGAAATCTTCACGGGCTTGAACGCGGCGGACGACATCGCGAAAAAAATTCGTCAGGCGACGTTGGCAATGACAGCTTGCAAGGCGGCGATAAAAGCCGGACAGGAACTCGACTCGCGGCAAATGCGAATCCTGTTGAACGACCTGGCAAAGACGCCGCACCCGCACACTTGCCCGCACGGCAGACCGACGATAATAAAATTCTCCGCCGCCGATCTCGCCAAAATGTTCAAGCGCACGTGAAAAATTTTTAGCCGTCAAGTGGCGGCTTTTTTTATTGCAACAGGATTTTCGCCCGCCGCGTCAAAATTTACAGCAAAGCGTATCAAAGGAGGTCTTTAACATGAAAGTTCTGCTCATCAACGGCTCGCCGCGCGCCAAGGGCAACACGTTCACCGCGCTCAACGAGATGATTAAAACTTTCAATGCGGAGGGCGTCGACACCGAACTGATTCAAATCGGGCACAAAGTCATTCGCGGCTGTATCTGCTGCGCGAACTGCTTCCGGCTCGGTCGTTGCGTCTTCGACGACGTTGTAAACGAAGTCGCGCCCAAGTTCATTGCGGCGGACGGCTTCGTCGTGGGTGCGCCCGTCTACTATGGTTCGCCCAACGGCACGGTGATTGCGTTCCTTGACAGATTGTTTTACAGCACGTTCTCCCAAAGCAAGCTCGGCAAGGTCGGCGCGGGTGTCGTCGTTTGCAGACGCGGCGGAGCGACGGCGGCTTTCGACGTGCTCAACAAATATTTCTTGATGACAAGCATGACGATTGCGGGCAGCCAATATTGGAACATGGCTTACGGCATGAAGCCCGGCGACGCCGAACAGGACGCGGAGGGCTTGCAGACCATGCGCACGCTTGCCCGCAATATGACGTTCCTCATGAAGTCAATCGCGCTCGGCAAAGAACAGTACGGTTTGCCCGAACGCGAAGAACTGACGCTGACGCATTTTATCAGATGAAAATTTATCGCCCCACTTACTGCGCGGAGTTCCGATGCGACGGCAAGGCTTGCGGCTCGCGCTGTTGCAGAGATTGGCGCATTGTTCTTGACGGGGAGACGCGGGAAAAATATTTGCGCCTGCCCGCCGACGACCGCGAAGAAATTTTCCGTCACGTCGACGACGCCGCGCAGGTTTTCAAGTTGCAACCTTCGGACGCGTGTCCGTTTCTTGATGAAAATTTTTTGTGCCGACTTCAGCTTAAACACGGCGAAGATTTTTTAACGGCGGTATGCCAAAGTTTTCCGCGAGTGACTTACAAACTCGACGCGGAAATTTTTTTGCAGGCAATGACGCTGACTTGCCCCGTCGCGGCGATTTCAATCCTCCTGCGCGACAAGATAACGTTTGAAGTCGTCGACAAGTTGACGGCGCGGCAAGTGCTCGACGTGACGGCGCAAATCGAATCGGCAGAAAAATTTTTGTCGCGGCAACGGGCGGCGATTGAAATCCTTCAGCGGCGCGACCTGTCGATAAATCGGCGACTTGCGGAGTTGTGCGCGTTCTTTGGCGAAAAATCTTCGGTACCCGTTGACTTCGACGCGGAGACTCACGCGGCAGCCTTAACGGAAATTTTCGGCGAGATGTACGACGCCGACTTGACCGTCGCAAAAAGTTCGCAGCTTGCCGAGACTTACCTTGCCGCCCGAAAAAATATTTTGGCTCAACTGCGCGCGAACTTCCCCGCCGTGTTGGAAAATTATCTTGTCAACGAATTCGTCATGCGGCTGTATCCTTGCGCGTTCGCGGGCGACGAGGCGTTTAACGTGCGCGTGTTCGTGACGGCTTGGCGAGCCGTCGAATTCGCGGCGGTTTTGACTGCGGTATCGAAACGGCGGCTGACCGTCGAGGATTTGTTGGAATTGCTGTGTGCGCTGAGCGATAAGCTTGACCACAGTCGCGGCGGCATGGCGGCGATTAAACGTTTCGCCGAACTGCACGACGCCGAAGTTTTCTACTCAATGATGATTGAACAGTAACTAGTTCCTAGTTCCTAACAAGAGGTGACTGACGTGAAAGAAATTCTTGAACTGTTGGAACACAACGCCCGCCTTACAACCGGCGAGCTTGCGTCCATGCTACAAAAATCCGAATACGAAATCGAAAAGGAAATCGCCGTGCTTGAACGCGAAAAAATCATCCTGTCCTACGGCGCGCTGATTAATTGGGAAAAATTCGGCGACGACATCGTAACGGCGATAATCGAGATAAACTTGACGCCCCAACGCGAAGTCGGCTTCGACGCCATTGCCGAACGCATTTACCGTTTCGACGAGGTGCGCACGGTCTACCTTATGAGCGGCAACTTCGACCTGCTTGTCATAATCGAGGGCAAATCGCTCAAGGACGTGGCGAATTTCGTGGCGACGCGCCTTGCACCTATCGAGGGCGTGACGCAGACGCGCAGTCACTTCATGCTTAAAGCGTACAAAAAAGACGGCGTGATAATGGAAGACGACGACCGCGACCGCAGGCTGGTGGTTGCGCCATGACGTGGCAAGACAAGCTGTCGAATTCGGTTAAGTCCGTCGCGCCGAGCGGCATAAGAAAATTTTTCGACATCGCGGCAAAAATGCAGGACGTTATCAGCTTGGGCGTCGGCGAACCCGATTTTGTGACGCCGTGGCCGATTCGCGAAAGTTGTGTTTATGGTTTGGAGCGCGGCTACACGAGCTACACCGCCAATCGCGGCATGTTGAAGTTGCGCGAGGAAATTGCCCGCCACTACGTCGACAAGTTCAATGTCAGCTACGACGTGGACACGGAGATTTTGGTTACAGTCGGCGTCAGCGAGGCGTTGGATTTGGCGTTGCGCGCGATACTCAATCCCGGCGACGAAGTGCTGATTCCCGAACCCTGTTACGTGTCCTATCAGGCGTGCACGTTCATGGCGAACGGCGTACCCGTCAGCGTGCCCGCGAAGATTGAAAACGAATTCCGAATCACGCCCGAAGAGTTGGAACCCTACGTCACGGGCAAGACCAAGGCGATTCTTATCGGCTACCCGAACAACCCGACGGGCGCGATTATGGAACGCGACGACCTGTTGAAGATCGCCGACTTTGCCGAGGCGCACGACTTGATTGTTATCAGCGACGAAATTTACGGCGACTTGACTTACGGCGGCGTTCACGAGTGCTTTTCGGCTCTGCCGCATATGCGCGACAGAACGATTCTTTTGAACGGCTTCAGCAAGGCGTATGCAATGACGGGCTGGCGAATCGGCTATGCGCTTTCAAATCCGGACTTTATCGGGGCAATGACGAAGATTCACCAATACACGATTCTTTGTGCGCCGATAACCGCGCAGATGGCAGCTGTCGAGGCTCTCAAGCGCGGCGAAAAGTATATGAAAAAAATGGTCGCCGACTACGACAGACGACGCCGATTGATTTACGACGGCTTCAATACGTTGGGGCTTGACAGTTTCGAGCCGCGCGGTGCGTTTTACATTTTCCCGAACATCACGGCGAGCGGCTTGACTTCGGAAGCTTTTGCCGAGCGTTTGATTCAAGCCGAACACGTCGCGCTTGTCCCCGGCACGGCTTTCGGCAAATGCGGCGCGGGTCACGTCCGTTGCTCCTACGCCACAAGTGTCGACAAAATTTCTGAGGCGTTGAATCGTATCGAACACTTTTTGAAGTCACACAAGTGAGGCGTTGGCGTTGGAAGTTTGGGACATTTACGCGCAGGCGGTCGACGCCTTCAAGGCAAAAGATTACGACGCGGCGTTGGAACTCCTTGCCGAAATAAAGCGGCGCGAGCCCGGCTACCGCAAGGCTTATCTGTTGGAGGCTTACGTTTGGCGTGAGCTTAATAATTATGTTAAGGAATTTGACGCGTTGTCGAAGTTCTTATCGTTGCTCAATCCCGTTACGCCCGATATAAAAGATTTGGTTGCCCCGGCATTGGTACTTTTTGCCGATCTTTGCCGAACGCTTGCCATGCCCGAAAAAGCGATTGAGTGTTTTGTTTTGTCGTCCGAACTTGCGCCGAGCAATGAATTTGCTTGCTCGATAATAAGCGGCGCGTTGTTCGCGGCGTGCGCCGTGGAAAAATTTTCGGTTACGGACTTCCGCGTTCTTTATGCTCAATACCAAAAATATCTGTCGGACATCAAGCCTTGCCCGCGCAGATTCTACGCGCATGACAAAATTCGTGTCGGCTTTCTGTCGGCTGATTTTTTTTATCACGTCATCATAAATTGGAGCTGGGCACTTTTGAAGAAACTCGACAAAAATCATTTCGACGTGTATTTTTATTCGTCGGGCAAGAAGTCGGACAAGGTTACGAATCATCTTCGCGAGACCGCCGCGCATTGGCGTGACATTTCCGCTTTGACGGACGAGCAAGCGGCCGAGCTCATTCGCGACGACGAAATTGACATTCTGTTTGATTTGTCGGGGCACACGGCGAACAATCGATTGCGCGTGGCGGCGTATCGTCCCGCCGGCGTGCAAATCAGCGGTATCGGCTACATGAACTCGACCGGGCTTGATTGTTTCGATTATTTTTTGTCGGACGTGCACTGCGCGGGCAATAAGAGTTATTTCACGGAAAAGCTTATCGTCCTGCCGCACAGTCATATTTGCTACGAGCCGCCGACAAAGCTTGAACCTGCCGCCGCGCCGCCGTGCCTTGCCAAAGGTTACGTGACGTTCGGCAGTTTCAATCATTTCGTCAAGACGACAGATTCGGTTTTGCGGACGTGGAAGAAAATTTTAGACGCCGTACCGAACAGCCGTTTGATTCTCAAGAACAAATTCTTCAACACCGACGACGACAAAAATTTTGCTTTCAAGCGTCTGAAAAGTTTCGGCATAGACGCAAAGCGCGTGGAATTGCGTCGCAAGACGCCGAATCATCTTGTCGAATATGCGGACGTCGACATTGCGCTTGACACTTTCCCCTACACGGGCGGCGTCACGACTTGCGAGGCGTTATATATGGGCGTGCCCGTCGTCAGTCTTTACGGCGACAGACACGGGTCACGTTTCGGCTTGAGCATTTTGACGAACGTCGGGCTCGGCGAGTTGGCAACGAATTCGCTTGACGAATATGTTAAGCTTGCGGTTGCGTTGGCGGGCGATTGGGAACTGTTGCAGGTCTTGCGAAAAAATCTGCGCGGCATGATGAAACGATCGCCGCTTATGGATTCGGCAAGCTATATACGCAATGTGGAAGCGGCTTTCATAAAAATCTTGTCACAAGCACGACGCTAATCATTACGCATTACGCATTGCAGTTTAAGCCCGCCTGTCGTATAATCTGCCCAAAATTCGGAGGTGAAGGCATTAATGATGAGAAAAATTTTTTTAATCTGCTTGGCTGTTTTGCTCGGCATGCAGAGCGCGGCGTTTGCCAAAAGCAAAGGCTTGCCGGAAGAAGATCGCATTAAGGTTGCAATCGAAATCAAGGACTCTTCGCGCCACAAAGACCTTGCGTCCGCGCAAAACCTTGAAATTTTCTTGGGCAACAAACTCGTCGAAAAAAATCTGATTAACGTCGTCGACAGCCGTGTTATCGGCGAGAGCAACGCGCCCTTTGACGACGGGTTGATTCGCGACGAAGATGTTGCCGCCGACAAAAATGTTTCCGCCGAAAATATCGGTGAGCTGTTGGTTTTCGACGCCGTGGAATTGCCCGCGCCTTCGGATACGCCCGAAAACTTTGACGCCGACACCTATCGCGCAACGGACGCGGCTTATGTCATTCGTTGCGAAGTCCTTGCGCTCGGCGCGACCAAAGTCGAGGACAAGACGCTTTCGACGATTTTCAGCGCAGTGGGTACGGCAGTCGCGTTTGCCGGTTCGGGCAACAAAAACCGAGACAAAACCTTGCGGCGTATCGGCTTGGGTATCGGGCTCGGCGGCTTTATCGAGACGAAACGCACCGCGCTCAACACCGTCGTCAACATGCAATTTATCAGCGTGGAGACGGGTCAAATCCTTTGGCAGGAACACTTCACGGGGCAAGCCGTCAAGCACCACAAGCCCGACAAAGAATTCGACGACGTGTGGACGCAGGCTTACGTTGAATCGATTGAAGATTCGGCGAAACGCATTGCAAAGCGCGTCAACAAATACGTCGATAAAGTTATCATCAAAGGCAAGAGCGACAAATCTTTTCTGCCTAAGACCCCGTTTGGCGGCTTAAGCGGCGGCTTGACGGGCGGAAAACTTTTCTGAATTCAGGAGGGATACTGACAGTTAAAAAAAATTATCAAATCTTCTAAAAGCCTATAAAATTTAAAAGGAGGTGAAAGCCGTTACTGACAAACTTTTACGTTGCTTATTCTTGCTCCACACTGTATAATCCTGACGGTTCTTTGAAAAGTTGGGATATGCGGTTGGTAACTCGTGAGCGTTGTTACCGTAAAATCCCGAGTGCAGTAAAGATAAAATGCAGGAAGTTCCACCTAACACGGAAACCTGTATGTGTACCCGTTCGTTAGCGGGGAATTCAAGCCTGTGGAGCGTCAAAAAAAAACGTGAGTAGCCTCGGCAAAAGCGGACGCGAAGAAGCAGGAATGGGACATAAAGGTTTGTATAACTTTTTATAAGTTCTCAGTAACGGATTTTAATGGACTACTTGTACACTTCGGAAGTCAATGTACAGATATTGATTTCCCTAATGAAATCGCACGGCATAAGGAAAATAATCATCAGCCCCGGCACGACGAACGTTGCTTTGGTGGCGAGCGTCAAATTGGATCCGTATTTCCAGTTGTTTTCGTCAACGGACGAGCGGTCGGCGGCGTATATGGCGTGCGGCATGGCGGCGGAAAGCGGCGAACCCGTTGCGTTGAGTTGCACGGGCGCGACTGCTTCCAGAGATTATCTGCCGGGCTTGACGGAGGCTTTTTATCGCAAGTTGCCGGTTTTGGCAATCACGTCGTCGCAAATGTTCTATCGCACGGGCGACCTTAGTCCGCAATTTATCGACCGTTCGAGAGTGCCCGTCGACGCGGCGAAAATGAGTTTGTTCCTTCCGTTGCTTAAAGACGACGCGGAAATTTTGGCTTACACCGTCAAAGTCAACAGCGCGCTTTTGGAGCTCAAACGCGGAGGCGGCGGCCCCGTGCACATCAACCTTGAAACGGGCTACAACAAAAATTTCAACGTCAAGATCCTGCCGAAGTTCAACTACATACGTCGAATCATGCCCAAGGACAAATTTCCCAACCCGAAAGATTTCGGCAAGCGCGTCGCGATTTTTGTCGGTGCCCACGCCCCTTGGAGCAAGGAATTGACGGCGGCGGTTGAAACTTTCTGTCGAAAGTACAACGGCTTCGTCCTGTGCGACCACACCAGCAATTACAACGGCAAATATAAAATTCTTTTCAACCTGCTCAGTATGCAGAGCCAAAAAATTTATCCAAGCCAGTTGCCGGAACTTATGATTCACCTCGGCGAAATTTCGGGCGCGTATTTCAACCTGCAACCCGCCAACGTTTGGCGCGTCAGTCCCGACGGCGAACTTCGCAACCCGTTCAAAACCCTGCGACTCGTCTTCGAGATGACCGAAGAAGAATTTTTCACCGCCTACGCCAAAAACGCCGACAAACCGCAGGAAACCAGCTACTACAATAACGCCCGCGCCAGTTTGGATTACATCATTAAGCAAATTCCCGAATTGCCTTTTTCAAACATTTGGCTCGCCAAGCAAACCGCGCCGCTCCTGCCCGCCAACAGTTCACTCCATTTGGCGATTTTGAACAGCCTGCGCGCATGGAACTTTTTCGAGTGTCATTCGACGATAACTCGCTTTTCAAACGTCGGCGGCTTCGGCATTGACGGTTGCGCGTCGGCGTTTATCGGTGCATCGTTGGCTTCGCCCGATAAGTTGTTCTTTGCGGTTATCGGCGACCTTGCGTTTTTCTACGATATGAATTCGATGGGCAACCGCTACGTCGGCAAAAATCTGCGCATCATGCTCGTAAACAACGGCGTCGGCACCGAATTCAAAATGTACACGCACTACGCCTATCGTTTCGGCGACGAGGCGAATCCTTTCATTGCGGGCGCGGGTCACTTCGGCAACAAGTCTCGCGATTTGGTCAAGCACTACGCGCAAGATTTGGGCTTTGAATACATCTACGCCGAAAACAAGCAAGACTTCATGCGGAACTTGCGCCACTTCGTCTCGCCGCAAAAGTTCTCCAAGTCGATTATCTTCGAGGTCTTCACCGACCACAAGGACGAGAGCGAAGCTTTGCGCATTATTAAAAACATCGTCAAGGCTCCGCCCAAAACTCCTCCGGTACAGGCTCCGCAACAAAATTACTTCCCGAAGCCGCCGTTCTTCTGCGGCGAAGCGATTTTTGCCGCAGACTTGATAAATTCTTTCGGACAATACGAAATTCTGGACAACTCCAAGCTGCTTGACTTCGACAAGGAAAAATTTATTGTCTACTTCGGCGACAATTATGCGCAAATGAAAACGTTGCTGACGTTGCGTGACATGACCGAAGGCACGGACTTCATGGACGGGCGGCAACTGCTCACACTGTCGCGCATACCGTTCGGCGCAAAAATGAAGGCGGGCTTTATTCCCTTGCCGCCGAAAAAAACTGCACCGACAACGCGAGCCCCGTTGCTCCCGCCGAAAAAAGCGCGACTCGGTTTCGGCGTCATGCGTATGCCGCAACTTGAGGACGGTTCTTTCGACTTGCAAGAGGCGAAGCGCATGATTGACACGTACATGAAGGGCAACTTCCGCTATTTCGACTTCCACCCCGCCTATTGCAAACAGCAAGCGCAAGACATCATCCGCGAGCTGGTCGTCAAGCGTTACCCGCGCAATTCGTTCCTGTTGGCGAACAAAATGCCCTGGCCGATTCACAGCCCCGAAGAGTACGAAAAAATTTTTGTCAACGAATTGCAGGCGTGCGGCGTCGAATTCTTTGACTATTATCTGTTGCACGCGCTGTCGGAGAAGTATTACGAAATGCACGAGCGGCACGGCGGCTTTGCATTTTTGCAAAAGCTCAAGGCAAAAGGCTTGGTGCGGCGCATAGGTTTTTCCTTCCACGACAAGCCGGAGGTGCTTGACAAAATTTTATCCGAGCACCCGGAAGTTGACTTCGTGCAGTTGCAGATAAATTACCTTGACTGGGCAGACCCGTTCTTCCAATCCCGCAAGCTTTACGAGACGGCGAAGAAATACAACAAGCAGATCACCGTTATGGAGCCGATTAAAGGCGGTTCGCTTGCCAACTTGGAAAACTTCAACATCGAAGGAGGTTTCGACAAGAAGGCGTTCGCGGACAAAGCTTTGCGGTTCGTAGCGGCACTTGACGTCAGCATAATTTTGAGCGGCATGAGCTCGACCGAACACGTCATAAACAATCACCGAACGCTTGATACCCTTATACCCCTTACGAAAGAAGACCACGCTCTTTATCAGAACATGCGCAAAAAGATTCACGAGGCGCGGCTGATTCCTTGTACGGCTTGCCGATATTGCGAGGCGGAGTGCCCGAAGAAAATCGCGATTCCCGACATCTTGTCGCTGTTGAATCAGTGCGGACACACCGGCGAAAACGATACGACTTACATCGGGCGGTTTAAGATTTTCTACCGTTCGTTCACGCAAAATCGCGGCAAGGCGAGCGAGTGCATTAAGTGCGGCAGGTGCGCCAATCGTTGCCCGCAACAAATTCCTATTCCCAAGCACATGACCGAGGCAAGCAAGCTTTTTGAAAACATTTGAGTTGATTTTGGCGGCAATGCTTTTGTTGCCGACGGGCGCGGCTTTTGCCGAAGAACTTTCGCCCGAAGTCGACGAAGGCATTTCGAGCGTCAAGCAAAAAAAATTTGACTTCAGCGCGGAGTCGCGTCTCTTCACGAACGACGCGGCTCCCGAATTTTTATTGCGCGTCAAAAACGTTTCTGCTGATTGGATTCACAAAGACGGCGCGGAAAATTTTTATCGGCTGAAGTTCGACAGAGAAATTTTTTCGCTGATGGGCACGGGTCTTGAATGGCACGTCGCGCTCAATGCCGTCGACGAACGCGGAAAATCTTTGGCTGTCCTGCCGAGCGTCGGCGTCAATCTTTACATGCGAATTCGCCCGCGCCTGGATGTCTACTTGCAATTTTCGGGCTTCACGTTCGGGCGGCGCGCGCACTTCACCGATTTTGAATCGGGCTTCAAGTATTGGCCATGCAAAGACGTTGCGATAAGCGCGGGCTGGCGCAGTGTCGATTTCAAGTTTCGGCGCGGCGGAGAGGTCGGCGACTTCGACCGCAACGGGCTGTTCGTCGGCGTCCGTTACGACTTTTGACGAAATTGACAGCGCGGCGCGGGCAATGCTACAATCGAAAAAATTTCAACAAAGGAGAGCTTTATAATGAAAATCGGAGTCATAAGCGATACGCACGGCTACGCTGAACGCGTTGCACTTGCCATGGAAAAATTCTTCGCGGACGCGGAGCTTATAATTCATGCGGGCGACGTACTCAATCACGGGGCGCGAAATCCCAACTTCAGAGGCGACGATTACAATCCGCAAAAGCTTGTTCCGCTTATCAACGGCTCGAAAATCCCGTTCGTCATTGCGCGCGGCAACGGCGACAGCGAATTGGACGACGACGTTTTGGAGACGCCGATTACTCCTTACGCGCACGTCTTCGCCAACGGCAAGCACATCGTCGTTAATCACGGGCATTGGTTGCCGACCGACGCCGACAAAGACAAAATGGCGGCTCATTTGCGCGCGGACGTGTTCATTACCGGTCACGTCCACAAACAAGTTTTGGAGCGGCGCAACGGCATTGTCTTCCTGAACCCCGGCACGGTCAGCCCCTACCTTTCCAACCACCCCGAAAAGCGCACGAGCGTCGCGATAATCGACGAAGACAAAATTCAAATCTTCGACCTCGACAGCGGCGAAGTGATGATGAGTTTGGAGCTGTGACGCATGTTGGCGTTGATTGATTACGGCGTAGGGAACCTTTACAGCGTGGCGAAGGCGTTGGCTTGCGTTGGCGGCGACGTGAAGATTACGAGCGCGGCGGCGGACATTGAACGCGCCGATAAATTGATTTTGCCGGGCGTGGGTGCCTTCGGCGATTGCATGACAAATCTTGCGGCGACGGGCTTGATTCCGACGATTGTGCGCGAAGTTGCGGCGGGCAAACCGATTCTCGGCATATGCGTGGGCTTGCAGATTTTGTTCGCGGGCAGCGAGGAAAGTCCGAACGTCGACGGGCTGAAGATTTTCGGCGGGCATGTCAGACGAATCTGCGCGGACGGCTTGAAGATACCGCACATGGGCTGGAACGCGATACGCTTCGGCGGCTCGAAACTTTTCGCGGGCTTGAGCGGCGCGCCGTATTTTTATTTCGTGCACAGCTACCACGCCGCCCCCGACGACACGAATTTGATTGCGGCGACGACGACTTACGGCGAAACAGTCACGGCGGCTCTTGAGCGCGGGAATATTTTCGCGACGCAATTCCACCCCGAAAAGTCGGGTGACGTGGGTTTGCGCGTCCTTAAAAATTTCCTCGACGCATGATGTTCCGAAAATTTAAACCTGCCTGCGCGGCGGGTTTTTTTCTATAAAAAATTTTCGCCCTTGCTGTAGTCGTGAGACCTGCTGATTTTAGTTTGTATCGCGATTACCCCGAAGAAATGTTGATTAATACTTGCCGCGACAAACGCGCCGTCGATTACGCTCTTCAGCAAGCGGGTCTGCCCGTAATACCGACGGCGGGCTTTGCCGGCGAATCGTCGTGGGAGTGGTGCTTTGACGGCTTGCCGCTCAATTCCACAGTTGCCGTAACGACGAATTGTCTCGGACGCGATCGCGAAACACACAGGCTCTTCGTCGGCGGCATAAATGCCATGGTCAAAAAAAATTCATCCGACCGCGATTGTCGTTTGCGGCAAAGTCCCCGCTTGGCTCCCGAAAAGGCATCCCGACATTCAAATCGTTCACATTCCGAGTTACAGCGAGATGTGGCATGAACGCGAGAAAAGAAAATTATCGGGCAAAGGCATATTGAAGGGCGGTTACGGCGGCGAAAGCGGAGGAGCGCGAAGGGAAGAAGACGGCTTTTACAAGGACAGCGGTAGTGATAAGGTAACTGACCACAACGCCATCATTGCGGCAGAATATTATTTGGATTTGGGAATGTACGTCGTTTTTTTGCATGAATATTACAGTCGTCCGGATTTACTTGTCGATTTTAATTTTCTTGCTGAGGTTAAGGGAATCGGTTCAGATAAGTCCGGCACCATTTCAAAGCAAATCAAAAAAGCCTCACGTCAAATTGAAAACGAATTAGCTCATCGCTCCCAAGAAGACCAACTTCCCGGCAAAATTGTAATAATATCGTTTCATGAAAGTTTCGAGATTGGTTTCAAGGCGATTAATGAAGGTTATCAAGAGGCAAAACGTAAAAATCAAGTTCATTTCCCTGTTGAATTTTGGTTTCGCGGCGAATCCGGCATGGAAATTCGTGTTTTAGAAGAGGAGGAATAATTATAGCTGTTTGTGGATGTGGTTTTTGCAGTTATGCGATTCATTATCACGGCGAACCTGAAGGCACAGAGCCCGTCGAGCATGTTTTTTGCACGATTGACAACTGGCGGACACTTGAGGCGGAAAATTTGCCTGCCGACAGTATAGAAATTGAGCACGATGATATTTTTTTCTACGCGTGGCGATGCGCTCGTTGCAACACGTTTACATTTTTCAATGATCGTTGGAAATATATCGGGACTTACACGCCCAAAGACGAATTTTCGTCCGAGCCCATGCAGGAGCCGTTTGAATTCGGACCTTTCTGGAACGATTTTCAATGGTTTGACATAACCGAAGATGATATTCATACGTCCGAAGTCCTTGCGAAATATCCCGACAATCTCTGGTGCGCGAAAAATGATGACGAGTTGCGCTTTTACTCCGACGAGGCGCGCACAAATTGCGTCGCGCAGTTCAGACGGATTGAAATCGTCTTGCCCGTCACCGTCGCTACAATGTCGCTTAAATCGTTCAAGAAAATGCTTGCCCATTGGGACGACGTGGAATTCCATTATCACGGCGTCTACTACAACTTCATGCGCGAAGACGACGGCATCAATATTTATCGCGGGCACGGTTACGTTTACGCTTGCTACCACGCCGCGACCTTTGACGTCGACGAAATTGTCAACGCGAAAATTTTCCCCGACGGCAAATCAATCGCCGAAGCGCAAGCCGAAATCGAATTGTAATTCAAAGCCCGTCAGCGTGACGGGTTTTTTTGTTGCCAAAAAACTTGTCCCTTGTCCCTTGTCCCTTTAACTGTTATCATTGCGGCGAGGTGATTCGTATGAAGAAGGACGAAATTAAAATCGCGTGCGAGAATCGCAAGGCGCGCCACGATTATTTTATTCACGAGACTTACGAGGCGGGCATCGAACTTAAAGGCACCGAAGTCAAAAGCTTGCGAGCCGGCAAAGCGAATCTGCGCGACAGCTACGCCGAAGTCAAGGACGGTGAAATTTTCGTCGAACATTTTCACATAAGCCCCTACGAACAGGGAAATATTTTTAATCACGAACCGTTGAGACGCCGACGCCTGCTCCTGCACAAACGCGAAATCCTAAAACTCTTCGGCAAGACCCGCGAAAAAGGCTTCACGTTAATTCCGTTGAAAGTCTACTTTAAACGCGGGCGCGCGAAAATGGAATTGGCATTGGCAAGCGGCAAACACAGCTACGACAAACGTGCCGCTCTGCACGAAAAATCAGCCAAGCGCGACATCGAACGGGCACTGAAAACAGTTAGGAGTTAGAAGTTAGGAGGTAGGAGTTAAAAGCGCGTCATCAACTCCTAACTCCTACCTCCAAACTATTAAAAGGGAGCGGTCGAAATGATTCGGAAAATTTTCTCCGCCGTGATTTTGGCGGCAATGTTGTTGCTTGCGCGCGACGCCGCCGCTTACGAGGACATCACTTATCAAGCCAACGTCGAAGGGCTCGGCTGGATGCAACCCGTCAAGGACAACGAGATCGTCGGCACAACCGGGCAGGCGCGGCGCATGGAGGCTTTGATTATCGATTTCCCCGGCGGCATAAAATATCGCGCGCACGTCCAGAACGTCGGCTGGCAACCGTGGGTTCATTCGGGCGAGGCGGCGGGCACCGTCGGCAAGAACTTGCGCATGGAGGCAGTCCAAATCGAATTGGTCGGCAGGTCGGCACAATACTTCGACGTTTACTATCGCGCGCACGTTGAACAAATCGGTTGGCTCGGTTGGGCGAAAAACGGCGAACCTGCCGGCACTGCGGGCGCGGGCTTGCGGCTTGAGGCTCTGCAAATCATGTTGCTTGAAAAGGACGACACCTTTGAGACCGGCAGCAACAAGGCTCCGTTCTATCAAAAAGTCGTGAACGCGCCGAAAGTTTGACATGGACATCTTAAAACGTTACGAGGCGGCTCTGGAGCTGTACAAGGCACGCAAATTCGACGCGGCATTGGAAATCGTCGACGAACTGAAAAACGCCACGCCGCATTGGAAAAAGTCTTTCCTGCTTGAGGCTTACGTTCGACGCGAGCAAGATGAGTTCGTCAAAGAATTCATATTGCTGACGGAACTGTTGCCGCGCTTCGACTTCAAGTCGGCGGACGAAAAATCTTTGGCGGCGGACGCGCTGAGCCTGTTCGGGTCGGTCAATCGCGTCCTTGGCAATATCGTTGCGTCCGTCGAAAGTTTCAAGCTTGCGGCAATGTTGGAGGGCGTCGGCGTCAAAGCCTGCACCGAGACGAGCAACGCGCTTTTCGCCGCCAACAGTGCCGAGAATTTTTCCGCCGCCGATTTCCGCGAACTTTACGCCGCCTACAAAAAATATTCGGCTGACATCACGCCAAGCCCGCGCAGGTTTTACGCACATGACAAAATCCGCGTCGGCTTCGTGTCCGTCGATTTTCAATGGCACGTCGTCATGGCGTGGAGTTGGGCTTTGCTGACCGAGCTTGACAAAAATTTTTTCGCGGTCTACTGCTATTCGGGCGTCAAGGCACCCGACAAAGTCACGAATCATTTTCGGGCGACCGTCGACGTTTGGCGCGACATTGCCGCCTTGACGGACGAACAGGCCGCCGAACTGATTCGCGCTGACGAAATTGACATCTTGTTTGACTTGGCGGGACACACCGCCGATAATCGTCTGCGCGTGTTCGCATATCGTCCCGCGTCCGTGCAAATCAGCGGCGTCGGCTACATGAACAGCACCGGGCTTGACGCAATGGATTACTTCCTGTCTGACGTGCATTGCGCGGGCAAGTCGTCGCCGTACTTCACCGAAAAGCTTATTTTGTTGCCGCGCAGTCACATCTGTTATGAACCGCCGACAAAGCTTGAACCTGCCGCCGCGCCGCCGTGCCTTGCCAATGGTTTCGTGACGTTCGGCAGCTTCAATCATTTCGGCAAAGTCACCGATTCGATTTTGCGCGCGTGGAAAAAAATTCTCGACACCGTTCCGAACAGCCGTTTGATTCTCAAGCACAAGATCTTCAATCGGAGCGACGGGCGGGACTTCGTAAGCGAACGGTTGAAAAAATTCGGCTTCGACTCGTCGCGGGTTGAGTTGCGACCTTACACGGCGAATCATCTTGCCGAATACGCGGACATTGACGTTGCGTTGGACACATTCCCCTACACGGGCGGCGTCACGACCTGCGAAGCGTTGTATATGGGCGTGCCCGTCGTCAGTCTTTACGGCGACCGCCACGGCACGCGCTTCGGCTTGAGCATTTTGACGAACGTCGGGCTTGAGGCGTTGGCAGTCGATTCGTTCGGCGCGTATGTTGAGCGGGCGGTTGCGTTGGCGGGCGACTGGGAACTGTTGCAAGTCTTGCGGACAAATCTGCGCGGCATGATGAAACTTTCGCCGCTGATGGACGCGACAAATTACGCGCGCGCAGTCGGGGAGGCACTTATCACAATCCTCGCGCTTAAGGAGGAACTTAAATGAATCGTTTAAAATTTTTCGCGTTGGCGTTGATTATCGTCGTCGCCGCGCAGGTTAAAGCCTTTGCCGCCATGCCCGAAATATCGGCGGGCGAAATGTACTTCGACGTTTTCAAGGGCATTTACGTCCTCAAGGGCAACGTGCACGTCGCGGCGGACAACCACGGCTTCAAGGCGAAAATTACGGCGGACGAGGCGCAAGTCAGCGTAACCAAGCAAAAGTGTTGGGCGGAAGGTCACGTAAAGCTTGAACAGGACGGCATAAATTTCGGTTGCGACCGCGCCTACTTGCAATGGCAAACGCGCACCGCCGAAGTCACGGGCTCTGTCAAGTTCGTCAACAAAAAAAGTGTCACGATAACTTCGGACACTGCAGTTTTTAATTGGAAGGATAAAATCGTCGACTTCTACGGCAAAGTCACCGTCAAGGCGGAAAAAAAACTCAAGTTCGCGGACGGCGTTAAACTCGATGGCAAGGAATATCAGCACGTCCAATACAACGTCGTCGAAAACACAATCCTTGCGCTCGACAAAGAATTCGACGCGCCCGAAGTCAATATTCCGTCCGTTGAAGACGCGGAATAAACTTGTCGGCGCGTTCGGATTGTGGTATATTTTTTGCAGAAGGTTTTTCGGAGCTATGTGAACCGGCGATATGGTGCGTAATGGTTGAACCTTTAGAGCTTGCAGAGGAATTGCCGCCGGTGCAATTCTCTAACTCTGCAGGCTCGCTCTGTTTATTAAGCTGTTGCGTTGTCGGGTGAAGGCGTGACGGCTTCCAAAGACTTTATAGCGACTTCGATCATCGAATCGTCGGGCTCGCGCGTCGTCAAGTACTGCAACCACAGCCCCGGCAACGTCGCCAGCTTGACGAACGAATTTTGCGAACGCGCCGAGAATCGGATTATCTCATACGACAGCCCCGCCACCACCGGCAACAAAATGATTCGCGACAGGATTCTTATCCACAGCTCCGGCCAGCCGAGAAACGCGAATACGAAGATACTTACCAGCATGACGATAAGCAGAAACGCTGTTCCGCACCTGGGATGCAGGCGCGGGAATTTTTTTACGTTCTCGACAGTCAGCGGCAAGTCCGCTTCGTAACAGAAAATCGTTTTGTGCTCCGCGCCGTGATATTGGAAGACGCGTTGAATGTCCTTCATGCGCGAAATCGCGAACAGATACGCCAAGAAAATTATCAGCCGCAAAAAGCCTTCCGCCAAGTTCAAGGCAACGGGGTCGTCGGTCAGCGTGTGGAAAAATTTCGCGGCAAAGGTCGGTATCGCCACGAACAGCCCGCACGCCAACGCAATCGCCAAGAGTATCGTGCCAATCAATTCGCGGTCGGTAAGTTGTTCGTCCTCCTCGCCCGCCGCCTGCGCCGAAAACGACAGCGACTTCATGCCCAAAATCAGCGACTCGAACAGACTCACCGCGCCGCGCAGGAGCGGCAACTTCAACACGGGATAACGGTCGGCGATTGAACTTACGGGCTTGACTTGCACGTTTATGTTGCCGCCGGGCTCGCGCACAGCCGTCGCCACCTTGCCGAAGCCGCGCATCATCACGCCTTCGATAACCGCTTGCCCGCCGACGATTGGTTTGTCCATGAAATTTCCTCCGAAAACAAATCGGGCAAGGCGAATAATCACCCTGCCCGAAAAATTTTGACTCAAGATTTTTTGTAGCGTTTGTTGAACTTTTCAATGCGACCGCCCGCTTTGACGTCGCGCTGACGACCCGTGAAGAACGGATGGCATTTTGAGCAAACGTCGACGCGCAATTCCTTTTTGGTGGAGCCGGTCTTGAAAGTATTGCCGCAACCGCAAGTAACAGTTGCCTCGAAGTACTGCGGATGAATTTTCTCTTTCATGCTGATACACCTCGCTTTCTATTTCGTGCCCCAGACGACAAGCCGATTGTCGGGGGAAGTTGTAATCGGGAATTCGGGGAAAACTTTCGCGCCGGGGATTTTGGCAACGAATTCGTCAAGCGTGTAGCCGCTGTACATGCCGTAGCCCGCGAAAAAATCGCCGTCCCAAGTGACGTAGCCCGCCTTAGCCTTCGACACGACTTTTTCAAAGTACATGTCCTGCACGGGACGCGTCAGTTCGGAAAACGCGTAGTCGCTGATAAAAAAGTCGCAGGGCGCGTCGTGATAAAGGTGCGTGCCGTCAATGTAGCGGATGTCGCCCGTCAAATTCATCGCGGTCAAAAATTTTTCGGTCAACGCAAGGACTTCGGGCAAGTCAATCAGGTTGTAGCGTTCAAGCGGCAAAGCACTCGTCAAAACTCTGCACTGCCCGCCGTAGCCGACGCCGATTTCCGTGACGGTTTTGAAGTTGTCAACGTCGAACAGCGAAATGATGTCGACAAGCACTTTGATGTAGCGGAGCGTCGACGGCGAGCCGATAACCTGCCAATCGCCCGCAGAGTATTCCGCGATAAATGGATTGCCGATCGAATCGTTGCGCAGGAAGAATTGCCATTCGTCTTCGGACAGGCGGAGAGTATTGCTGCGCATGATGTATTCGAAGCACGCTTGCCCGACCTCAGGCGACAAATACTCAACGACCCGCGTGTAAACGGGATTGCGCTTGAAGTTTTTAAAAACGTCGTCGTGGCGCGAGGCGAAGTAGCAAAATTCAGGATACCACTCGTTGTCGAAAACACTGGTGCCGCTAATCTTCAATCACCGCCGTTAATTAAGTTGACGCGAAAACCGCGCAGGGTGTATTATACGCGCTGTACATTTTATTTGCAAGATTTGTTTACAATAACCAAAGGAGAATTTTTCAGATGGCAGTTGAAAGTTATCATTGCAGTATCTGCGGTCGCCGCGTCAAGCTGCAGACCCGCTCCGATATGCCCGTCCTCGACCCCAACACCGGGTTCGGCATTTGCAAGAGCTGCATTAAAAATATTTACCACTTCATCGAAGACGAAGAGACCCACAAGGCGCGCAACAGCAAAAAAAGTTTCAACTACTTGCTCGGCGATTTGCTCGCCAAAAACAAGCCGCACGTCATTAAAGAATACCTCGACGAATTCATCATCATGCAGGAGCGTGCGAAAAAAATTTTGTCCGTCGCGGCGTACAATCACTACAAGCGCATGAAATACGACCTGGACAATCGCGGCGGCGACGACGAAATCGACAAGTCCAACGTCATAATTTTGGGTCCGACGGGCTGCGGCAAGACTGCCATGCTGAGTCACCTGTCGAAGCTGTTGGATATTCCCTTTGCCGTTACGGACGCGTCAAGCTTGACGGAGGCGGGCTTTGTCGGCGCGGACGTGGAAGTTGCCGTTCGCAATCTGTACTACGCGGCGGGCAGAGACATCGAAAAGACCGAACACGGAATCATTTATCTGGACGAGTTCGACAAAATCGCGCGCAAGTCCGGCGAAAACAATTCGATAACCGCCGACCCCGGTCACGAGGGCGTTCAACAAGGCTTGCTCAAGATGTTGGAAGGCAGCGTCGTCGAATTCACCGAGCGCGGGCAACGCAAGCACCCCGAAGCCCCGACGATTAAAGTCGACACGAAAAATATCTTGTTCATCGTGGGCGGCGCGTTCGTGGGCATTGAAAAAATCGTCGACAAGCGGCTGAAAAAAGACGACACGCCGATTGGTTTCGGCTCCGAAATCCCGTCGAAGGAAGACACCGACGCCAAGTTCAACGAGCTGATTCACCAGGTGCGCCCCGAAGATTTAATGAAGTACGGCATCATTCCCGAAATAATCGGACGTCTGCCCGTTATTTGCACGCTTGAAACTCTGGACGAAGACGCGCTGTTGAGAATCCTCACCGAGCCGAAGAACGCGCCCGTCAAGCAGTACGAAAAACTTTTGTCGATGGACAACGTCAAGCTTGAATTCGAGGAAGCGGCATTGCGGCAGGTCGCGAAGATGGCGATTGAACGCAAAACCGGCGCGCGTTCGCTCAAGGGCATAATCGAAGACGTGATGCTTGATGTGATGTTTGACATACCGAAAACCAACGAGCCGCGTCGCGTCGTCATAACCGAGGCGTGCATAAAGGGCGACGAACAGCCGCAAATCTTCCCGCTTGACGAAGTGAACTTGTCCAAAGAGTCGGCGTGAACGGCTTTAATTTTATTTGCAACGACGGAGGGATTTTTATGGCTTCAAAGGACGGCATTCTCACGCGAGAAACATTGAACTTGATTTTGCTTATCGACAATTCCTATTCCATGAACGGCAATCGCATAAGCCAAGTCAATCAGTGCATACCGGTCTTGAAAGACAACCTTATCGGCGTCGCCAACGACGAAGGCGTCGATTTGAAAGTCCGAATCATTGCCTTCAGCGACAAGGCGGTTTGGAAAGTCGGCACGGTCGAGCGCGGCGAAGACATCAATTCCGTCGTCTGGACGGATCTGGACGTTGTCGGCGAAACGGCGACGGCTGCGGCGATTCGCGAGGCGAACAAGTCCTTGAAAAAAGCTTACCTTGGCGCGCACGCCTTGCGCCCCGTGGTCGTGCTGATAACCGACGGAAACTGCACCGACGACCACGCCGATTACCTTGCGGCGATTGACGAAATGAAAACGCGCTTGTCCGGTTCGAGCGGCAAGGAAAAAGTCATGCGCGTTGCCATTGGCGTCGAGGGTTTCAATCGCGCCGAGCTTGTCGAATTCGCGTCCGAAGGTTTCATCATGGACGAAAAGCAACCGTTAGTTTTCCCCGTTGACGAGCCCGAAACGTTGGGCAAGGTGATAAATTGGGTTACGGTCACTTCAATTATGTCGAGCATAACCGACGCCGGCGGCGAAAATCTGCCGGTCTTCGACGAGGACGATTGGGTTAATTGAGTTTCGCAAAATAAATCGGATTTTTTCAGGGGACGCGTTGTCCCCTTATTTTATGAGGTGCACAGATGGAGCCTGTCGAATTGTATCGCCGCCTGCCCGCGCTTTTCGAGCCGAGCCCGCATTGGAAAGTTTTCTTCGCGTGCAAGCGCGGCAGAAGTCACGTCGCGACGGGCAAGGTCTGTCAAGATTATTGCGTCGCCGAAAAGATTTCGGATGATATTTTTGTTGTGGCGGCGGCGGACGGGCACGGCGGCGATGCTTACGTCAAAAGCGATGTCGGCTCAATGGCGGCGTGCAATGTCGTCGTCGAGTTGGCGAAAAAATATTCGTGGCTTGCCGATAAAAAATTTCTGCAAAAATGGACTTCGCCCGCGTTCAAGGCGGAAATCTTCGACGCGTGGCAAGCCGCCGTTCTGAAAGATTATCGCGCCGAAAATCCCGCCGCTGCGGACAGTGACAAGGAAATCATTCAAAAATACGGCACGACGCTCCTGTTTGCCGTGGTGACGAAAAACAATGTCATTGTCGGACAGATCGGCGACGGCGCGATTTTATTTTGCAACGACGCAGGGCAAGCGCAACTGTTCAAGCGTCACAACCCGAAATTCGATTCCAAAACGTCTTCGCTTGCTTCGGGGCAAGGAATTTATTCGCTGATTGTCGAGGCTTACGGGCGATTCGATTTTAAGTTCAACAAAATTCTTCTGTCGACGGACGGCATTTACGACAAGCTTGACCGAGGCGATTCATTTGCGCGTTATGCCAACGAACTCGCCGAACGCGTGCGAAAAAACTCCGTCGACGAAATCGCGCCGTTCACGGTGGAGGGCATTGACGTTTCGGAAAAATCTTCCGACGACTGCACCGTTGCGGCGATTGTCGCGCCGCCGTCGAATAAAAAGTACGAATTGCCGCTTGCCGTCCCCGATTTGAGCGATTTAAATTTTGTGCGCGCGTATGATTGCATGAAAATTTTTTCGGCGCGCAAGGACGGCGTTCCGCTTGAAATTCACGTGAGCAGATATTTTCTCAAGGAAGGATATTCATTCGACGAATTCGGCGGCAAAGTTCACTTGTTGCTCTCTCAGCCCGAAGAATCTCGCGGCAACGTCAACGTGTTCGCGCCGCCCGACGGTTTGTTCAGGGTGCAAGAGCTTATCGAGCACGGCGAACATCTTGCGAAAAAATATTTTGCGGACGACGAGCCGCCGCGCTTCGACAATAAATTTTGGCTTGACTTTTACGAGACCGTTCGTGCGCTGAAAAAGTTTTTCGCCGAGAAAAATTACTTCGCCGAGGAAAATCTTTTCAAGACCATGCTGATTTCGGCGGACGGCGAAATTTTTTTGTTCCCCGACTGCCTGTCGAAATTCGTTCACAAGAGCGATTCGAGCGCGGAAGTTTTTGCAGCGGCGGAAAGTTATTTCGGCTTCCTTGGCAAGCTCCGTTGCGGTGAAAAAGTTTTGCCGCTGTTCAAGTGCCCGAAATACGCGGCGGGGCAAATCGTCCCCGAACTCCGCGCCGCCGACGGAAAGCCCTTTTGCCGCGTCGTCTTCAACCCGAAAATCAACGCTTACGGCTTGCAAAATCTTTCGGAAAAAATTTGGCTGACCGACGGCAAACAAGTCAACCCGAATCAAATTCTGCGACTGACGGGCGATCACGTCTTGGAAGTTCCCGACGGCGACGAAGTTGTTCGCTGTGAGATAAATTTATTTGCGACGGAGTGATTTTACATGAAAAAAGGCGACACCGTGACCGGCAAAAACGGGCGGACGTATTCCGTGATTGAAGTCGTCGGCAAGGGCGGGCAGGCAAAAATTTGGAAGGTGCGCGACGAAAGCTCAAAAAAATTTTACGCCTGCAAATACTACCGGCACGACCCCAAAAACGTTCGCGGCAACATCGAGGACTTGATTAAAATCGGCGCGATTAAAGACCGCGACGGCAACGACTTGAACAGTGTCGTCATGCCGATAACGATAGTCGACGACGCGGGCGATTCGTTCGGTTACGTCATGGAGCTCGTCGACCTTAAAGATTACGTGACGCTGAAAAAAGCTTGGAGCAAAAACGGAAGTTACCCCACGCCTTTCGCCATCTGCAATATCGTAAAAAATTTCGCGTACTTCTTTGAACGACTGCACTTGGGTCACGGGCTCTGTTACAAAGACGTAAACGAGGGCAACATTTTTTTCAACCCGAAAAGCGGCGACATCAAGATAATCGACAACGACAACATCGGCACGGCGAGCAAGCAGACGATTAAGGGCACGCCGCACTACATGGCACCCGAAGTCATCTTGGGCAAGGCACCCGACGCAACCTCCGACAGATTTTCGTTCGCGGTGTTCATGTTCCGGCTGTTGGTTGGCGGCTACCCTTTCGAGGGAAAATACACCGAAGATTACTGCTTGAAACATGACGTTTTGCTGAACGACGCGAGCGAGGAACTGCTTGGCAGAAATCCCGTCTTCGTGTGGCACCCGACCGACAAGCGCAATGCCGTAACGAAATTCGCTGACCCGCAACACAAAGCGCAAGCCGCGTTATGGCTCCGTTTGCCGCAAGTCGTCAAGGATTTGTTCATCAAGACTTTCGTGACGAATTTGCCCGCCGCCCGCGCCGCCGAACGCGCCACCGATGTCGCTTGGCGTCAAACTTTCGAGACGCTGGAAAAAAATCTTGTTGCGTGTCCGTTTTGCAAGGCGCGCACCTTCGCCGAGGCGGACACGTGCTTTGAATGCGATAAGCCCTTGCCGAAACGCAAGCCCGCGCCGCAAAAAGTTCACGGCGTGAAATTCACCGCTTTAAGTGACGGCGAGGACAAGAAACAAATTTCCATGCGCGTCGGCGAAAAAATCTTCGGCGACAAAGTTTCAAAGAATCTGTCGAGCGAAATCCTTTTGCAAATCCTTTACAACGAACGCACGAACAAAATCGGCGCGAGGAATCTCAGCCGCAGCGCGTGGACTGTCGCGAAGGCGGACGGCAAAAAATTCGCTTGCGAGCCCGGCAAAATCATCGCGCTTGAAGTCGGTATGCGAATCAGCATCATCCCGCGAGTTGCTCAGCTCAACGTCAACGCCCTTGCCTAAGGAGTGATTTTTTATGAACAGCCTTGAACTTTACGGGCAACGTCTTGCGGAAAATAAATTCCAACGCCGCGCGCCCGAACAGAAAATTTTTTGGGCGAACGAAGTCATCAAAGCCGTCGTCGCCGAATTGAACGCGCCGCCCTTTGACATCGGCAATTCGCCGTTCGTCATGGAAACGGCAAGAATCGTCGACGAGCTTAAAGCCTCCGCCAATAAATTTATCCCGGTGCATTGGCACGGGAAGACAATTACGGTCGTTGACGCGGCGTTTTTTATCAAAGCCGTGCGAAAATTTTTCACGGACGACAAATACAGCGTGCGCGACGACGGCGAGCTTGCCACATACGGCAACTTTTTTTTCGAGGACGGAGTTTATACCGCCGAAAGAGACTTCATCGCGGGCATTGAGCAGGATTTAATCGCCGTGCAGATTCTTCTGCAGGAAAAGCAAACGCAACCGCCCGCGCCGACCAAAAGCGTCATGGATGATTACGCCGCCAAAACGAACGCGCAAATCGAATTGCAAAAACAAATCGCCGCCGTCGAAAGGGAACGCACCAAACGCTCGGAACTGCGCCGCGAAAAAACTTCGGCGTGGCGCGACGAACAGACAAAGCTTGCGCAGTCGTTGAAGGCGTTGCAACTTCCCGCGCAAAAAATTTTGGAAGACTTGCGGAGCTTTTCCGACGACCTTGCCGAAAATTACATCATGCGGTTCGCCGCCGCGCAGATTGATCTGTTCAACTTGATTGCCGACAATTTTGATTCGCACGCGCCCAAAGCCGAACAATCGCAGAATCGCGACTACCGCGCCGCCGTCGACAACTGCAAGGACTATCTCGAAATGATAATCGACGCGCTTGCCGAATTCGGCGTCGACGAAATTTCAAGCGCGGACGGCACGCCCTTTGACGGCAAGATTCACGACGTGAAGAACACGAAAACTTTTTCGCCGCGCAGTGCGACGGTCAAGAAAAGTTTGCGTCCCGGCTTTAAGTACGGTGAACGCGTGTTGCAAAAGGAAGCGGTGGAGGTTTAATCATGAAACTCGGAATAGATTTCGGCACCAGCTTTTCGCTCGGCGCGACGATTCACCTTGGCACGAAGGAAATTCTTTTGCCCGGCGGCACTTACGGCATTCCGTCAGTCTTTTACTACGACGACTGGGAAGGCGTTTTAATCGGCGAGGCTGCCGAAGACGCGGGTCAGGGCGACCAGGCGAAAAATTTGCGGCGCGAAATTAAGTTGGATCTCAACTCGACCTTCGTGGCGGACGGCAAACGCTTTTCCGCCAAAGAAATCGTCGGGCACATCCTAAGTTACGTCAAGGAAGTTTCATTGCAGACCGCGCAGGAGAAAATGATCGACGAGCGGCTTGAAGGTGTCGTCATTTCGGTGCCGGCTGCGTTCACGGGCAACGAAAAAGAATTCATACGGGCGGCGGCTGAAATCCCGACATCGCGCGGCGGTCCCGGTCTCAAGGTGCTCGGTTTCATCAAAGAGCCCGTCGCGGCGGCATTGGCTTACTTCGACACCCCGCTGAACGACGACACGAAAATTTTGGTTTACGACCTGGGCGGCGGCACCTGCGACGTCGCAATCGTCAAAGCCGATTCGCGCGCCGAAGAAAAATACACCGTCGTCGATTCGGACATGTTGCGTATCGGCGGCAAGAATTGGGACGAAAAACTTCAAGCCTACATCACTGCCGAGCTTGAAAAGCAATCGGGCATTTCGGTTCACGGCAACCCCGCCTACACCGAAAAAATCAAGCGCGCCGCCGTCAAAGCCAAGGAAGACTTCAGCGTCAAGCGCGGCACATCCTATCGCGACAAAGTTCGCGCGAAAATCGAAATCAACGGGCGAAACTATTCCGTCGAAATCACCAAGCAAATTTTCAACGAGCTGACGCTTGAACTGCTCAACAAGACGATAACCATGACGCGCGCGCTGATTGACAAGAACGGCGGCATCAAGATTGACAAATTAATTTGCGTCGGCGGAAGCTCCAACATGCCGCAGGTTATCGAAGGCTTGAAGGACGCGTTCAAAGGCATGGACATTCGCGTTTACAAGCCGGAAACGGCGGTTGCTCTGGGCGCGGCGATTTACGCACAGTTTTGTAAGGAACACGGCGCGGGCAGTCGCGTTTTGTCGGACATCGCGCCCTACTCATACGGCATTCGCTGTTACGAGGACTACGACAAAAATCCCGACCGCGAAATTGTCGTGAACTTGATTTTCAAGGGCGACAGGTTGCCGAAACAATCTCACAACTATTTCCATACCATAAGGGACGAGCAAACTTATTTGACGTTTAAAGTTTTTGAATCGACTTTGACGAAGAAAAACTGCGAGCTTTACGAGGTCGGCGATTACGTCATGGAAGTAGAATTGCCCTTGCCGCACCGCCCGCCGAAATATACCAACGTTGATGTCACAATGACGCTCAATGCCGACGGCTTGATTGAAGTCACCGCCGACGACGGCAAAGGTCACTTGATTCGCGGCGACAAGCACTTGAATTTTTAAGCCCCGGCCGTCCTTGACAAGCGCGGCAAGGGCAGTTAGACTAGCCGCACAAAAACTTTTGAAATTAGGTTCGATGATGTTCAACTACCCGCTCGATGTTTTGATGGTTCCGATTCAAGCCGTCCTGTTCGTGTTCACGTTTTACCTTTGTCTAATCGGATTCTTCGGCATGTGGCGACGACGAGAAGTCAAAGTCACCACGCCGCAAAAAAAATTCGCCGTGATCGTCGCAGCCCACAACGAAAGCGCGGTTATCGGTCAGCTCATTGAAAATCTTAAGTCGCTCGAATATCCCGCCGAACTCTACGACATTTACGTTATCGCCGACAACTGCTCCGACAACACCGCCGACATTGCCGCGCAGGCGGGCGCAATCGTTTGCAAGCGCGTCGACGAAACCAAAAAGTCTAAAGGCTTCGCGCTGGAGTGGATGTTTGAACGGCTGTTCGATATGGAGGCTCGCGGGCAAGTTTATGACGCCGTGGCGATTTTCGACGCCGACAATCTCGTGCACCCGAAGTTCCTGTTTGAAATGAACAACCGCCTCTGCAAGGGCGACAAAATCATTCAGGGCTTCCTCGACGCGAAAAACCCTTACGACACGTGGGTCAGCGGCACGTTCGCCATTGCCTTTTGGGTTATCGATTACGTCAGCCATCTTGCCAAAACCAATATCGGCTTGTCGGCGGTGCTCGGCGGCACGGGCATGTGCATTACGCTCGACGTGCTGAAGAAACACGGCTGGCGCGCCACCTGCTTGACTGAAGACATGGAATTTACTATGAAGTCGCTCGCCGAAGGGCTCAAGACGACGTGGGCGCACGACGCCATTGTCTACGACGAAAAGCCGTTGACGTTCGCGCAGTCGTGGACGCAACGCAAACGTTGGGCGCAGGGGCAATTCGACGTTGCACACCGCTTTATTCCGAAGATGCTCCGCGAAGGTTGGCGGCGCAAGGATATTCGCATGTTCGACGGGTGCCTTTACCTGTTGCAACCGCATTTCCTTATGCTGTCGTCGTTCTTCTTCGCGATGAGTTATATTCAACTTGCAGTCGGCACGCTCTACACGAATATTTATTCCGTCCTGCCGTCGCAAATCTTGATGGTTATCATGGTCGCGCAATACGTTTTGCCGATGATAATCCTCGTGAAAGTCCGCGCCAAGTTGAAGTCGTGGTGGTATCTGCTGTTCTATCCGCTGTTTATCTACTCGTGGATACCGATAATTTTTATCGGGTTCCTGCACCGCAACGAACACGAATGGGCGCACACGCAACACACCCGCGCCATGAGTTACGACGACTTCGTAAAGAAGCGCACATACTGAACGCAATTTAAAAGACGGTTTTACCGCGAAGGTAAGACCGTCTTTTTTCGTGCAGGTTACGGTTTCCGCAGAATTGTCAGCGCGTCGCCTACGGGGCGTTCCTTGCCGTCGCTGGGGCTGTTGATAATGCTGCCCTTGAAAACCAATTCGGAAGAGCCGCCGCCGTCCAAATTAATCGCTTCGACCGCGCCGAAGGTGTTCTTGAGGATACGCGCCCACTCGGTCAGCGTGCAACCTTTGCTGTGCGCCTGTCGCCCGTCGACGACCGCGAAGATGTAATCGCCGTATTGCGTGACGCCAACAGCCGAACGCGGCGCACGTCCAACGCGAATGTCGGGCGGGAATTGCTCGGCATCGGCGGTAACATAAATTTCACCTTCCTTTACAAGCGTCGGCCCCGCGCCGATAACGTGAATCGCCTCGTTGAAGTCGTCGCCGTGTTCGATGTTGATATAGTCTTCGTCGAATGTGACCGCGTCGCCGACTTGAAGCGTCTCGAATTTTTCGGCGGCGGCACCGTGCGCGCTGATTATGAAACCGTTCGGCGGAATGAAGTTGTTGCCCGCGTCGCGAATGACATGGGTGACGACGCCGTCTTGAACGATAATCTCGACGCCGAAATTATTCGTGGCGGTCGTCATGCCGTACCAGCTGTTGTAGACGACGACGGTGTTCAAATTTCGTTCGCAGTCCACGCCGTCGACGACGACTTCCTCGCCGTTGAACTGCAGGACGCCGCGATAAACTTGCCGCGCAAAAATCGTTGTCCCGTCCGCACGAATGCCCATTGCCGAACGGATGTAGTAAGTCGTGCCCGCCGTCACGCCGTCGATTTTCGTGTTGCCGTAGAGCGTGCCGTTGGTGCCGAAATAGCTCGCGTTAATCGTGGCGATTGCGTCGGGCGCGTTCATTTGCGAAACAGTTGCGCGTCCCGGAACTTGTCCGCGTGCCAAGACCGGGCGCATTTGATATTTCTCGTGGTCGGCGATAATTGCGAACGCCATCACTCCGTCTTGATGGTAGACCAAAAACTCCAAGCCCTCGACTTCCTCGGCGGGCGGCGGCTCAAATTCAAACGGCTCGTAAGGTTGCGACTCGGTGTCGACGGGTTCGGGCGGCTGTTGAACGTCTTCGGTTTCAATCGGATCAAACGGCTCGTCGACTTCAATTTTGTTCTTTGCAAGCACTCCGTTCGACGCGCTCAAAAAAATCATGAACGCCGTCAACGTCGCGACAATTTTTTTTATCATAAGATGTGTCCTCCAAAATTTTATTGCGCTTGCAAATTCTTCCGCCGCAATAAAATTCCTTCACTGCGAAGAAAAATTTATGTTTGGTTAATATCGGCGACGATTTCTTTTTGGCAGCGCAATGTTGCCCCTATCGCCGCGCAGGGTATGATTTCGGTGTCGTGTATTCGGAAGATGGCGCGCTGATTTTTTCGGCAGACAAATGCATTTATAATCCCAAAATCACAGACGATTATGCGCAACAGTTAAACGCTTTCAGGTCGCTTTACAAAGACGTTGTGACGCCGTTGGTCAGCATTTGCATACCGTCTTACAATCAGCCGCGTTTTTTCGAAATGGCATTGCAAAGCGCGTTGGCGCAAACTTACCCGAACATTGAAATCATTGTCGGCGACGACAGCACCAACGAAGAGTACGATTTTTCGCCCGATGCCGTGTTGCTTGTCTTTGCCTCCGAGCTTTATGACGAGAGCGATTACATTCGCGATTACGATGAGTTCTTGAGAATGGTGAAGGCTAATGAAAATTGATTTGGCGATTTTGAACAGACAATTCAAGCTTTATCAAACCGAATACGAACAGGCAGCATTGAAAGCTTTGCGCTCCGGTTGGTATATTTTGGAACGCGAAGTTATTGCTTTTGAAAACGAATTCGCCGATTACGTCGGAGCAAAATTTTGCGTCGGCGTGAATTCCGGCTTGGACGCCTTGACGTTATCATTGCGTGCTTTGAAAATCGGCGCGGGCGACGAAGTCATTGTTCCGGCGAACACTTACATTGCAACAGTATTGGCGATAACGGCAAACGACGCAATTCCGGTTTTGGTCGAGCCGGATGAATTTTACAACTTGGACTCGTCGCGATTGGCGGACGCGCTTACAGAGCGAACAAAGGCGATAATGGTCGTCCACCTTTACGGTCAAGCCGCCGATATGGAAAATATTTCCCGATTCGCACGGGAAAACAATTTGCGACTCGTGGAAGACTGTGCGCAATCGCACGGCGCAAGATTTAACGGCAAAATGACGGGCACATTCGGCGACGCGGGCTGTTTCAGTTTTTACCCGACAAAAAATCTCGGAGCGTTCGGCGACGGCGGCGCAGTTGTAACCGATGACGCCGAACTTGCCGAAACGCTAAGTAAGTTGCGCAATTACGGCAGCAAAGTCAAATATCACAATGAGCTTGAGGGCGTGAACTCGCGGCTTGACGAATTGCAGGCGGCTCTTTTGCGTGTGAAGTTGTCGCACCTTGACGCGCTGAACGACGAACGAAAACGCATTGCCGACAGATTTTTTGCCGCGATAAAAAATCCGCGCTTAATCTTGCCGAAAATTCGCAAGGGCGCGGAACATGTTTTCTATCAGTTCGTAATTCGCACGGAAAATCGCGACGACTTCAAAAGTTATCTTGAGCGCAACGGGATTCAAACCGTGATTCATTACCCGATACCGCCGCATTTGTCGGAATGTTATCGGCAACTCGGCTTTAAGCGCGGCGACTTCCCGCTGACCGAACATTATGCTGACGAAGTTTTGAGCTTGCCGATTTTCAACGGCATGACCGACGCGGAAATCGATTTTGTTACAGGAGTTTGCAATG
Organism: uncultured Selenomonadales bacterium; assembly: GCA_947304355.1. Taxonomy (GTDB): domain Bacteria; phylum Bacillota; class Negativicutes; order Selenomonadales; family Selenomonadaceae; genus Quinella. The sequence goes on from CAMZAX010000023.1 coordinate 34,821, forward strand.
AGTACAATTCTTAGAACAGGTGTTCATAAAAATTGAATAGTGATATAGTAGATACATTATGAG
>CAMZAX010000024.1 GCA_947304355.1 uncultured Selenomonadales bacterium
GCGCAGTTGCTCTTCGATTTCGTCGGAGAGCTTATTTATTTGCCGCAGGTAGCGCAGGTAGAAAGTCGCCGAGCGATACAGTATCTCAAACAGAAATTGCGTGCGCTTGTAGGTGTGGAAAAGCCGCGCCGTGCGTTGGTTGAAACTTGACATGACGGGCGTCTCTTCCAGGCAGACCGTGATTATGTGCTGTTTCGTCAGTATGATTGCGAGCGGCAACGTGTCGTAGCTTTCCTCTTCGTAGACGACCGGCACGTTCGTAAGAATCATAATCGATCCGTCTTCGGTGTCCAAATGCGAACGTTCTTCCTCGTCGAGCGCGGCACGCAGAAAATCCGGTTCCACTTGCGTCAACGCGCTTACTTCCCGCAATTCGTAAGGCGTCGGGTCAATGATGTTTATCCACGCGCCCTTTTGCAACGTCTTGAGCGTCAGCTTTTCGAGGTGCCCCGACTCCTGCGATTTGTAAATTTCAACCAACGGTATCGCCCCCTTTCGTGCGGCTATTTTACTACAACGCGAGAATTTTTTTAAGCCGTCGCTTGAAGGAAATTTTTTTTGCGGCGTGCAAGTTGTGCGGGCAAGAAAGGATTTTCCCGACACGTTGCGAATTCAATCTGCGTAAAATTTTTTGTAAGGGAGTGTTCGACTTGGCAAACAGAATTATCCTCAACGAAACGTCGTACTTCGGATCCGGCGCAATCAAGGAAATCGCGCCCGAAATCAAAGCACGCGGCTGCAAGAAAGTTATGGTCGTGACGGACAAGGACTTGATTAAGTTCAAGGTCGCCACGCGCGTCACGGATTTGTTGGCGGCGAACGGCATCGCCTTTGAAGTCTACGACGACATCAAAGCCAACCCGACAATCGAAAACGTTCAGGCGGGCGTCGCGTTCTGCAAACGGTGCGGCGCGGACATAATCGTCGCAGTTGGCGGCGGCTCGGCTATCGACACCAGCAAGGCGATCGCAATCATCATGACCAATCCCGAATTCGCCGACGTGCGCAGTCTCGAAGGCATGGCTCCGACGAAAAACAAATGCCTGCCGATTATCGCCGTCTCCACGACCAGCGGCACCGCTGCCGAAGTCACGATTAACTACGTCATAACCGACGTCGAGAAGAATCGCAAATTCGTCTGCGTCGACCCGAAGGACATCCCCGTCGTCGCGATTGTCGATTCGGAAATGTCAGCCTCAATGCCGCCTAAACTTTGTGCCGCCACGGGCATGGACGCGCTCGTTCACGCTATCGAAGGTTACATCACCAAAGGTGCGTGGGAACTCACAGACATGGTGCACCTCAAGGCGATTGAAATCATTTCCAAATATCTGCGCGCCTCCGTCAAGGGCGACCCGAAAGGCCGCGAACAAATGGCGTTGGGTCAGTATATCGCGGGCATGGGCTTTTCAAACGTCGGGCTCGGTATCGATCATTCAATGGCGCACCCGCTGTCCGCTGTTTATGACATCCCGCACGGCACGGCTTGCGCAATTTTGCTTGCGCCGGTCTTGAAGTTCAACGCGCCCGCCACGGGCGAACGTTATCGCGAAATCGCACGCGCAATGGGTGTCGCGAACGTCGACGACATGACGCAAGACGAATATCGCGCCGCAACCATCGAAGCCGTCAGCAAACTAAGCACGGACGTGGGAATCCCGACAAAGCTTTCCGAACTCGGCGTCAAGGCGGAAGATATTGACTTCCTTGCCGCGTCCGCGCTCGCAGACGCCTGCACGCCCGGCAATCCCCGCGACGTGACCAAGGACGAAATCGCCGAAATCTATCGCTCAATCTTGTAAGCACGTCCGGAATAAATTTTTTCCCGTCGAATCGCGGCGGGGCTTTTTTTTTTGTAGACAGTTCCTTTAAAGAATTGTACAATCAAGCGGCAAAGCAACAAGATACGGAGAATTTGACATGCGCAAAAAATGGATTGTCAGGGAGTCGAATCCCCTCGACGTGAAAAAAATTTCGGACGAGACCGGCGTCAGCGAATTGACGGCGAAAATTTTATATCATCGCGGGATACGCGACGCGCAATCGGCGAAAAATTTTTTGGAGCCGGAAGCTGCGCCCTTTCACGACCCGTTCGCAATGTTGGGTATGCGCGCCGCCGTCGACAGGATCAAACAAGCCCTCGACGCCCGCGAAAAGATTTGCGTTTACGGCGACTACGACGTTGACGGTATGAGCGCGTCGGCGATTTTACTTCGGACGCTCGGCAAGCTCGACGCCGTGGTTGAAAATTACATTCCCGAACGCTCGGAAGGTTACGGCTTAAACATTCCCGCGTTGCAGAAAATTGCGGCGGGCGGCGCGAAACTTTTAATCAGCGTCGACTGCGGCATAACCAACGAACGCGAAATTGCCGCCGTCAAAGACGCGCTCGACGTGATTGTAACCGATCATCACTTGCCCGCGCTCGAAGACGTTCAATCTGCCGTCGCCGTCGTCAATCCCAATCAGCGCGGCTGTCCCTATCCCGAAAAAAATCTTTGCGGGGCGGGCGTCGCTTTCAAGCTCAGTCAAGCACTGATGAACGACCTGCGCGGCGTCGACGTGCAAACTTACACGACCGATATTGAAATTGCGGCATTGGCGACCGTCGCTGATTTGGTTCAGCTCGTCGGCGAAAATCGCAAAATCGTCCGCATGGGTTTGAAAGTCATGCGCGAAACCGAATGCTTAGGACTGCGTGCGTTAATCGCTGCGGCGGGTATCGGCGTCGGCAAAAAAATTTCGGCGGGACACGTCGCCTTTCAAATTGCGCCGCGTCTGAATTCCGTCGGGCGACTGAAGACCGCGCGCGAAGGCGTCAAACTTTTGCTCACGGAAGACGTTGACGAAGCACGGAATTTGGCGCGACAACTCGACAAAATGAATCAGCGGCGCAAGGACATCGAAGCCAAAATGCTCGCGGAGGCTGAGGAAAAAGTTCGTGTCATGCGCGAAGAACGCGGCGGCGACTTGAGTACGCTGGTTATCGCGGGCGAAGGCTGGCTCGAAGGCGTTATCGGCTTGACCGCGTCGAAACTCGTTGAACGCTACAACTTGCCGACAATCATCTTGACGACGCAGGACGGACAGATTTATCGCGGCTCGTGCCGGAGCATTCCCGCTTTGCACATGAAAAACACCCTCGACACCATGGCGGAGCTGTTCGACCAATACGGCGGACATTCGCAGGCGGCGGGCTTGAGCATTAAATCTGAACACTTGCCCGAATTCGCCGCCCGCTTCGACAGCTGCGTAAGACAACAGCTGAGCGATGAAGACTTTCAACCGATTTTGAACGTCGACGCGATAATCGACCCCGCGCAAATAACTTTCGACGTGGCGCACGAGTTCGACAAGTTTGAGCCTTACGGCTTGGGCAACCCGCACCCCGTGCTTGCCTGCCAAAATCTGCGCGGCACTGCGGCGAAGGCTATCGGCAAGGACGGCGTGCACTTGAGCTTTTCCGTCGGCGAAAACATCCGCGCCGTCGCGTGGAATTGCGGCAATCTTGCGCCGCTTGTCGAGAACGAATTAATCGACGTTGCTTACGAGCCCGAATTGAACGAGTGGCAGGGCGAAGTTCGCGTCGAGTGCAAAGTTTCAAGCTTGGAGCCCGCCGCGCAGGGCGAAGGCGTCTTGGAACGCGAACAACTGCTTGACGTTTACAAATTCCTGCGCCGCGCCCGCGACTTCACGGAGTATTTCAATCTGTGCTCATTGGTTCGGGCGTTCAACACGCAGACGGGGCAAAATCTTTCGACGTATTCATTCGACGGCGCGATTAAAGTTTTCGAGGAACTCGGCTTGCTGATAATCGATCGCGACAAGAAAACTTTCGACATGCCGCGCCCGAAAAATAAATTGGACTTGAACAACTCACGGACATATCGGCTGGGAAGGAGGGAACGGGGATTACAAGCCGCCAAGCCGCCGAGCGCGAAAATCATCCCGCTTGATTCGGCGAAGCGGCGTTCCCTGCAGCTATGAACGACAAAGGCAAACCGCCCGTCACGATAAAATTTCTAATGGACACGGTCAAAAGCTACATGCCCGACGCGAACCTTGAACTGATTGAACGCGCTTACCTCGTCGCCAAGGAAGGTCACGCCGGACAAACACGCGCTTCGGGCGAGCCGTACATAAATCACCCGCTCAACGTCGCCGCGATTTTGGCGGAACTGCAGCTTGACGACACGACGATAGCCGCCGCAATCCTGCACGACGTGGTTGAGGACACGCTGTTCACGCTTGACGAGATTGAAGACATGTTCGGCGAGGAAATCGCGCTGTTAATCGACGGCGTGACGAAAATCGGACAAATCTACTTCAAGACCAAGGAGCAGCAACAAATCGAGGCGTATCGCAAGCTGATAATCGCCACGGCAAAAGATTTGCGCGTCATCCTGATTAAGTTGGCGGACAGACTTCACAACATGCGGACACTTAAATTCATGCGCGAAGACAAGCGCAAACGTATCGCCAAGGAGACAATGGAACTTTACGCGCCGCTTGCGAATCGGCTCGGCATTTCAAGCATCAAGTGGGAGCTTGAAGATTTGTGCCTGCGCTACCTTGAGCCCGATATTTATTACGATTTGGTTGAGCACGTCAAGCAGAAACGTCGCGAGCGGCAAATTTACATCAGCGAGGCTGTTCGGCTCATCGAAGAGGAATTCGACGAGCTGGAGATTCACGCGTCGATAAGCGGGCGCGCGAAACATTTCTACAGCATTTACAAAAAAATGATGCGCGACCACAAAGACATCGGCGAAATTTACGACTTGTCGGCTGTGCGCATTCTCGTCGACGACGTGAAGGACTGCTACAACGTTCTCGGCGTCATTCACGCGAAGTGGCGACCGATACCGGGGCGTTTCAAAGACTATATCGCAATGCCCAAAAGCAACGGCTACCGCTCACTGCACACGACCGTTATGGCGTTGGGCTACCCGTTGGAAATTCAGATTCGGACTTTCGCAATGCACAAGATTTCCGAATTCGGCGTGGCGGCTCATTGGAAATACAAGGAAAGCGGCGCGTCCAAACCCGCCAACAGCGACCGCGACCAGAAAATTTCTTGGCTCCGTCAAATGGCGAATCTCCAACGCGAAATTAAAGACCCGAAGGAATATCTTGAGGCGTTGAAGTTGGATTTCTTCAGCGACGAAGTTTTTGTCTTCACGCCCGGCAAAGATTTGATCGTCCTGCCGAAGGGCTCCAACCCGATTGACTTTGCCTATCGCATTCACACCGAAGTCGGTCATCATTGCGTCGGCGCGAAGGTCAACGGGCGAATCGTCCCGCTTGAATACAAATTGCAAAACGGCGACTTCGTCGAGGTCGTGACGAACAAATCAAACAACGGCCCAAGCCGCGACTGGTTGAATATCGTTGCGTCGAGTGACACGCGTCAAAAAATCCGTTCGTGGTTCAAGCGTGAGAATCGCGAAGAAAATATCGCACGCGGTCGCGAACTCATTGACACCGAACTCAAAAAGCTCGGCTACGCTCCGCGCGACTTGCTCAAGGAAAATCGCCTTGAAACCGTCGCAAAGCGCATCAACATGACTGAAGACGACTTGCTTGCCGGCATAGGCTACGGCGGCGCGTCTGTGCATTCGGTCATTACAAAGCTCGTCGAAATGCACAAAAAGGAACGCGCCGAAAATGCGTCGCCCGGCGTCTCCGCGCTGTTGGCCGAAGTCAAGCTCCTGCCCGAACGCGGCAAGAAAAGTCATGCCGAACACGGCGTGCTTGTCGAGGGGGAAAGCGGCTTCGTCGTGCGGCTGGCGAAATGTTGCAACCCGATACCCGGCGACGAAATCAGCGGTTACGTCACGCGCGGACGCGGCGTCAGCGTTCACCGCGCCGATTGCCCCAACATCCTAAACGGCAAGTCCGACGTGAATCGCATGATTGAAGTCAGCTGGGACAGCTCAAGCGACGAATTTTACACCGTCGAATTGGAAATCGTCTGCTCCGACAAAGCCGGCGTCCTTGCCGCGCTGATTGGCGTGCCCTCCGAAATGAAACTCAACATGCAATCGATTCACGCCGCGCCCAACAAGTACAACAAGACTTCAACCGTCAAGCTCGGCGTCGAAGTTCAAAACGCCGCGCAGGTCGCCGAACTCACAAACAAATTGCGGCGCGTCGAAAGCGTTTACAGCGTCGTTCGTCCTATGAAACTCGCCGGGGGTGATTGATTGGAAGGAATTTATCTTATCTTGGTCATGATTGTGATGGGCGGCGCGATTGCCTTTATCGGCGACAAGCTCGGCACGAAAATCGGCAAGAAACGCCTTTCGATTTTCGGACTGCGCCCGCGCCATACGTCAATGATCGTGACAGTTGTGACGGGCGGGCTGATAACCGCACTGTCAATCGGTTTCATGGCACTCATATCGCAAAACGTTCGCACGGCACTTTTCGGCATGGACGAACTGCGTCAAACAATGAATTCGACGCTTGCCGAACTGGACGAGGCGACCGAAAATCTTTTCAAGGCGCAAGAGGAATTCGAGCGCGCGAACGCCAACCTTAAGGAATCTAAAATCGAAATCGCGTCGCTCAAAACCGAACAGGAAGAACTCCGCGCCGAATCCGACCGTCTCAAGGAAGGCAACGAACGCCTTGAGGCGACCAACTCCGACCTTGCCGCGCAGAACGAAAATCTTTCCGGTACGAACGCCGCGCTTGAAGACGCCAACAAAAAGCTCGGCGAATTCAACGTCACGCTGACCGCCGACAACGAAAAACTTTCGGGCGACAACGAAAAGCTTTCCACCGACAACAAGGAGCTTGAGGAACGCAACAGCCGTCTGCGCGAAGGCATTATCGCAATCCGCGAAGGCGATATAACGTTGCGGGCGGGCGAACTTTTGGCGAGCGGCGTGATTCGTGGCGGACGCACTGCCGACGAAATTTCCGACGACATCAACGCCATTGCCGAGCAGGCGACGCATCATCTGGTTGAACGTTTCGGCGGCGACGAGGAAATGTCCGTTTGGATTTATCAACCCGAAATGCACCGAATCATTGACGAGATTGAATCGGGCGGGCGCGACGTTGTGTTGAGAATTTCGGCGGCGGGCAATTTGGTTCGCGGCGAGCCCGTTCGCACGCGGCTTGAAATTTTCCCGAACGAATTGGTTTTCCACGCGGGCGAAACAATTCTGAGCAAGATTTACGAAATCGGCGACGACGCGCAACCCGAAATGATTCTGCAGGACTTTTTGACGGATATAAATCATATCGCGACGGAGCGCGGCATTTTGGCCGATCCGTTGACGGGCAGCGTCGGGCGCATGGAAGGCACGCAACTTTACGAAATCGTCGACGCGCTCATGTCGGCGAAGGGCAGGATACAGCTGACGGCGACCGCCCGCGACGAAACGACTTCGGGCAGCCCGTTGCGGCTTAACATAAAATTGGAGCAACTGTGATGTTCATGGGCATAGACCCCGGACGCGACAAGTGCGGCGTGGCGGTACTGACGGCGGCGGGCGAAATAAAATTTCAACGCGTCGAGGCGACCGAGGCTCTTGACGGCGTGATAAAATCATTGGCGGCTGAATTTCCAATCGAGGCGGTAATTTTGGGCGACGGCACCACGCACAAGGCGGCGGCGTCTAAAGTCACGGCGGCGGGTTTGAGTTTTCAACTCGTCGACGAAAAACACACGACCGAAGAGGCGCGACGCTTGTATTGGAAAAAAAATCCCCCGCGCGGTTGGCGCAAGCTCTTGCCGACATCAATGCAAGTTCCGCCCGAACCCGTCGACGCCATCGTCGCCGAAATTTTAGTCAGACGATACTTGGAGGCTAAAGCATGAATCAAACGCACCGTCCCGATTGGGACGAATATTTTTTGAACATCGCCCGCGAAGTCGGCAAACGCGCCACGTGTCTGCGCCGCCGCTACGGAGCGATTATCGTCAAGGACAAAATCATAATCAGCACGGGCTACAACGGCGCGCCGCGCGGCGAAACGAATTGCATTGACAGCGGCATTTGTGAACGCGAACGGCTTCACGTGCCCAAGGGCGAACGTTACGAGCTGTGCGTTGCCGTCCATGCCGAGCAGAACGCGATAATCAACGCCGACCCCGAAAAGATGGCGGGTGCGACGATTTATATCGCGGGCGTGAACTGCGCGGACGGCTCCAACGCTTCGGGCGAGCCCTGCAAACTTTGTCGCCGCATGATAATCAACGCGCGTATCGCCAACGTCGTCTACGTCAATCGCGACGGAAAACCTGTCAGCATATCCCCGCATGACATAAGCGATTAAAGTCATTAGAGACCGCCACAGACGGCGGCCGCGCCGCGTCAGCAACAGGATGTTGCGTGCGGCGACGCCCCTGCGAGGCGATTTTCTTTGCTACTTTCTTTCATCGCTGAAAGAAAGTAGTTAATCAAATAATTCTAAAAAACTTTCTTGCGGCGGAAGAAAGTACAAATCATGCAGGTTAATTTGCGCGGACGCCGAATAATTTTGCGGCAAGGAGGGCGATAACATGCTGTACGCGATGATTGACGTGGGTTCAAATACGATTCGCATGGCGGTCTACGACATTGACGGCGACCGCGTCGAAATGCTCATGAAAAGGAAACACACCGTCGGACTTGCGTCATACGTGCGCGACGGCGTCATGCAACGGCAAGGCATTGACAAAGTCGTTGAGATTATCGGCGAGTATCGCCACTTCCTCGACGACTTCGGAATAACGCAAGTGACCGCCTTCACGACAGCCGCCCTCCGCAACGCCATAAACGGTTCACAAGCCGTCGACGAAATTTCTATGCGCACGGGCATAAACATTTTGCTCATGAGCGGCGACGACGAGGCGACTTACGACTTTATCGGCGCGACGCACGACCTTATTGACGAAAAGGGCTTGCTTATCGACATAGGCGGCGGCTCAACCGAAATCGTCTACTTTAGAGACCGCGAGATTCAAGTCAAGGCGAGTTTGCCGATTGGCAGCTTGAGTTTCCACACGCGTTACACAGGCGTGCACATCTTGCCCAGCGCGGTTGAAATCGCGGAAATGTACGCCGAGGCAGAGGCGACTGTCAGCGCAGTCAAAGAGTTTCAAGCCGTAAGCCACGCGCAGATTTGCGGCATAGGCGGCACGTTCAAGGGCGCAATGGCTCTTTACAATGCAATGTACGGCATGACGCGCAACAATATGCGCATGGAAGTTCGCCGCATTCAAGACATCCTGCACCGCTTCCGCCGCGACCACGAGTTGATTGTCCCCGACAAAATTTTGCTCATGAAGACCGTCCCCGAACGTATGCATACCTTCATGCCGGGCTTGATTATCGCCGACGTGCTTGCCAAACGTTTCGGCAGCTTGAACATCATTTACAGCGATTCGGGCGTCCGCGAAGGCTACATCTACGACAAAATTATAGACAAGGATTTTTTTTGAGGAGTGAACAGCGTGATTTTAGTCGACAGAAACACGAAAGTCATCGTTCAAGGCATCACAGGCAAGGCGGCGACTTTCCACACGAAACAAATGCTCGCTTACGGCACGCAAATTGTCGGCGGCGTCACCCCCGGCAAGGCAGGTCAAGTCGTCGAGGGTCTGCCCGTCTTCAACACGGTCGAGGACGCGGTAAAAGCCACGGGCGCGACGGCGTCGGTTATCTACGTGCCTGCGCCTTTTGCCGCCGATTCGATTCTGGAGGCGGTCGACGCCGGGCTTGAACTCGTCGTCTGCATTACCGAACACATCCCCGTTTTGGACATGGTTAAAGTCCGCCGCTACATGGTCGGCAAGAAGACGCGCCTTATCGGACCGAACTGCCCCGGCATCATGACGACGGGCGAAGCAAAGCTCGGAATCATCCCGCCCAACGTCCAGAAACGCGGTCACGTCGGATTGGTGTCGCGCTCCGGAACTTTGACTTACGAAGCGGCTTTCCAACTCATGAACGCGGGAATAGGCATAACGACTTCCGTCGGCATAGGCGGCGACCCCGTCAAGGGCTCCGATTTCATTGACATCCTGCAGCTGTTCAAAGACGACGACGAGACCAAAGCCGTGCTTATGATTGGCGAAATCGGCGGCAATGCCGAGGAAGACGCGGCGCGTTGGATTGCCGAGAACATGCCCGAAAAACCCGTGACGGCTTTCATTGCGGGACGTCAAGCTCCTCCCGGCAAACGCATGGGGCACGCAGGCGCGATTATCAGCGGCGGAAAGGGCACGGCGGCCGACAAAATCAAAGCGTTGAACGCGGTCGGCATTCAAGTTGCGGACACCGTCGCGCATATCGGCGATACCGTCGTCGACACGCTCAAACGCGCGGGGCTTTACGAAGTCTGTCACACCCGCTGAAAAATTTTTTACCAATAAAAAATCCCGTCGAACATTCGGCGGGAAAATTTTTTTTGTCGGCAACGCTCAACGAGGATGTGTATTGCGCTCCGTAGGTACGCGGTGCGGCACGTAAATCATGCGCTCGCCGTCAATCTCGTCAATCAGATAAATCGGGCGGTGTTTACTCTCGTGGAAGATTTGCCCCAAGTACTCGCCGATAATCCCCAACGCCAACAGCTGCGTGCCGCCAAGGAACAGCATGACCGTCAACAGTGTCGGATAGCCCGCAACCGGGTCGCCGTAAAGCAACGCCATTGCCAAGACAAACAGCATGTAAAGCATCGCGCCGCACGAGACCGTTATGCCCAGGAACGTCATCAAACGCAAAGGCGCGGTCGTGAACGAAGTCATGCCCTTCATTGCCAAATTGAACAGCGCAAGGAAATTCCAAGTTGTCGTGCCGGCAGCGCGCGGGCGGACTTCAAACGGAATTTCCTTTTTGTGATAGCCTACCCACGTGAACAATCCCTTCGTGAAACGCTGATTCTCGCGCATGAGTTTCAACGCCTCAATGCAACGGCGGTCGAGTAAGCGGAAGTCGCCGACGTCGCGTTGCATTTCGTAGGACGTGCTGAACTTTTTCATGACGGCGTAGAAAATATTCGCGCAGGTTCGTTTCAGCCAAGTTTCGCCGGCTCGGTCGACGCGTTTGCCGCAAACGTCGTCGTAACCTTCGCGCCACCACTTGACCATCTCGGCAACGGTTTCGGGCGGGTGCTGAAGGTCGGCGTCCATGATAATCACGGCGTCGCCGTCGGCGTAGTCAATGCCCGCCATCATCGCCGATTCCTTGCCGAAGTTGCGCGACAGGCTCAAGTAAGTAACGTCGTCGTGCGCGGCGGATATTGCGCGAAGTTTCTCAAGCGTGGCGTCGCGGCTGCCGTCGTTTACGAAAATGTAATTGAATTTGCAGTCGGGAATTTTCGACAGGTGTTCTTGAACGGCAGGATAGAACATGTCGATAACCTCCTGCTCGTTGTAGCACGGCACGATAATCGTAATTTTATCCATTAAAACTCCTCCGTCAGTAGTAAATGTACTGCGTCACTTTTTTGTTGGTCTCGGCGTCCATGACGACTTCCTTCAAGCCGTAGTATTGTGCGTAGGTTATGTTGCGGTTGTTGAACTTGTCGCGGTAGGGCGTCACGTCGCCGTAGAAGCGCGCGTATGAATCCATCGTCCAACTCCAAAGCGCGTGTTCGGGCAAGTACGGCAAGTAAATCGGTTGCAAGACAATCAAATCGTCGTGCTTGTGTTGCGCAACGTATTCGTCACGCTCCGCGATTTGCGAATGAACATACCAATCGACGCCAATCGAATAGACAATCGTCACGAGCCATACACAAAGCGCGGCTGAAATTATTTTCGGCGACAGGTTAATCTGTGTCCGTTCGAGCGCGGCAACCGACGCAATCAACGCGAACACCGGCGACGCGAACGCTGCCCGCGCAGGGAATTCGGGCGAGAACATCAGCAGGCACGGCAACAAAATCCCCGCCGCCGCGAACGCCAAGATAAATTGCGTCGCCTGAGGCGTCTTGCGCCCGCGAATGAAGTAAAAAGCTATCGTCACGTACAAAAGCACGTCGTTCATTAAAATTTCTTGCATACCGTCGTAAAAGTTGTCAATGAACATCTGCGCGGACAGAAACGGTACCGTTGCGTCGTTCGCGTCGACGACGTAGCGTTGGAAGTTGCCCGGCGCGAGCATCAACAGCGCGTAACCGACGAACAGCGTAACGAAGCCGACAATCATCCACCGTTCAAGTTGCTTTTGACGCCAAAAATAAATCAGCGCGAGGAACGCCAGGAAAATCACGAACGCGCCGCCCGATTCGTTCGACCAGCCAGCGATTAAGCCCATGAACGCCATTAAAATCGTTGTGCCCTTCGACGCGCCCGACCAAAAGTTTTTGTCCCAAAACTTCAGCGCGAACGGCAACAGGAACAGCAACTGCAAAGCCGTCATCCAAAGATAATTGCACGAGCCCGTAAGCCACATCGACGTTTGAAACATTTCGGGCAGGAAAAACCACAGCGCGAAGAATATCCACACGAACGTTTTGCCGTCCGAGTTTTGGAACTCAAGCTTGCCCTTCGCCGTGAAGTAAATCAGCAACGCCAACGCCGCGTATATCAGCGTGTTCGCGAAATCGAACAGCAACTTACCCTGCCACACGAAGAATTGAACGAAACAATGCGCGACCGACCGCCCGCCCCACGTGAGGTAGTGCGACCATTGCGACGCGATAATATCTCCAAAACTTTCGACGCGATAGAGCTTGCCGATATTGTTTTGGAAGTTGCCGTTCTGCGCGCCGTCCCAAATGAACGCGTAGGCGTAATCGTCGCCAATCACCGGCGTCAGCAAATTCATAATCAGAAACGTTCCCGCGCAGAAGGCAATCACGAGCCACGCGGGGATTTTTTTCAAGTCAATCAATTTTTTCGCCTCTCAATCAATGCAAATAATACGGGCACGATAATGACGCCGAGCACCGTCGTGAAGAACATGCCGCCGACAATCGCCCAGCCCATGCCGTTGCGAGTAGCCGAGCCCGCGCCCGAAGCCAGAGCCAACGGTATGCACGCCACGATAAATGCCAGCGAAGTCATCAAAATCGGGCGCAAACGTTCCGTCGTCGCCTCTATCGCCGCCCGCGCAGGTTCCATGCCGCCGTCGACTTTGACTTTCGCGAATTCGACGATGAGTATCGCGTTCTTCGCCGTCAGCCCGACCAAGACCAAAATACCGATTTGCATGTAAACGCTTGCCAAGTTGCCCGTGACGAGCTCCGCGAGCAACGCGCCGAATATCGCCGTCGGCACGCTCAACATAACCGCGAGCGGCAACCGCCACGACTCGTACAGCGCGACCAAGCTCAAGAACACAACGACCAACGCCAGCGCGAAAATTACGGCGGACGAACGTTGCGCAAGTTTTTCTTGCCGGCTCACTTCAGCCCAGGCGATTTGGAAGGTGTTCGGTGCGACTTCCTCAACGGCCGCCTCCAACGCGTCAAGTGCTTGTCCCGACGAAAAACCTTCGGCGACGTTCGCGTCAAAGTTCACGCAACGCATTCCGTTGTATCTGGAAATCTGCGAAACGCCCGTCGTGCGCGTCAACGTGACAAGCGTATCGAGCGGGACAAGTCCGCCGTCAGCGTTCCGCACGTACAAAAACTTCGCCACGTCGACCGAATCGCGATAGCCCGCATCAGCCTGCATGACGACCTTGTAGACGCGCCCGAATCGCGTAAAGTCGTTTACTTCGTCGCCGCTGAAGTTCACGCGCAGGGCAGAGTAAACGTCGTCGAGACTCACGCCCAAAAGTTTTGCCTTGTCCTCGTCGACGCGCATATCAACGTAGGGCTTCGACACGGTGAAACTTTCCGTCACGTCCGTCAATTCGGCGCGGGCGTTGGCGGCATCTTCAATCGCCTCGGCAATTTTGGCAAGTTCGGCGTCGCTGTGATTTTGCACGTCAAGCAGACGCATGGACACACCGCCCGCCGAATCCAAGCCCGGCAATGAACTTGCGCCCATGGCGAAGACTTCAGCTTCGGGAATGACGCGCTTTGCCGTTTCGCCGACCGCCTCCAAAATTTCGTCAAGGCTTGCGTTGCGTTCGTCCCAATCGGTCAGCGTGCCGAAAACTTCGCCCGCGTTGGAGTTGGTGCCGCCGCCCAAGACATCCGCGCCCGCAACGATCGAAATGCTTTCAATGCCGTCGACTTCTTTCAATGCGGAGGAAAATTTTTGCAGCGTGTCAATCGTCAGATTCATCGACGTGCCTTCGGGCAAAGTCACCGCCGCGATAAAGTTGCCCTTGTCCTCGTCGGGAATGTATTCGCTCGGCAAAATGTCATTGAGCACGACCGCGCCCGCCGTCACCGCCGCCAACATCAGCAACACCAAAACTTTCCGCCGCATGAAAAATTCCAACAGCCGCCGAAACGCCGAAAAAACTTGTCCCTTGTCCCTTGTTCCTTGTCCCTTCAACAACATCACGCAAAGCGCGGGCGTCAGCGTCAAAGCAACCAGCGTCGAGAAAAACATCGACACGACGATTGTCAGCGCGAATTGCCGATAAAGTTCGCCCGTTATGCCTTCGAGGAACGCAGCCGGCACGAACACCGCCGCCAACACGCACGCTATAGCGATTATCGGGGCTTGAATCTCCTGCATTGCCGCGAGCGTCGCCGCTTGAATTTCCATGCCGCTTTCCAATTTTCGTTCGACGATTTCAATGACGACAATCGCGTCGTCGACGACCAGCCCGATTGCCAAAATCAGCGCAAACAGCGTCAGCGTATTGATTGTGAAGCCCGCCAACGGGAAGATCGCGAACGTCGCCACGATTGACACCGGTATCGCCAACAGCGCGATTATCGTGGCGCGGACGTTGCGCAGGAACAGCCAGACGATTATCACGACCAACAGCAACGCCTCAAGGAACGTCTTGGCGACTTCGGTCAGCGATTCGGTTATGAAGCGCGTCGAGTCAACGGCGATTGAATAAGTCATGTCGGGCGGGAAGTCTTCGGCCGCCTCCGTCAAAATTTCTTTGACTGCCGAAAGCGTTTCGAGCGCGTTGGCGTCGTTGGTCAAGCTGATGACGAAGCTTGACGCCGGTTCGCCGTCGCAAAAGGATATTGTGCTTGTGTCGCGCGAGCCGATTTCGACGCGGGCAATGTCCTTCAGGCGTACGAACGAGCCGTCAGCCGTCTTGACGATAATATTTTCAAAATCGGCGGGCGTTTCCTTGCGGTTGGTCGAGCGTCCGATAAATTCACGTTCCTGCGCGGCGGGCACGGGCATTTTGCCGAGCGAACCGACAGCGGCTTGAACGTTTTGCTCTTTGACGGCAGATTCAACGTCCGCAATCGTCAAGCCCAAATCGGCGAGTTTGTCGGGGTTTATCCAAATGCGCATTGCGTATTCGCCGCCGAAGAAGCCCACGTTGCCCACGCCGTTTACGCGCTTAATCTTGTCGAGAAAATAGACCGTCGCGTAGTTGCGCAGGAAAAGTTCGTCGTGCGTGCCGTTCGGCGAAATCAAATTGACGAGCATCACCATTTCGGGCGTACTCTTGCTGACGTTGACGCCGTGGCTTTGCACGTCGGCGGGCAGGTCGCTCATAACGGACGAAACTTTATTCTGCACGCGGACGGCGGCGGTGTCGTTGTCGATTCCGATTTTGAAGACGATTTGCAAGCCGTAATTGCCCGCCGTGTCGATTGACGAGTTCATAAACTCAATGTCGCCCGCAGTGTTTACGGCGTCCTCGATAATCTGCGCGACGGTGTTGTTGACGACGGAGGCATCAGCACCAATGTAACTTGCGTCGACAAAAACTGTCGGCGGCGCGATGTCGGGGTATTCGGCTATCGGCAGGCGCACGGCAGTCAAAGCTCCCGCAAGCGTCAAGATAATCGCCAACACGAGCGCGGGTATCGGGTGCTTGACAAAAAACTTACTCAAATTTTTTCTCCTCGGTAATGATTTGTTTTAAGCCGTGATACTTGGCGAAAAGCAAACTGCGGTTCCCTTCAATGGAAGGCTCAAGGTCGCCGCCCCACCACAGCATTGATTCCGTCCAAGTGCGCGTGCCGACAAGAGGCTCAATCCATTTGAGGATTTCCAGCGGCTTGACGGTAATCAACGCGTCGTTCTTGTGCGCGGCAATGTATTCGTCACGCGCCACCAGTTCGCGATTCAAAGTGACTTCGACGTAAAGCACGCCCGCCAAGCTCAACATCCACACGACGGCGAAAATCGTCGCGGCAATCGTCATGACTTTGACTCGGCGGCGGCAAAAATTTTTCACGTCGGGCAAAATTTCTTTCAGCGCGGCGAGCGACGCAATCAGCAAGAAAACCGTCGACGGAAAGCCCGCGCGTTGGGGGAATTCGGGCGAACACATCATCAGCAACAAAACGAAAATCGACGCGCCCGCGAACATTGCGACGAATCTTTTCACGGCGGGCGAGACCGTTGCTTTGCTCAAGCAAATGATTATCGGCACGAACAAAATCACTTCGCGCAGGAACACCGGCAGGAATCCGATTACAAAATTCGTCAGGAACATTTGCGGCGTCCACTGTTCGTCGGGCGTAACAACGTCGTCGGGCTCAAGCGCGTTGCTCAGCTCCAAGCGGTGAATATTTCCCGGCGCGAGGAACAACAACGCTGCTCCGATTGTCAAAAACACGAAGCCGACTTTCATCCACGGCTGAAGATTTTTTTCGCGCTTGAAGTGTATGACGAATTGCAGCGTTATCAAGAACGCGACGGCACTGCCCGGCTCAATCGACCAGCCCGCGCACAGTCCGAGCACTGCCATAAGCGGGACAGACCACGCGGGCGGCGTCCGCCAAAAATCTGCGCGGCGATGCTTTGTCACGAACGGCAACAGGAACAGAATTATCAGCGTGCTCATCCAAAGGTAATTGCACGCGCCCGTAAGCCAGACCATCGTGATAACCAATGACGGCGTGCAGAAATAAATTCCCGCCAAAATGAACAGCATGTAAGTTTTATTCATGTCGCGCAACGGCAACCCCGTCCCGATTTTGAACAAAAGCAGCACGAACGCCGCGAACACGAACGTATTTGCCACGTCGAAGATCGAGTCGCCGAGCCAAACGAACGTCTGAACGAAGATATGCGCAATTGTCCGCCCGCCCCACGTAAAATAGTGTTGCCATTGCGAATAAAGCACGTCGCCGAACGATTCGACGCGGTGCAGGCGATTCGGGTCAAGCCCGTCAAGCAGATTGCCGCGCGCGTCGCCGTCCCATATAAACGCGTAAGAATAGTCGTCGGCTATCAGCGGCAACAAGCAATTTCGCAAGAAAAATATCCCAAGGAACGCGGCGAAGATAACTTGCCACGGGATTTGCTCAAAAAATTTTTTCATGCGTCGACCTCCTTTGCACTGCGGAAATTATATCATGCAAGTTTCATTCCGCAAATAAAAAAAATGCGTCGAGATTTTTTCCCGACGCCGTGAAATTTTTCAAAGCGTATCCAAATCTTTCAAGAGAATGTCGATTTGCCGATCCAAGTCCTCGGCGGCGCGGCTTTTCATTTGCTCATCGTCGTAAAGCCGAAAATCAATCAGAAACTCCTTGAGCATGTTTAAGTTCAGCTTAATCGTGTTGGAACGCAGTTCAAGAAAAATTTCGTTCAAAACTTTTTCTGCGCGCGCAACTTCGGCAATGTGCTCGTCAAGGCAAGCGTTTTGTTCTTGCGGCGGCAGCGCGTTGATTTTTTTCATGACGTCGCGAACTTTCAAGACCGTCTGCCGAATTTGCGATTTTTTGTCGTCAAGTTGTCCTTGCGGCGAACGGCGGCGAAGTTCATCTTTCAGCGACGGCGACAGCTCCAATTCAACGACCGAAAAATTTTGTTCCAAGTCGAAAGTTTGCGCGGTGGTCGTCCAAAAATCGGGCAGGCTTTCCTTCGACGCGACGAAGAAAATTTTTCCGCCGTCCTTGCTCGCAAGCAAAAGTTCAGTCGGCGGGAGCGTCTGCTCTGAAAAAATCACCGCGTCGAATTTATTTTCGGGAACGATAATCTCTCCTCCTCCGTGCACCTTGACGAAAATGAAATTGACGTTCGCGAACTGACCGACGGGACGAACGGGCACGTAAGACCAGAGAAAATTTTTCGCGTTGAACTTCGGCAAAGTGTTCGTAAGGGCACCGTCGAGCGGCGACCAGCGTCCGACGTGCAGGACGTTATAACTTCGCGCCTTGCGCATCAATCCGCTGACGATTCGCATGAAAGTTATCACGTTCACCGCGCCCGACGGCGTTTGGTCGAAAAGCCGTTGCAAAGTGCCGTTCACTTCGTTGATGAGACTTTGTTGCAACAAATCGCTTCGATTCGCCGCCGGGCTTCCGAGATTGATGAGACTGCGCGGCTTGTTGAATGCGTCGTGAAGAATGAATTCGCCGTTGTTGAAAGTCATTTGGCTCATTGCGCGTCCCCTCCGTAAAGCAGATAGTAAAGCCGCGCGACGATGTGTTCGGCGTCGAAATTTCGGCGGGCATATTCGACGGCGTGTTTGCCGCCCGTCAAAATCAATTCATCGTTCGGGCAGACTTCGCGGAAAAGATTTGCCAGCGCATCGACGTTGCCAATTGGAAAAACTCTGCCGCATTTGTTATCGTCAGTTGCCTCGTAAGCCGCGTCAATCGACGAAAAAATCATGAAGTCGCCCGCAAAAAGAGCCTCCGCCGTTACGTTGGGCGTGCCGCCTTCAGCAGGCGACGTTAAGCAAAAAATCTTCGCGCGCTTGTATTCGTTGGCAAGTTCGGTTTTGTCTTTAATCAGACCGGTAAAAATCACGCGTTCTTTCAATTCGGGGTGAGCCGTAAAATAATTTTCAATCCACGGTTTAAACGTTTCATATATGAAGCCGACGATGCGAAGGTTCCAACCGGGCAAATCATTTGCAACTTTGGCAAAAGCCTCAAGAAGAATGTCACTGCGTTTTGTTAACTTGATATTGGAACCGACTCTGCCGACAGTCAAGATAATGTTTTCTTTTTGCTCGAACAGATTGTCGAAAGAGACTTGCGGGAAGTTGTACCAGCCGTTGCGAATCATCTCGACGGGCATTTGCCACTTGGCAGAAAGATGTTTTTGCACGGCGCGACAGCTCGCCGCCACCACGTCGCACGATTGAATAAATTTTTTGTAATCGGGATGATTGTGCGGGAAGATGCTTGCTCAGTAGATGTTCATATCCGTTGCAAGATAGATTTTACCGTCGGGACGAAGTCGTTTGTAATACTCAACGTATGGAAAATGTTCTTTATACGGACCGTGCAAAATCAACAAATCCATTTCGGCGGCGTGCGCTTTGATGTATTCAAGCCGCGCCTGCAAAGTGTCTTCAGGGAGAAAATCCATTTCAAGCCCGCGAACGTATTTTTCAAGGTACGGATATTTTTCAGGTTCAAAATTTCCCGCGCCGACCATGACAGAGCGGAAGCCGTGATTTTTGTGGAGCATGTAGGGAATAATTCCGCAGTCCTTCAAAAGTTCCTGATTCCACCAGCTTCCATTCTATGTAATCTCAAATGCGCCGCGCTTGCCGTCTTTCATAAGTGTCACCTCAAAAATAATTCAACCGAGATTCAACGAGTGCCAAATGCTGTCGACGCGTGCTTTGACTTCGGGCGTCATTGAAATTTCGTCAGGCCAATCGCGCGCGTGACCTTCCTCCGCCCAAGTTTTCGTCGCGTCAATGCCGAGTTTCGCGCCCCACTTCGCATACGGCGACGAGTGATCGAGCACATCAAGCGGCCCGTGAACAATCTCAAGGTCGCGGTCGGCGTCGATGTTGTTGAAGACGCGCCACGCCACTTCACTCAAGTCTTGAACGTCGACATGCGAATCGACGACGACAATCATCTTGACGTTCATCATTTGACCGAGCCCCCAAAGCGCGTGCATGACTTTGCGGGCGTGCATGGGGAATTGCTTTTTAATCGCGACGATAACGCAGTCGTGGAAGACGCCTTCGAGCGGCATGTTGATGTCAACGATTTCGGGCAGGAGCTGTTGCAGGAGCGGCAGGAAAATTCTTTCGGTCGCCTTCGCCATGTAACAATCTTCCATGGGCGGCTTGCCAACGACGGTCGCCGAGTAAATCGGATTCTTGCGGTGAGTAATGCACGTGACGCGGAAGACGGGATAATCGTCCGCCAACGAGTAATAGCCGGTGTGGTCGCCGAAGGGTCCTTCGCGGCGCAGTTCGTCGGTCGCAACGTAACCCTCCAAAATAATTTCGGCGGTCGCGGGGACTTCCAGGTCGACGGTCTTGCACTTTGTGAGCTCAACGGATTTTTTGCGCAGGAAGCCTGCGAAAACCATTTCGTCGACGTCGCGGGGCAAAGGCGCGGTCGCGGCGTATGTGACGACAGGATCGGTGCCGATTGCAACAGCCGCCTCAATTCGATTCGCGCCTAGGGTTTTGGCGTCGCGGAAATTTTCTGCGCCGTTCTTGTGGATGTGCCAATGCATACCCGTCGTCCGCGCGTCGTATTTCTGCAGGCGATACATGCCGACGTTACGCTTGCCTGTCGCGGGATTTTTCGTGAAGACCAGCGGCAATGTCACGAAAGCCCCGCCGTCTTGCGGCCAGCACTTCAGGATTGGGATTTTGTCGAGCGACGGGTTGACTTCGACGACTTCTTGACAGGGCGCGTTCTTTACGTATTTCGGGAAGTTAATCGCCTTGTGCGCGGTCGACACGATTGAAAAAATGTTGGATCGGTTTTTGAACGACAGATACGGCAACTTCATGATTTCGCGGATGTCGTCCGCCGCGTCGTCGAGTTTCTCCACGCCCAACGCCAAAGCCATGCGCTCGTAACTTCCGAACGCGTTCATGAGGACGGGCATATCGTAGCCGCGCACGTTTTCAAAAAGCAGGGCGACGTTGCGGCTGTCCCTGAACTTCGACACGCGGTCGGTAATTTCGGTTATCTCCAGCTCGGCGTCGACGGGCACCGTTATTCGTTTGAGCAAGCCGCGTCGTTCCAATTCGTCCATGAATTCGCGCAAATCTCTGTAAGCCAAGGCGTCATCTCCTTAATTGACAAAAATTTTCGTGTTGTGTATAACGTAAGCGGGGGAGGAAAACTCAATGCCCATGACGCCCAAAGAAATGATTCGTTACCTGCAACGAAACGGCTTTTGCAAGGAAGACGGCGGCAAAGGCGGTCATCAAAAAATGTATAATCCGGCGACAAAGGCAACGAAGTATGTGCCGATGCACAGCGGCGAATTAGGTAAAGGTCTCGAACGCAAAATACTGCGCGAGGCAAAGTTGAAATGATTGGAGTGACTCAAATGGCGAAATGTTACTATCCCGTAATTTTCTTCCCCGACAAAACAGCTTCGGGCGAAGAAACCTTCGGGGCGGTCGTGCCCGATTTGCAAGGTTGCCTTACGCAGGGCGAAGACTTATCGGACGCCATGTATTGGACGGTTGACGCAATGGGCACGTGGCTTGACGGGCTCGACGAAAAAGATTACCCGAAGCCCTCAAAGCCCTCCGACCTTGATTTGAGCGAATATCCTGAAGGGACAATCGTCAACGTGATTGAATTCGACCCCGACAAATATTTTCATACGGTGAAATACGCGGCGACAAAGGCGGGGCTTGACGCCAAGCAAACAGCCGAACTTTTGGGTGCCCCCTACAATACCGTTCGGAATTGGTTCAAAGGCATACATCAGCCGCCGCCGTGGATTGAACGCCTTATCGTCGAAAAAATTCAAAATTCCTTTTAACCTTCCGAATCCCCCGTTGCGGGGGATTTTTTATTTGGCAGAGCCGACGAATTCGCCCGTACCGTTTTTAATCTGCAGATACTGACCGTCTGCGACAGTGGCGTAAAATTGCCCGCCGTTGTGCGCGTATTGATTGCCGACGTAATTGCGGCGCGTGTCGCGCGTCAAGGCGACGTAACCGCCCGCGTCCAAAAGGATTTTGTATTCGCCCGCAGGAATGTCGACGCCGACCTTGTATTGATTCGCCGGCAACTTGCTGTAATTCAGATTAAGTTTGGGCGCGTCCGCCAAGGAGTAAAGTTTCATGTCGCTCATGACTTTGACGTACTCGCCTTCATTGACGACGACGTAGCGGCGCGCGTCGACGATGTTGTCGTTGATTAGGATATTGTTCGTGCCGCCCGCGCTGGAGCCGGCGACTTCGACGTAGCCCGTGCCGACCGCAAGGTATTCGCCCGCAGGCAAATCGACACCGACTTTGAACTGACCGTTGGCAAAATAATTTTGCGGCTCGACTGCGGCGGGCGGTGCAGGCGTCATGTTGACGTTCGCCGGTTTGACGGGAGTAACGGTTGGCTGTTCGACTTGAACAACGACTTTCTGCGGCGGCGGCTCGGCGGGCTTGTCGTCGTTGAAATACGCGTTCAAAAAAAATGCCGCGCAGATTGCCGCCAAAAATTCCGCCAAAAACATTTTCATGCCGTCACCTCCGCAGTATGTACTTAACAACCAAATAGCCTACCTCGTAAAGCAAAATGACAGGTATCGCCACCGCGACTTGAGTTATCACGTCGGGCGAAGTGACCAGCGCGCCGATGACGAACGAAAAGAAAAATACGTAGCGGCGATACTTGCCCAGCTTCTCGCTCGTGAGGATGCCAAGCTTGCCCAAAACGATTATCACCAGCGGCAACTCGAACACGAACCCGAACGGCAACACGAACAGTATCACGAACTCGAAGTAGCTGCCGAACGAAAACAGCGTTTGCAGATTCTCCGACTCCTCGCCGAAGCCCATAAAGAATTTCAGCGCGACGGGCAATATCAGGAAGAACGAAAACGCCAGCCCCATGAAGAACAGCGCGACCGACGACGGCACCAAGATTCCCAAAACGGCGCGTTCGCCTCTGGTCAGCGCGGGCAAAAAAAATCTCCATGCGTGATAAAAAATTATCGGCAAAGCGATTAAGAAGCCGGCAGCTATGTCGATTTTCAGATACGTGAAGAACGCCTCGCCGGGGCGCATGTAATACAGCTTGCCGACGGGCAACGTTAAATACGCCGTGATTTCGTCCAAGAACAGATACGCGACGCAACTGCCGAACGCTATCGCAAGCAACGATTTGATTATCCGCGAACGCAGTTCCTCAAGGTGCGCCGTCAAACTCATGGTGCCGTCGTCTTCGGCGGGAACTTGCTCGTCCTGCGCGGGCTTGTTATCGGGCTCGCTCATTTTTTCTCGGCGTCAAGTTTCTTTTGCTCTGTCACGTCGACGGTCTTTGCGTCGTCATTGTTCGCCTGTTTGAACTCTTTGATGCTTTGACCCAACGCTTTGCCGACGCCGGGCAATTTGCCGGGGCCGAAGACGACCAAGCCGATTATCAAAATCAAAATGAGTTCGGGGACTCCGATACCAAACATGTTAATCACTGCTCCTTACATTTGATTAAGCGTCATTAAATTATCGCGGACGATGGTTGCGACGGCACGACCTTTCAACTCGCGACCGACAAACGGCGAATGACTGCCGCGCGTGTAGAAATTTTTCGCGTCGACCGTCCAAGCAAGCTCGGTGTCGATAATCGTGACGTCAGCCGCCGCGCCGACCGACAACGTTCCCGCGTCAAGCCCGAAAACCTGCGCGGGCTCGGCTGTCATTTTACTAATCAGCGTGCGCAAGTCAACCTTGCCCGTGTGATAAAGTTCGGTGAGTAGGACGCCGACGCTCGTTTCCAAGCCGGGGAAGCCGCTCGGCGCGTAAATGTATTCGCGATCCTTTTCTTCGGGCGCGTGCGGCGAATGGTCAGTAACAATCGCGTCAATCGTGCCGTCAAGCAAACCCGTCAAGCAGGCGTCGCAATCGGCTTGCGTGCGGAGCGGCGGATTAATTTTCGTCGACGCGTCTGCAGGATTAACCAAATCGTCCGTCATCGTCAAATGTTGCGGCGTGACTTCGGCAGTGACTTTGACGCCGCGACGTTTGCCCTCGCGAACAATGTCAACCGCCCGCGCAGAGCTGATGTGTGCAATGTGGACGCGCCCGCCCGTGTATTCGGCAAGCAACACGTCGCGCGCAACGGCAATGTCTTCGGCAACCGTCGGGCGACCTTTGAGCCCAAGCAGTGCGGAGCGTTTGCCTTCGTTCATGACGCCGCCCGCGACGAGTTCGGTTTCCTCTTCGTGGCAAATGATAACCTTGCCGGTGCCGTGCAGATAATCAAGCGCGTTGAGGAAAATTTTTGCATTGGCGTCGAAGTGTCCGTCGTCGCTGAAGGCAACCGCGCCCGCCGCAATCATGTCGCGCATTTCGGCAAGTTCCTGTCCTTGTTGAGCCTTCGTGACTGCGCCGATGATTTTTATATTGACAAGCCCGACGTCTTCGGCACGTTTAACCATTGCGCGAACAAGAGCCGCGTTGTCGACGACGGGCGACGTGTTGGGCATTGTCGCGACCGTCGTGAAGCCGCCCGCCGCCGCCGCCTTTGCGCCGCTCAGGAAGTCTTCTTTGGCCTCTTGTCCCGGCTCGCGGAAGTGGACGTGCATATCGATTAAGCCGGGCGTGACAAGCTTGCCCGTCGCGTCGTATTCAATCTGCGCGGAATAATTAATATCGGGCGCAACCTTGACAATCTTGCCGTCGACAATCAGCACGTCCGCCGCGCCGTCGAAGTCGTTGGCAGGGTCAAGCACGCGCCCGCCGCGAATCAACAGCGATTGAAATTTATTTTGGAATTGCCACGTCTGATTCATAACATCTTGCCCCCGTTCAATTCGGCAATCAAGTCGGCAAGCCACTTTTCAGCCTCGTGACGATTGTCGAAACTTTTTATTTCGTGCACTTCGCCGCTCTTTTCGATAGCGCGCGCAGTCGGCTCGTCGCCGTGCGTGAGGTTGAAAATTTTTATTTCGTCTGTGTTGATATAATTTTCGTTACGAAGTCTGATAAACATCACGCGTCACCTCCCAACGTCAAATCGAGCAAAGCCATGCGAATCGCCACGCCGTTTTGAACTTGGTCTTGAATCGCCGACCGTTCGCAATACGTGACTTCCGACGAAATTTCAAGCCCCTTGTTTTGCGGACCGGGGTGCAAGATTAACACGTTGTCCGCCGCGAGTTTCAAGCGTTCGTCGTTTATGCCGAAGACCCGCGCATATTCCCGCGTCGAAGGGAAAAGCCCCGCCTGTTGCCGCTCAAGCTGAATGCGCAGGACGTTAATCACGTCGACGCCTTTAATCGCGTCGTCAAGGCTTTCGTACACCGTCACGCCGTCGAAGTCAAAAAATCTGGGCAACAGCGTCTTGAAGCCGGCAAGGCGAACTTCCATGCCCATGCGCGTCATTGCGTAAACATCGGAGCGGGCAACGCGGCTGTGAAGGATGTCGCCGACAATCGCGACCTTCAAGCCCGCGAGCCGTCCTTTGCGCTGTTCAATCGTGAACAAATCCAACAGTGCTTGCGAAGGGTGCGCGTGAGCCCCGTCGCCGGCGTTGATTATCACGGGCTTGACTACCTGCGTCGCGAAATCCGCCGCGCCTTCCGCTTTGTGCCGCATGACAATCGCGTCGACGCCCATAGCCTCAATCGTGCGGAGCGTGTCGCGAAGACTTTCGCCCTTGACGATTGAACTGGTGCCGCTGTTTATGCTTACCACGTCCGCGCCGAGATACTTGCCCGCCAGTTCAAAGGACGTGCGCGTTCGCGTCGACGGCTCGTAAAACAGATTGACAATCGCCTTGCCGCGCAGGTTGGACAATTTTTTTTCGCCGCCGCGTTTGATGATTTGCTTGAACTTGTACGCCGCGTCGAGTACCGAACGAATTTCCGCCGCCGAAAAATTTTTTATGGCTGTAACACTTTTCCCTAACAAACCGACAACCTCCAATCGTCAAATTTATTATGGCAACGCCGCAATGTAGTCAATCGGCCAGAAAATCAACGCCGCCTTGCCCTTGACGAGTTCAAGCGGCACAAAGCCCACATCGGGGAATCGCGAATCCAGAGAGTTGCGCCGATTGTCGCCGCAAACGAACAGCGTACCTTCGGGCACGGTCTGCTTGGGATATTCGGTGCGCGTCTTTTCGGAAATGTAATCCTCGTTGACAAGCGCGTCGTTAACGAAAACGTGACCGTCCTTAATCTCGATTGTGTCGCCGCCGGTGGCAATCACGCGCTTGATAAAATCGCGGCTGTGGTCTCGCGGATAGCGGAAGATGACGACCTCGCCGCGCAGCGGGTTGCGCCAATGATAAATGAATTTGTTGACGACAAGCCGCTCGCCGTCCTGCAATGTCGGTTGCATACTGGGTCCGTCGACAACGTACAGCTCGACGATGAAATAGCGAATCAGCAAGGCGACCACGATCGCCGACGTGATTGAAACAATCCAACTCTTTACCTCTTGACCTGTGATTGAATCCATAAAAATCTCCTCGCGAAAAATTCAAGTAAATTTACGCTTCCCTTTTTATTTTGTCTGCATATTGTCTGCATTAGGCGTTTGTCTGCAAAGATTTTGCAAAAAGAACGGCAGCTTCTTCTTGTAATTTCAGTGTGTTGTGAGCATAAAGATTCTGAGTGATCTGCGTATTTGCATGACCGAGGCGACCCGCAACTGCTTTCGCTGGTACTCCCATTTCTATCAGTTGAGTGGTGTGAGTGTGGCGGAACGAATGCGCGTTTAAATTTTCTGCGCGCAATAATTTGGTTATTCTGTCTTGAAATACCAATTGACCGTCATCACGAGTGCATATCAGCTCAACTTTTGCAACGGTGGAAGGCGGCAGGACTTTTGAATGTCGAATAATATGCCCGTCGTCTTCACGGTAAACGCACACGTAGCGATCACCGAAGGTCTCTTCGTTCCCCATTTGCCGAATTCGCCAGCGGTTTAGCTCTCTGAGTAGTACATCATCCACAATTATGTATCGCTTGCTTGTTTTGGTTTTTGGCGCGTCAAGGTAATAGCCGCGCTTGCTTCGGTAACTTAGTTGCTGATTGACGTTAATTTTTTTTTTCGCGAAGTCAACATCAGCCCAGCTTAAGCCGAGGACTTCGCCGATTCGCATTCCCGTATGATACAAAAGCAAGAGTGGAATATAAAGCGACGACCCGAAGGGATATTTCACAAGCAAGGCGGCAAATCTTTCGGGCGTGATTATCGTTCGCTTTATGACGTTGCGCGGCGCGTTCTTCGGAACCTTGATATAAGCGGCGGGATTGGAGCTGATTAGTTGCGAAGGGTATACGGCATTGTTCAACGCATTTCTCAGAAGCGCGTGTATCCCGGAAATGGTATTGTAGGCAAGCCCGTTCTTTTGCAACTTACGAATCCAGTTGTCGAGCATTGCCGGTGTTAATGCTTGTAATTTTACTTCGCCGAGATAAGGGACAATCTGGTTTTGAAAATATGATTGATAAGACTGCATTGTCGACGGCTTAACGTTGAGCATGACGACGTTGTTCAGCCAATTAGTCAAGAATTCTTTCAACGTGACAGATTCGCTCGTAATGCCGATATTACCGTGCAGGAAGTCGATGTAAGCCTCGACGCCCGCTTTGTATGCCGCCGCCTTGGTAGGGTAGCCGCCCTTTTCGACGACCTTGCGTTTGCCGTCGACTTTGCCCGCCTCAAAGATGTAGCTAAAAGTCTTGCCGCGCTTTCGTGTACGGACTTGCGCAGTCTTCGCCATGAAAATCACCGCCCACAAATTAACCCTCCAATGCGGAGGGGCTTTTTTTATTGCTCGCCTATGCAAAACGCCACGCCTATTGGCAACGTGACTGTGCTGTAGAGTTTGCCGCCCGTAACCGTCGACGTGCCAATCAACCACTCGAACACCGGGTTCGCAAGCCCGAAGGTGTCTTGAATTTTCGCAACGTCGTCAGCCGTCGCAAGCCCGTCGGTCGCTATCGTCTTGTAGTAAACGTCGCGCGCCAGCAGTAAATTTTCGGCATCAACGGAATCGTCGCCGCTCGGCGCAACGACTATCGCCACTTCACGAAGCTTACCCGACTTGTGCACCGTCAACATCAACATTACTCGTTCGGTGAAGAACGCTTGCACAACGTCTTGAACGTCGCCGCTTACGTAACGCTCATTCGCCATACGGAAATGACAATTGGTGTCGCGAACACACGCCGCGTTGAATTTTTGCTTGAACTGCGCGGGCGTCATGGAAAACAGATTCGCTTTCGGCAATTCACTGCGAACAAGCTCCGAAATAACGCCTTCGCCTTTTTTGAACGCCGCGCTTAAACCCTTGCCTTTGCCGCCGATTATCAGCGCGAAACTGCCGTCCTCAAGCTTTTGACGATAAAATTGTCCGTCGCCAAAAGTTACGGGCTCGTCAAAGTAGGCGTCGCGGTCAGTCCATTGCGCTATCGGTTCGTTCAAACCCAAGTCGCTCGCAATTTTTTCGGTGTCGGCGACAGTTACGTTCGGGAAGACCGCCCGAATCGCTTGCTTGAAAATCGTAACAGCCTCTTGAACCGCAATGCCGTCAAAGCCCGTTTGATTCGGGCGTAAGACTACCAAAACTTCTTGCACACTGCCTGACGAATTTTTCTGCAATGCGACAAAAATATTTTCACTCACCGCGAACGGCTCATTGGCGATTGCCGCGCCGATACTTACTCCTTGCGCGTTTGTGCCGACCAGTCGATTGAATTCGCCGATAAATTTATCCGTCGTCGTCAGTCCCGCCGAACTCGACGCGCACCCGCTCACCAACATTGTTACCAATGCCGCGCAGATTATCAAAAACTTTTTCATGATTCAGCCTCGCGCACATAAAGTTTGTTCGTGGAGCCCGCTTTTTCTTTACGGATTAACAACGACGATCGAACGAAACTTTTCAAGCAATCCTTATCGGCGTCGGGCAGGGCTTTGTAGATATTTTTCTGCAGAAAGCCTTCGTTGTGCCGGAGAAAGTCAATCGCAAGTTCCGCCGTCTCTTTATATCGGTTGAAATGTTCAAGCGCGGCTTTGCCATGGTCGTCATAGGCGGCTACCTTCGCGCACAGTTCGATAGCGGCGCGGGCTTTATCCCACTGACCAAGGCGTAGATACAATTCGACGCCAACATCACGACAGGGAATACTGTCCGGCAATCGTCCGAAGTCTTTACGATACACGTTCACGAACGTCCACAAGATTTTATAGGACGCCTCACACGCGGCAAGCTTGGCGTGGATGTCTTTGCCGGAGCGAATTTCTTCACTCAAGCGGAAGTATGTTGCGAACGGCTCGTCGACACCGTGTTCTTCGTACCAAAAGCCGTCGTCGTTTAAATCGTGCGTCATTGTTACCCCCCCCCCCAGGAGTTTATCGAGAGAAAAGTACATTGACAACCACCAGCTGAGTGCCGCGCACCAAAAGACAAGGAAAATTTCTCGCCAATATTCTTGAACAAATAAGACCACTGCGCCGCCGGCAACCCAAAGCGCGACGGAACCCATTGCAAAATACCTAACCTTAACTAACAAACTGTGTCTTCGTCTGCGCACGATTAATCCTCGCGCCCGAAATACATGTTCACGACTTGACCGACGCAACCGATTCGCCCGTAGTTCACGAAAAATTTTTTCAGCGACGAGTTGCCTGTGTCTTCGACTGCCGTCATTTGCCCAAAAAGAATCAAGGCTTGCTGTCTGTCATCGGGCGGCATTCGTCGATACATTTCGAGCAACTGTACTTCGTCCTCGCTCAGCGGCAATAAGTTTTCTCCGTGCATGGCATCAACTCCAAAAAAATACCCTCCATTGTGTTGAAGGGATTTTATAATTTTCTTCTGCGATTTGCAAACTTTTTTATTGTTTTATTTGATTTTCTGTCAGCCAACGCCACCCGCGCTCGATAAATCTTCCGCCAAATTTTTGTCGACATCTTCGTACTCCGCATTCAGTGTTCGCAGGACGTTTCGTTGCCCCCGCTTATCCAAGCACCGGAACTTTTGAATCATGTCAATTTCGTCTTCGGTAAATCCCAACTCCAGCAAATGTTTATTCGGCTTGCCGTACGCTTTGTTCATGACTTCAATCGGATCTGCGCCGCATATTTCGCAAAACGCTACGAAGGAATCGATGTCGGGGTCTGCCTTGCCAAGTTCCCAGTTGCTTATGGTGCCGCCTTTAACGCCCAATTTCTCAGCTACGTCGCTCTGTTTGAGACCTGCTTTCTTGCGAGCTTCTTTAAGTAATTCTTGCGCGACTATGTTCACGTCTGTCACCTCCTTTTTCAGCTATTATACAAATTTCTTTTAAAAAATCAATACGCCATTCAAATTATATTTGAATTTTTCTTGACGTTCCAAGAATATTTGATTATAATAGCACCGTTCAAATTATATTTGAATTGAAGGTAGGTGATAACATGTTCGACTTCGCAGCTTTTAAAGAGTACTTAGAAAATCGCGGCATTAAGCAAACATTCGTCGCTCAGCAGATAGGCATAAGTATTGCAAACCTTAATGCAATTCTCACGGGGCGTCAAAAATGTTCTCTTGAACAGTACGTCAGTCTTTGCCATCTGTTTGAACTGCCGTTCGGCAAATTTCTTGCACTCGGCGGCAAAACTGCACAAGCGACGGAGTGACCGCAATGGCGACGATTAATCTTGATGAACTGCGGGAAGCCGTGGAACTGGCGCGGGAACTCGAACGGATAGCGGACAAAGTGACGCCCATGTTGCAACTTATCAAGGAACTCGGAGGCGGCAAGGGCGTCATAATCCCGCCTGCTACCGACCGTTTCATCGGGCGCGGCGAAGTTACCAAAATTCTCAAATGCGGTGCGGGCACCGTCGCAAAGCTCATCGAACGCGGGCAACTTACGCCGTACTACGTCGCCGATTCAAGGGCGGCAAAATTCCGCTTGTCACAAGTCGAAGAAATTCTCGGCAAACGCTCAAAGGGGTGATTCCGTGGCAGAAA
This sequence comes from uncultured Selenomonadales bacterium, assembly GCA_947304355.1. Classification (GTDB taxonomy): domain Bacteria; phylum Bacillota; class Negativicutes; order Selenomonadales; family Selenomonadaceae; genus Quinella. Next base: position 30,865 of record CAMZAX010000024.1, read on the forward strand.
TTTCAGTGACGGTCAAAGTCAATCCGCCTGACGGCTCTTGGCAGACCGCCAATCAACTCATCAAAAAAATAGCCGAAACCAACACCGTCGGCGAAAAACTTCACATCGAAGTAGACGGCGTTTTCTCGGAAGGCAAATCGGCTCGCACCAACGCGGGCAACGTTTTCAACTTCGGCAACATCCAAAACCAACACGCCGCGCCAACCGTGAACATGTTTTAACCGCGACGAACGGAGGGCTGAGCATGAAAGAAAATTTCTTGACTATCCCCGACGCGCCCAACTACGAAATCAATTCGCAACTTGTCTGTCGCAACAAACGCACAGGAAAAGTTTTGAAACTTCATGTCGTGCCTAAAAGACGTTCTTACTATTCCTTGCGACCGCCCGGTTGGAAACATCCGCTGAAACGTTCACCGAAAACTCTCCGTCGCCAAACGGTTGAAGCTGCCAAGCCTAAACTGAAATTCGAGCCGATTCCGTCACTCGGCGGGCGTTATGAAATCGACACACGCGGCACCGTCCGCAACACCGCGACCAAACATGTGCTCAAACGGAAAGGACACGGTCACTGCGTGGAAGTACACTTCGGCGAAGGGAAATACATTATGCGCGCCGTCGTTGATTTGCTCTGGGAAGTTCACGGCATCATAAAGCCAAGACGTTTCCGACCTGCTCCATGCTACGCCGAGAATATTCGCGGCAAACGTTTCTTCCCGCATTTGAAAGCCTGCGCCCGATTCCTTGCACCAAAATGTAACCGCGCCGTCCGTACCATTTACGATTACCTATGCGAAAAACGCTCGCTCATCGGCGAATGGAAAATCACTTACATCGGCCAACATCCCGCTGAAGTTGATTGGAATATGCACGGCTTGGGTGCCTTGGCGCGGCGGCAACAGAAACTGGAGGCTACACCATGAACGGCAAAATATTTTTAAGCGCAAGTACTCAAGACGCGTTGGGCACGTTCATCACGACGTATTTGCAAATATCGTCGCCGCTATCACTGAACGACCTCTTACCGATATGCGCACGAACTGCAGAAATTGAAGCTTGGCAACGCGCGCATTATCACGAGCTGTATCTGGCGGCAAAACATTTCGTCGAGAGTTACGAAGCAAACGACCTGAAAGGAGCGTAACGTCATGCGAAAACTTAAGCCGAAGCCCTTCAAGCCCCCGAAAAAGTTCAAGCCGTCGCCGAACGTCGAATACGTTTACTGCTATCCGATTGAAGGCACGCTGTTCGACTTGAACGAGTTCGACCGCTACGACAGGCAACAGACGTGGAACACGATTATGGCGAACTTGCGCGGCGAACACGTTGCGACGACGCCTAACTACTTCGGGGAGGCGTGATTTATGACAAGATACATCTGGTTTCGCGGCAAGACGATTCCCGACGGCAAGATTGTCTACGGCTACTACATTGCGCGCGACAACGGCAAAGAATACATCTTCGACGGCTCGCAATTGCCGTGGCGGTGCAAAAATATCACACAGTTCGTCGGCATCGACAGCGAAGACAACGACATCTACGAAGGCGACGTCCTGCTCGACGAGTACGGCAACGAACACGTCGCGGCGATTCAAGATTTTCCGAAGGTTATCGCGTCGCTGAAACTCAAGGAGGCTGCCACATGAAACGTCCGATAAAATTTCGCGGGCGCGTACCCAAACTCGACGAGTGCACTGCAAATCCGTATTTCGAGCACGACAGCAAGTTCCTCAAAGAGCACGGCGGAGAATTTGCTTACGGCTTTGTCGAAGTGGTTGAAGATGTCGATCTGTTCACGAAATATTGTTGGTTGCTTGTCCCCTGCGCCGAGCCGGGCTTTTGTCAAGACATCCCTGTCGAAGCAGATTCCGTCGCGCAACTTTGCGGCTATGACAAGAACGGCGCGGAAGTTTACGAAGGCGACATCCTCGTTGACGAACTCGACCAAGAACACGTCGCCGAAATTTACGACCGCCCGAACGTAATCGCCGCGCTGACCCTCAAGGAGGCTTTGAAATGAAACGTCACTTTCCGCTTCCGCTCAAAATCAATTGCAACAGGCTGAACCGCAAGCGCAAAATCGAACTCGCCGACAAACTCATTGCCCACTTCGACACCGTGGAGCATTGGGGCGACGACGAAATCACGGCACACAAGCCGCTGAACGGCTATCACTACGAGCAGGCGTGGAACATTATCGACCGCTACGGCGTCACATGGCAATAGGTGCCCGTCATGATTAAACAATGTCAACGGTGCGGCGCAGATTACGAGCCGACAGGCACCAGACAAAAATTCTGCCCCGCGTGTAAACGTATCGCTCACAGTGAACGCGTGTGCGCCAATGCAAAACGCCGCAGGTTAGAACACCCAGACGAAGTCCGCGAAAAAGACCGGATTTGGCGCGAAACGCACAAAGAAAGTGTTCGAGCCGCTGGCCGCCGTTGGCGCGAAAACAATCCCGAAAAATTTAAACAATGTCGCGACGCTTACAATGCGAAACGGCGCAAGCGTTATAAAATCGAACGCCAAAAAGCAAAACTCCGCGCGAAACTGCAAGCCGTCGCCGCGAAACGTCAAGCAGAACTCGAATACCACAACAAGCTTTATAACCCGCCGTCCATGTTCGACGGAATCGGCGTTCATATCCCGTCACAGTTGGCAAATCTCGGAATGCCTTAAGGAGGCAATGACATGATAAAAATCGTCCGCAACAACGTTACCGACACCGACCCGCCGTTGGTTGAATGGCTCAAAGAATTCGCGCCGTATCTCGTCTGCGGGTTCGCCGCCGGCTTCGCTATGGGCATCGTCATCAATCTGTGGTGCCTGTCCACGGCACTGCCCTAAGGTTTCAAAACCGTAAACGGTATGATTTAGCCTCCGTCAAGGAGTGTTGTGATAAAGTAAAGTTGTAACGGAAGTGGCTAAATAGGAGGAGAGAAAAA
>CAMZAX010000025.1 GCA_947304355.1 uncultured Selenomonadales bacterium
GAGAACTGCTTATGTTTTTCTTTTACTTGAGTTTACCAACAACCCCTACTTTCTTGGCGACAGTCGCGGGCAATGTGGTTGCGTACTACATCATTAAGTGGCTCGAACGTCGTTAAGAAGTCCCGGCAACTTTGGTTAGCATTACCCCGTAAAATGCGCAGAGAGTCCCGCCTCACCAGCGGGGCTTTCGTTTTGCGGCACACTGAACGTCAGAAATTAAAACTTTCATTAAAAACAGCGCGACGGGCGGCTTTTGGCGTCAAGGCGTCTTTTTTTTTGGTTGTGTTTGTGGTAAGCTGTCAAAAAATTTTTTCGGCTCAAGTCGGGAATAACCAACAGGGAGAACAAATCAATGGAACTATTAAGTACGAAGGAGCGCGGAAGACGGCGTCGGCTCTTTGCTGTTGCGATTTTCCTCGGCGTGAGCACGGCGACGGCACAAGCAGACGCGACGCGGACAGAATACGTGTACGCGAACAAGACGCCCGTGGTGGAGCTGGCATTCTTCGACGGCGGTGAATTCGGCTCGGCGCACAACTTCAACGAGGCAACAATCACAGCCGCGCAGATCGGGGCGACGTATTGGCGTGACGTGCTGAACATGCGAGCAAGTCGCGCGCCGTGGCAAATCGCGTTGACGACGAACAACCAACAGCTGACGGGCGGGCGAACGTTTTCCTTCCGACACGCGACGCCGATACAGGACAACTACCTTGCGCAAATGTTGCAGAATCGGCGAACACTGACGGCTTACGACCTGCGCGGGCTGGCGGACAAGAGAATCACGGCTGAACAAATGCAAGCGGCATTGCGCTCGAACACGACGCCTGCGGGCGATACGGCGGTGAGCATTTTGACAGTGGGCGACACGGCGGGCGTGAGCGTCGACGCAAGTACAATCCTGCCGACGAATGAACAGGGAGCCGATTTGGTTGGCGAATTGCGCTTGGGTATGGCGCGGGCACTCGGCGCGGCGGCAGTCATCGATACGACGACAATGAAGTTCGCCGACGGCTTGAGCGACCCGCACGCGTGGACGTTCCGCCTAATCGACGCAAACGGCAACCCGGCAGCACCCGGCAAGCAAATCGTGACCAGCGCAGACCTCGCCGACGCGGACGCCGACGCGGTGTTCGTCGCCGACCGAACATACTTCACGGGCGCGAACGTCAACGAAGTCCTCGACGGCGCGACCTTCGACGGCGTGAGCGGCATTCCGCTTAACGGCACCTTCAACGAAACGCTGATACCCGGCTTGATGAGCGGCTTGCCCTACAAAAACTACACGACGTTCACGGAGCTTGAACTCGCCGCAATGCAGGACATCGGCTATCAAATCGACAGGAAACAATTTTACGGGCGTTCGATTTACAACAGCGGCGCAATCGTCGACAACACCGACGACTACGCAAGCGACAAACCGTTGGCAGTGGGCTTGCACGTGTGGGGCACGGGCAACGACGTGACGCAGAGCGGCGACATTGCCTTGACGGGCGAAGGCGCAACCGGCATACGCGTCGACGGCTTGGACAATCGTATCGTCATTCCGCAAGACACGGCGATTGTCTCCAACGGACTGCGCGGCAAAGGCTTGCTCGTCTCCTACGGGCGCAATCAAATGCTTGACGCGGACGGCGACATCGCGGCGGCGGGCAATGCTGTCGAATTCAACTTCGGCTCGAACGTGACGGGCATTGGCGAATATCGCGGCTCGTATATCAGATACCTGCGCGGCGCGGACGGTTCGGGCATGAACTTGCCGCTGGGCATGACGGAGGGTTTCAGCTACACGGACGACGAACTAAACGGCGCGCTCGTCAACGAATTCAACGTTTCGGGCGGCTTGGCGGGCGGCGAACACGCGATTTATATCGGCAAGAACGCGCTGGTCAAGAACATCAACTTTTTCAAGGGCACGACGCTAAGCGGCGACATCGTTTCGGATTGGAAACACTTCACGGCGGCGGACGGCTTCACCTACCCCGTGCTGATTCAATACGACGGGCGGGAAATCGACGCGACGAAGTATATCCCCGACCTCGTGACGCGCTTGAACTTCAACGCGAATATCGAATACGGCGGCAACATTTCGGGCGCGGACAACATTAAAATGCACGTCAACGCCGGCACGCTGAAATTTTCGGGCGCGGCGAACGTCTTGGGCGTCGAAATCGGGCAAGGTGCGAAACTTTACGGCGGCACGTTCACGCTCAACAACATGCTCGGCAACACGGCGGAAGGCTTTGAGGATTGGACGACGGGCAAGTTCATCAATCACGGCACGATAGCGGCGGGCTCGTCCGATACGAATCTGATTATCAACGGCGACTTGGTCAGCGACGGCACGATTCAAAAGATGAGCGGCGGCACGGGCGGCATGATAGTCGTCAACGGGAACGCCGACGTAAACGGCTCGCTCGTCACGACCAACAGCATGACGCCCAATCAGACGGAGACGGTTTTAATCGCCAACTCAATCACCGGGCAGATAAGAAACCCGCTCGGCAACCCCGTACCGATTTCGGGCTTGCTGACCGCTTCGGGTAACATCATCGGCAACACGCTGACCGTCACAACTTACGAATCGAACAATCTCGGCGACTTGGAGCCGCACGAAATCGACACCCTCAACGCAATGGACAAGATGCACGAAAAGCTCGAAGGCGAAGGCTTGCAAGGCGAAATGAGCAGCCTTTACAACTTGACGCCGCCCGAAGCAAAGCGGACGTTGACGCAAATCAGCTCGAACGACTCGGCGCAAGTCATGAGCGTGGCGCAACAAAGCACCGCCGTCGACAAAATGATAGCCGACCGCGTGAACAGAGTTTTCGCGCCCGAATTCAATACGGAATTCGCAACGGATTATATTGACGTGCCCGTTCGCCCGATGAGATTCGCCGACGACGACAAGGCTCAAGACCACGCGCCCGATATGAAAGTTCGCGTCAAAGTTCCCTCGCGGCAGGAAAACAATTTTTGGATTAACTACATGAAGAACTGGGGCAGTCTGCGCGGCGGCACGGATTATCACGGCAGCGCGATAGTTGCGGGTTACGACAGACCGTTCGGGAAAAAATTTCGTGCGGGCATTTTCGCGACGTATGGTACAATAGGTTACGGCGTGGCGTCTTCGCGGGCGACGGTTTACGATACGCGCCTCGGACTCTACGCCGGCTATCACAACAAGCAGAGCGACGTTTACTTTTATATAAACGGCGGACAGCTCAGGAATTCTTTACACCGGGGTCTTTCGTCGCTCGGTTTGTCGACCAACGCCAACTACAAAAGCCGAATCGTTGAAATCGGCGGCGAATACAAGTACGACCTTCAGCCGCGCAGAAAGTGGCACGTCAGCCCGTATGTAAATTTCCAGACGTCGCATTTGCGGCAGAACGCCTACAACGAAAGCGGCGCGGGCATTTACAATCAGCACGTCGACGCGAACAGCAACATCTACTTTGCCGCGCAGGCGGGGCTTGACTTGAAACGTTATTATCGCAACGGAATGTTCGGCGTGCGTTTCGGCGTCAAGCACGGTTTCACGGGCGCGGATCCCGATTTGAGAATTACTTATGAGGGCGACGGCTCCAACAGTTATCGTCTGCGCAACAAGCGGGACAAGACGCATTTCGTGTTCAGCGTGCGCGGCGAAAACGAATTTGCAAGCGGCTGGTTCCTCGGCGGCGAGGCGGAATATCAGCGCGGCGACAACGACAAAGACTTGACGGCGTCGCTGATGTTGCGTCGCATGTGGTGAGGCGGTGCCCCTTTCGTTTGCTAAGCAAAAGGGCACAAAGACAGCGTGTCACGGCGGCGGGCGACGACTTCGATTCGGCGTATCAATGACTTTTATTTTTAGAATCAACTTTTCTTTGCTCGCCCAAAGAAAAGTTGCAAAAGAAAGGGCACCTCGCAGGGGCGTTACGTTATAGTAGCCGCAACGTCCGCGTAACCCGAAATGCAGTGTGCGCCGCACGCAACATCCTGTTGCTGACGCGGCGCGGCCGCCGTCCGTGGCGGCCTCAAAACTCTTGTCCCTTGTCCCTTCCAAAGGAGGCTTTTTTATGAACGACCGTGCAAAAATTTTTATCGTGGAGGACGAACGCCCGATAGCGCGTCTGCTCCAATTAACGCTCGAACGCGAAGGCTTCAAGACAGCCGCCGAACCCAACGGGCGTCGCGCCTACGAACGCATTCTGCAGGAAAAATACGATTTGATTTTGCTCGACGTCATGTTGCCCGAAATGGACGGCATGGAAATTTGCAAACGCGTCCGCGAAGTGAGCGACGTGCCGATTATCATGCTTACGGCGCGCGACGAAATTCGCGACAAGGTTGAAGGTCTCGACCTCGGCGCAGATGATTACATGACCAAGCCTTTTGCCGCGCCCGAACTGTTGGCAAGGATTCGCGGTGCATTACGTCGCCACAAGGAACGCGTCCGCGAGGCTGAAGAACGCCGCTACGTCGTCAAGAACATGATTCTTTATCCCGACCGCTACGAAGTCACCGTCAAGGGCGAACACGTCGAATTGACGCACAAGGAATACGAATTGCTCAAGTATCTCGTCGAAAACAAGCGCAACGTCCTGAGCCGCGACCAGATTCTCCAGACGGTTTGGGGTTACGACTACATCGGCGATACAAACGTCGTCGACGTGTACATCAGCTACTTGCGCTCCAAAATTGACGACAAGTTCGGCGAAAAATATATCTACACGACCAGAGGCGTCGGCTATGCAATTAGGGATTAAACGCCAACGGGCGGCGGCAGGCGGTCAAAGCAGAGCGTCGGAAAGTTTTTTACGGCAACAGCGTTTCGTTAATGACGTGTCGCACGAACTTCGCACGCCGCTGACGATAATACGCGGCTACGTGGACATACTCGAACGCTACGGCGCGCAAGACCCCGAACTGTTTCAAGAGGCTGTCACGGCGATAAAAAATTCCGCGCAGAATATGCAAAGCCTCGTTGAGAGCTTGCTGTTCCTCGCCCGCGCAGATCAAGGACGCCAACCGTTGACGCCCGTGCCCGTCGACCTGGACGATATGTTGATAACGTTCGTCAAGGATTACAATTCGCCGCGCGTGAACATAACGAAGCTTGAGCCTTGCAAAATCATGGCGGACGCGGAGTTCTTGAAGAAAATGTTCGCCGCCTTCCTTGACAACGCGTTGCGATACAGCCCGCCCGACACTTCGGTTGAAGTTGAACTGACGGCGACGGATTCGACGGCGACGCTGAAATTTATCGACAGAGGCATCGGCATTGCCAAGGACGAACGCGAAAAAATTTTTGAACGCTTTTACCGCTCGGACAAGTCGCGCACCAAGCTTGACAGCGGAGAAAATTCCGTGGGGCTCGGCTTGTCCGTTGCGAAGTGGATTGCCGACCGCCACAACATTACAATCGACGTGCAGAGCAAACCGGGCGCGGGGTCGACCTTCGCGCTGACGATACCGACGATTTGAAAACAAAAAGCCTCCCGTTGCCGGGAGGCTTAATTTTTTATTGGTACAAAAATTTTTTTGCTTAGAATTTGAATTTGTAGAAGTCGACGGACTTGATTACGAGCGGTGAGCCCTGCGGAATGAAGACGATGTCTTGAGATTCGGGGCGCGGATAGACGCGGGTCGTCATGACTTCGGCATCTGCGCCGCCGTTGATGAAGATTTCCAACGCGGACTTGTCGAGGAACATGCGGAACTTGAGCACGTCGCCGAAGGGTTGCAAAATGACTTTGCGTTCGCCCGTGCCGCCTGCGCCGGCTTTGTCGCGATTGAGCGCAAGGACAGTCTTGCCGTCTTCGATTAAGCAACGGAGGACAGTTTTTTCAACGGCGTCTTCCTTTTCGGCGTCGCCGGCGAACAAATCGATTTCAAATTCGGGGGAAGCCTTCGCGTCGATTTCAAGCAGTAGTTCGCCGCAGTTGCCTTTGACGCCTTTGAGTTTCGCCGACGCAACCGCCTCGTCGATAGTGATGTTTTCGTAATGAGCGTGTTCGGCACCTTCGCGCAAGCCTTCGAGTTCTTTCGGCGGAATGGTGTAAACTTTGCCGTCTTTGTATTGCAGTTCGCGCGGAATCGTGAGCATGGTTGCCCAACCGTCCGCCTGTTCGGGGAAGGGGCTTTGCCACGCAGCCATCCAAGCGATAATGAAGTAACGTCCTTCGTGATTCTTCATCATCGTCGTCGCGTAGAAGTCAAAGCCGTGGTCGAACGTGAAGAATTCGCCGTGAGAGAAAACGCCTTTGTCGTAATCGAGCTTGCCGACCATGTAGCCCGCCTGGTGAATGTTGTGGAACATGTAACCTTGCGGCGGAACGTGTTGCGGCGAAATAATCATGATGTAAGTGTCGCCGAAATGCGCGAAGCCGGGGCATTCCCACATTGTGCCTTCGGAGTAATCGGGCTTGGAAATGGCGGCGACGGATTTAAATTTCCAATCGAAGAAGTTATCGGAGTCGAACAGAACGATTTGCGTGCGGGAGCGGTCGTGAATTCTGTTGCCGATCGCGCAGTAATATTTGCCGTTATGATCCCAAATCTTCGGGTCGCGGAAGTCGACGTTGGCAACAATCGGGTGGTCGTTCGGGATGTCGATTACGGGATTCTTTTCGTATTTCGTGAAGTTGATGCCGTCTTCGGAATAGGCGAAGCACTGACGCTCGGTGACGTTGCCGCCGCCCGAAGAGCCGGAAGGATTGTAGCCCGAAGGATTGCTGGCATTGCCGCCGGTGTCTGTGCCTTCCGCCGAACGGTTGAACCTTTGCGACGTGTACATGAGCCAAAGCTTGCCTTCGAACTCGTAGCCGCAACCGCTGAAGCAACCGTCCCAATCGTACCACTCTTTGCCCTCGGAGAATTCGCCGGGCGTGATGGCAATCGGCTGGTGTTCCCAATGGAACAAATCCTTACTCGTGGAGTGACCCCAGTGCATCGGGCCCCAGTTCACGGAGTACGGATGATACTGATAGAAAATGTGGTACTGACCCTTGTAATAAGAAAAGCCGTTCGGGTCGTTGAGCCAACCGACGGGCGGCGCGACGTGATACTTGGGATACCACTTGGATTCTTGACATCTTTTGGCCTGCTCGGGGTCTAATTTTTTGTCTAACATTCTTAACCCACCTCCGATGTTGATTGTAAGTTAGAAACGTCTTAAAGTCAACGAAAAAATCTTCACGAACGAGAAATTTTTTGGTACAATGCAAGAAAATTTTTGGATTGGAGGCAATGCTTATGCGACTGATACTTTTGCTTTTGATTGCGCTGATAATTTGCACGACGACGACCGTTGCCGCGCAGGGCAAAAAAATTTTGTACGTGCCGCTGGACAGCCGCCCGTGCAACTTTTTTCAAGTGATGCAGGTTGCCGAAAAGCTCGGTTACGAAATTTTGACGCCGCCCGCCGAAATGTTGGGCTCGCGTGAAAATCACGGCGACGTGGACGGCATGTGGCAATGGCTTTACGAAACCGCGCCGCAAGCAGATTTCGCCGTTATATCGACTGACGCGCTGATTTACGGCAGTCTCGTCGGCTCGCGCCTTCAGGAACTCGACCCGCCGAAAATTATGGCACTCGCTCATCGTTTTCAAGCTTTCGACGAAAAATTTCCGCACCTGATAATTTACGCCTTCAGCACGATTATGCGCACGCCGCGCGGGATGTCTTATAACGGATTGGAGCCCGATTACTACGCCACGCACGGTCCGCAGATTTTTCAATACACCGCGCTGCTTGACAAGCAGGAGACGGGAAAACTTTCGCGCAAGGAACAGCGGCAACTTGCCGAGTTGAAGAAAACGATTCCCGACGAATACCTCGACGATTGGTTCGACCGCCGCAGAGAAAATTTCGACGCCAACAAATATCTGATTGACTTGACGCGGCGCGGCGTCTTTGAATATTTTTTGCTCGGTTGCGACGACAGCGCGATGTTCAGTCAAACGCACCTTGAAAGCCGTTACCTTACCGAAATGTCAAGCGACCTTGGCAAGACCGTCGTGCAAGTCACCTCCGGCGCGGACGAACTGGGCATGTTGATGATTGCCCGCGCCATTAACGAAGACCGCGACCAAATCCCTTTTGTCTATGTCATGTACAACGACGGCAAGGGCGCGACGACTTTCCCGCGCTACGGCAACGAGCCGATTGGCGTTTCGATTGACGCGGCGATTATCGCGGCGGGGGCTCTGCGAATTCCCGCGCCCGAACGAGCCGACCTTGTGGTTGCCGTCAACACGCCCAAAAACGGCAAGGTTCTTGAAGCACCCGACACCAAAAAGAACAAGCCCCGCCTGCGCGGCGAACTCAAGACTTTTCTGAAGCCCGTCAAGCAATTTATCGCGGAAGGTTACCCCGTGGCGATTGCCGACGTTGCCTTTGCCAACGGAGCCGACAACGCGCTTATGAATCAACTCAAACGCGACGATTTACAGTACAAGATTAAAGCTTACGGCGGCTGGAACACCGCGACCAATTCAAGCGGCTTTCTAATCGGCGCGGGCGTGTTGACTCCGTTCATGGGCGACAAAGCTGTTGCCGAGCTGTTGACGACGCGCTACCTTGACGACTGGGCTTATCAAGCCAACGTCCGTCAAGAGATTGTCGGCGCGAGCTACGGCATTGCGGGCGACGGCACTCCGTTGAACTTGAAAGAAAAGCTCCCGCCGCTTGAAAAACTCCTCAACGAAAGGATGATTGCCTTTGCAACAGAAAATTTACGTTTGCCCGGCAAATGGAAGCTCAAGAATTTGAAATTCACTCTGCCGTGGCAAAGAACCTTTGAATGTGACCCGCGTTTTACGTTGGAACGATAATGGATTTCCCTGAAAGAAGATGTAGATTATGGTCAAGCAGTTTAAAAGCAAGTATGCCCGACGCGGTCAAGCTGCGGTTATGTTCGCATTGCTTATCCCGTTGCTGTTGCTGTTTGTCGGCGTCGGTCTTGATTTGGGCTGGTACTATCTGAACGTATCGCGCCTGCAAAATGCGGCGGACGCGGCTGCTCTGGCAGGAGCGCAAGCCATTATTAACGACGATGTAAATTTCCCGACAATCAAAAACGATGCGATTCTTATCAGCAACCGTTCATTTGACAACGACAGAAAATATACCGGCAGAACCGACGGCGAAAAAGCAACCCTGCTGATCGCCGACGACCTTGCCGAAAAGTATGCCGTTAAAAATCTGGGTTACATGGAAGATGTTAATTTCGGGACTGCGGAAGCTGCCGACGTCAAAAATTCGATAATCGACAGCTGGAGCAAATCCAAAGAGGACACCGACCGCGTAGTTACCCCGACGTATGACATGTACGATTACGGTACGAGTTTTTATTATGTCGTCAGCCTCACGGAGAAAATCGAGCATTTCTTCATGCCCGGCTGGTTCGACGATATGAACGCGCCCGTTGTTGCCGTGGCTAAATTGGATCAAACTCCCAAAATGAGGGAAAAAATAAACGACAACGTTATCGTCGGCAACTGGGAAGTGCAAAACCGTTACAAGGATATGGAACTTGCATGGGAACGAGATGCCAACGGAAACTATAAGAAATTGAACAACCAGAAAATTGCTGTTTACGCGACGGACATAAACGGGGACTATATCCTGGACGCGAGCGGGAACAAAATACAGGACTACACTCATAAATACGCATACAGCCAAGCATATGCCGAACGTTTCAATGCCGAGATATATTCGGGCGCGTGGAACCACTTCCAAGACTTTTTCAACACTTTCGACTCGGCGGGCTATCACAAACCGAATCCAAGCGACAACATGGAGGTTGCGGGCGATTTTTACAGACGGGAAATAATAATCATCAGAGACGACGTAAACTTTTCAAGCGCAACACCCTACGGCGCGAACAGCAGCGTTGCCGCAACTGCGGCGTCCGTAAATCTAAAACCCGGACATGTCAACAATCCCGCGCAGTCGAACAAAAAAAAGACTTACTGGAAATACAAAGACGCAAATGGCAATTTACAAGACGTAACCGATAAAGGCACCGTCGGCTTGCCCTACAAGTGGGAATATCTGGATTCGATAAACGTCGACTTCAAGCCGGAAATTACATTGAAAGATAAGTGGCTTTCCGAAGATTGGGATTTGCCGCTGGACAATACAGGCGTCGGTTTCAATTACACACATTGGTACAGGGCAAGCAACACCGATATAACGACCGAATATGTAAAAAAGCTTAGGATACACGCGAACATCAATTTCGACGAGCCCTATAAAGAACGTTCGGATATAACAACGCCGTTCACCGAGGCACTTCGTGAGAAAGACGCCGAAGGAAATTTACTGCCCGATATTTTGTGGGGACGCATCGAAAGCGAGCCCATGCTGTCCCGCCCCGACGCTCTAAACGGCAAAGAAAGTTATGTATACACAGGCGACAAGTATCAAACCGGTTTGAGCTCCGTCCGACAGATAATCATCAACGTGAATTCTTCCAATGTCAACACGGGCAGCGTCACTTATCGCCCCGTCATAATTTTCTACGACGGACCCGAACGCTACAGCAGTGAAAGCCATATTCGCGACTCCAAGCCCGTGATTTTAAATCTCGGCAAGCCTTTCAGAGGCGTCCTTTTCGCGCCGAACAGCCCCGTCGTTATCGTCGGCAACGCAAAAAATCAATTCAAAGGCTTCGTCGTTGCGAAAAGCTACATGCGCCTGAAAGACAAAAACGATTTTATTCACGGCGGCTACAGATATTTCAGTCTCGACTCCAACAAACGCAAGCAATACGAATACACCAGAGAAGTAAAGGCGGACGGCACCGTAGAATACAAGACTTTGCAAGGCAAAGTCGAAAAGAACATGGACGACACCAAAGCCTACAAGGTTGAGTATTTCTACGCCAAAGGCGACACAAGCGGAACCAAATACTACAGAACCGTCGAGAACGAAACACTTACCTATAACGGCGCGACAATACCAACCGGCAACGAACTTGTACTTTACACCGACGAATACGGCGAAGTGCAATTTGCCGAGGTTGACGGCAGTTTCAAATACAAAATCGGCAAATATGACAACTTCGGCAGGACGGACTTCACGACGCACGATTATCACGTCAATGAGACTTCGGCAACCAATCTGCTCTTGAGCGGCAACTGACGAACGGCTGGCTGTTCATCGTTTAAATAAGTTTTTGCAGTGCCCCCGTGATTCATTCTCGTCGATTGGCGCGGGCGGAATGGAGTTGTTTCATCATGCTAAAAAAACTGATGCGACTAAAGATTCGCGGTCAAGCAATGGTTTTGTACGCTTTGCTGATTCCTGTGCTGATTTTGTTCGTTGGCGCCGGGCTGGACATGGGCTGGTACTATCTGAACGTATCGCGAATGCAAAACGCCTCCGACGCCGCAGTTATGGCGGGTGCATGGAAATTCCTGGAAGACGAAGGCGTCTTGTCCGACTACAGCGACGCCCTGCTTATCGACTTCGTGCCCAATTACATCCTAAAAGACCCCGACACGGACGAGCCGATAATTTCTAACCGCGACAAAAAACCGGGTGACGCCGTTGCCAAAGCTTACGTACAAAAAAATTTGGCAGTTGCGGGCGCGACGTGGACGAACAATACCATTGCCGACGCTTATGACGAAAAAAACAACAAGCTGACTTTCGACAGCCAACTTTACGGCAGAGCGCAAGACAAAGACGACTACGGCTATTACACCATGTGGTATCGCGTCGAGCTGGAAGAGGACGTCAAGCATTTCTTCCTGCCCGGCTGGTTCCCCGCCATGAAAGCAACAGTTCAGTCCGTCGCGAAAATCACTCACTACATTCAAGGCCCCAACCTTTTCGAGCAGACCAAAGCCATTGCCGAGAAGCAAACCTACGCGAGCTGGGATCACATTGGCGAGGCAAGAGGCAGTGTTCATGCCAACGCGCGTTCAGTCCTGTCGACGGGCAACAAATACCGCGAAGGCGACAAACACCGCTTTGAACTTTTGCGCTTGAACGGCAAGGGCGGCTCCGTAGGCAACGGCAACCCTTACAAGACAGGCGGCAGCGACCAGACGAGCTTTGACGACCTGTTTATCGACTGGCAATGCGATATGCAAGCCTATAACGAAGACGTCGACTTGGACAAGACTCACTTGGCCGGCACCGGCAGCGGTGCTTCTTGGACGCATTTCTTTACGGAAGACGGTAAAGTGATGAATCTCACGGGCGACGACAATCGTATGCGCAGGGTTCACGGCACGATTAACTTTGAGCCGCTGAGCGACAAAAGTTTCCCCTACAAAGTGCGCAAAGCAGACGGCAAAGAGCCGCCCGACGTGTTGTATGCCCGCATTGAAAGCGAGCCTGTTCACGACGGCGCAGGTCTCAGGGCAGACGGCAACGGCGGCTACCTGCGCAACAGAGGCAACAACGGCAGCTCCATACGCCAGATAATCATCAACCTCAACGTCCCGAACATGACCGTTTCAGGCACGGATAAATTGGGCTACACCGAATACAGCGACCGCCCCGTATTTTTCTACTACACAGGTCCCGAAAAGAATAAAGGCAACAGCGCGGACGTTATCGATTACTATGACGGCTACAACGAAGCATCTCACGTGCGCGACTCTTTGCCCGTGATTATCAACTTCAACGCCAACTTTCGCGGGATATTCTTCTTCCCGAACAGCCCCGTCGTCGTCAACGGCAACGGCAACGATTTTTACGGCTACATCATCGCCAAAGAATTCGTCATGCTGAAGACTTACGACTATAAGACTTACACCGATATCGAACACCCCGAAGGCAAGAAAAGAGGCGGCGACTTCCTGCGCTACGTTGCGGCAGAAGAAAAAGACGACGTTTATTACGACCGTTCGTTGCTCGTCGAAGGAACAAAACCCGTAAGCAGTCACAACGCCTTCCAAAGCATCACAATCAACGGGCAGACGAAGTACGTCCTAAAGAGCGACCTGATAACCGACGCCGCCGATTTGATTGAAATAGGCGGCAAGGCTTATCGCAAGGACGAGGCGGGCACTGCTGAAGCTATGGCTTACGCCTCCGGCAACGGCAAGATTAATTACTACTACACCAAAAGACAAAAGAAAAACGAAGGTTGGACTTACGCCGGCACGGGTTGGCTCGACCGCAAGACTGCTGTAACCAAAAACCAACTTGCCACTTTCCAGAGCGGCTGGAGCTACAACAACAGCGGCAACGACACAAACGACAGCGGCAATCCTGAAGGTCAAGGCGTTTGGCGCGTCAAGGAAATTCTTCCCAACGGCACCGAGTCCGACACTTGGCTTGACCAGACAGACGAATACAAAAACAGATTCCTGCTGAAGGTATCGGGGGCTCTCGCCACGCATCCGCCGCAATATGTTTACGCCACGGCAGGCGAGCTGTTGAAGGTAATCGGCGGCTACACGCAAATCGACAGCACGCACTGGAAGACAGACGACGCCCGCGAATACACGCCGGTCACGTCGAACGGCAAGACTTACTACCTGCCGAAAAATTTCGTGCTGTTTGACAGCGACGCGCTTGTTCCCGAAGACATGGACGGCGTTATCCCCGTCAAGTACTACGACGAAAACAACGACGAACACAGCGGTTGCGCCGACATAAGCGGCGACCCCGAAAAATACTACAAAATTTATCAAGACAACTACGACGGAACTCCTTCGACTAATAATCCCATGTTCGTCGACGAGCTGGGCAACGTGCAATACAGACTGAAGAAGAACGCCGACGGCACCGACGTTACATACGACAGGGAAAGCGAGCCTGTTCCTTACGAGACGATTGAGCCGACGGCACCACCGAAAAGCGACGACGCTTTGATGAATCGGGCGATTGAAACGGCAGTCAAGGAAATGATTGCCGATTTGCCTGAGGACGAGACAGCGGAGCTTGACACCCGCGAAAAACAAATCGCTTACCTTACGGAAAAAGATTCGGAGACATACAAGGCTAAGGTTAATAAGTACTTCCACGACTACTTCAACTACTTGGAAGACGGCAACGTAAAATTCTTCGCAAAGGACGACTTCAACCTAAACGAATCGCTGTTCGACAATTTCCAACTGGTCAAGATGACGCAATACAGCTATCTGAACGAGCGCGAGACCGAAACCGCCGACAAACGTTCGATAAATAATTTCTTCACGAACAGCGACGCCAAACGCACCGATTAATCCGTAACTTTGCAACAAAAAACAGTCCGAGGAAAAATCTTCGGGCTGTTTCTTTATTTGCGCCGTCAATGATTCGTCAAGCCGAGGTCGTGCAAAAGTTTCATGTCGGCTTTGATGTTGTTGTTAGAGGTCGTGAGCATGTTGCCGGTTATCGCTACGGACGCGCCGTGCAAAAGTGCCGAGGCTCCGTTGTCGGGCAAAAAATTTCTGCCCGCCGCAAAGCGCACGTCAGCCGTCGGGTTTATGTAACGGAACAGGGCAATCGTCCGCAAAATTTCTTCCGCGCCGAGCTGCGGCAAATTTTCCAGCGCGGTGCCTTTAATCGGCGTCAAGA
Source organism: uncultured Selenomonadales bacterium (assembly GCA_947304355.1). Taxonomy (GTDB): domain Bacteria; phylum Bacillota; class Negativicutes; order Selenomonadales; family Selenomonadaceae; genus Quinella. The sequence goes on from CAMZAX010000025.1 coordinate 14,516, forward strand.
TGTTCACGGGGATTGACGTTATGCCGAGCGCGGCGACTTCCAACGCCAAGTCGATGCGGTCTTGCCACGTTTCGCCCATGCCGATAATCCCGCCGCTGCAAACTTCGAGCCCCGCCGCCTGCGCGAGCTTAATCGTGTTGATTCGTTCGTCGTAGGTGTGCGTCGTGCAAATTTGCGGGAAGAATCGCCGCGAAGTCTCCAAGTTGTGATGATAACGCTTGACGCCCGCCGCCTTGAGCCGCTTGAGTTGTTCGGCGTTCAAAATGCCGTGCGACGCGCAAAGTTCAATCGTCAGCTTGCCGCGCAGGATTTTGTACGTTTCAATCGCCCTGTCGAAATTTTTGCCGTCGAGGGCACGTCCGCTCGTCACGACAGAAAATCTGTTGACGCCCGCCTGTTCGTTGGCAAGCGCGACCGCCAAAATTTTTTCCGTCGGCAGAAAGTCGTATTCGTCGACGCCCGTGCGGTGCCGCGCAGATTGGGCGCAGTACTTGCAATTTTCACTGCAACGCCCGCTTTTGCCGTTGATTATCGTGCAAAGGTCGACGTGCCTGCCGCGAAAGTGACGCTGAATCAGTTGCGCACCCGCCTGCAAGTCGTCAAGCGGCGTCGTGATTAAAAAATCCGTGTCGGACGCTTGAAGTCGCCTGCCGTTGATAATTTCCTCCGCAATCGTCAAAGTTATCGCCTCTCCAAAGTTTTCTGCAACCTGACGCCCAAAATTGCCGCCGCCGCCGCTTTGATTATGTCGCCGGGAATGAAGGGGAAGACCGCCATTGTCGCCGCCTCGAACACGCCGACTTCAAGCACCAACATCATCGAAATCAGTCCGCCGACGTAGGTTATCGGCACGGCAATCAAGACGTTCGCCGCGAGGTATCGCTTGAAATCGGGCGTCGCGCCCTTTGCCAAACTCAACAGCGCGTATGCGGGTATCCACGCGAAATAAAAGCCGCCCGCCGGTCCGACGAGTCTGCTCAAGCCCTGCCCGCCCGCGAACACCGGCAAACCAACTGCTCCGAGCAAAATGTAAATCGCGACGACCGTGAACGTCTGACGCGGCGTCAACAGGTAAGCCGTCAAGCTCAGCGCGAACGTCAACGCCGTCACCAGCCCCGGCGTGAACGGCAACGGGAACGAGATATACGCCGTGACGCAACACAGCGCGACGCACATCGACATTTTGGTAAGGTCTTTTATCTGCATGAAGGTTCCTCCTTAGAGCGTGTTGGCTTAAAATCATCATGTGACGAGGAATTTTTTCGCATGACGAGGCGTAAGCGCGAAGTCGTACTTCGGTACGTCGAGCGCGCAACAACGAAGTCAAGCGGAAAAATAACCGTCACTGTCAGATTTTACCAACAGCTCCTTAAGTCAACGCGTCGAATTATACATTGGGCGATTGTCAACGTCAACGGTGATTAACGTTCACTGTCAACCGCGTTGCAATTCGCGGCGGCGTTTGATATAAAAGGGACAAGGGAGAAGGGACAAGGGACAAGTTGTTTTGAAAATTTTTCTTCGGAGGCATTTAAATGTTTAAACGTAAACTCACGCGTCAAATCAGCGTCGGCAAGGTTAAGGTCGGCGGCGACGCTCCGATAAGCGTCCAATCAATGACAAACACCAAAACGCACGACGCGCCCGCCACTGTCGAACAGATTCAACGGCTCACGGCGGAGGGTTGCGACATTGTGCGCGTTGCCGTCCCCGATTTGAATGCCGCGCAGGCTTTGGGCAAAATCGTTTCGGCGGTCGACGTGCCGATTGTCGCGGACATCCACTTCGATTACAAGCTTGCTCTTGAATCGGTCGCGCAGGGCGTGTCGGCGTTGCGGCTCAATCCCGGCAACATCGGCGGCGCGGCTCACGTTCGCGAAGTCGTCAAAGCTGCGCGGGCTGCTCAAATCCCGATACGAATCGGCGTGAACGCGGGCTCGTTAAGTCGCAGGCTGTTGACGAAATACGGCGGCGCGACGCCCGAAGCTTTGGTCGAGTCCGCGCTTGAACACGTGGCGATTTTGGAGGCGGAAGACTTCTTCGACATAAAAATTTCGCTCAAAGCCCACGACGTTCCGTTGACGCTCGCCGCTTACAGATTGATGAGCGCGAAAAAAAATTACCCGTTGCACTTGGGCATAACCGAGGCGGGCACGGTCAACACGGGCGTTATCAAGTCGGCGGTCGGCATAGGCGCGTTGCTTGCCGAGGGCATTGGCGATACTATTCGCGTTTCGTTGACGGGTGATCCCGTCGTCGAAGTCAAGGTTGCAAATGAAATTCTCAAGTCGTTGGGCTTGCGCGATTGCGGTGTCACGTTGATTGCCTGTCCCACTTGCGGGCGCACGCGCATTGACTTGCCGAAAATCGCCGCGCAGGTCGAAGAAAAAATTTCCGCCATCAAACAGCCGCTGACGGTCGCGGTAATGGGTTGCGTCGTCAACGGTCCCGGCGAGGCGCGCACGGCTGACGTAGGCATTGCGGGCGCGGACGGCGAAGGCATCATCTTCCGCAAGGGCGTTATCGTCCGCAAGGTGCCCGAAGCCGCTCTGGTCGCCGAGCTGTTCAAAGAGATTGACGCGATTCTGAACGCGTAACAAAAAAGCCTCCGCAACCTGCGCGGGGGCTTGAATTTTTTTGCGGGAAATTATTTTTCGATTTGAATGCGCGGGAAGAGCTGTTCGGGCTTGCCGACTTCGTGATTCGTTTCGAGCAGCCCGAAAATTTCCGCGTCGTCGAGTTTGGGCTGAGCCGAAACTTTCAGCTGTTCGCGAATCTTCCAGGCGGTCGACGGCATGAACGGCGCAATCAGCACGCTCACGATTCGCAACGACTCCGCCAGATTGTAAAGGACGTTTGCCAGGGCTTGACGCTTTGTTTCGTCCTTGGCGAGTTTCCACGGCATGGTTTCATCAATGTACTTGTTCGCGCGCCCGATAAATTTCCAGACGAGCTTAATCGCGTCGGACAGGCGGACGTTTTCCATAAGCTGCCGATATTCCCGTGCCGTGTCGACAGCCTCCGCGCGGAACGATTGGTCGAGTTCGGTGCCGTTGGTCGCCGCCGCCAGTTTGCCGCCTTGGAACTTGCCAATCATATTCAACGTCCTGTGCAAAAGATTTCCGAGGTCGTTGGCGAGATCGGCGTTTATGCGTTGAATCAGCGCGTCGCGATTGAAGTTGCCGTCTTGCCCCAACGTTATTTCGCGCAACAGGAAGTATCTGATAGCGTCCGCGCCGAATTCTTCAACCAACGCCACGGGGTCGACGACGTTGCCCTTGGACTTCGACATTTTGTCGCCGTCGGTGACGAGCCAGCCGTGACCGTAAATCTGCTTGGGCAACGGAAGTTTCGCCGCCATGAGCATTGCCGGCCAGATGATTGAATGGAAGCGAACGATTTCCTTGCCAACAAGGTGAATATCGGCAGGCCAAAACTTTTCCATTGCGGGGTTGTGAATCAGCGGCGTGATGTAATTGATAACGGCGTCGAACCAAACGTAAATAACGTGGCGCGGGTCGTCGGGCACGGGGATGCCCCAATCGAACGACGTGCGCGATATGCACAAATCCTCAAGCCCGCTCTTGATGAAGTTAATCATTTCGTTGCGGCGCGAGGTCGGCACAATGAATTCGGGATTGTCTTCGATGTGTTTAAGCAGGGCGTCGGCATACTTGGACAGCTTGAAGAAATAAGCCTCCTCCGAAACTTTTTCGACGGGACGATGGCAATCGGGACAACAGCCGTTTTCGTCGAGCTGAAGTTCCGTCCAATACGATTCGCAGGGCGTGCAGTAAAGCCCCGTGTATTCGCCCTTATAGATGTCGCCGTTCGCTTGAATGCGCTTAAAAATTTCTTGAACAACTTTTTCGTGGCGCGGCTCACTTGTGCGGATGAAGTCGTCGTTGGAGATGTGAAATTTTTTCCAGAGGTCTTTGAAGCCGTCAACAATCGGGTCGACGTATTCAAGCGGCGTCTTCCCGAAGGATTGCGCGGTCTTTTGGATTTTCTGCCCGTGTTCGTCGGAGCCCGTCAAAAAAAATACGTCGTAACCCGCGAGCCGTTTGAAACGGGCAATGGCGTCGGCAATCGTGGTGCAGTAGGCGTGACCGATGTGCAATTTCGCGCTGGGGTAGTAAATCGGCGTCGTGATGTAAAAAGTTTTCATTGAATTTCCTCCCTGAGCAGTGTGTTGTAAATTTCGCGGCGGCTTACGTTGAATTGCCGTGCCGCCTCGCGCATTGCAGATTTTTTGTCGAGCCCTTGAGCCGTCAAACGTTCGACGACTTGAGCGACGGTTTCTGTCGGCGCAACGACTTGCGGCGGCTGTCCTTCGACGACGACGACGAATTCGCCGCGCACTTCGTCGAGCGTGTCAAGCAGTGTTGAAATCGTCCCGCGCAGAAATTCTTCGTGAATCTTGGTGAGTTCCCTTGCCAAAACCGCTTGGCGGTCGCCGAAGACTTCCAAAAGCTCCGTCAAGAAATTTTTCAGTCGGTGGGGTGCCTCGTAGAAAATTATCGTCGCGTCAACGGTCGCAAGCCGTTGAAGGAAGTCGCGGCGATTTTTGTTTGACTTGGGTGCGAAACCCGCGAACAGAAATTTTGACGTGTCGAGCCCCGAACAAATCAGCGCGCTGAGTGCGGCGTTGGCTCCGGGTATCGGGCAGACGGTTATGCCCGCGTCGACGGCGAGCCGCACCAAATCCGCACCGGGGTCGCTGATTGCCGGAAGTCCCGCGTCGCTGACGACGGCAACCGATTCGCCCGCCTGTAACCGTTGCAAAATTTTTTCGGCGACTTCCGCTTTGCAGTTCTCGTCGAAACGAATCAGCGGCGTATGGATGTCGAAGTGCGTCAAAAGCTTACGGGTGTGGCGCGTGTCTTCGGCGGCGATTAAATTGACTTCGCGCAAGATACGAATCGCGCGAAAGGTCATGTCTTCGAGGTTGCCAATGGGCGTGGCGCACAAGTATAGCAAGCTCAACCCTCCCTAGTCCCTTGTCCCTTGTCCCTTGTCCCTTGTCCCTAAAAAAATTATAGCACAGTTCGCGGCGATATGATATAGTTTAGCCGAGGTGAAGGCAATGACAGTAACGACGCGACACCGCGTAAAATTTTTCGACACGGACGTCATGGGCGTGGCGCACCACGCAAATTATATCCGCTGGTTCGAGACGGGACGAGTCGAATTTTTGCGCGCGGTCGGCATAGACTTGAACGAGCTGATGAGCGACGGAATTCTTTTCCCGATAATCGAGATTGACGCAAGATTTCACGCGCCCGCCCGCTTCGACGACGACTTGGAGATTGCGACGACGGCGACGGCTTTGACGCGAGCCAAAATGCAATTCCGTTACGAGATACGGCGCGTCGGCGAGGAAAAAATTTTGACCGAGGGCACAAGTACGAACGTCTTCACGCACGACGGAAAGATTTGCCGCTTGCCAGAAAAATATTCCGCGCGGCTGTCGAAGGGGCTTACATGAGTCGGCGGCTGTTCGTGAAGTTACTGATTGCGTTGGGCTTGAGCAGTTGGTTTCCGAGCTTGACGGAGGCTGCGCGCCTTGACGAATTGCACACGCCGCAAGACGGTTACGAGCCGCTGACCGGCGTGAAATTTTTGCGGCAGGTCGTCACGCGCGATTCACGGTCGTCGCGAGTGATAATGTGGCAGGCGGACGCGGCGGAAGATTTTCAGCTTGAATGGCGGCTGGTCGGCGAGGACGCGGCTCACTTTTCGACGGCACGGCGGCACGATTTGATTTACTCTTGCGCGTTGGAAAATCTCAAGCCCGAAAGCCTTTACAAGTTCCGAATCGTTTCGGGCGAGCGCGCAACGTCTTGGCAGAATTTGCGGACGGCGGGCGACGCGGCGTTTCAAATGCTGATCTTCGCCGATTCGCAATGCGAACACTACGACGTTTGGCAACGGACGGCGGACACCGCGACGGAGGCTTTTCCCGACGCCGAGCTTGTGACGGTCGTTGGCGATTTGGTCGACAACGGCGAGGCTGACTATCAGTGGCGGGCTTGGCACCTTGCCGCGACGAAATTGCTTGCCGGGCGAATCTTCGCGCCGGTCATGGGCAACCACGAATGCTACGGCGTCGATTGGTTCAACGCGTTGCCGATCGGCTACTTGAATCAGTTCGTTCTGCCCTTCAACGACGCGAAACACTTCGGCGGCTACTTCTACTCGTTCGACTACGGCGCGGCGCATTTTTTTATGCTCAATACGCAATTCACCGAGATTGACGCGCTCAATCCTGGTATGCAGTCCGCGCAGGAGTATTGGTTTCGCCGCGACGCCGCCAACGCCAATCGCCCGTGGAAGGTCGTCTTTATGCACAAGGACATCTACGACTACGCGCAGGACACGTTCAACGACATCGCCGACAGATTTTTGGAGCTGTTCGACGAGCTTGAAATTGATTTGGTGTTCACGGGTCACCTGCACACGTATCGCAATCGCGGGAAAATTTTTGGGCGTAAAAAATCTGCGCGGGGCACGACGTACATTTTGTGCGGACGAGCGGGCGACCAGAAATACGTCGAGCCGAATTCGGCGATTGACGACGTGACGTTTACAAATCTGCACGAAGAGCCCGAAAGTTTCATCGTGCTTGACATCAGCGCGACGACGATAAACTTGACGGCGCGCACAGTCGACGGAGAACTTTTGGACAGCTTCACGCTTACGAAAGGAAAGTTAAAATGAATTTGCAAGGCTTAATCGTTTGCCGCAATCTGCTTGACGTGGAAATCTTCGACGGCGCGGCTGACGAATCCGAAGTTGCCGCCCGCTTAATCGAACACGCCGAAACCCTCGGCTTGAGCGGCAACCTTTATCGTTCTTATCTGATTTATCTGCTGGCGCACGAGCCGAATCTCATTTCGACGACGCTTGAACTGCGCGGCGGTCTTATCGGCGAAAGCTTGCGCGAAATCTTTACGCACGACGTGGAAATCCTGTTGCCGATTCTGCGCGGCGAATTTTGGAGCGATTTGAAAATCCTCAACCTGTACAAGCCGACCGTCGCCAATACTGACGAATCTTTGAACGCGTTGACACGGCGGCTGGAAAATCTGCGCGACGCAAACGAAATCGCGGACGCCTTTATCGAACACTGGCGACGCTACGGCTGCGGCGACATTGCGACCTATCGAGCCTTCCGCTGGGACGCGTCGACTAAAAACATCGTCGGCATTCGCCACTTCGAGACGATTCGCCTGGACGACCTTATCGGCTACGCGCACCAAAAAGAATTGCTTACGGGCAACACGACCGCCTTTGTCGACGGCAAGCCCGCCAACAACGTCCTGCTCGTCGGCGCGCGCGGCACCGGCAAATCGTCGGGCGTCAAGGCTCTGGTCAACGAATACTACGCGCAGGGCTTGCGACTCGTTCAAATCACCAAGCCGCAACTGAAAACCTTGCCCGATTTGATGGAGGCATTGCGCCGTTTCATGAGCAAGCGGTTCATCATCTTCATTGACGATTTGTCGTTCGAGGAATCGGAGGCGGAATACAAATACTTGAAGTCGGCGATTGAAGGCGGCGTCGAGTCCCGTCCCGAAAACGTTTTGATTTACGCGACGAGCAACAGGCGGCATTTGATTCGCGAGACGTGGCGCGACCGTTCGGAGGAGCAAGACGAACTTTATCGCGACGACAGTGCCAACGAGACGATTTCGCTGTCCGACCGCTTCGGGCTGATTATTCACTACTACGCGCCGACGCAGGCTGAATACCTTGAAATAATTCGGAGCATGTTGCGGCGGCGGGGCGTCGCGCTTGACGACGAACAGCTTCGCATTGAGGGCTTGCGTTGGGAGATGTCGCATTCGGGGCGCAACGGGCGCACGGCTCAGCAATTCGTCAACTATTATCTCGGTCAGAGGTGAGCGGCGTGGTTTATCTTGTGGGCGCGGGCGCGGGTGATGTCGGTTTGTTGACGCTGCGGGCTCGTGAACTTTTGCAATCGGCGGACGTCGTGATTTACGACAGACTTGCCGACGACGCGATTTTGAATTTCTGCGCGAGCGCGAAAAAAATCTACGCGGGCAAGGCGGCGGGTCGTCACACGCTCAAGCAATCGGAAATCAATCAACTGCTTGTCGACGAGGCGCGGCGCAATGAAGTGGTCGTGCGGCTCAAGGGCGGCGATCCGTTCGTCTTCGGGCGCGGCGGCGAGGAGGCTCTTTATCTGCACGAAAATAATCTGCCGTTCGAGATTGTCCCCGGCGTCACCAGCGCGATTGCCGTTCCCGCCTACGCCGGCATTCCCGTCACGCATCGCGGCATTGCAACGAGTTTCGCGGTCGTCACGGGGCACGAAGACCCTAACAAGCCCGAATCGACAATCAACTGGTCAAAGCTCTCAACGGCTGTCGACACGCTGATTTTTTTGATGGGCGTCGCGAACTTGCCGCAAATCGTCGCCAAGCTTATCGAACACGGACGCCCGCCCGAAACGCCCGCCGCGTTGATTCGTTGGGGGACAAAGCCCGCGCAGGAAGTCATAACCACGACGCTTGCCGAGGCTCCCGACGTCAAGATTGCGCCGCCCGCGATTTTCGTTGTGGGCGAGGTCGTCAACCTGCGCGAAAAGCTCAAGTGGTTTGAAAATCGTCCGCTGTTCGGCAAAAGAATTCTCGTGACGCGCGCACGGGTTCAGGCGTCGAAACTGTCACGCGCGTTGCATGACTTGGGCGCGGCTGTCGTCGAATGCCCGACAATCCGAATCGCGCCGCCGTCAGACGAATTCAACCTGCTTGACACGGCGATAAAAAATCTGCGCGGCTTCGATTGGACGGTCTTCACCAGCGCAAACGGCGTCGAACAATTTTTCAAGCGGCTGAAACTTCACGGGCTGGACGCACGCGCTTTGAATCGCGTCGCGGCAATCGGCTCGGCAACGGCTGAAAAACTTTCAACCTGCGGGATAATCGCGGACGTTGTGCCGAAAAATTTCGTCGCGGAGAGTTTGGCGGCGTCGCTGAAAGATTTCGTCGGCGGGAAAAAAATTTTGCTTGCCCGTGCCGAAGACGCCCGCGACACTTTGCCCGACACGTTGAAGATTTTCGGAGCGGATGTCACGGTTGCGCCCGCCTATCGGACGCTCGCCGAAGAGCCCGCGCAGACAGACTTCGACGCGCTCGATTTGATAACGTTCACGAGTTCTTCGACGGTGAAAAATTTCGTCGCGGCTTACGGCGTTGACCCGCTGAAAAAAATCCCGTCTGCCGCCATCGGCACGATAACCGCGCGGACGCTTGAAGACTTCGGCATATCGGTCGCCGTCGTCGCAAAGGAATTCACAATCAGCGGGCTCGTCGACGCCGTTAAAAATTTTTTCGGAGGTAACAGCTTATGAAGATAATCGAAAGAGCCGGGATGCTCGGCATTGACAAGCAAGAGATTGACGCGCTCATTGCCAAGAAAAAATTCGTCGGGCTCAACAAGTCGCCGCGCATCGAAAAAGTTATCGTATCGCTCACGTCCTATAAGCCGCGAATCAATGACGTGAAGTACGCGGTTTACTCGTTGCTCAATCAGACGTTGCCGCCCGACAAGCTGATTTTGTGGCTCAATCCGGATTGCTTTCCCGCAACGCGAAAAAGATTTGCCGCGTGCCCTGCTCGATCTCCGCAAGTTCGGCTTGACAATCGATTGGTGCGAAAATATGCGCCCGTACAAAAAACTGATTCCCGTATTGGAAAAATATCCCGACGACATCATCGTCACGGCGGACGACGACATTTTCTATCGCCCCGACTGGCTCAAGATTCTTTATGACGAACATTTAAAAAGCCCGGATTGTCTTGTCGCGCATTACGGTTACAGAATACGACTTGATACTTTCGGCAAAGTTTATCCGCGCCAAAATTGGTATTGGCTGTTTACTCCGGGGCGTTCTTCGCCTGCCATGCTTGCCAATTCGTCGGGCACGGGGGGGGGAGGTATTACTAAAAAAATCGTTCTTTCATAATGATGTTTTACGACGCGAAATTTTTTTGCAAGCAGCACCGATTGACGATGAGCTTTGGTTTTGGGCGATGGCTGTTCTGAACGGAACGAAAACTAAATTTCCGTTCGGCGCAATGAACAGAGTGATTTCCGTCGACCTTGACGAACAACAAAGTGATCGTACCTTGTGGAGTCAAAACAAAATAAAGAAAGATTTCTGGTTGAGTAAAATTATCGAACATTATCCTGCGTTGCTCGAAACGCTGATTCGCGAAGCCGTCGAAAGCAAGCCATATCTTTCCGTAGTGATGGTCGTGCAAAATCCCGCCAACGTGTCCGCGTGCGTGCAAAACATCTTCGCGCAAAACTTCCCCGACTTTGAATTGATTCTGATTAATCTCGGTGCGCGTGTCGAAGTGCCGCCCCTGCCGACGAATTTCCACGTCGTGAATTATCCCGGCGGCTCGATCGGCGACGCGCTCAATCTCGGCTTGCGCAAAGCGGCGGGCGATTACGTTCTGTTCGCGGACGAAAATGTTGTCTTCCCGCAAGGAGCACTCGACATAGCCGCGCAGGCTGCCGACAGCTCAAATGCCGACGTGATTCACTTTGCAGCGCACGTTCAGATTGAAGGCAACAACGGACGATTTGTTCTCGACGACGCGCCCGAATTGAAACGCGACCCGCCGACGCTCTTCGACGCACCGAAACAAATTCGTGCCGCGCTGTGGTTTCAAAACAAGTTGAGCCGCCGTCTCGACACGAAAATTTTCAGGCGCGACTTTCTGCTTAAGCACGGAATAAATTTCGGCAACGACCTCGCAGAATTTTCTTTCCAAGCACTGACGCAGACAGATAAATATTTGCTCGTGTCGCAAGCATTTTGTTTTTGCAAGTAAGCCGCTTATCTGGTATGATTGAAAAAATTTTCACGCGAAGGGACGCGATAACCATGAAAGTTCGCAAAGCCGTCATTCCTGCCGCCGGGCTCGGCACACGCTTCTTGCCCGCCACCAAGTCTCAGCCCAAAGAGATGTTGCCGATTGTCGACAAGCCCACGATTCAATACATAATCGAAGAGGCCGCCGCCGCAGGCATTGAAGATATTATCGTCGTCACGGGGCGCAACAAGCGTTCGATTGAAGACCACTTCGACCGCTCCATTGAGCTTGAGCTTGAACTTGAACGCAAGGGCAAGGAAGAAATGTTGCAGTTGATACGCGCCATTCCCGAAATCGCCAACATACACTTCATCCGCCAAAAGCAACCGCTCGGTCTCGGTCACGCCGTCTTGACTGCCAGCCACTTCATCGGCGACGAACCCTTTGCCGTGTTGCTCGGCGACGACGTTGTTGTTGCGCGCAAGCCCGTCCTTCAGCAGATGGTTGAAGTTTTCAACGAATACAAGACTTCGATTCTCGGCGTGCAGGAAGTTGCCGAAGAAGTCGTTCACAAGTACGGCATCGTCGATTGCAAACACGTCGAGGGCGGCGTTTACAAAGTCAAAGATTTGGTTGAAAAGCCCGCGCTTGAAGAAGCCCCCAGCCGCATTGCAATCCTCGGACGCTACATTTTGACGCCGTCGATTTTCAAATACCTGGAGACGCAGGAACCCGGCGCGGGCGGCGAAATTCAGCTGACCGACGGACTTAAACGCCTTGCCAAGAACGAGGCTATGTACGCTTACATTTTCAAGGGGCATCGCTACGACGTTGGCACCAAGACCGGCTTCCTGCAGGCGAATATCGAATGCGCCCTGCGCGACCCGCAAATCACCGACGACTTGAAAAGCTACCTTGCTGCCCTGCACGACAACATGGAGCAAATGCTTGACTATGATTGAGCTGATACCGAACACGAATCGCGGCGCGGCAGTCGATACGTCCGCTTACGGCTTCGACGCCACGGCAAACGTCCGCCGCCTGCACGAATCGCTTGACGCCTACAACGTCACTCCGCTGATTGAACTGAAAAATTTTAAAGGTGTCCGCTCGATTTTTGTTAAGGACGAATCGCACCGCTTCGGGCTCAAGGCGTTCAAAGGGCTCGGCGGCATTTGGGCGATTTACTGCGTCATAAGCCGCGAACTCGGCTTGACCAACCCGACGCTCGAAGAAATCTTTCAACACCGCGACAGGCTCGCCGACATGACGTTCGTGACGACGACCGACGGCAATCACGGCAAAGGCGTTTCATGGGCGGCGGGGCTCTTCGGTTGCAAGTCGTTCGTGTTCATGCCGCGCGGCACCGTCGAAGTCAGGGCGCAGGCGATTCGCGACGCAGGCTCCGCCATGGTCGAAATAACCGATTTAAGTTACGACGACTGCGTTAAGTACACGGCGCGCCTTGCGGCAGAAAATCATTGGCATTTGATTCAAGACACGTCGTGGGCGGGCTACGAAGACATTCCCGCGCAGATTATGCTCGGCTACACCACTCTTGCTTACGAGGCGTTGGCGCAGATGAATTGGCGGCGACCGACGCATATTTTCTTGCAAGCGGGTGTTGGCTCGATGGCGGGCGCGATTGCCGCAGTCTTCGCCGAAACGTTCAAGAACAACCCGCCGCGAATCACAATCATTGAACCGACGGAGGTTGCCTGCTTTTACGAGACTATGCGCGTTGGCGACGGGCTGATTCATTCGGCGACGGGCAACGGGCTCACGATGATGGCGGGCTTGAATTGCGCTACGCCCTGTGAAATCGCGTGGAAGATTCTGCGTTACTATGCCGCCGACACCGCTGCGATAACCGACGACATTGCTGCCGACGCCATTCAACAACTTGCCAAGTACGGAATCGTTTCGGGCGAATCGGGCTGCGCAGGTTTCGCGCTCGCCAACGCCGCTCTCGACTCGCCCGAATTGCGCCGCGCACTCGAACTGGACGAGGACTCGATTGTTTTCGTTATCAACACGGAAGGCGCGACTGACCCCGACAATTATCAATGCATAGTAAGAAGGTGATTAACAATGAGAAAATTTTTGTTGGCAATAATCTTGTCCCTTGTCCTTTGTCCCTTGTCCCTTGCAGTTACCGGTTGCGGCGGCGGCGAACAATCCGCCAAACACGACACGCGCCTGGGCACGGGCGGCACGGGCGGCATGTATTACGCTTACGGCACAGAGCTTGCGAAGTTGTTGCAAGCCGACAGCAAGGGCTACGCGCTCGACGTGAAGACGACTGCGGGCTCCGCCGCCAACTTGCGGCTCCTGCGCGAGAAATTCCTTGACGCGGCGATTGTCCAGAGCGACACGCTGTCCAATGCGATTCACGGGCTCGGCGTCTTCGCGGCGGCGGGCGAAGGTTACGGCTACGCGGCTGTCGCGGGGCTTTACACCGAGGCTTGTCAAATCGTCGTCGCAAAAGATTCGGACATCATGACTGTCAGCGATCTTGTCGGCAGAAGAGTATCCGTCGGCGAACGCGAATCGGGCGTCCTAAACAATGCCGAACAGATTCTTATGGCGCACGGGCTTACGTTGGAGATGATTCAGCCGCTGTACATGTCGTTCACCGAGGCGGCAGACGCACTCAACGACGGACAGGTTGACGCGTTCTTTATCACGGCAGGCGCGCCCACTGCGGCAATCGATGCCTTGGCGAGCAAAAAAGAAATCCGCTTGCTGTCTATCGCTCCCGAAATTCAAAACAACATGATGAAACTGTACAAGGGTTACACGCGTTGCACAATTTCCGCCGGCAGTTATCCCGGTCAAGCCGAAGACGTTCAGACTATCGGCGTCAAAGCCGTCTTGGTCGCGAGCACCGATTTGAAAGACGACTACGTTGCTTACCTTACCGAGTTCATTATAAAGAACGCCGCAAACTTGCCGCACCCCAACAAGGACGCGGACTTCAGCACCGCCTATGCCGTGCAAGACATTCCGTCGAGCTTCCACGCGGGCGCGGCTAAGTTTTACGAGACGCAGGGCGTGAAAGTCAACGTCTACAGCGGCAAATCAAGCGAGACCGTTAAAGCAAGTCAAGACTAAAGGAGGCTGCCACATGTATACGCTTGAATTCAACATGTACCAGACGCTTGCTGTGGCGGTCGTCATGCTTTACGTCGGCACGCTCCTCAAGCGTCAAATCCAATTCCTTGAAACGTTTTGTATCCCGTCGCCGGTTGTGGGCGGGCTGCTCTTTGCAATCGTAAGTTGTATTCTTTATACGTCGGGCGTCATTGCCTTCGCCTTCGACGAGACGCTGAAAAATGTTTGCATGGTCGCATTCTTTACGTCGGTAGGCTTTCAAGCGAACGTCAAGATACTCAAAAGCGGCGGCGTCGCGCTGATGATTTTCCTCGGTTGTGTCTGCGCGCTGATTTTCTGCCAAAACTTTTTGGCGGTCGCGCTGTCGAAGGTCTTGGACATCAGCCCGTTTATCGGACTGTGCACGGGCTCAATCTCAATGGTCGGCGGACACGGCACGGCAGGTGCGTTCGGTCCGGTGCTTGAAGACTTGGGGCTTGTCGGCGCAACCACGCTCTGCACGGCTGCGGCGACGTTCGGTTTGGTCGCGGGCTCGTTGATGGGCGGTCCCCTCGGTCGTCGATTGATTCTCGGCAAAGATTTGCTCAAGACCGCAGTGCAAGCTGACGACACGCCGCTTGTCGAAGAGGAAAAGAAACACGAACGCTCCGTTAGTATGTACGCGCCCGCCGCTTACCAGTTGGCAATCGCAATGGGCGCGGGCACCGTCGTTTCAATGCTGTTGTCGAAAACCGGCATGACGTTTCCCGTGTATATCGGCGCAATGATCGTCGCGGCGATTATGCGCAACTGGAGCGAATTCACGGGCTCTTTCACCGTGCACATCGGCGAAATAAACGACATCGGCGGCATATGCCTTTCGCTGTTCCTCGGCATTGCAATGATAACGCTTAAGCTGTGGCAGTTGGCTGAACTTGCTTTGCCGCTGGTGGTGCTTTTGGTCGGGCAGACGACGCTTATGTTCCTGTTCGCCTACTTCGTGATATTCAACGTTCTTGGTCGCGATTACGACGCGGCGATTTTGTCGGCGGGCTCTTGCGGCTTCGGCATGGGCGCGACGCCCAACGCAATGGCCAACATGCAAGTCTTGACGAGCAAATTCGCGCCGTCGGTCAAAGCTTACATACTCGTTCCGATTGTCGGCTCCATGTTCGCCGATTTCATCAACAGCTTGACGATTACGTTTTTCATAAACTTCATATGAGGAAGGAAGTCCTTTAAATTGTTTGACAGAGGCATGAGCAACGAGCAATTCAATTCGCACCTTGAGACGCTTGCCAAGCTTATCGAAGCGGATGCGAAGACCGTCGCAGACGCCGCGCAGATTGTTCGCGACGCCAAGATTGACACGTCGAAGGAAGAACACATAAACGCTTCGTTCAACTTCGTGGCAGAGAATTTGGCATTGCCCGAAGTCCACGTTGAGAAAAGCAATTCGTAATGCGAAATGCGCAATTAAAAATCCCCGCCGCTGAGCGTGAGTGACGGGGAAAATTTTTTTTGCTCAGTTAAGCGCGTCGAACACATCCAACGCCCGCTTAACTGCGTCGTCGATGTCGTAGTAGCGATACTCGGCAAGCCGCCCGACCGCCGTGACGTTTTTGAAGCGCGCAAGCTCCGCCGAATATTTTTCGTAAGCCGCCCGCGCCTCGTCCGTAAACAGCGGATAATACGGCTCATTGACGCCCGCGACGTAAGCTTGAGGGTATTCACGCAAAATCGTCGTGCGCGGCGACTGCGCGGGGTGTATCTGCTTGAACTCGGTTATGCGCGTGAAATCGTAATTGTTCGGGTAGTTGACGACGGGTGCCGATTGAAACTTCTCCGCGTCGACCGAATCGAATTGCATGTCAATACTGCGGTAGGGCAATTCGCCGAATCGCTTATCGAACAACTCGTCAAGCTGTCCCGTGTAAATCAGTTGCCCGTCGAAGCGTTGACCGAACAAGAAAATTTCTTCGCCGCGCAGAGCCGTGACTTCGTGAAAGTCGGTGTTGAGCATGAGCTTGATATTTTTATGCGCAAGCATGTTTTCGACGAGCCGCGTGTATCCGAACTTCGGCATTGCTTGAAAGCGGTCGTTAAAATATCTGTCGTCGCGCCCCACGAACACCGGCACCCGCGCCGTCACCGCCCCGGAGATTTTTTCGGGCGACAAGCCCCATTGCTTTTCGGAGTAGTGCAGGAAAATTTTTTCGTAGACGAAATCCGCCAAGAACTGCAAATCAGCGTCGGCGGATTTTTTCAGTTCGAGTATCGGAATTTTTTTCCCGTAATCGAAAGTTCGCAGCAACGCCGCCTCCAGCTTGTCCGCCGTGCTCTGCGGGAAGACCTCGCGCAACGTGTTC
The DNA here is from genome assembly GCA_947304355.1 of uncultured Selenomonadales bacterium. Taxonomy (GTDB): domain Bacteria; phylum Bacillota; class Negativicutes; order Selenomonadales; family Selenomonadaceae; genus Quinella. The sequence continues at coordinate 30,831 of CAMZAX010000025.1, forward strand.
AGGTTGAAGGGTATCGGGACGGGTTTGCCGTCGATTACCGCCTTGACGCGATGAAAATATAAATGCCACGGCGTGAAGCGCGACAGATATTCCCAAACCTGCGCGTCGTCGGTGTGGAACAGGTGCGGCCCGTATTTGTGAATCAGAATGCCGTTGGCGTCGACCTCGTCGTAACAGTTGCCTTCCACGTGCCGCCGCCGTTCGATAAGCAAAACTTTCTTGCCGCTTGACGCGAAACGCTCCGCCAGTGTCGCGCCCGCCATGCCCGCGCCGATTATTACAACTTCAAACATGTAATTGCCTCCGTGTGAAATACTTTCAGATTTTTTTCTGTCGAGTTCGCATCCGACTCCCGGGAATTTTGGATGAAAATGCCCGATTTGGTTGCCGTGGCAACGTTTTGGAAATTTCGCTTTCAGATTGTTTGCCGCATTAATCGGCGTCTTCGTCGATCGTCTCAATCAAGAAACTCACGGGACGAAAGCCGTCGTTGCAGGACAGCAACGCGCTCTTCGGATTTTTCATCCAGCCGTCGTAAAAATTTTCCGCGCCGTGCGACAACGCCATAACAAACGGCGACAACGTCTCCCACGCGCTCAGGCAGAAACCGTCGGGACGTGACCAACCGTTCGCGATAAAAACTTGACCCTCCGCCATGTCGCACGGGTTCTCCAGCGGATTTTCGTAACGCGCAATCAAATCGTCGTGGCGAACCTTCCGCAACACCGTAATTCGGACGCGTTTCATTGTAACACTCCTTTCAAAGCGAAACAGCCGACCTGCGGTGGCCGACTGTTTTTTTATTTAAGCGGTTGATTCTTTTCGGTGAGGATAGTTCCTCATGATTTATCGATTGAATTCTTGCCGGCGACGCTCGTTTGAGCCGCCCCGTCTCGATATTCCGATTTATGTGATGCGCCTTTGTCGACGCGGTGTTTTTTCTTTCAACAATCTTTATATCGTGATTTTAGGGCGGCTTCTTTAGACAAAATCAAGCGTTAAATTAGAATTGCGTTAAAAAAATTGCAGAAATAAATCACGCTACAACGCGATTTGTGCGCATTAACGCTGATTTTGAAAACGTAGACACAAAAGTCTCGTTGCTTTCATCTGCCAATTTCAAATTCGACGTGGACATTGGCAAAGCAAGTGAGCGTTCCGCTTTCAATCGGCGTCTCAAAGCCGGCAGCTGAGTCTTCGGTCATTGCGGCGGCCATTTTGTAGTTGCGGGGCGCAGACACGTGATTTGAATTAATCGACACGGAGCGGACGCCGACAATGCTTTTGCCGAGCGCGGACGCCGCCACTTCAGCCTTGTGTCGCGCGTCGCGAATCGCAAGCCTCAAAGCCTCGTCTTGATAAGCCGCTTTGTCGCGCAGACCGAAATTCAAGCTGTCGACGCGATTGGCACCGTGATTCAAAGCCGCGTCGATAATCTTGCCGACAAGGCTCAAGTCGTCGACGATAACCGTGACGGAATTTGTTGCCTCGTAGCCGTCGAGAAGTCGTTTGCCGTTGTCCGTGTGGCGGTAGACGGGATTGAAGCTGTAGTTGCCGGTTGAAATGTTGCGGCGTTGGATTCCGAGCGCGACGATCGAATTGATTACGGACGATGCAGCCTTGGCGTTGGCGGCTTGCACGGCGGAAGGATTTTTGTCGCGGGTGACGACGCCGACGGAAATCGTTGCGCGGTCGGGTTGCGCCTCCACGGAACCTTCGCCGCTGACTGAAATTATCGGCGGCGGAATTTGTTCGGCGAACGTCGTCGCGCAAATCATCATCGTTATCAGAAACGTCAAAGCAAAAATTTTCATTGCAGACACCTCCGCGAAGATTGTATTTCAAAGCCCGCGCAGGGTCAAGCAGTCGTCAAACGAAAAACCCCCCGACACGAGCCGAAGGGTTTTTAAGTTTGTCGACAATCATTCCGTCGCAATATCCACAATGCCTTTTGCACCGTTTGCAAAGGAAGCGATTGCCACGCCGATAAGCGCGGGATTGGCGACTGAAGCTACTGCCGCGCCGATTCCGAGCAAAGTACCGCCGATAGCTTGAAACCAGGAAGTGAAGCCTGCACCGCCCGCCACGCCGTCGAGCTGTTCGGCTTTGAGGATTTCGTCTTTCAAAATTTCGTTCGTCATTGTTATTACCGCCTTTCAATGTTGAATTTGTTTTCTGCCGCTTATACGCCGCCCGCCGCGCAGTTTTGTTACACGCTTAGAACAGGTGTTCATAAACGATTAAGCAAAGTGTGAATATGAGAAATCTTAATTA